>CAVREH010000033.1:0-38186 GCA_963720065.1 uncultured Actinomycetes bacterium
GCGTGGTTGCAAAACCCTCTTCACGCTCTTCAATGCTCTGGTTGGCTTTGTCAATATTTATTGTGGTAGACGACGATGCTTCCTCCGGTGTGTCGAAAACGCTTCTTGTTGGCGTTGGTGGAAGTTGAGGATCAAAAGTTTTTTCTGGTGCTTGTTGCGCTGAGTTCGAGATCGACGATGATCGACTGGAAGTGCCTCCCCTCGAAGCAGGCTCGCCGTAAGCGTCGGTAGTAATTGACGCAGAACTCGCCCCCTTTCTCAATCGCCATTTTCGCGAAAACGAAGGGAAGCTTGTCTCAAAACGTGAAGCGAGTCCTGTTAATGGCGAGTCAACAGCTCTCCGTTTTCGGTGACGGGGGCTTGATGCGAGTTCTCCATCGCTAAAGAAGCCGTCGGCCAAGTCGTAATCAAATTCTTGCCGTGAAGACAGCTGCACGGAACTCTGGGCCATAACAGGATCTCTGTGCAAGCATTGCTGGTCGTCGCCTATCATTAATTACAGGCATTAGCCATACGTCCCGCAATTTGGGTTCACACCCCACACTGGGTAGTACTTACACAGACATTCGTAGAGGTCGTTGGCATCATCGAACATATCAAAATCCTCGTCACGTTCCTGGGGCTCTTCCTGGACATCCGGGAGTGATCTTTTGCCGGTCTTCGACACGATGAAATTTGGAGATGAAGGGCTGTCACCCACAGAAGTGTGGTATGAGGATTCAATTGAAGAAGCCGAGCTCGAGTATCTCAGATGCCCGCGAGCAGAAAAGGTGGGCGTTACAGGCGACGGAACATCTGATGCAGACGAGTTTTGGGTGTAAGTCGATGAAGAGAGGTCCATCTCTGTTTCCGACATGCTCTCCCTCTTTCTCCGCTCCTCCACCAAAAGCGGGAGTAAAAGTGGCTTGAGCTTTGGCGACATGGTGCTGTGTTCTGTCGAATTGCGCAGTAGGTAGTGTTGTGTTTGGTGCGAGCAGGATCGCGAGTTTATAGAGTGGCCGACAACATCGCGTGGCGGTGCTTCGAGACAAGTTGATGCTGGAAAGAGAGGAACAGGTCTCTGAGTTTCACACGTGGCGAAGCTCTGCTGGGAAGGAAGTTCGACGTCGAGAGGACCACGTAGGAGGGAATTTACTGGATGTGAGTGAGGCTTGTTGTGACGCTGCGAGTACTTTTTTTTCACGCCAATCAGTCTCTGCTTCGCTTGTGTGCAGCGTGGGGTGAACCCGTGATGGGGGGCGCATTGGAGACAAGCACAGTACCACTTACAAGATCGGATGAAGTGTTCGGTGCAATGCTGGACGAATGAGTGGAAGAGGGAAGAAAGAATTGGGCTCACGCGACGCAGTTCGGAACGGAACGAGGATAGACGGAAGGGCTGGCGAGTTTCGAGGGGAGGAAAAGGAGGGCAAAGGAGATGGGTTTGGGCAAGAGCGTGGATTTATGTTGACAATGGGAATGGAAACGGGGAGCGGGCGGGTGGCCGTTGCGAAATGTTTTTGGCGAGTGCTTGCTTGGGTGCTGGATGCCGGGTGCTGGGGAGCGCAGGCGCAGCAAGGTGCGCGCGGAAGAGCGTCCCTCTACCGCTGCTGGGACCAGCCATGGCCATGGTCGAACCCACCAGCCTGCGCTAGTCCAGCAAACGAGAAAAGACTTCGGTCATCAAGCCATCACGGGCTTGACCTTGACGGCCGTCGCTTCACTACTGTAAGTTCATTCACAGTTGCCGTTGCTCACTCCATGATCCATGATCCATCTCGCTCTCAGGCCGCGCGACGGCGTCTAGCTCCCCAAAGAGGCAAGTGTGCAAGATGTTGGCATGGGCAGAGTCAGGTCAACAGTCAACAGTTAATCCACGCTTCTGGCACAGGGGAGCAGTCCACGGCCCGTCTTCCAAGTAACCAAGTTCCACTTCCACGAGTCGACGAGATGCGCCATTCTTTGGGACCCATAGAAACCGTTCGTTTTTAGGCCCAATGGTCTCCATGTGAAGAGCTGAATAGCAGGGGGAACCATGGAGCGAGAAGCTCCAGGGACCCGAAGAAGGCCCAGCATGTCGGGGAACAAGGTTTCGATAGACGTTTGGATAGCTCGACAACTGGCCCGTGCAAGGGGCAAGGTATGGATCGAATTCGGCCGTTCATGGCTGAGGTCCTTGCGAGTTCAGCGCCTAAAGCTTCCCTTGCAAGTTGCCATGCGGTACGATGATGGCTTGAGGGAAAAACTCGTGATTCGTGAAAAACTACTCTAAAGAGCGCACAGGACATGGGTTCAACACGAATCTCCAAGTCACGGTTGGACGAGAGAAAACCCCTTGGGGGAGCGAGAGGGGTCCCTTCTTTCAAAGCCGCTCTATGGAGCCAGCGCGGAGCCAGCCATGCTGTCAGCACACATCGGGCGGACTGCTTCCCCTTGACAAACGGAACAAGAGTCGCAGACAAGTTACGGGCACCCGAATCTGATTGCACGGCGGGTGCTGGGAATTTGCGGATTTGGTGGGTTGCGTTTCTCGTCAGACCATCGGGTACCTGCGCCTGCGCCTTGCGTTCGAATGTGCCTAACTCTTCTCCTGCCCCCAAAGCTTCTCTGGCTGTTTCAGTTGCCATGTTGCACGGGCTTCGACAGTTGCCAAAATCGTCCCCCTCCCGCCCGCCTCCCGCTCGGTTTTGTCACATCTCACACTCATCGTGGCAATGGGGACTGTGCGAGAGCCCTATGGAATGGTAGAGAGATCGATGCAGGCGCATGACTTCATCGCACATCCGCACGTCGAGAAAGAGGGTGTGGTGCAACGGTTTGACCACTCCATCCATTCGGTCAAGAAACAGCGGAACCTGCAGCTCTCCATCCGAGGTGAGGAGTTGCTGCTTTCCTATTGGTTGTACCTTTTTGTCCTCCCGACAAGCCAGGGGCACGGCCTGAGGTTCCACGTCCTGCCACAACCTGCCCTGACCTCGCAGCAAGGAATCAGACCAAACGAAAAAACTCTCCCCCTCCACATACCGAGCCCTGCCGATGAGAAGGCGCTCTGGAGATGCCAATAACGCTCGACGTGTTGAGAACCATTTTGTCGTTCCAATAGTCGCTATATTGTTGGGATGCGCATCATGCGAGCACGTCAATAGCGGAGTCGACGCCCATGATGGGCCGTTGTTTCTACGAGAAAACATAATTCCCGACTCGGAAACATTACCTGTCTATCGCTTTGGCGCACCGATAATGGAAGATCAAGGGGTCTAGAACCGTCTGGGTGGACCGCCTCCACCTGTGTAGTCCGGACATCGGGGCACAGAAGAACAAAGCGACGCGAAAACTTTTGTCATGAGAAATCTGCCGACCGGGTGACGTTTGGATTTGGCATCGACCTTCGAGGAACATGAGATTCTGGCAGTGTTATTCAGCATCAGCTAGAAGTGTAACTAGTTCCCTCTGTCCCTGGATCAATCAGTGCATATCCACGGAATTGGATATGCAATTGGTTTTCAAGCTGCGTAGGCAAGGAATGGTGATGCTATTGAATGTCATCTTTGCAGTCAAACTCTCTCCACAATACCGTACCCCATGCTGCTACGGTAGAAGCCGGTGGACGATGGGAGATGTGTGCGGCGGGCCTAACAGGCAAGTATTTGTGATGCAGAAGCAGAATCCATTGATTGTTAACTCAACAAACTCGATGTTGCCACGCCCCACATCCGCATTCTAAATTTGTAAACAGAACTCGGCCAGAATCCTTTCCCGATTTAGCAGGACTTCCTTTGCGCTTTGTAAAAGACCTCAAAGTTTAGCTGGGTGCGAGCAATACAGATGGATAATACCCGTGATTGATTGACTGATCATATGAAAGATCGCCTGCAAATACAAGGTTTTCATGCAAGTCATCGATTCCTGTCATAATTTTCAGGTCCAATGCCGAGCCCATATTCGACGTTCCGCCTCGGATCCATTGAACTGCATGGATCACAATCGATCAGCTTCATAAATTCTATTGATTGCATGTGACAGACATACCCTGAAAGCCACTTCCGTGATATCCTGGAAGCCCTCGTTGAGCTCTGGCTTTTTGTATCGCGACATAAAGCCACGGAACGCCATGCTAGGAAGAATCATGCGCTTCTCGGGGTTCATCTGGGAGACATATTAGTACACGAGCTCCACATGCAAATCCGTAACAATCGATGCGTGCTGCAGCATTCGTTGAGATAATTGGAAATTCGTTGAGAAGAGGGGCTCGCATACAACGTTGTTCAAAGCTCGTACTACATCGTTGTGCTCGCAGAGTTCTGGGCTTGCCGTAAATAACACGCAACGGATTGGAACTGAATGTTTGGCAGCCAATTCCACCCATCTACTTCGGACCTCTGGGTCGGCATTTGTATTGTCTGGGTGATAAATCATCAGAAGGTTGCGCCAAGAGGAATTGTCCTGAGGTCTTCGCGATAGACATACCTATGGCCACTGACTTGCCTTCGTCCAGATATGCCCCAGCGACTTTGATACATTTGTCTCGCTATAACAAAGGTTAAATTCGCTCTCCAACTGAACAGGTCACATACAGTTTTCAGCAGATCTTGGTTGACTCTGGCATAGCCAAGGGGCTCCAGTTGTTGCCAGTAAAATGTTGATTTGCCAGCCGCTGGACTGCCACAAAAGAGGACAATATCAAGCTTGTTCTTTTTCGCAAATGGTCCGAGCACTAACAAGAGTCACTTGCCGATCTTCGGGCGGATTTGAGTGCCTTTACCTTCAGCTGTAGAGCTCGTGAGATATTCCGAATGCTCAAATGAACGCGTGAATTCGCGCGGTGCTTCTCCAAGGAAATATTCTTCCGGGGTATGAAACCGGATACCTACATTCTCGGCGAAATTTCTATGTCACGTTAATATTCTGTCGGCAGCGCTCAGCCCAAATGTTGTACCTGTCTGAGCACGAAAAATCTTTGGGCTTCCCGTTGCTGGCGTTACGACCACCAGCGTCACCAACGAAAAGGGAATTCTCAAGATCTACGTCCCCTGAGAGGTGGATGTCAAAGTCTTCGAGAAGTTCTGACCACATTCCAGTTCTTGGCTTTCGATAGATGTCTTTCTCGGTGGCTGCGTAAATGCTAATTGGAATGTCTAGTTGGTTGAAGACGGCGGAAACCTTAGACTTGAAAGATCCAAGCTTGGATTTCGGAGCCTTGCTATCGGCTTTTAGAGAAATGCCACCCTGATTGCTGATCACAACCACTCTGTAGCTAGCTACAAATTAGTTCTAAGGTCTTATCGTTCACATTGTCGACATACCCATCTTCCAAATATAACTTCCTTAGCGTGTTAGGTACTGTAGGGTGCCACCACTTCCAGTCTTGCGCATCTGAAGCGAACTTCTTCCCGGACGAGGTCTGGATGAGGGTGGAGTCCTTCAGGCTTGGATTAGCCGTCAAGTCTACTGAGCATGAATGATGCGGAACACTTACGAAGTCAAAGGCTGCTACTTTTCGTCTCTTTGTAGCCGTGTTGAAGTCGTTCGAGTCAGAATTTGGCTCGCGCGAAGGAACATATTTGCCAACGAGTAGTGTACTAGGCGTGTCATCATTCGGCCCTCGTTCCTGCCATATGATCTTCTCCGGGGGCTTCTGCGAAGTCGGAGTGAAAAATGATGCCACCGCCGTTTCTACCATGAAATCAGTACCTTGTCATTGGCATTTTGAGGGTGGATGTCCGCACGTGTTGTGGTCGATTGCACCTTGCGCCGGAGGGGGGGTGGAGAGATGGGTGCGTTGTGCTCATGCTTGCGCTTGGATGTTTTTGAAGGTGACACCATTTTGAGGAGAAGGCGCGTTCGAAGATTTTGGGAGAATAGGAAAGCCAGAGCTGGATTGTAAGGTATAGAAGAAGATGCAGCGAGGTCGCGTTTTTGACGCGTGAGGCTACGATTTTAGAGATCGCTGCGGCGTTGGCCGGTAAGTACCCCCGCGGCGTCCGCAACTCGAAGACGCTGCATGAGCGGCTGCTCTACGTCGCGGTGCCGATCGCCGCGAGCGGCAAGGTGCACGGGGCGGTGCGGATCACGTATCCCTTCTCGGCCGTCGACGCGCGCATCCTTCGCTACTGGCTCCTGCTCGCCCTGATCGGCGTGGTGGTGCTCGCCGGGGCCGCGGTCGTGGTCCTCGGCTTCGCCCGGTTCGTTACGCGGCCCCTGCACAGCCTCGAAGAAGCGGCAGCCGCGGTCGGGGAGGGACAGCTCGACGCTCGGGCGCCCGAGCGGGATGGCCCGCCGGAGGTTCGCTCGCTCGCCGTCCGCTTCAACGAGACCGTGGCGAAGCTCTCGCGGCTTCTGCGCTCCCAGGGCGAGTTCGTCGCCGACGCGTCGCACGAGCTCCGGACGCCGTTGACCGCACTTCGCCTGCGGCTCGAGAGCCTTCCCCCGAGTAGCGACCGCGACGCCGCGCTGCACGAGGCCGATCGGCTGCGGGATCTCGTCGACGGCCTGCTCACGCTCGCGCGGGCGGACGCCGGCGCCGAGGGATCTGCGCGTGTCGACGCGACGGCGGTGCTGCGCGACCGCGTCGACGCGTGGGGGCCGCTCGCCGACGAGCACCACGTCGATCTCGTCGCCCAGCTCGACGGGCCGCTGCTGGTCCGCGCCGCGCCGGGACGTCTCGCTCAGGTTCTCGACAACCTCCTCGCCAACGCGCTCGAGGCGTCGCCGGACGGCGGGACGGTCACGGCGTCTGCTCGCGCAGCGTCGCCCTGGGTGGAGCTGCACCTCCGCGACGACGGCCCGGGCCTCACGCCGGAGCAACGCGAGCGGGCGTTCGACCGCTTCTGGCGCGCCGGATCCGGAGCGGGCGGCTCGGGTCTGGGCCTGGCGATCGTGAAACGGCTTGTCGCGGCAGACGAGGGCGAGGTCGAGCTGCGGGAGGCCTCGAGCGGCGGCGTCGACGCCGTCGTTCGCCTCCGTTCTGCCTGAACCTTTACCGAAGCTTGCCCGTGCGCTCGCCCGGCGTTGGCCCGCGAAGCCGTAGAACGCAGGCATGAACGCAAAGCGATCACTCCTCGCACTGGCGGCAGTCCTATCTGCGACCGTCCTCACCGGCGGCGCGGCGATCGCCGGGCTCGTACACCGGCCCGCTCCGGCAGCCGCCCCGGCAGCGGTGGTGCAGCAGCATGCGCCCGCGCCCCCCGCGCAGTCGTGGGACGACGGAGGTGACTGAACATGCAGCGCGTCTGGGTAGTCGTACTCTCGGTCTGGGCGATGCTCGCGATCGTCGCGGTGCTCGCCTGGTCGTCCCGCCCGGTGGCACCCCTGCCGGCGCCCTCGGCGCAGACGGTGGTCGTGAAGGGCCATGGCGGCAAGCAGCAGCTGGTCGTCCTGAAGGCGCCGACGCACGCGACGACCGCGACCTCGGCGGTGGTGCACTGATGAGCGCTCTCCATCGCATCGAGTGGCGCGCGGTCGGCACGAACTGCGCCGCCGCCGTCACAGCAGGCAGGCACGACGAGCACGAGGTCTCGTGGGCGCTCGCTGCCGCACGAGACGAGGTTGCCGCCTGCGAGCGTGAGCTCTCCCGTTTCGACCCCGCCAGCGACCTCTCCCGCCTCAATGCAGCCGGCGGCCGATGGACCCCCGTCGGCCGCCGGCTGCTCGAGGTACTCGGTCTCGCGGTCCGCGCCCGGGAGGAGACGGACGGCCGCTTCGACCCCACGGTTCTCCCGGCACTCGCGGCCGCCGGCTACGACCGCTCCTTCGACCTGCTCGAAGAGCGAGAGGCCCGTCGGGCGGACGGCTGGCGCGCCGGCACGGAAATCGAGCTCGACACCCGGAACAGCCGCGCGAGACTCGAGCCCGGCTCGTCCGTCGACCTCGGCGGCATCGGCAAGGGCTACGCCGCCGGCCGCGCGCTCGACGCGATGCTCACTCCCTCGCCCGCTCTGGCGGGCGGGCTCGTCGACCTCGGCGGAGACATCGTCGTGTCCGGCGAGGCTCCGGAAGGCGGTCCCTGGCTGGTCGCGGTCGCCGATCCGCGCCGCGCGGGCGAGACGCTCGCCGTCCTCGCGCTGGACGCGGGCGGCATCGCCACGTCCGGCCGCGACGCGCGGCGCTTCGGCCCCGCTCGCTCGCTCCACCACCTGATCGACCCGGAGACGGGAGAGTCGGCGCTCGCCGGGCCGCTCACCGTGACGGTCGTCGCCCCCGATCCCGTCGCCGCCGAGGTCAACGCGACGACGCTCGCGATCGCCGGCCCGGCCGAGGCCGAGGAACACGTGACCGCGAGGCCGCCGATCTCGGCCCTCTACGTCCCGCACTTCGGTCCGGCGATCCCGCTCGGCCGGCTGCCGCTGGTCACGGAGCGCCTGGTCGTGAGAGCCGCATGACCACGACGCTCCCCGTCGCCTGGCTCGTCGCGCGCGCCGCCGGCCTGGTGGCATTCGGCTTGCTTACGCTGTCGGTCTGGCTCGGCCTGGGGATGAGCACCCGGCTCCTCGGCCCGAAACGGCAGAAGCGGCTGCTCGGCCTGCACCGGACGCTCGCGTGGACCGGCCTCTCGATGGTCGGTCTCCACGTCGGCGCGCTCCTCCTCGATCCCGTCATGCACTTCGGCGCACTGGCGGTGCTCGTTCCCGGCGCGGCTGCCTACCGGCCCGGCGCGGTCGCGCTCGGCGTCGTGGCCGGGTGGCTGACCCTCACCCTGGCCGCCTCGTTCAACGCGCGGCGGTGGATCGGGCAGAAGGGCTGGCGGCGGCTGCACTACGCGACCTTCGCGGCGTTCTGGCTCGCGCTCGGACACGCGCTCCTCGTCGGTACCGACCTGAAGGGATTCGGCGGGCCGGTCACCGCGATCCTCGCTGCGGCCCCCGTGCTGTGGCTGAGCTTCTACCGGCTGCTTGCTCCGCGGGCGCTGCCGGCACGCGCGGCAACGGTGTAGCGCGGGCCGCTCCCGGCGCCCACTACCATCTGAGACCGGTACCGAGTCTCAGAGGAGGAGCGTCTTGACGATCACCGACCGGCCGGAAGACAGCCTCGCCGCCCACGGACTGCGCGCCGAAGGACGTGTGCTCCGCAACCCGACGACGTCGCAGCTCTACACGGCTGCGCTCGACCGGGGTGAGGCGGTTCTGGCGGAGGGCGGGCCGCTCGTCGTCGACACCGGCCGCTTCACCGGTCGCTCCCCCAAGGACAAGTTCATCGTGCGCGAGCCCGGTTCCGAGGAGCGGATCTGGTGGAGCGAGACGAACGCCGAGATCTCGGAAGAGCATTTCGGCGGGCTGCGCGCGAAGGTCGTCGCGCACCTCGAGGCTCACGACGTCTACGTGATCGACGCCTTCTGCGGCGCCGACCCGAAGCACCGGCTCTCGGTGCGCGTCCTCACGACGCATCCCTACCACGCGCTCTTCGCGAAGACGATGTTCATCGAGCCGGCGAGGCCGACCTCGCGGACTTCGAGCCCGATGTGCTCGTGCTCCACGAGCCGGACGTCGAGGCCGATCCGGCGGTGGACGGCACTCGCACGGAGATCTTCATCTGCCTCCACCCGTCGCGCAAGGAGATCCTGATCGGCGGCACCTTCTACGGCGGGGAGATCAAGAAGTCGGTCTTCACGCTGATGAACGACCGCCTGCCGCTCGAGGGCGTCATGCCGATGCACTGCTCGGCCAACGTCTCGCGGGACGGCCGGGACGTCGCGGTCTTCTTCGGCCTCTCGGGCACGGGCAAGACGACGCTCTCGGCCGATCCCGAGCGGCTGTTGGTCGGCGACGACGAGCACGGCTGGGGCGACGACGGCGTCTTCAACTTCGAAGGCGGCTGCTACGCCAAGACGATCCGCCTCTCGGCCGAGGCCGAGCCCGAGATCTGGAAGGCGGTGCACAGCTTCGGCACCGTGCTCGAGAACGTCGCCGTCGACGAGCGCGGCGTCCTCGACCTCGACGACGACTCGAAGACCGAGAACAACCGCGCTGCGTACAGGCTCGAGGAGATCGCGAACGCACTGCCGGCGAAGCGGGCCGGCCATCCGCGGTCGGTGATCTTCCTCGCCGCCGACGCCTTCGGGATCCTGCCGCCGATCGCGCGCCTCAGCCGCGAGCAGGCGCTCTTCTTCTTCCTCTCCGGCTACACGTCGAAGCTCGCCGGCACCGAGCTCGGCGTGACCGAGCCGCAGCCGACCTTCTCGACCTGCTTCGGCGCGCCGTTCTGGCCGCAGCGGCCGACCGTCTACGCGCAGCTGCTCGGCGAGAAGCTCGACCTACACGACGCGACGGTCTGGCTGATCAACACCGGCTGGACGGGCGGGCCGTTCGGCGAGGGGCACCGGATGCCGATCCAGGCGACGCGCGCGCTGCTGGGCGCGGTGCTCTCGGGCGAGCTGGAAAGGTCGAATTCCGGACGGATCCGGTCTTCGGTTTCGAGGTGCCGGTGCACGCGCCGGGTGTCGACGAGTCGCTGCTCGACCCGCGCTCGACGTGGGCCGACCCCGAGGCGTACGACCGGAAGGCCCGCGAGCTCGCGCAGATGTTCGCCGACAACTTCGCGACGAAGCACGCGGACGCGCCGGCCGAGGTCGCCGCGGCCGCCCCGAAGCCGTAGCTCCTACCAGGGGCGGCCCTGCTAACGGTGCCTCGCCCGCGCGCGGCCCTCGCGTGCGCGCAGCTTCCACTTCCGCGCCTCCTCCTTGCGCAGCAGCACGTCCTGGCGCATCGCGATCGCGCGCAGCTCGCGCTGCAGCTTGCGCCAGCTGTGCAGGCGCTCGCCCGGCAGCTCGCCGGACTCGACCGCGGCGAGTACGGCGCACTCCGGCTCGTGCACGTGCGCGCAGTCGGCGAAGCGGCAGTCGGCGGCGAGCTCCTCGACGTCGGCGAACGTCGCGTCGAGCGCGGCGCCGCCGGCGTCCCACAGCTGCAGCTCGCGCAGGCCCGGCGTATCGATCACGACTCCGCCGCCCGGGAGGACGAGCAGCTGGCGGTGCGAGGTCGTGTGGCGGCCCTCGTCGTCGTCCTCGCGCGTCTCTCTCGTCGCCATCGCCTCTTCGCCGAGCCAGTGGTTGACGAGCGTCGACTTGCCGACGCCGGAGGAGCCGAGCAGGACGGCCGTCGCGCCGGCTCCGATCCGCGCGCGCAGCGCGTCGCAGCCCTGGCCGGTCACGGCCGAGACGACGTGCACCGGGACGCCGAGCGCGACCGCCTCGACTTCCGCGACGAGCGGCCACGGGTCTACGAGCCGGTCGGCCTTCGTCAGCACGATCTCGGGCGCGGCGCCGCTCTCCCACAGCGTGACGAGATAGCGCTCGATGCGGCGCGGCTCCAGGTCCGGCCCGAGCGACGAGACGACGAACGCGACGTCGACGTTCGCGGCGAGCGTCTGGGCGGTGGTGGTCAGGCCGGCGGCGTTCCGGACGATCGCGCTGCGCCGCGGCAGGACGGCACGGACGAGCCCGTCGGACAGGCCGACCCAGTCGCCGGCGCCGACGTCGAGGCCCTCGTGCAGCTGCCGGCCGGGCAGGCGGGAGCGGACGGGGCCGGCTTCCGTCCAGACGTCGAAGGCGCCGCGGTGCACGGCCGCGACGCGTCCCGGCACGAGACCGGGCTCGAGGTTTTCGGCGAGCTCGGGATTCCAGCCGAGCTCGTGTAGATCGAATCCAGCCAACGCAAAGCTCCTTCAAATGAGATGGGACGCCGACACGTCCCGCAAAAGGAGCGTCCGGCGCTAGGTCGGAAGGACCGAGGAGGCAACAAAGGCAAGCATCATTTGTTTCGAACCTCCTCTCGCCGGGGACCCCTGCAGGTTAGGGCGGCCATGCGCGTGCGTCAACTCACAGCAAACCTTATCCAGCTCACGAGGCTGCATTTCGTGAACGCGTACCTCGTGCGCGAGGACGACGGCTTCACGCTGGTGGACACGATGGTCGCGCGCAGCGGCGACGCGGTGCTCGCTGCTGCCGAGGAGGCCGGCGCGCCGATCCGGCGCATCGCTGTCACTCACGGTCACGGCGACCACGTCGGCTCGCTCGACGAGCTACGGGGGAGACTCGACGGCGAGGTGCAGGTCGCGATGCCCGTGCTCGACGCCCGCATCCTCGCCGGCGAGAAGGTCGTGGAGGACAAGCTCCCGGGCTCCTGGCCGGAGGTGGAGACGCAACCCGACGTGTTGCTCGAGCCCGGCGATCGCGTCGGCAGCCTCGAGGTGATCGCGGTGCCCGGCCACACGCCCGGACACGTCGCCTTCTTCGACACGCGCGACGGCACGCTGTTCGCCGGGGACGTGTTCACGACCCTGGGCGGAGTCGCCGTGTCGAGCCACTTCACGTTCCCGTTCCCGATCGCCTCGCTGGCGACCTGGGACAAGGAGCGCAACCTCGAGTCGGCCCGCGCGCTCCGCGCGCTCGAGCCGCAACGCCTCGCCACCGGGCACGGCCCGGTGCTCTCCGATCCGGGGAGCGAGACGGTGCGCGCGATCGAGCGCGCCCATCGCGCCCTCGCCTGAGATCCCGCGCGAAGCGCGGCTCCCGCGCGCTCGCATTGACGAAATGCGCGGCGGAATGGTACGAATCCCGCGCGATGCGCAGCGAGGACGTCCAGCCTCTGCGGATTCCGACGAGTCGGTCGGAGCGAGGCCCCGTGGCGCCGGCGCGCCGAACGGACGAGCTCGACCGCAGGATCATCGAGGCGCTGCAGGCGAACGGGCGCGAGTCGTTCCGCGCGATCGCCGCGCGCGTGGGGGTCTCCGAGGCGACCGTCCGCGCCCGCTA
Source organism: uncultured Actinomycetes bacterium (assembly GCA_963720065.1). Classification (GTDB taxonomy): domain Bacteria; phylum Actinomycetota; class Thermoleophilia; order Gaiellales; family Gaiellaceae; genus Palsa-739. The sequence goes on from CAVREH010000033.1 coordinate 12,725, forward strand.
CGGACGGCTGACGGCTGAGGGGATCCTCCAGGTGGTCGCCGTCACGAACCCGCTCGGGCTCGGCTACGAGCAGGCGCTCGTCGGCGTCAAGTGCTCCGGCTCCCCGGAGCAGGCGGCCGACGCGATCGCGCGTTGGCCCGAGGCCGACTACGTCGTGGCCACGGCAGGGCAGTTCGACCTCGTCGTCGAACTCGTTGCTGCCGACCGGCGTCATCTACTCGAGCTGACGAGCCGGCTGCGCGCGCTGCCCGACGTCGTCTCGACGGAGACCTTCGTGTACCTGGAGATGTGGAAGCAGCTCTACGACTGGGGGAGTGGAATGCCGAAGGAGGACACCACGAGATGAGCACCACGCAGGGCGCGACGTCCGCCGCCGAGCTCGGGCGTCTGGCGAACGACCACCTCTGGCTCCACTTCACGAGCATGCACGGTCTCGAGCCGCCGATCATCGTGCGCGGCGACGGCTGCTACCTCGAGGACGTCCACGGCCGCCGCTACCTCGACGCGCTCGCGGGGCTGTTCTCCGTCAACCTCGGCTACGGCTACGGCGAGGAGATCGGCCAGGCGGCGCTCGAGCAGATGCGAGAGCTGCCGTTCTACACGAACTGGACCTACGCGCACCCACGCGCGATCGAGCTCGCGGCTGAGATCGCCTCTCTCGCCCCCGGCGACCTCAACCGCGTGTTCTTCGTCTCGGGCGGCTCCGAGGCGGTCGAGTCGGCGTGGAAGCTCGCGCGGCAGTACTTCCAGGTGCGCGAGGGCGCGACCCAGACGCCGGGTGTGGAGCCCGGAGAGATGGTCGGCCGGCAGGTGGGCGGCCCTGCGCCGGGCCACAAGTACAAGGCGATCGCCCGCAACATCGCCTACCACGGCACGACGTTCGGCGCGCTCTCCATCAACGGCATCCCCGCCCTGCGCACCCCGTTCGAGCCGCTCGTGCCCGAGGTGCGGCACGTGAGCAACACGAACCGCTACCACCGCCCGCCGGAGGAGACCGAGGAGGAGTTCACGGCCTTCCTGCTCGACGAGCTCGAGCGGACGATCCTGGAGATGGATCCCGAGACGGTCTGCCTTGTCCACATGGAGCCGGTTCAGAACGCCGGCGGCTCCTTCATCGCGCCGGCCGGCTACTGGAAGGGCGTGCGCGAGCTCTGCGACCGCTACGACATCCTGCTCTCGGCCGACGAGGTGATCACCGGCTTCGGCCGGGTCGGCCACTGGTTCGCGTCGGAGCGCTACGACATCCGGCCCGACATCGTCACGTGCGCGAAGGGGCTCTCGCTCCTCGTACGCGGCGATCGGCGCCGTCGTCGCCACCGACCGCGTGATGGAGCCGTTCCTGCACGCGTCCTCGATGTACACGCACGGGATCACGTTCGGCGGGCATCCCGTGATGAGCGCGATCGCGCTCAAGAACATCGAGATCATGAAGCGGGAGCGGATCATGGAGCACGTGCTCGGCAACGAGGACGCCTTCCGCTCGACGCTCGAGCAGCTGCTCGACCTGCCGATCGTCGGCGACGTGCGCGGGACCGGCTTCTTCTACGCGCTCGAGCTCGTCAAGGACCAGGAGACGCGGGAGACGTTCAGCGACGAGGAGTGCGAGACGCTGTTGCGCGGCTTCCTCTCGCCGCGGCTGTTCGAGAAAGGGCTCATCTGCCGGGCCGACGACCGCGGCGACCCGGTCGTGCAGATCTCGCCGCCGCTGGTGGCGACGCAGGCGGAGTTCGACGAGATGACCGGGATCCTCGGCGACGTACTGGAGGAAGCATGGCAACGAACTGGGATAGAGGTCGAGCAGACGACGACGCTTGCGCTGCAGGAGAAGGGCAAGCTCATCAAGTCGCTGCGGCGGTTCGACATGTGGTTCTTCACGGTCTGCGCGTTCGTCGGGCTCGACACGCTCGGCACGGTTGCGAACAAGGGTCCGGAGGGCTTCTTCTGGCTCGTCGTCCTCGCGCTGCTCTTCGTCGTTCCGTACATGCTCCTGATGTCGGAGGTCGGCTCGGCGTTCACGCAGGAAGGTGGCCCGTACGAGTGGACGAAGATGGCCTTCGGCCGCCTGCACGGCGGCATCGCGGCGATCCTCTACTGGGTCACGAACCCGCTCTGGGTCGGCGGCTCGCTCGCATTCATCGCGACGAGCGCTTGGTCGGCGAACGTGTTCGGGATCGGGAGCGGCACGGTCGGCGACTACGCCTTCAAGCTCGTCTTCATCTGGATCTCGATCGGCGTCGCCATCGTCTCGCTTCGCTACGGCAAGTGGATCCCCAACGCCGGCGCGATCCTGCGCGCGATCGTGCTCGGCTTCTTCTCGCTGACCGTGATCATCTACGGCGCGAAGCACGGCGTCGCCGGCTTCGCCACGTCGCAGTTGAGCCCGACGCGGGCCGTCTTCTTCGGCCTCGTGCCGCTGCTGCTCTTCAACTACGTCGGCTTCGAGCTCCAGAACGGCGCCGCCGAGGAGATGGAGAACCCGCAGCGCGACGTGCCCCTCTCGATCCTCCGCAGCGGGATCACCGGCGTTCTCATGTACGCGGTGCCGATCTTCTGCATCCTGCTCGTGCTGCCGGCGAGGGCCGTGACCGGGATCGGCGGCTTCATCGACGCGGTGACGCTCGTGTTCCACGGCGTCTACGGCGGCGCGGCTCACGCGCTGTTGATCCTCATGACGCTCGGCTTCGTCGGCGCGCTGGTCACCTCCGGCGCGGTCTGGATGATCGGCTCCGACCGGATCCAGGCCGTGGCCGCCTACGACGGCGCCTTCTTCCCCTACTTCGGCATCTTCAACAGGAAGCTCGGGACGCCGGTGCGCGTCAACGTGATGTCGGGCATCGTCGCGAGCGCCTTCTGCATCGTGGCGCTCGCAGCGTTCAACGGCGGCGCGAACGCGAAGTTCGTCGTCGTCCTCGACATCGCGATCTCGACGACGCTGCTCTCGTACCTCTGGATCTTCCCGGCGGCGCTCAAGCTCCGCTACACGCACGGCCACGTGCACCGTCCGTACCGGCATCCGTGGGGAATGGCCGGCATCTGGGCGTCGACGGTGCTCATCACCTTCTGGATCGCGCTCGGCTCGTTCGTGGCCGTCTTCCCCGACACGCTCGAGAAGCTGTTCGGCGTCGGCTACGACTTCAAGGGCACGTGGAGCGTGAGCCGGACGACGTTCGAGGTGCTCACGCTCGGCACGCTCGTCGTCATCGTCCTCTTCGGACTGGTCGGCTATGTCGTCGCGAAGCCCGTGCGCGAGCAGACGGCGACGATCGAGCTGCCCACGGACTTCGGCGGCGCAGTCGGGGAGGCTGGATGACCTCCGACGCGCAGGCGCCCCGGCTGGTCGAGGGTCACATCCAGACCGGGGACAAGGGCCTCAAAGCCGACGCGCTCGGCTACATGTCGAACCTCGTCATCGGGGTCGCCTCGACGGCGCCCGCCTACTCGCTCGCGGCGACGCTCGGCTTCATCGTCGTGATCAACGGCATCGGAGTGAAGGCGCCGGCTGTTCTGATCGTTTCCTTCGTCCCGATCCTGTTCGTCTCGCTCGGTTACCGCTACCTGAACAGGGCCGACCCCGACGCCGGCACGACCTTCGCCTGGACAACTCGCGCCTTCGGCCCCTGGATCGGCTGGATGAACGGGTGGGCGATCTTCGTCGCCGACGTGATCGTGATGGCGTCGCTCTCCTACATCGCGTCGCAGTACACATACCTGCTCTTCGGCTGGCACCACGGGGCTACCTCATCGACCTGGCTGGCCATCGGCTCGATCGTCTGGATCGCCCTCATGACCTGGATCTGCTACCGCGGGATCGAGCTCTCCGCCGAGACGCAGGTCTTCCTGCTCAGCGCGGAGATTCTCATCCTCGCGGCCTTCTCCCTCGTCGCGCTCATCAAGGTCTACAACGGCAACGCGCTTCCCGGCTCCCTGCACGTGAGCGCGTCATGGTTCAACCCGTTCGACATTCCGTTCACGGGCCTCATCGCCGGCGTCCTGCTCGGGATCTTCATCTACTGGGGTTGGGACTCGGGGGTGGCCGTCAACGAGGAGTCGCGCGACTCGGCCGAGGGGCCGGGCAAAGCGGCAGTCCTCTCGACGGTCCTCCTCGTGCTGATCTACCTCGTCGTCTCGACCGCGGCCATCGCGTACGGCGGCCCGGGGTTCCTCGGAGCCCATTCGGACGACGTGGTCAACGCACTGGGTTCGAACGTCTTCGGTTCCCCCTGGGACAAGCTCCTGATCATCGCGGTCCTCACGTCGGCGTCCGCGTCGACGCAGACAACGATCCTGCCGACCGCGCGGACGACGCTCTCGATGGCGAAGTGGGGAGCGATCCCGCCCGTGTTCGGGAAGATCCACCCGCGGTACCTGACGCCGAGCGTCTCGACGCTCGGGATGGGTGTGCTCTCGGCCGTCTGGACCGTGTTCCTGATCAAGGTCGACACGAGCGGGAACGTCCTCAACGACTCGATCACGGCGCTTGGCTTCTCTGTCTGTTTCTACTACGGCTTCACTGGGCTTGCGTGTGGCTGGTACTTCAGACGCGAGCTGTTCAAGAGCGTGCGTGGGTTCATCCTCGCGGGGCTTGTGCCCGTGCTCGGCGGCTTGATGATGGGCTTCATCTTCGTCAAGGCATGGATCGCCGAGAGCAGTTCGAGTTACAACTACTCGGCGCCCGTCCTCGGCATCCAGATGCCGATCCTGATCGGAATCGGCTCACTGCTGCTCGGGATCCCGCTCATGCTCCTCACGGCGACCAAGTTGCGGCCGTACTTCCGGCGCAAGACGGAGGTGGCCCCGCCGGGGCTCCTTCCTTGACGGTCGAGCCGCGGCTGCCGTCTTGGTGGCTCGAGCAGGCGCTGGCGGCGGAGGGCGATCCGCCGCCGGCTCTCGCTCTGTCGGGCGACGCGACGGCGGACGTGGCGATCGTCGGCGGCGGTTACACGGGTCTGTGGACGGCGCTCGCGCTCCGCGAGCGCGCGCCCGAGCTGCGGGTGGTGCTGCTCGAGGCGGAGATCTGCGGTCACGGGCCGAGCGGCCGCAACGGGGGCTTCGTCCACGGCTACTGGGCGTCGCTCGCCTCGATCCTGCCGGTGCTCGGCGAGCAAGGGGCGCTCGAGCTCGCCCGGGCCGGGGAGCGGATCATCCCGGGGATCCGGGCCTGGGCCGAGGCTCGCAGGGAGGACGTCTGGCTGCGCGAGGCCGGGATGCTCGAGGTATCCGCGGCACCGGCGCAGGACGCCGCGGTCGAGAAGGCTGCCGCCGTCGCTGCGGGCGTCGGTCGGGAGGACCAGGCGGTCGCCCTGACGCGGGAGGAGGTCGCCCGGCGTATCTCTTCGCCGGTCTTCCGCGGCGGCGTCTTCTATCCCGAGTGCGCGACCGTCCACCCGGGCCTCCTCGTGCGGGCGCTGCGGCGGGCGGTGCTCGACGCGGGCGTCACGCTGCACGAGGAGACGCCGGTGACGGCGGTGCGCGCCGGCTCGCCGACCGAGCTCGAGACACCCGGAGGGATCCTCCGCGCGCCGGAGGTCGTGCTCGCGACGAACGCGGCGCTGACAGGCTGGACGCCGGCCTCGCGGAACCTGACCAACTTCGGCTCGTACGTCGTCCTCACCGAGCCGGCGCCCGAGCTGCTCGCGGCGATCGGATGGACGGGTGGCGAGGCGATCGTCGACGGGCGGATGTTCCTCCACTACTTCCGGACGACGGACGACGGGCGTGTGCTGATGGGCAGCGGTAGCGGGCCGATCGGCTTCGGCGGGCGGATCGACGACCGCTTCTCGCGCGACGGGCCGACGGCGGCGCGTGCGGAGGCGGGGCTGCGGCGCCTGCTGCCCGGGCTGGCGGGTGTGCGCGTCGAGCGAGCGTGGGGCGGGCCGATCGACGTCTCCGCCGACCATCTGCCCTTCTTCCGCACGAAGCCGGGCACGCGGATTCACTACGGTGCCGGCTACTCGGGCCACGGTGTCGGCCCGGCCTGGCTCGGCGGCCGGATCCTCGCGTCGCTCGCGCTCGGAGCCGACGACGAGTGGACGCGGTCGCCGCTCGCAACGCGGAAGGTGCCGCGCCTGCCGCCGGAGCCGCTCCGCCGAGTCGGAGGCGGGCTCGTCCGGTGGGCGATCATGGCCTGCGAGACGGCCGAGGAGGAGGGACGCCGCCCCGGCCTCGCCGCAGAGCGGGAGCCGCTCTGCCGCGGCTCCTCGGCCTGGAGCTCGGCACCCGCTGAGCCAGGGCGTACCTCGCCACCCGTCCACAACTGACCTGTCGAACCTAGTAACAGACTGTTACTAGGCGCTCGGGAGGTGGCTTGATCTCAGCGTGGGACTGCGCCTTCTCGGCCACTGTCCACGCTAGTAACAGACTGTTACAAGGGAATCTCGGGCGGGTGCCTGCGCAGGGAGTACGCTCGGCCGATGCAGGTGCTCCTCTGCGACGTCGGGCCGCGGGACGGGCTCCAGAACGAGCCCGAGGTTCTGCCGCCCGAGACGCGGGCGGAGCTCGTCGACCGGCTCGCGGGCGCCGGGCTGCGCCGGATCGAGGCGGTCAGCTTCGTCCGCGCAGACCGCGTGCCGCAGATGGCCGGGGCGGAGGACGTGTCGGCCGCGTGCACCGGCGCGAGGGAATCGAGCTCACTGGCCTCGTCCTCAACGAGCGCGGGCTGGGAGCGTTTCGCCGCCGCCGGGCTCGATCGCGTCAACGTGACGTTCGCGGCGACCGAGACCTTCAACCTCCGGAACGGGAACGCGACGCTCGCGGAGGCGGTCGAGCGCGCGGAGGCGATCCTCGGCGCGGCCGGCGAGACGCCGGCGACGGTCACGATCTCGTGCTCGTTCGGGTGCCCGTTCGAAGGGCTGGTCGATCCCGGCATCGTGGCCGAGCTCGCGTCGCGGTTCGCGGTCCGGGCGGAAGTCGTCCTCGCCGACACGATCGGCGTGGCGACGCCGTCCGCCGTCCGCGCGCTCGTCGAGCGGGCCGGGGCGGCCGGCTTTCACGGCCACAACACGCGCAACACGGGTTACGCGAACTGCCTCGCCGCGCTCGAGGCGGGCGCGCGCGTCCTCGACGCCTCCGTCGGCGGCCTCGGCGGCTGTCCCTTCTCGCCCCGCGCCACCGGCAACGTGGCGACCGAGGATCTCGTCTACCTGCTCGAGGGGGAGGGAGTCGAGACCGGGGTCGACCTCGACGCGCTCGTCGGCGTCTCGCGCTGGCTGGAGGAGGTACTGGGCCGCACGCTCGAGGGCTACGTCTACCGCGCAGGAAGCTGGCCGCCGACGGGCACGGCCTCCGGCGGCACGCGGTCGGGCACGCCGTCCGGAAGGTCGTAGGGCCGGAAGAGCAGGTAGGCAGCGACGAGGATCACGCCGGCGAGCGGCCCCACGAGCCGGACGCCGAGCGTGAGGCCCTGCGTGTCGCCGAGGAGGCGCAGGAGCACCACGAGCAGGGGCGCGAGCGAGAGGGCGGCTCGCTGCGCGAAGCTGGAGGCGCCGAGATACGTCGCTTCGCGGCGTCGGAGCAGGATCGCCACGGCCGTCAGCCGAGCCGGACCACGCCCGAGGAGGCGAGCCCCGCGATCTCGTCGTCGGCGTAGCCGAGCTCGCGGAGGATCTCCTCCGTGTGCGCGCCGAGGCCGGGCGGCGGCGCGGCGTGACGCACCCGCTCGCCGTCGGCCGAGAGCGGCGTCGCGACCGTGACGAAGTCGCCGAGCGACTGCAGGATCCCGAGCGCCTCCGTCTGGGGATGCCGCGCCGCCTCGCCGACGTCGTGCACCGGCGACACCGGAACGCCCGCGGCGACGAGCGCCTTGAGCAGCTCCGCCGACTCCCGCTCCCTGGTGCGCTCCTCGAGCGACTCGAGCAGCGCCGGCCGGTTTGCGACCCGGCCGGGGTTCGTGAGGAAGCGCGGGTCGCCGGTCAGCTCCGGCACGCCGAGCACGCCGCAGAGCGCGGCGAAGAGCTTGTCGTTGCCGGCGACGATCATCAGCTCTCCGTCCCGCGTCGCGAAGACCTGGTACGGCGCGATCTGCGAGAACGCGCTCCCCTCGCGACCCGGCACGACACCTGCGCCGAGATAGCCGACGAGCTGGGACGCGAGTAACGACAGCGCCGTCTCGTACAGCGAGACCTCGAGCGTGCGGCCGACCCCCGTGCGCTCGCGCTCGTACAGCGCGGCGAGCACGCCGAGCGCCGCCCAGACCCCGGTGCCGAGGTCGATCAGCGACACGCCCACGCGCACCGGCGGCCGGTCGGCCTCGCCGGTCACGCTCATGATCCCCGAGGCGGCCTGCAACAGAGGGTCGTAGCCCGGCTGGCCGCTCAGCGGGCCGCGTGAGCCGAACGCCCCGATCGAGCAGTAGACGAGCCGCGGGTTACGCGTCCGGAGCTCGGGGGCGCCGAGGCCGTGCCGCTCGGCCGCGCCCGGCCGGAGGCTCTGGACGAACACGTCGGCGCGGTCGGCAAGCCGCAGGACGATCTCGCGGCCCCGGTCCTCCCCGAGATCGACCGCCAGGGAGCGCTTCCCCGCGTTCGAGGCGAGGAACATCGCGCCTTTTCCCCGGGCGGCGCCGTAGGCGCCGCGGTCTTCTCGCCGCGCGGAGCCGGCTTTGCCGGCTCCGCTTGCAGCATCGAGGAACGGCGGGCCCCAGGCGCGGGCGTGGTCGCCGCCGAGCGGCTCCACCTTCACGACCGCCGCGCCCAGCGCGGCGAGCAGTTGCGTCGCCGTCGGCCCCGCGAGGGAGGACGTGACGTCGACGACGCTTGTCCCGGCGAGGGGGCGCAGCTCGGTCATCGCTCGATCGAGTAGAGCCGGGTGGGCAGGCCTCGAACCTCGACGTCCCGTTCGTGGCGCTCGCCGAGCTTCTCCGCCACGCGGATGGACGGCAGGTTCTCGGGCTGGATCAGCGAGATGAGGCGAGTGAGGCCCCGCTCGCCGAACGCCCAGTCGCGCAGCGCGCGGGCGGCCTCGGTCGCGTAGCCGCGGCCCCAGTGCTCGCGCGCGAGGCCCCAGCCGAGCTCGGCCTCCGAGCCGCCGATCTCCCACGTCTCGGGATCCCAGCGCAGGAACCCCACGCGGCCGAGCACGCGCGCGTCCGCTGCGCGCTCGACCACGAACATGCCGATCTTCCAGGCGTCCCAGCGCTCGAGCCAGCGGTCGACCGCCTGCTCCGCGCCGGCGAGATCCGTCGTCGACCCGTCGCCGATGAAGCGCATCGCCTCTGGATCGGCGAACGCTTCCAGGAGCCCCGGCGCGTCCTCGGCGCGTGGCTTCCGGAGGAGCAGGCGCTCGGTCTCGATCACCGCGGGTGCACCCAGACCTGGTGGGGCCCGTAGCCGGGCAGCTCCACCGTCTGCTCGGGGCGGGCGCCGAGCCGCTGCGCGACCTGCTGCGAGCGGAGATTGTCCGGCGCAATCAGCGAGATGACCCGCGGCGCGCGCAGCCACTGCCGCACGGCCAGCGCCGCCTCGGTCGCGTAGCCGTGCCCCCAGTACTCGCGGCCGAGCGCCCAGCCGAGCTCGGGCTCGCCGTCCGCCGACCGGCGCCATGTCTGCACGTCGTAGTAGTTGGCGCCCACCCGCCCGACGAGCGCTCCGTCGCTCCGTCGCTCGACGAGGAACTTCCCCGTCGGGAAGCGTTCCCACTGCTCGAGCCACAGCTGCACGACTTCGGCCGGCGGCTCGGCCCCGCCGAGCCAGTCCATCACCTCGGGATCGGAGAGCCAGGCCGGGGGCGACTCGACGTCGGCCTCGGTCGGTCGCCGCAGCAGCAGCCGCTCGGTCTCGATCACAGCGGCAGCATGATCGAGCGCTCGAACTCGATCACGGCCTCGTCGCGCTGGTTGAGGCCGCGCGTGCGGACGGTGACGATGCCGAAGCCCGGGCGGGACTTCGACTCGCGCTTCTCGAGCACCTCGGTCTCGGCGCGGATCGTGTCGCCGGCAAAGACCGGCGCCGGCAGCCGCACCTCGCGCCAGCCGAGGTTGACGCCGCGTTCTGACACGTCCGAGACGGACAGGCCCGTGACGAGCGCGAGCGTGAACGTCGAGTCCACGAGCGGCCGTTCCCACTCGGTTGTCGCGGCGTACTCGGCGTCGAAGTGGATCGGGTTCGTGTTCAGCGTCAGCAGCGTGAACCAGACGTTGTCGGCCTCCAGCACGGTGCGCCCGAAGCGGCTTCGGTAGACGGCCCCGACCTCCAGCTCCTCGTACGTGCGACTCACGCCCGAGATCATCGCAGCGATGCACGAGCTCGCTGGCTACTCGCGCGGCTGACGCTTCTTCAGCAAGCCGTCGAGCGCCGACTCGAGCTGACTCTCGACGTAGGTGTTGATCTTCTCCTCGAATCGGGAGCCCATGTCCTCCTGGGCCGAGGACGACTGGTCCGTCTTCAGCGGCCGGCCCGCGAGTGAGCGCCCGTCGATGGTGAGCTCGTAGATGTGCTCGTGCTGGACGTCCTTCAGATGCTGCTGTCCGAGGTCGTGCACGGCGACGCCCTCCGGTAGCTGGTTGCCGAGCAGCGCGCGCGTCGTCTCCGAGATCAGGATCTGCCCGCCGTGGCCGGCGGCGGAGATGCGCGCCGCGCGCACGACGTCGAGCCCGAGGTAGCCCTCCTCGCCCACGTGCGGCTCGCCGGTGTGCACGCCCATGCGCACGAGCACGTCGCGGCCGTCCGGCCACTCGTGGTCGCGCAGCGCGCGCTGCGCGTCGACCGCCGCCGCGACCGCGTCGCGCGCGCGCGGGAAGGAGAAGAAGAACGCGTCGCCCTGCGTGTCGATCTCGGTACCGCCGTGCGCGCCGAAGGTCTCGCGCACGAGACGGCGATGATCGGCCGACACGCGCCCGTACGCCTCGTCGCCCAGCTCCTGCAGGAGCTTCGTCGACCCCTCGATGTCGGTGAAGACGAACGTGACGGTGCCGCCGGGCAGGGTGCTCATCGGCGCCTACGCTACCCCGATGAACAGGCTCGCGCAGGAGACGAGCCCGTACCTCCTCCAGCACGCCGACAACCCGGTCGACTGGCAGCCGTGGGGTGACGAGGCGCTCGCGCCGTGCCCGCGTGGAGGGGAAGCCGCTGCTCGTCTCGATCGGCTACTCCGCGTGCCACTGGTGCCACGTGATGGAGCACGAGTCGTTCGCCGACGAGGCCACGGCCGCCGTGATGAACGAGCTCTTCGTCAACGTCAAGGTCGATCGCGAGGAGCGGCCCGACGTCGACGCCGTCTACATGGACGCGGTCGTGGCTCTCACCGGCCAGGGCGGCTGGCCGCTCACCGTCTTCCTCACGCCCGACGGCGAGCCGTTCTTCGGCGGGACGTACTTCCCGCCCGAGCCCCGACACGGGCTGCCGCTCGTTCCGCCAGGTGCTGCACGCCGTGGCGGACGCGTACCGGGAGCGGCCGGAGGACGTCGCCGCGCAGGCCGAGGCGCTCGTCGGCGCGCTGCGGCGCTCGGCCGAGACGGAGCCGTCCCGCGAGCCGCTGACCGAGGCGCTGCTCGCCGAGGCCGAGCGAGGCCTGCTCTCGCAGCTCGACCCGCGCTGGGGCGGGTTCGGCCACGCGCCGAAGTTCCCGCCCGCGTCGGTCCTGGAGTTCCTGCTCCGGCGCGGCGCGCTCGATCCGGTCCGGGTCACGCTCGACGGGATGGCGGCCGGCGGGATGTACGACCTCGTCGGCGGCGGCTTCCACCGCTACTCCGTCGACCCGCAGTGGCTCGTGCCGCACTTCGAGAAGATGCTCTACGACAACGCGCTCCTCGTGCCGCCGTACCTCCACGCGTGGCTGCTCACCGGCGAGGAGCGGTACCGCGTCGTCGCGGAGCAGACCCTCAACTACCTGGCTGCGCGAGCTGCGGCTGCCCAGCGGCGGTTTCGCCTCGTCCCAGGACGCGGACACCGACGGCGTCGAGGGGCTGACGTACACGTGGACGGCGGAGGAGGGAGCGCCGGCCGAGCTGCTGCAGCCGTTCGAGCACGGCCGCTCGATCCTGCGTGGCGAGCTGGACTCCGAGACGCGGGCACGGCTGCTCGCGATCCGGGAGGAGCGCCCGCAGCCGGCGCTCGACGACAAGGTGATCGCGGCCTGGAACGGGCTCGCGCTCGCGGCTCTCGCCGAGGGGGCGCGCCGGCTCGCAAGTAACAAGTTGTTACAAGCGGCCGTCGAGCTCGGCGAGCTGCTGGCCGCGGACCCGCTGTGGCGGACGCTGCGGGACGGCCGTGCGAAGTACCCCGCCTACCTCGAGGACTACGCGAACGTCGCGCACGGGCTGTACGAGCTGCACGTCGCGACCGGCGACCTGCGCTGGCTGCGCGAGGCGCGGCGGCTCGCCCTCGCCGCCGTCGAGCTCTGCGGCGACCCGGAGCGCGGCGGCTTCTTCCTCGCGCCGGCCGACGGCGAGCCGCTCGTCGCACGGCAGAAGGCGTTCGACGACAACCCGACGCCGGCCGGAAGCTCGATGCTCGCCTTCGTCCTCCTGCGGCTCGCGCGGATCTGGGGCGACGTCGAGCTCGAGCGGACGGCGGTCGGTGCGCTGCGCCTCGTCCGCGATCTCCTCCCGCGGGCGCCGGCCGCCTTCGGCTGGGCGCTCTGCGCGCTCGACCTTCAGCTCTCGCCGCCACGCGAGCTCGCGATCGTCGGCGGCCCGGAGTCGGAGGTCGCCCGCGCCGCGCTGCGCGGCTTCGACCCGAACGCCGTGGTCGCCTTCGGGCCGGCCGACGACGTCCCCTTGCTCGCGGGCAAGGCCCCCGTCGACGGCAGGCCCGCGGTCTACGTCTGCGAGCGCTTCGCGTGCCGCGCCCCCGTCACCGACCCGGCGGAGCTGGCCTAAAGAAGAGGGGGAGCCGGAGCTCCCCCTCGTGAAACCGCGTTACGGGACGTGCTAGTGCCCGCTGTTGAGCACCTTCCCGAACGTCTTCCAGTCGCCGGCACCGCCGCCGGCCCACTTCTCGAGGATCAGCTGCTCCATCGGGAACGTTGCGCTTCTTCGAGGTCTTGACGACCATCTTCGGATAAAGGAACGGGTTGTTCTTCTCGTTCATGTTGCGCAGCGCGTGCATGAGGCTCGCCCGGGTCGGGTTCTTGCCCGCGTGCTTGAGGCCGTCCCAGAACGTCCACCCGACGGCGAGGCCGTAGACGAGGTTGTTGTCGCCCGACGCGAACTGCTGGTCGAGCGCAGGCGAGTACTTGTGGATGATGTTCTTGGCGAGCTTCATCCCAGGCAGGTTTGCCTGTGCCGTCTGGCTCGAGACGTAGGTGGTCGAGACGACGCCGTTCGGGCTCGCGCCGTTCTGGGCCGCGAGCTGCATGAAGATGCGGTTCGCCGAGACGTTGCTGTTGATCGTCAACGGATGCCAGTTCGGGATCTGCCCTTCCGTGGCAAGCCCTGCGATTGCGGCACTCGGGGTCGCGAAGATGACGAACACGTCGGCGCCGCTCCCGGCGATCTTGACGACGTGGCCGGCGACGACCTGCGCCGAGTCGGTGACGTTGTACGGCTCCGCGTCGACGATCTCGTTCGCGTGGCCGCCGAGCCCGGTCTTCAGCCCCGCGAGGTAGTTCTTGCCGAAGGCGTCGTTCTGGTAGAGGACGCCGATCTTCGCGTTCTTCTTGTGGCTGAGGATGTACTTCGCGTACAGCTTCGCCTCGCCCGGATAGTCGGGCTGCCAGCCCATCGTCCACGGCTTGGCCGACCCCTGGCAGGAGTGATGGACGCAGTTGCCCCAGTACGCGTCGCCGGTGGCGAGCAGCACCTGCGGGATGTGGCGCTTGTTCAGGTACCCCCAGGTCGACAGGGCGGGTGCGGTCCCCAGGCTGCCGACGATCGCGAAGACGTGGTCCTTCTCGACGAGCTTCTTCACGTCCGGCACCGTCTGGGCCGGGTTGTACCCGTCGTCCAGCGTGATGTCGTTGATCTTCCGGCCGTGGACGCCGTGGTACTTCGCGTTGACGTACTTGAAGAAGGCCAGCTCGGCCAGGGGGATCGTCTTGTAGAGCGCCGCCGGCCCCGTGTACGGGAACGTGCCGCCGATCGTGATCTGCTTTTTGGAAACCCCTGGTGTGCTCTGGTGTGAAGCGGCGGCAGTGCCCGCCGCCGCGGCTGTTGCGAGAAGCCCTACGAGCAGTGCCGCGAGCTTCCTACGGTTGACAGGCATGGATGGCCCCTCCGATTTCGATTGTGTCCATAGAGACGAATTCCGGAGCAGTTTGATGGACATTGAACCACGGTTCAAGCACGGGCGAGACGGCGGACTCTTGCAAGCAGGCCGGCGAACCCGTCGGGGAGCAGCAGCATGATCAGGATGACCGCCGCTCCGAAGACGACATCGCGGCCGTGCGCCGCGCCGATCAGGGGCACGCTCGTCGAGACCTGCGGCAGGAGCCCCACGAAGGCCGCGCCGATCAGGATGCCCCAGAGCGAGCCCAGCCCGGCCACGGCGGCGCCGACGAGGATCTGGAGCGAGAGGAAGACGTCGAACTCGCTCGGCTGCGCGAAGCCGTTCGCGGCGAGCACGAACAGCGATCCCGCGACCCCGGCGTAGGCGGCCGAGATCCCGAAGGCGAGCGTCTTGTAGACGGGCAGCTCGACCCCGGAGGCCACGGCTGCGATCTCGCTGTCGCGCACGGCCCGGAAGGCGCGTCCGGTGCGGCCGCGCAGGATCAGCCACGCGAGCACGAACAGGATGGCCGAGCACGCCCAGGCGGCCGCGTAGACCCAGAGGTTGCTGGGAATCTGCGACTGCTGGACGCTGACCCCGCCGCTGCCGCCGAGGAAGGTCGAGTACTGCAGCGGGATGTACGGGACGGAGACCGCGAGGGCGAACGTGACGAGAGCGAGGTAGACGCCCGAGAGGCGGAGCGCCGGCAGGCCGACGAGCAGGCCGACGACGAAGCAGATCGCGAAGGCCATGACCATCGTCACGACGAGGTTCGTGTGGTGGTCACGCGACATCACGGCCGTCGTGTAGCCGCCGATCGCCATGAACGCTCCGTGTCCGATCGAGATCTGGCCGGTGTAGCCGGTGAGGATGTTGAGACCGAGCACCGCGATGAAGAAGATCCCGACCTGGGCGGCGAGCGAGACGTTGTAGTCGCTCAGGATGAACGGCAGGACGCAGAGCACGGCCGCGACGACGAGCAACGCGGCGAGCCCGGGGATCAGCCGTCTCATACCCGCCGCACCTCCCGGCGGCCGAACAGCCCCGACGGCTTCACGAGCAGGATCAGGAGCAGCACCAGGAACGCGGAGGGGAGCTGCAGCTCGGAGCCGTAATAGGTCGACCAGCTCTGGGGCGTGTAGCCGACCACCAGGTTCAGCGTGACGCCGATCGCGAGGCCGCCGACCAGCGCTCCCACCGGGCTCTCGAGGCCGCCGAGGACGGCGGCGGCGAACGCGTAGACCAGGATCGACTGCATCAGGACCGGCGAGAGGAAGAGCTGCGAGGGCTCGGCCATCAGCCCGGCGACCGCTCCGAGCACCGCGGCGAGCCCCCAGCCGATCGCGAGCATCGAGTCGACCCGGACGCCGACGAGCGCTGCGGCGGCGGGCCGCAGCGCGGCGGCGCGCATCCCGAGGCCGAGCTTCGTGAAGCGGAACAGCGCCCAGACGAGCAGGACGGACACGAAGACGACCACCATCATCCCGATGTAGAGATGCTGAATCGCCACGCCGCCCACGTCGAAGGAGGCGGTGCCGAACGGGTTGTGCATGAACTTGAAGTCGCCGCCCCAGATCCAGTTGACGACGCCGTCGATGAGAATGAAGAGGCCGACCGTGACGATGACAACCGCGATCACCGAGCGGTGCTGCACCGGCCGGATCAGCGTGATCTGGAGCACCGTGCCGAGCGCGAAGGCGATCGCGAGCGTCGCCGCGAATGCCACCCAGTACGAGAGGCCCTTCAGCATCAGCTCGTAGGCGATGTACGTCGTGAACATCGCGAGCTCGCCTTGCGCGAAGTTGATGACGTGGGTTGCGCGGTAGACGAGCACCAGCGCGAGCGCGAGGGCGCCGTACACCGAGCCGATCGCGAGCCCCTCGACGGTCAGCTGCGCGAAGGTCGTGCTCCGCAGGCAGCCGACGAGCAGGAAGATCGCGCCGCCGAGGAGGAAGAGCGCGACGGTGACGGTGCCGGGCTCGATCCCGCTGCGGGCACGGAGGTTCTCGAGCCGGGACGTCGCCGCCGCCTCCATCAGTACCCGAGGTAGCTGCGGCGGACGGAGTCGTCGGCCCGGAGCTCCGCGCTCGACCCCGAGAGCACGACGTGGCCCGCCTCGAGCACGTAGCCGGCGTCGGCGGCCTGCAGGGCGAGATGCGCGTTCTGCTCGACGACCAGGACGGTCAGGCCTTCCTTCTCGTTCAGCTCCCGGACGATCCGGAACAGCTCTGCGACGAGGACGGGCGCGAGGCCGAGCGACGGCTCGTCCAGCAGCAGGAGCCGCGGGCGCAGCACGAACGCGCGCGCGAGCGCCAGCATCTGCTGCTCGCCGCCGCTCAGCGTCCCGGCCTGCTGCTTGCGCCGCTCCGCCAGCCAGGGGAAGTACGAGAACACGCGCTCCAGCTCCGGCTGGATCGAGCCGCGGCGCGTGTAGGCGCCGAGGCGGAGGTTCTCCGAGACGGTCAGCTCCGAGAACGTGCCGCGGCCCTCGGGGACGTGCGCGATGCCGAGCCGGGCGACGCCGTCGGGGCCCTGGCGGGCGAGCGATTGCCCGGCGAACCGGATGCTCCCCGAGCGCCGCACCGTGCCCGAGACAGCGCGGAGCGTCGTCGTCTTGCCGGCACCGTTCGGGCCGAGCACGGCGACGACCGATCCCTCGTCGACCGCGAGCGAGATCCCGTGCAGCACATGGACAGGCCCGTAGCGGGCCTCGACGTCCTCGAGCTCGAGCAGGGCGCTCATTGGGCAGCCTCTGCCGAGTGAGCGTGTGGAGGGGGCGTGGGGGAACCGGGAGGTTCCCCCACGCAGGACGGAAGAAGGGGGCAACGTGGGGGAAACATGGTTTCCCCCACGGGAGCGAGCCGGAGGCGAGCGACGGTCACGCGGCGATCTCTCCGCCGAGGTACGCCTGGATCACCGCCGGGTCGCGCTGCACGTCGGCGGGCACGCCGGCGGCGATCGTCCGTCCGAAGTCGAGGACGTGCACGTGCTCGCAGACCTCCATCACGAGCCGCATGTGGTGCTCGACGAGCAGGATCGTCAGCTCGTGCTCGTCGCGCAGCCGGCGGATGAGGCCGACGAGGTCGTCCACCTCCTCGTGGTTGAGGCCGCCGGCCGGCTCGTCGAGGAGCAGCAGGCGCGGCCTGCTGGCGAGCGCGCGCGCGAGCTCGACGCGCTTCAGCGTCCCGTACGGAAGGCCGGAGGCTAGGCGCTTCGCGTGTTCGGCGATCCCGACCTCGGCGAGCGTCTCGAGCGCGTGCCGGCGCTGCTCGGTCTCGCGCTGCAGGCGGGACGCCGCGTGCCCGCCCACGAGCACGTTCTCGAGCACGGTCATGTTGGGGAACAGCTCGAGGTTCTGGAACGTGCGGGCGATCCCGAGCTTGATCACGCGGCTCGGCCGGGTGCGCCGGAGCGACCGGCCGTCGAAGACGATGTCGCCGGAGTCGAGCCGGTAGAGCCTGGTGATCGCGTTGAAGGCCGTCGTCTTGCCGGCGCCGTTGGGTCCGATCAGGCCGACGATTGAGTGGTCTTCAACCTGGAGGGAAACATCGTCGAGCGCGACGATTCCGCCGAAGCGCAGCCGGGCGTGGTCGAGCGAGAGCAGGGCCACTCAGTCGGCCGCCTGCAGAGACCGGCCTCCCGCCGCCTGCATCCCGGCGAGCATCCCCGGCGGCGATGCGCCGTCCGGGAAGCGGGCGAGCAGCTCGCTCAGCAGCGCATCCGGCGCCCAGCCGTCCGGCGCGGAGAAGAGCTCGCCGGCGCTCCAGCCGCGTAGCGCGTTCACGGCTCCGCCCCAGACGTGGAAGACCTGGCCGGTGATCGCCTGCGCCTCGTCGGCGCAGAGCGCGACGACGACCGCCGAGACGTTGCTCGGGTCGAGCGGGTCGAAGCCCTCGGGCGGGGCGTCCATCTGGAACGTCTCCTCCGTCATCCGCGTGCGTGCGTTCGGCGCGAGGCAGTTGACGGTGACGCCGTAACGCTGCAGCTCCTGCGCGACGATGATCGTGAAGCCGGCGATGCCCGCCTTCGCAGCGCCGTAGTTCGCCTGGCCGACGTTGCCGAAGACGCCCGACGGGCTCGCCGTGTTGACGACCCGGCCACGCACTTCGTCGCCGGCCTTCGAGCGCTCGCGCCAGTACGCCGCCGCGTGGCGGGTCGGGGCGAAGTGGCCCTTGAGGTGGACGGCGATCACGGCGTCCCACTCGTCCTCGGTCATGTTCACGAGCATCCGGTCGCGGAGGATTCCGGCGTTGTTGACGAGGATGTCGAGCCGGCCGAACTCGTCGATCGCCTGCTGCACGAGCCGTTCTGCGCCGGCGAAGTCGGCGACGTTCTCGCCGTTGGTGGACGCCTCGCCGCCGGCGGCGCGGATCTCCTCGACGACTTGCTCCGCAGGTCCGGAGTCGGCTCCCTCACCGGCGACGCCCGCGCCGAGGTCGTTGACGACGACCATGGCTCCGGCGTTGGCGAGGGCGAGCGCGTGCGAACGGCCGATGCCTCGCCCGGCTCCGGTGACGATCGCGACCTTGCCGTTCAGATCCGGCATGGCGAGAGCTTACGCTCGGGACTTGTCCGGGAGAGCCACGACCGGTAGCTGCTACCTGACGTGGCCGCGCGGGCGGAGCCCGATCTGGACAGGTGAACCGCTCGGACCGCAGAACCACGCGAAGCCCCTTGTCCAAGGGAGACACGTCCGGTAGCTGCTACCGGACGTGTCTGGGCCGGGCATGGCCGTCGGGTCACTCGTAGCGGTCGAGGTACTGCGGGCTTGCGATCAGCAGCCGTCGGGCGACGTCGGCCTTCACCCGAGCGAGCGCGCCGGCGGGGACGTCGCCGGCGCGGATCCGAGTCGCGAGCTCTCGCAGCTCGGCATCGTCCTCGGGCGGCAGCTTCGTCAGCTCCCGGCGCACGATGCCGAGCGCGTTCAGCGCCACGAGCATGCGGAAGCGGGCGCGGTGGTCGGCGAGCGTGGGGAGGACCTCGCCCGCGAGGAACTCCTCGATCGCCTCAGCGAGCTCGTCGGGAGTCGGCCGCTCGCTCACGTCACGCCCTGCCTCTCGAGCAGATGGCAGATCTCGTACTCGACCTCGGCGCCGAGCCGGCCGAGGATCGCGAGCTCGACGCTCCGGTCCTGTCCCGTCAGATGGCGCTGCGCCTGGGTGAGGCAGCCGATCGCCCAGCCGACGTTGCCGGCGAGCTCCCAGTAGTCGAGCTCGTCGGGCCGCACGTCGAACCCGGTCAGCTCGTTGTAGTGCTCGAGGTACGGCTCGACGTCGCCGATGCCGCCGAGCCGGAGATCGTCGGCGCCGAAGCGCCAGGCGCGCACGAGCCCGAAGGCGAGGTCGCGCGCGGGGTCGTCGAGGTGCGCGAACTCCCAGTCGAGCACGCCGACGAGGCCGTTCTCGTCGACCACGAGGTTGCCGATCCGGAAGTCGCCGTGGACGACGACCGGCTCCCGCGGCGGCGGCCGGTGCTCGCGCAGCCACCAGAGCCCGAGCTCGATCGCCGGGTGCGGCTCGCCGACGTCGTCCAGCTCGTCGACCAGCCGCTCGATCGTGGCGGCCTCGAGGAACGGGAGCCGTTCCGGCGGCAGCGCGTGGATCTTCGCCAGCTCCTCCGCCATCTGCAGCGGCAGCCGCTCCGGCACGGGCCCTCGGACGATGCGGCGTCCGATCGTCTCGCCCTCGAGCCGCTCCATGACGAACGCCTCGCGTCCGTCGAGATCCTCGATGTAGGCCACCGGCCGGGGCACCGTCACTCCGGCCTCGTACGCCACCTGCAAGACCTCGAACTCGTGCCGCAGCGAGAGCGTGTGCCGGTGGATCACGCCGCCGCCCGCGCGCCGCACGAGCAGCCGTTCGCCGCCCGCGTCGACCGCCCACGCCTCCTTCGAGGCCCCGCCCGGCAGCAGCACCGGCTCGGAGATCGGCCCGAGCACCGCCTCGAGTGCCTCGCGCATGTCTGCGATCATCGCCTCTGTGGAGGAGCGGCGCGAACAGGTGCGTGCATTCATGGAGGAGCACGTCTATCCGAACGAGCCCGCGCTCACGCGCGAGGACGACGCCGCGGACGCGCTCGTCGCGCGAGCTGCAGCAGAAGGCCAGGGACGCGGGCCTCTGGGCGCCGCATCTCCCGCCGGAGGCGGGCGGCTCGGGCAGCGGCTTCCTCGAGTACGCCGACCTCAACGAGGAGATCGGCCGCAGCTTCATCGCCCAGCTCATCTTCGGGTGCCAGGCGCCCGACGCGGGCAACGGGGAGATCCTGCACCTCTTCGGCACCGACGAGCAGAAGGAGCGGTTCCTGCGGCCGCTCGTCGCCGGCGAGGTGCGCTCCTTCTTCGGCATGACCGAGCCGGAGGTCGCCGGCTCCGACCCGACGCTCCTCCGCGGGCGAGCCGAGCGGGACGGCGACGAGTGGGTGATCGACGCGCACAAGTGGTTCTCGTCGGGGGCCGACGGCGCAGCGTTCGGCGTGGTGATGGTCGTGACCGAGCCCGACGCCGAGCCGCACCGGCGCGCCTCGATGATCCTCGTCCCGACCGACACGCCCGGCTACGAGCTCGTGCGGCGCATTCCGGTGATGGGGCACGAGGGTCGCGGCTGGGGGACGCACTGCGAGACGCGCTTCACCGGCGTGCGCGTGCCGCTCGCGAACATGCTCGGCGAGCCGGGCGACGGGTTCCGGATCGCGCAGAAGCGGCTCGGGCCGGGACGGATCCACCACGTCATGCGCTGGCTCGGGCAGATGCAGCGCGCGTTCGAGCTGATGTGCGCGCGGGCGCTCGAGCGGGAGGCGTTCGGCGGCCCGCTCGCCGACAAGCAGACCGTGCAGAACTGGATCGCCGAGTCGGCGGCCGACATCCAGGCCTGCCGGCTGATGACGCTGCAGGCGGCGCACCGTCTGGACTCCGGCGACGAGGCGCGCGTCGAGATCTCGCTCGTCAAGTTCTTCGCCGCGCGGGTGCTCGGCGAGGTGATCGACCGCGCGATCCAGGTGCACGGCGGGCTCGGCCTGACCGACGACACGCCGCTCGCGCTGATGTGGCGGATGGCCCGGGGCGGCCGCGTCTACGACGGGCCCGACGAGGTGCACAAGGCCGTCGTCGCGCGCCGCATCCTGCGCTCCTTCGCGGAGGGCGACGGCTGGCGCTTCACGTGACGCTCGAGGGCCGGCGCGTCCGGCTCGAGCCGCTCGAGGCGCGGCACGAGGAGGCGCTGTGGGCCGTGGCGCAGGATCCGCGCACGTGGCGCTGGATGCGCTTCAACGGCTACGAGCCCGAGGAGTTCGACCGCTGGTGGGCGTCGGTGGACCTGGGCTTCGCGCACTACCTCGACGATGAGCTCGTCGGGCACACGAGCTTCCTAAACGACCGACCGGAGGACCGCGTGGTCGAGATCGGGAACACGTGGCTCAATCCCCAGGCCTGGGGGACGGATGCGAACACCGAGGCGAAGTACCTCCTCCTGCGCCACGCGTTCGAGGCCGAGGGCTACCTCCGCGTCGAGTTCAAGACGGACGCGGCGAACGACCGCTCGCGTCCGGCGCTCGAGAAGGTCGGCGCGACGTTCGAGGGCGTGGCGCGCAAGCATCAGCTCGTGCGCGGCGGCGAGCGGCGCGACTCGGCGTGGTACGCGGTGATCGACGACGACTGGCCGAGCGTGAAGGCGAGCCTCGAGCGCCGCCTGGCGCGCTAGCGCTCGGCGTACTGGACGTCGGCGAACGGCCAGTCGGATGCGAGCCATTCACTCACTCCCTGCCAGAGCGGAGTGTCCAGATGCGCGTGGCTCCGCCTCACCCAGGAGCGTGCCTGGGCGTCGTCGTCGCTGTCGCGCACCGGGTAGATGTAGACGCACCCGATCACGTCGCGGCTCGCGGGGTCGAGCACCGTGTACGTGAAACCCACCCGGTTGCGGAAGTCCTCGGCGTGTCGCTCCAGGTCGGCACGGTTCTCGTCCGGCGTCATCTGGTGCGGCCAGGAGCCCCAGGGGAACCCCGGCGTCGCCGCGATGTGCTCCAGCGACGACGTCCAGGCGTCGTAGTCGGGTTCGTTGTGCTCGGGCCCGAGCGGTTCCAGCACGAACTCGGAGGTCTCGAGTCCGAGTGGCACCTCGAAGTCGGGCGGGACGAACTCGGCCACAGCCGGTCAAGTTAGCTGGCGTACCCTGGAGGCGTGATCAAGGTCTCCTGCGAAGCCTGCGGTTGGGTCGCGATTACGAGCCAGCCCGTGAACGACGTCTGGCGTGAGCACGAGGCGGGGTGCCCCGCCTTCGGCGGCGCCGTCCGCCATCTCCCGGATCTGCCGCCGCTGCGGCGGCTCCTGCCGCGGGTGAACCTGTGCCGTCACCGGCCGGTGCGCCGTCAGATCGCCGTGACTCCTGCGGGCGTGAAGAAGTACGCGGTCATGTGCGAGCTTTGCGGTCGCCTCGTCGGCTGACCGCAGCTTCTCATCATCCACGGCCTTATCCCGACTGGTCGACCGTCCCGGCGAGTGTTGGGGACTGACGCTTGAGGAAGCGGTGGATGGCTTCGTTCGCGTTGTCCTGAAACGACGGGTCCGCGAAGTCGGGGAGGATGTCCGCCTGGTTGACCAGGGGACCCTTGAGCGTGTTGGCCGCGCTGGCGTAGAACACGCCGCTGGACAGGGTCGGGTCGGTGACGCCGTCGACGTGTCGCTTCGCGCCCACGTCAAGTTTGTGGGCGATACCCAGGCGGGGCATGACGTATTTGGCCGCTAGACGCAGCGGCAATTTGAGGTCGTTGGGTGCCTGGGTGCCGGTCGTGTTGCCGGGGCTCACGGTGATGAATCGGCGGTCGGGGTATTGGCGGGCCAGGTAGGCCATCCAGAGGGCGCCGATGTACTTGACCTGCCCGTAAGCCAAATTGACGTCAGGTTTGCGGTTGGTGAAATAGCTGCCGTCGATGACAGTGGCGAGCTCGTCGGCGGAGTTTGAGACGAATGACGGCCGTTTGAACCCCATCTTCGGGATTCCCCTGGCTGCTTCGCTTCCGGCGAAGACCGCCACCTCGCCAAGTCGGTTCTCGGCCAGGAGCTCCTCGAGGAGGACAACGTGGCCAAGAACGTTCTGCGCGAAGATGTACGTGGTCCCGTCGGCGGTCAACGCCAGGGGCGTCTTGCCGCCCATTCCACCAGCGTTCATGACCACTGCGTCGAGCGATCCGTCAACGCCCGCCAGGCCGGCGCGGACCGAGCCCGGATCGGCGACGTCCATGAGAACGATGTCGAAGATCTTCCGGCCGGTCTCCGCCTCGAGGTCGGCCTTCGCCGCTGTCGCCCGGTCGCTGCTCCGGCACGCCAGGTAGATGCGGCCGATCTCGGGACGTAGGGCCAGTTGCCGGGCCACTTCCTTGCCGATCCCGACGTTGGCGCCCGTGATCAACACCGTCTGTCCTGGGAGTGTGCTCATCGGAGTTCCCTCTGATACTCTGGAGCCGGACTGGAATGTACAATCCACTATGTCATACATTTTCTGGTATGTCAAAGCCAGTCTTGGCGATACACTTGCCCGGTGTCCTCAGGGAGTTCTGATCGGCCGCGGTTGACGCCTAAGGGCGCCGTGACGCGCGCGCGGATTGTCGACGCTGCGGCAGAGCTGATCTTCCAGCAGGGGGTTGCCCGCACGACGATCGAGGAAGTGCGCGACGGTGCACACGTGAGCAGCTCGCAGCTCTACCACTACTTCGAGGACAAGCCGGCGCTGGTTCGCGCAGTCATCGAGCTCCAGGCCGACAGG
The DNA here is from genome assembly GCA_963720065.1 of uncultured Actinomycetes bacterium. Classification (GTDB taxonomy): domain Bacteria; phylum Actinomycetota; class Thermoleophilia; order Gaiellales; family Gaiellaceae; genus Palsa-739. The sequence continues at coordinate 36,615 of CAVREH010000033.1, forward strand.
GCCATCGGCACGCAGGAGCGGTTCGACCTCAGCACCCTCGACGGCCTACGGGAATGGCGCGATTTCGTGGTCGATCACGCCCGCAACACGGACGGGCGCGGCGGTTGTCCGATCGGCTCGCTCGGGCCTCAGCTGGCCGAGACGGAGCCCGAAGCCAGGGCAGTGGTTGCGGCGTCCTTCAAACGCTGGGAGGCCAGCATCACGGCCGGTTTCCTGCGGATGCACGCGCTTGGCCGAATTGCACCGGAGGCCGATCCACGCCAGCTCGCGCTGGCCACCCTTGCCGCGCTCGAGGGCGGCCTCCTACTCGCTCAGATCCAGCGCGACCCCGAACCCCTCGCGGCTGCGCTCGACGCGATGCTCACGCTCATCGCCGCCCTCAGCAACACCACGACCACTTCGCTCGATCGCTGAGCCCTCGGACAGACCAGAAGCCGGCCGCGAGCACCTTGCTCGGATTGCATGAGCCAGCGCGGAAGCCGCGAGAATGGATTGTGTATCCCAGCTTTGCTGGTTACGCGGCCGGGGCGCGGCGCAGGATCTGGGTGCAGCGGGCGCTGGCGACGAGCTCGCCGTCCTGGAAGAGCTCGGCGCCGCCAGAAGACGACGCGCCGGGAGCGCTGCACGACCCAGCCCTCGGCTCGCAGCGTTCCGGGCCGGGCAGAGCGGTGGAACTCAGTCCGGAGGTCGGCGGTGAGGAACCTTTACCTGTGCCCCAGGTCGAGCGGGGCTGCACCAGCCCTCGGTAGTGCTCAGGCTCATTTCTGACGCGCTGAACGTGTCGGCGGAAACCCTGCTCACCCAGGCCGGGCTGCTGGATGGCAACCGACCCGGCGCCACGGCGTCGGGCCCGGCCGATGCCGGCCATCCGGGCACCCAGCCCGACCTGAAGCGGCTATCCTCGCTGATCAGCGCCTCACGGATGAACAGAAGAACGCACTGATCACGGTGTACCGGAGTATGCTGCGCTCGGAATAGGTGCTTTGGTGTCGTCCGCCAGGAGTGACAGCAAATCGAGCGCTTCGTCGCTTTCAGGGCCGTCGGCGTAACCAAGAAGTTACCTACGCCGGCCACTTCCTGTTTCATCAGCAGAAAACGCATTTCTGGCGCTGGCGCGCCGCTTCCATCAACTCGACCGGAACTCGCCGCCCGGATGGCCAACGATGAACGGCGTGCCGGCATCCTTGAACGCCGCGGCCAGCACTTCGACGGTCGTTGCCATTCTCAGGTCTCCCCGGTCCGGCGGACAAGGATCAGCAGCAAATCGCGTCCTGCATTACACTTCAATGCGTTCTCAGGAACGAGATCAGCCATGCCCGCCAACCTGAAGATCGTCGTTCGATTTGATTTTCCCTACCATCCGGCAATGGCCGAGCGGTTCGCGCGCGAAGACGATATCGATCTGCGCACCTGCGCGCGGGCGGGCGCAAAGTCTCGCCTGGACCGCGCTCGAGGAGGCGCACGGTTACATGATTTCGTCGGCGAAGGACGAGCTGCCGCGCCGGTGGTTCGTGACCGGCGAGCTGCTGCAACGCTGCCCGAAGCTGCTCTGCGCCTCGATGAGCGGCGCCG
>CAVREH010000034.1:0-17626 GCA_963720065.1 uncultured Actinomycetes bacterium
GGTTCAGCCAGCCCAGCGTGGCGTTGCCGCCGTTCAGGAGCTGCAGCGCGAGCACGACCAGCAGCACCTCGAGCGCCCCGTCGATCACTGCCTGCGCGCCGCTCAGCCCGATCACGACGCGGAGCGCGGGGCGCCGGACCACGGCCTTGAGCCCGGCCGTCAGCTCCTCCGTGAAATGTGGCCGCTCTGCAGGCTGCTCGGGCGGCGGGTCGCGAGGCACCCGGAGCACGAATGCCGCCGAGAAGAGCGTGAGCCCACTGGTGAGCGCAAAGACCGACGCCGGGCCGCTGAGCGCGAGGAGGACGCCGCCGAGCGCAGGGCCGGCGAACATCCCGACGCTCGAGATCGTGTTGCCGACGACGTTCGCCGCGGTGCAGCTCCTCGGGCGACTCCACGAGCGACGGAATGAGCGCGGCCTCCGCAGGGATCCACGAGACGGCGACGATGGTCGAGGTGACCGCGATCACGTAGACGGCGTACGGATTGCCTCCGGCGCTGGCAACGACGGTCATCCCGGCCATCAGCGCGGCGCGCACCAGGTCGGAGGTGAGCATCACCCTGCGGCGAGACCAGCGATCGACGAGGATGCCGATCCACGGGCTCGCGAGTGCCGCGAGCACGAAGCGGGCGAAGAACAGCAAGCCGACCGCGCGCGCACCGCCGGCGTGGTACGCGTAGACCGGGAGCGCCACCCCGTACGCCCAGATCCCGAGCGTGGAGCCGGCGCCTGCGATCTGGACGTTGCGGACGTTCGGGTTCGCAAAAACCCGCCTGAATGCCCGCAGCGAAGCCGCCCAGCCGCCCACGCGAAGGAGGATCGCAGGCCCGGTTGCGAATTTGAAGGGTCGATGGGAAGATTCGTCCTCCCAAACACGTCTAGAGGTATGACAGCGCTACAACAGGCGCAACGGACTTCCAAGGAGGAGCAATGTCGGACGAGCAGCGCAACGACGGCCCGCATTACGGCGCCAACGACGAGCCGGGCGACGAGGTCGAGGCTCACGGGCCGCATTACGGCGCGAACGACGAGCAGGGCGACGAGGTCGAGGGTCACCGCACGCGGGCGGGCGCGAACGACGAGGCCGACGACGACGAGGTCGAGGGCCACGCCCACCGGGCCGGCTGAACCAAGCGGCACCAGCTTTGCAAGGGCCCGGCACACGCCGGGCCCTTTTTCTTGCGTCTGGGTCTGGAAAGGCGGAAGATTCGTGCTCCCAGCCACGTCTAGAGATGTGACAGCGCCACAACGGGCGCAACGGACTTCCAAGGAGGAGCAATGTCGGACGAGCAGCGCAACGAGGAAGAGACCGAGATCGAGGCTCACGGGCCGCACTACGGCGCGAACGACGAGCCCGGTGACGAGGTCGAGGGCCACGGCCCGCATTACGGCGCGAACGACGAGCCGGGCGACGAGGTCGAGGGTCACAGCAACCGGACCGGCATGACCGACGAGGCCGACGACGACGAGGTCGAGGGTCACGTTTCCAGGGCCGGCTGAACCACGCGGCAGCAAACCGTTGAAAGGCCCGGCTCGCGCCGGGCCTTTTCATTTCAGCGCGCAGAACGGAAGATCTCGGGTTCGAGGCGCGTCTAGGAGGGAGAAGCGCCTGACCCGCCCAGGGCCGAAGGAGGAGCGAGATGTCGGACATGGAGCGCAGAGACGACGAGACCGAGGTCGAGGGCCACGCGACGACCCCGGATGCGAACGACGAGCACATCGAGGACGACGAGAACGAGTTCGAGGCGCACATCAAGGTCCCGAACGTCCGAATGGATTCGCCCAGCAACACCTAGCTGTTGACCTGACCCGTCACGCGAGGAGGCCCGGCTCGACCGGGCTTTCTTGCGGTCCGCGGGTTCTAGAGCGACCTGGTGGCAGCCTCGGCGGCGGCCACGAGACGATCGGCCTCCTCCACCCGGGTGTCATCGGGAAGCGCCGTGAGGTTCGTCGCCACGAGCTCGCGCGCCCCGCGCGCGACCGCCACCGCCAGCGCGGCGGCCGCCGCGACGTCGGCGTGCACGCGCGGCTCGACACGCGAGCCCGCCGCCGCACAGAGCTCGGCCAGGTCGCCGGCCAGCCGCGCCAGCGCGAGCGGCGGTTCGGCAGCAGCCGCCGTGACCTGCCCGAGCGCCCAATCCCGCTGCTCCGGCCGCGCCGTCTCGTCGGCGGCCGCTCGGGCCTCGAGCGCCTGCCGGTACGCGGCTGCGTCCTCGTCGACGAGCTGCACCGCTCGCTCTCGTAAGGCCTCGGCCTGGGCCGCTACTCCCGCTGCGTCGATCCAGCTCTCCGGGGACAGTCGCGCGGCCATCTGCACAACGGCCGCCGCCGTGGCAAGAGCGGCCGCGAGCGCCGAGCCCGCGCCCGGAACCTCACGCGGCGCTGCCAGCTCCTCGAGGAGCGCGGGAAAGGTGAGACCGGTGAGCACCGCGGAAGTGTCTCAACCGGCGCCGATCCGCGTGAGTCGAGACCTCCTCGAGAAGCCGGCGCAGCCGGGAGACGATGAACGGCGAGGGCTCGTAACCGGCTGCGGCGACCGCACGCTCGAGGTCGGCCCGGAGCTGGAGCTGGAACTCGGCGTCCTGCTCGGCCCGCGCGACGAGCTCATCGAGCGCCGCCCGCGCAGCCGGCAGCTCCTGCGCCGCGCGTACCCAACCCTCGGGTGCAGGCGGTAGGAGGCGTAGCAACCGGCCGATCTGTTCCTCGTCGAAACCGTTCATCTTCTTCATGACGGGTCAGAGCCCCGATTCCTTCCATCGAGTTCCGCACGAACTTTTTCGAGGCAGCGGGAGATGCGGCTGGCGATCGTTCCGGCGGGGATCTCGAGCATCTCGCCGATCGTGCGGTAGCTCTCGTCGCGGCAGAAGAAGCGGTCGAGGATCTCCCGGCACGGGTCGCCGACCTTGTCGAGCGCTGCGCGGACGGACATCGCCTCGTCGAGCTGCGAGAGAACGTCGTCGACCTCCCGCTCGTCCGGTTCCGCGTCGGACAGCGTGTCGCGGGCGTTCAGGCGCAGCCGGTCGATGCAGAGCCGCCGGGTGAGCTGGGCGAGCCAGGGACGGACCGCATCGTCGCTCCGCAGCTCGGGCAGCCGCTCGTACGCGCGGGCGAAGACCTCCTGGAAGACGTCCTCGGCGTCGTGCTGCGCGAGGCGGAAGCCGCGGCTGCTGATCGCGTAGACGTACCGCGAGAAGCGCTCGACGAATTCGTTCCAGGCGTCGGGATCGCCGGCCCGGCAACGGGAGACGAGCTGCGCGTCTGTCTGCTCGACGGCCATCGGAGCGGACGATACGACTTCGTCGCCGGGTCGTCACCCTGGTCGCGCGGCGACCGCGGCTGAGCGCCGTTACCGAGACGCCACGCAGCCACCGTGACGGGTGTGTGACGGGTTCGCAACGGCGGTTGTTCGGCTGCTCGGCAGCCGTGCGCTCAGAGGATGCGGTCCAGCGCCGTCACGAGCAGCTCGGCGTGCTCGTCCTCGAGCACGAGAGGCGGGCGGATCTTGAGCACGTCTCCGTCCGGTCCGGTGAGCCCGACGAGAATCCCCGCCTCGCGCAGCTCCTCGCCGACGCGCGCGGCGAGCTTTCCGCTCGACAGCTGGACGCCCGCCAGGAGACCGCGGCCGCGCACCTCGACCACGTCGGCCTTGCGGAGCGCCTCGATCGCCGTGCGCAGGCGTGCTCCGACGCCTGCGGCCCGCTCGGGCAGCCGCTCGTCCTCGAGCACGTCGAGCACGGCGAGCGCGGCGGCGGCAGCGACCGGGTTGCCGCCGAAGGTGGAGAACGTCCGGCCCGCGTATGGGAACCGCTCGGCGAGCTCCCGCCGCGTCACGACCGCGGCGACCGGATAGCCGTTGCCCATCGGCTTGCCGAGCGTGACGATGTCCGGCGCGATGCCGTGCCGCGTGAACGACCAGAGCTCCGGCCCGAGCCGGCCGTGGCCCGCCTGCACCTCGTCGGCGACGTACAGCCCTCCCGCGGCATGCGTCCGCTCGACCAGCAATCGGAGCTCCGAGCCCTCGGGCACGTAGATCCCGTCGCTCATGAGCGACCCGTCCAGGAAGGTCGCGGCGAGATCGTCCTCGAGCTCGTCGAGCGCGCGGGTGAGGTCGGTGCCGCTTCCCGGCGTGGGAATCCGGATCACCCGGGCCGGCGGTTGCGCGGCCGGCCAGTCCTCCGGCGAGAGCCGGGTCGTCGCCGTGGTGACGCCGTGGTAGGCGTTCTCGGTCACGAGCGCCCCGTCGTGTCCGGTTGCGCCCGCCGCGAGCCGCCAGGCGAGGTCGTTCGCCTCGCTCCCGGAGTTGACGAGCAGCACGGTGTCGAGGGCGGCGTCCGGCGGGAAGGTGGCCAGCAACCGCTCGGCGAGCTCGACCAGCGGCTCGGCGAGGTATCTCGCGTTGGTCGCCCCGAGGCGCGTCTGGCGGACGACCGCCTCGGTCACCCGTGGGTGGCAGTGCCCCACGACCGGGACGTTGTTGTAGGCGTCGAGGAGCCGCTGCCCGCCCGGCTCGTGGATCCAGACGCCCGCCGCGCGGATCGCGTGGACGGGGCGCGCGTAGGTGAGTGGAGTCAACAGCGCGCCGAACGCCTCGTTTCGCCGCTGCACGAGCCCCGGGCTCGCGGCCGCGGCACGTCGTGCTCCCAGCCCGCGCGCGACCTCCTCCGGGCCGAGCCCGTCGAGCAGCTCGAGCAGGCGCCAGGAGTCGTCATCCCACGCCTCGATGTAGGCGGCGTTCTCGGGGAAGCGGCGTGAGCGCCACGCGCTGATCGTGACGATCGCCGCCAGCCGCCCCGCGACGAGGTCGCCCAGCAGCTCGAGCTCGAGGGGCTCGAACGGGAGCCGGGACGCGAAGCCGTCGAGCGCGATGCGGGCGACCCGGAACACGTCCTCGGGAGGCCGCCCGCGCAGGAACGACGCGAGCCCGACCGCGACGTCGGCCACGAGCGCCGTGTGGCAGCAGTCGCCGAAGTCGAGGATCCCGCTGACCCGGCCGCGCTCGTCCACCAGGAGGTTGTCGAGGTTGAAGTCGCCGTGCACTACCTGGCCGCGCAGGCGCTCCCACTCCGGCAGCACTCGCTCCTCGTAGCGGTCGAGCATGCGCGCGACGAGCGCCCGCCTGGCGGGATCGGCGATCCCGTCGAGTAGCGGACGCAGGCGCGGCACCGAACGGAGGTTCCAGAGCAGCTCGCGGCCGGCGGCCGGGTGGAAGAACGAACGGAGCGCCAGGCAGAGGCGGGCGTGCACGGCGGCGATCTCCCACACCGCGGCGTCGTCGAGGTCGGGACCCGCCTTGCGGCCCTCACGCCGCTCGAACAAGCGCACCTGGTGGCCGTCGAAGGCCGCGCGCGGCGCGAGCGGCCGGGCGACCGGCAGCTCCGGATCGACGGCCGCGACATGGGCGACGGCCGCCTCCTCGAGGTCGAGCGCGGCCACGTCCTCGCGGGGGTTCGAGATCTTGAGGACTCCGCTCTCCAGCAGGAACGCCTGGTCACGTTCGCTGCCGAGGGCCGAGGCGGTGCCGTGGACGCCGAACAGATCTGCCGCGATTCGCGCAGCCTCGTCCGCCGTGTACTGCGGCGGCGCCGATTCCAGGACCGAGCTCACGACATGAACGCTATTCGAGCCGAGGGCCGGTCGGCCGGCGCGCAGAGGCTCGAAATCCCTCGTTCGAGCGAATCGGCTCCCCCTTTCGCGGGAGGATCGCTCTCCGATGCCGGTCTACGTTCCGGCGACTGATTGGCGGCAACGGCGGCACGTTCTGCGGCATCAGGGCGGTCGCGACAAGGAGGTAGACGTGGGGGCAGCCCTCACCAAGCGCGACGCTTCTCGTTTCAAGGCCTGGCAGGTGGGGCTGCTCGTCCTCGTTCTGGCGCTGGCCCTCGGGATGATCCGTCCGGGCGCGTCGTGGGGCTCTTCGGCCTACGACCCGACCTCGGATCCGTACTCGATGCAGAACGTCACGGCCGGCGACGGCGTGCAGGCCTGGTGGAACGCCGGCGACACCGGACAGGGCGTGGACGTCGCGCTCATCGACACGGGAGTCGCTCCCGTCCCGGGGCTGAGCGGCGCCAACAAGATCGTGAACGGCCCGGACCTGTCGCTCGAGTCGCAGGATCCGTCGCTCCAGTATCTCGACACGAACGGCCACGGCACGTTCATGGCGGGAATCATCGGCGGCAACGACGGCCAGTCCGGTGGTTATCGCGGCGTGGCGCCCGACTCCCGGATCCTCTCGGTGAAGGTCGGCGCGACGAACGGCGCCGTCGACGTGAGCCAGGTCATCGCGGCGGTCGACTGGGTCGTCCAGCACCGCTACGACAACGGGATGAACATCCGGGTCATCAACCTCTCGTACGGCACGGACTCGCTCCAGCCGTACACGGTCGACCCGCTCGCCTTCGCGGTCGAGCAGGCCTGGAAGGCCGGCATCGTCGTGGTCACTGCCGCCGGGAACACGGGTATCGGCACGGGTCTTGCGGATCCGGCCTACGACCCCTGGCTGATCTCGGTCGGCGCGGCCGACACGATGGGGACGGCGAAGATCGACGACGATCGGCTCGCGTCGTTCTCGGCAGGCATCCTGGCCGGCCCTCCGGGGAGCAGCCAGCCGCCGACCTTGCTGGCGCCGGGCGCGCACATGCAGGGCCTGCGCGACCCCGGTTCGTACATCGACCAGAACAATCCCAGCGCGGCGCTCGGCGACCTCTACTTCCGCGGCAGCGGGACCTCGGAGGCGGCCGCCTACGTGACCGGTGCGGTCGCGCTGCTGCTGGAGAAGTATCCGCAGCTGACGCCGGATCAGGTCAAGCAGATGCTCATCAAGAGCACGCCGAACCTGAAGGGCGTCGGGCGGTTGGCGCAGGGCAGCGGCGAGCTCGACCTGAACCAGCTGCTGAAGGCTCCGGTGCCTCCCGCAGGCCCGGCCGGACCCGGCCCAGGTGCCGGTCCGGCTCATGGCCCCGGCGGCCCCGGCGGCCCCCAGTGGTCGACGGGTACCGGTCCTCTCGAGCTGTCGCGCGGCGACACGCACCTCTCGAACAACGGCGTCGTGCTCCAGGGGAACCAGACGATCTTCGGTCTGCCGTTCGACTCGGCGGCGATGGCTGCCCTCGAGGCCGCCGGCGCGAGCTGGTCGGGTGGAACGTGGGACGGCTCCTCCTGGTCGGGCTCGTCCTGGTCGGGTGCTTCCTGGTCGGGTGCGTCCTGGTCGGGTGCGTCCTGGTCGGGTGCGTCCTGGTCGGGAGCTTCCTGGTCGGGAGCCTCCTGGAGCGGCGTGAGCTGGAGCGGTGCCTCATGGTCGGGCGACGGTTGGCTCGGAGCGAGGTGGGGTTGATGGACAAGCGGACAGGAAACAGATGGCCCGGAGCGAGCTGGGGTTGATGAGCGGGGAGAGGCCGGTGACGAGCCGGCCTCTTACCGTCCCGCGCCGCGCGCCGAGCGAGCTGTTGAGGCCGCTCGGCGCGTCGGTGCGCGAGGCTCTTCGCGCGCCGCGGCGCGTCTGGGCGTTCAACGGCGCGCTCGCTATCGCCTGCGCGTGCGTCTGGGCGTTCGTGCTCACCGGCCTGAACGGCCCGATGTTCGCGACCGGCCCGCATCTCGCCTGGTGGTGGCTCGCGCTGGCGTTCTATCTCGCGGAAGTCCTGGTCGTTCACCTCCAGTTCCGCAAGCAGGCGCACACGCTCTCGCTGACGGAGATCGGGCTCACGCTCGGCCTCATGCTCGGAGCTCCCGCGGCGGTCCTGATCGGACAGCTCACGGGAACCGTCGTGGCGCTCGTCGTGAACCGGCGGCGGAGCCAGCTACGCCAGCTCGCCAAGTTCGCCTTCAACCTCGCCGAGCTGCCGCTCTGCAGCGGTATCGCGTTCCTCGTCTTCCGCTCGCTGGCCTCGCCGGCCGACTCGGCGCCTCATCTGTGGGCGCTCGTGCTCTTTGCCTGTGCGGTGGCCCATACGCTCGGCATGAATCTCGTCTCGGCGGTGATCTCGATCGCCGAGGAGCGTTTCCAGGCACCGCAGTTGGTTCGGACGCTTGCGACGTCGACGCTCGGCGCGCTCGCGACCGCCTCGCTCGGCCTGGCCATCGTGACGCTGCTCGACTTCCAGCCGCTCGCCGTCCTGCTGCTCGTCGTTCCGGGCCTCGCCTGCGTCGCGGCGTTCCGCGGCTACATGGAGCAGCGCGAGCAGCGGGAGCACGTGGAGTTCCTCTACGAGTCGATGCGTGCAACCCAGGGCGCGCCGGAGTTCGGTCTCGCGGTCGGTCAGCTCCTGGTGGCCGCGCGCAGGTTGCTGCGCGCCGAGTACGCCGAGATCCTGCTCCTGCCGGCCTCTGACGAGGACGGGCCGCTGCGGAGTGTCAGCGGTGCGGAGGGTGAGTTGCTCATGCATCCGGAGGAGCGGTTCGCGCCGGAGGACGCGGCCGCGTTCACCGAGATCGCGGCACACGGCTCGGCGATGTTGCTCGCGCGGCGTCGCGCCACCCACGCATTCGACGCCTTCCTCGGCTCGCGCCGGCTCGAAGACGCGATCGTCGCTCCGCTCCGCGGAGAGGACCGGACGTTCGGCCTGCTCGTGGTCGGGGAGCGCCTCGGCGACGTCAGCACGTTCGCCGACCCCGACGTCGAGCTGCTCGTGACCTTCGCCGGCCATGCGAGCATCCTGCTCGAGAACGGCCGGCTCGAGCACTCCCTCGCAGAGGTGACGGAGCTCAAGGAGCAGCTCCGCCACCAGGCGTACCACGACGCTCTCACCGGCCTGCCCAACCGGCTCAACCTGCTCGAAGCGGTGGAGGAAGAGCTCCAGCACGGCGTCGGCTCGACGGCCGTCCTCTACCTCGATCTCGACCGCTTCAAGACGGTCAACGACACGTGGGGCCACGGCGCGGGCGACGAGCTGCTCGCCGAGTTCTCGCGCCGCCTCAGCGGCGCCATCCGCGCCCAGGACCTCGCCGCGCGGCTCGGCGGCGACGAGTTCGCGGTCCTCGTCCGCGACGCGGACGCCGAAACGGCCGTGGGCGTGGCGCGGCGCATGCTGAACGCGATCGACGGGACCTACGTCCTCGGCTTCGGGGACGTCGCCTGTCACGTGAGCGTCGGCATCGCCGCGGGCGCACCCGGCACCACGAGCGGGGAAGATCTCATCCGGAATGCGGACATCGCGATGTACAGCGTCAAGCGATCGGAGCGCGCGTACACGCTGTACGAGGCAGAGCTGCACGAGGAGCTTCGCGTACAGCGGCAGCTCGGCCTCGACCTCGAGGCGGCGATCGAGCGCCGCGAGATTCTCGTCCACTTCCAGCCCGTCGTGCGGTTGGAGGACGGGGAGATCGAGGGCTTCGAGGTGCTCGCCCGCTGGCCGCACCCGGAGCGCGGCCTCCTCAGCGCCGCGGAGTTCCTCCCGGCGGCCGAGGAGACCGGATTGACGATCGAGCTCGGGCGTCTCGTCCTCCAGCAGGCGCTCGAGGCGGCCCGCCGCTGGCCACAGCGGTTGAGCATCTGGCTCAACGTCGCCGCGGCGGAGCTCGCCAACGAGCGGCTCGTCGAGACATTGTCCGAGGCTCTGAAGGGGCACGGCGTCGAGCCGAGCCGGCTCGTGATCGAGGTGACCGAGTCGGGCGTGATCCAGGGGAGCGACGGCGCGCTCGTCGCGATGCGGCGCCTACGGGAGCTCGGCGTGAGCCTGACGATCGACGACTTCGGCACCGGCTACTCGTCGCTGAGCCGGCTCGCCGAGTTCCCGATCGAGTCGGTGAAGATCCCGAAGCCGTTCGTCGACAAGCTGGTCGGAGACGACGCGGACGAGGCATTCGTCGACGCCATCCTGCGCCTTGGCGACTCGCTGGGCCTGGCGGCGGTGGCCGAGGGAATCGAGCATGTCGCCCAGGCCGAGCGGCTGAAGCAGATGGGCTGCAAGTTCGGCCAGGGATACCTCTTCGGCCGCCCGGCGCCGGCCGACGAGGTGGAGCGGCTCCTGTATCGAGACCCGCAGCCGAGGCCGCAGCTGTCGCTCGTTCCCGCCTCGCGCACGGCCTAGGAGGTTCGGCGAAATCAGTCTGTGCCGCCGGCGCATGCTGCTCACCCGCTGAGCGGCGTCCTCGGTCGCTCGAATAGCGCTGCTATTCGAGCTTCCTGCGTCCTGGTCAGCGATTTCCACAGATCCCCCAAAAGGGGGAAGCCCACCCGGACGCGGGCGCGAGATGATCGTCTTGACTCCCGCTCGGGGCTGACGGCAACAACTCTGCGGCGGAGTTTTGAAGCGGCGGGCTAGCCCCGCCGCTTCGGCCTTTCAGGGGAGAAACTCGGCGGCTAGAGTGAAGCCATGGCTGCTACTCGCAGGAGCTCGCTCCGAGTCGGCGTCGTCGCTGTTCTTGCCGCAACCGTCGTGGTCGTGGCGATTGGCTGGAGCGGCGCCGCCACCTCCAGGGCTGCCGCTCGGCACGCCGCGGCTGCGGCGACGGTGCAGACCAAGAAGCTCAAGAAGCTCGGTGTCGTTCTCGTGAACAGCAAGGGCCGGACGCTGTACATGTTCATCCGCGACAAGCGGAAGAAGGTGACGTGCACGTCGAAGTCCTGCGTGGCCGCCTGGCCGCCGCTGAAGCTGAAGAAGGGTCAGAAGCCCACGGCGGGCGGCGCGGCGAGGAAGAAGTTGCTCGGGATGGATGGCCGCGTGGTCACGTACAACCGCTGGCCGCTCTACACCTACGCCGGCGATTCGAAGCCCGGCCAGGCAAACGGGCAGGCGCAGAATCTCAACGGTGGCTTCTGGTACGTCCTCTCGCCGTCGGGCGCGTTCATCAAGAAGAAGTAGCGAGCCTTCGTCACCCGCTCCGGAGGACCCGGAACGAGGTTCTCGACTTGACCTGCTTGAGGGCGGAGGTGACCACGACCGGCCCGCTCTTGGCCCGCTTGGGAACGGTTGCCACGAGCTTCCCGTCGCCGACGATCCGGAAATGGGCGTCGACGCCGCCGAAGCTGACACCCTTCGCTGCGGCGAGACCCTTCCCCCGCAGCGTGACGCGCGAACCGACGGTTCCCTTGGCCGGCGCCACCGTGCGCAGGATCATCGGCTCGACGAAGTGGTAGACGTGGACGTCCCACCGGGCGAAGCGGTCGTGGAAGGAGCCCGCTGAAGCGATGACGGTGCGGTTCTCGGTGTAGACGCCGCCCCGGTGCACCCAGTGCGGAAGCCCCTTGAACGTCACCGTTCTCGTGCCGGCGGCGCTGCGGGCCGCGATCACCCACAGGTCGTCGACCGAGGTTCCCTGCCTGACCATCACCTGGGTGCCCGGGCCGCCCGACGTCACGTGCGGAGCCTTCGCCGTGTTGACGAGGGCAGGCGCCAGCGTGCTCGAGGCCGAGAGCTGCTGCACGAGCGGCTCGAGGACGCTCTGCCAGAAGCTCCAGTTCCAGCCGTACGTCGCGTCGCTGCCGCTGAAGCAGTGGGTGTTGTTGCCGCCGTAGAACGTGAGCGCCTTGGCTCCGTTCAGGATCGCGTCGTAGGCCATGTACCGCTCTTGCTGGTAGGTCGGGAGGACGAAGTTGCCGGTCGCCGGGTCGGAGCTGCCGCTCGCGCAGATCTGGATCGTCGTCCAGACCGGCTGCAACGGCGCGATGGAGGCGAGCGTGGCCGTCCAGTTGCCGACGGCTTGCAGGTTGGGGGACGTATGCCTGACCGTCACCGGGTAGATGTCGACGCCGTGCACGTCGGTGACGCTGGAGTACGGCGCGAGGTCCGCGGCGGTGCCGCGTGGAGCCTCGATCGTCACCCAGAGCCGGCTCGGGTCGAGCGGCGCCTCGCCGTCGCACCACGAGGGGTCGCCGCGCGAGGTGACGCGGCAGTAGGCGAACTGGAGCGCCGACGGCGCGATGTCGCTGTACCAAGGCTCGTCGCGGCCTTTCCACATCGCGATCGCGTCGCCGCTCGGATCGTTTGTGAGCGTGTTGACCACCTGCGCGAGGCCCTCGTCCTGCGACGAGCCGGGGAGTGCCTGCGAGTAGCCGCCCAGATTGGGCCAGGTGAAGACGTGGAGCGCCGCCGCCGCGCGGTCCCAGGCCAGCGCCGCGTTGATGTCGCCGGGCGTCCAGATCGCGCCGCTTCCGGTGCGGTACACGTTCACCCCGGCCGCTGCGGTCTCGGCGAGGCCGTCCGTGCTCCAGGGCGTCTTGGCGCCGAGCGGCGGTCCCGGCGAGAGCACCAGCGGGAACGTCGGCTTGCCGTTGAACAGGATCGTGCGCGCGTGATCGAACGAGGTTGTCGCGCCCCGGGCGGCGCCGGCCAGGCAGGCGAGCACGGCGCTCGCTGCCACGAGGGCCACGAGCGCGATCCCGAACCTTCTCGACGACGACGACAACATTTTTCCTTTCCGCTCTCTCTTGCAGGGTAACCGGGCCTTTCCGCGGCCGCTTTCCGGATTTACGGGATGCTTACTGCGCTCGCGGACGTCAGTGCCTCGCCAGCCGCTGCAGGAGCGGAACCGCCGCGAGCAGCGTCCGCTGTTCCTCGGGGCTCAGCTCGGCGGCGATCGCCGCGGCGAGCCAGTCCTCGCGCCGGCCTCGTCCTTCCAGTACCCGCGCGCGGCCTTCGGCGGTGAGCTCGATCTGGCTGCGCCGGCCGTCGCCGGGGTCGGGGCGCCGCTCGATCAGGCCCGCCGTCTCTAGCTCGGCGAGCGTCTGCGCCATCGACTGCCGCCGAACGTGCTCGGCCGCCGCGAGCGCGCTCGCGGTCTGAGGCCCCTCGCGGTCGAGCCGGCTGAGAACGCTCGCCTGCGCGACCGGGAACGAGTACTCCGCCCGGAGCCTCCTGACGAGCTGGCCGAGGACCAGCCGAAGCTCGCTCGCGCCCTTCACGACCTGCGTCGAGGGGTGAGGCATGGCGAGATTGTAGACAGGTAGCCTGAGCAGGTTGCCTGTCAAACCCGACTACAAGTGGGTCGCGCTCTCGAACACGACGCTCGGTGTGCTGCTCGCGACGATCGACGGCTCGATCGTGCTGATCGCGATGCCCTCCATCTTCCGCGGCATCCACCTCGACCCGCTCCAGCCCGGCAACAGCTTTTACCTGCTCTGGATGATTCTCGGTTTCCTCGTCGTCTCGAGCGTGCTCGTCGTCAGCCTCGGCCGGCTCGGCGACCAGTACGGGCGCGTTCGGATGTACAACCTCGGCTTCGTCGTCTACACGCTGGCGTCGCTGCTGCTGACGATCGACTGGCTCCACGGCAGGGCCGGCGCCGACTGGCTCATCTCGTTCCGGATCGTGCAAGGGATCGGCGCCGCCTTCCTGGTGGCGAACTCGGTCGCGATCCTCACCGACGCGTTCCCGGCGAACCAGCGCGGCCTGGCGCTCGGGATCAACAACGTCGTCGGCATCAGCGGCATGTTCATCGGGCTCGTGCTCGGCGGCGTGCTCGCGCCGATCTCGTGGCGGCTCGTCTTCCTCGTCTCGGTGCCGGCCGGCATCGTGGGGACGATCTGGTCGTACCGGAGCCTGCGCGAGATCGGCGTGCGCACCCGGGACCCGATCGACTGGGCGGGCAACCTCACCTTTGCCGCGGGGCTGGTGCTCGTGATGGTCGGCATCACGTACGGGATCCGACCGTACGCGAGCCACCCGATGGGCTGGACGTCTCCGACCGTCGAAGGGTGCCTCGCCGCCGGTGTGGCCCTGCTCGCGCTGTTCGTCGTCGTGGAGCTGCGTTCGCAGGCGCCGATGTTCCGGCTCCAGCTGTTCCGGATCCGCGCCTTCACCTTCGGCGTCCTCTCGAGCTTCCTCTCGGCGATCTCGCGCGGCGGCCTCATGTTCATGCTGATCATCTGGCTGCAGGGCATCTGGCTGCCGGAGCACGGCGTCGGCTTCGCCTCGACGCCGCTCTGGGCCGGGATCCGGATGCTGCCGCTGACGATCGGCTTCCTCATCGCCGGCCCGATCTCGGGGATCCTCTCCGACCGCTACGGCTCGCGGCCCTTCGCGACCGGCGGGATGCTCGTCTCCGCGCTCAGCTTCTTCCTGCTCGCGATGCTGCCCGTCAACTTCTCGTACGCGGAGCTGGCCGCCATCCTCCTGTTGATGGGACTGTCGATGGGTGCGTTCGCCGCGCCGAACCGGGCGGGAGTGATGAACAGCCTGCCCGCGCAGCACCGGGGGGCCGGCGGCGGCATGAACCAGACGTTCCAGAACTCGGCCCAGGTCCTGTCGATCGGGATCTTCTTCACGCTGATGATCGTCGGGCTCTCGGCGACGCTGCCGCACTCGCTCGCGGCGGGCCTGCGCGCGCACGGCGTCTCCGCCCACGTCGCGACCCGTGTGAGCAAGCTGCCGCCGGTCTCGGTGCTCTTCGCCGCCTTCCTGGGCTACAACCCCGCGCAGAAGCTGCTCGGCCCGCACGTGCTCGCACGGCTCCCTGCGCACAGTGCTGCGGCGATCCGCGGCCGCGCGTTCTTCCCGCACCTGATCGCGGCGCCGTTCCGCAGCGGCCTCGACGAGGCGTTCGCCTTCGCGATCGCGGCGTGCCTGGTGGCGGCGCTCGCCTCCTGGTCGCGCGGCGGCCGCGTCGTCGCGCCCGAGGAGTCCGCGCTCCGGCAGCCCGCGGACGCTCGGGACTAGAACCCTCCTAGGCAAGCCGGGCGAGCTGCACGGCGAGGAAGACCGCGTAGAGGACGATCAGCAAGGCTCCGGCTCCCCGGCCGCCGCCGCCGCGCTTCCCGAACAGGACGAGCGCCGCCGCCGTCATCCCGATCAGCCAGGCGATGTCGAAGATCGCGAGGCCCGGGAAGGCGGCGAGGGTGCCGAGCGCGGCGGGCACGGCGAGGCCGGCCACGATGTTGATCGAGTTCGAGTTCAGCGTCTCGCTCATCAGCGCCGAGCCCCGCCGCTGAAGGCCGAAGCGGACGCCCGTCCAGGCGTTCGGCAGGCTCGTGAGGATGGCGAGCACGACCACGCCCACCAGCGCCTCGGGCACCGACCACGCGTGCGCGAGGTCGGTCGCCGCCCGCACGGCGCCGACGCTGCCGGCGACGATCAGGCAGAGCGCGAGGAGGAGCACGACGACCGCTCCGGCCCCTTCTCGGCGCGAGTCGAGCGACTGTTCCCGGCGGTGACGCTCGCCGAAGCTGCGGCGGATGAACCGCGACTTGCGCGCAAGGCGGCGTCCGAATGCCAGCAGCGCGACGTACGGCACGGCGACGAGGGCGACGAGCACGCCGCCGGTCGTCGCCCCGAGCCCGCCGGCCACCACCGCGAGCATCACCGCGAGCAGCCAGAGCCCGACGAACGCCTCGAGCTCGAGCGTCTCGTGCCGCGCGCGGACACGGCCCGCGACGACGGCGCTGACGCCGAGCATCGCCGCGAGGTTGAACGCGTTCGAGCCGACGACCACCCCGACCGCGATGGCGTGCTCGTTCTGGAGGAGCGCCGCGATCGCGGACGAGATCTCCGGCGCGTCGGCGGCGAGCGCGGTGAGCAGGCCGAGCAGCGCCTCGGGCAGGCCGAGCCGCAGCCCGATGCGGTCGAGCCGGCGCGCGAACACGGCCGACGCGACGAGCATCAGCGCGATGGAGGCGACGAAGAGTGGGATGGCGGCTGCGGGCGTCATCGGCTCACGCCGACCAGCCTTCCCGGCACACCGGGCCGAACGCTACCGCGGAACGACTTAGGGAGCCGGATCCGGGGGCGGGTCGGTGGCCTTGGCCGCGTCGTCGGCCGCTTCTGCGACCTCGAGCCCCGCCAGCCCCGGAAGCCCCCCGGTGATCACGGCCCCGGAAGCCTCCTCGTCGCCGACCGGCGTGCCGGGCTCCTCTGCGGACGGGGAGAACAGCCGCCGTATCCGGTCTCCGAGACCCATAGCCCGGCAGCATACGCGATGATCGGAGTGTGATCGTCTCGTTGCACGTCGCGACGGGCGCGGCGCTGGGGGCCGTCGTCCGCTCGCGTCCGCTCGCGCTGCTGCTCGGCCCGCCCTTGCACGTCGCGGGCGACCGCGTGCCGCACGAGGACATCCCCGACCGGAGCTTCGAGATCGGCAGCGGCCTCGCCGCGCTCGGGCTGCTCGCCGCCTGGCGCGGCCCGCTCGATCCGGCCGTGCTCGGCGGCGCGGCGGCGTCCATGCCCGACCTCGAGCACCTGGTGCCGTGGCTGCGGCTGCGGGGGGAGAAGATCTTCCACCGCGGCGGCGGGCGCCACGGCGTCGGGATGCCCGTCGAGGCGCAGCTCCTGCTGGCAGGCGCGATTGTCGGCTTGCTGCTCGCACGACGCCGGTAGCCTCGCTCGCGATGAAGGTCGGCATAGTCGTCCCGTACTCGTGGTCCAGACGTGGGGGAACCCATGGTTCCCCCACGAGCCCCCTCCTTCGGGAAGAGCGATGAAGGTCGGCATAGTCGTCCCGTACTCGTGGTCGTTCGGCGGCGGCGTCGTCGACCACGCCGACGCGCAGGCGCGCGCGCTCGCCGCCGTCGGGATCGAGACGCGGCTGCTGATCGGCAACGACCCGCCCGGCTCCTTCAGCCGCGTCCTCCACCCGCGCGAGGGCCGCCCGGGCCCGCCGCCGCCCGGCGTCATTCCGCTCGGCCGCTCGGTGATCGTGCCGGGCAACGGCGCGCTCTCGAACCTCGTCCTGAGCCCGCGCGCGCTGCCGCGGATGCGTCGCGTGTTCGCCCGCGAGCGCTTCGACCTCATCCACGTGCACGAGCCGCTCGCGCCGATGCTCAGCCCGGCCGCGCTCGCGCTCTGGGACGGGCCGTCGGTTGCGACGTTCCATGCCGCCGGCAACTCGTCCTGGCGCCGCTTCGCGGAGCCCCTGTGGGGGTTCCTGATCCGTCGGATCGACCTGCGCGTCGCCGTCTCGGAGCAGGCGCGTCTCGCCGCCGCTCCCTACGCGCCGGGTCACTACGAGGTGATCCCCAACGGGGTCGAGATCCCGGCAGGAATCGATCCGGGCGCCCGCGCCGACCGCATCGTCTTCGCCGGCCGCCACGACCCCCGCAAGGGGCTGCCGGTGCTGCTCCGGGCGTGGCCCAGGCTGCGCGGGAGCGGGATCCGGCTGCGCGTTCTCGGTGCCGACCCGCTCGCCGTGCGGCTGCTGCTCGCCCGGCTGCGCATCTCGGAGGAGGGGATCGACATCATGGGCTTCGTGTCCGACGAGGCGCTCACCGAGGAGCTCGCCGCCGCCAAGCTCCTCGTCGCGCCGTCGCTCGGCAACGAGAGCTTCGGCATGACGATCACGCGGGCCTTCGCCTGCGCGGCTCCGGTCGTCGCCTCGGACATCCCGGGCTATCGCGAGGTCCTCACCGAGGAGACCGGAGCTCTCGTCCCGCCCGGCGATCCGGAAGCGCTCGCCGAGACGATCGCGGCCCTGCTCGAGGACGAGCCCGAGCGCGTCGAGCGGGGGCGCGCCGCCCGCGAGCGCGCCCGGACCGAGTACGCGTGGCCGCTGCTCGCCCGGCGGCTCGCGGCCTGTTACGAGCGCGTGCTAGCCGGCGAGCCGGGAAGCGCCGGCGAGGCGGAGCATCTTCGGACCGACGAGCCGTAGGAGCCGGTTCGGCGTCTCTACGACCGGCTCGCCGTCGTCGCCGCTCAACTCCGCGATCGCGGCGTCGACGCGGCGCTTCACCTCGAGCACGCCCTCGCGGAGCCCGAGCTCGTC
>CAVREH010000035.1:0-86250 GCA_963720065.1 uncultured Actinomycetes bacterium
GCAGAATCCCAGATTCTCACTCGTGGGATTTCCGAGACCGGATCTTCGCACATCGTTCCGCTGCAGACGTATGTGCGCGTGTTCACCCGAGTAATTGAAGCCACTGACTGGAGTTGGCGAGGCGAAATGGAGGGGAGCTCTTGGGCAAGCTTCACTAGATCCTCACGGGTGGCACGGCTACCTATTTCTCCCTGCCATGGTTACATTTTCACCGACCGCAGCTCGCGTAAGCTTTTAGGGGGAAAGAACCATATACCCCCCGTATTTAGCGACAACATTGCGACCACTAAATAGGCTCCAGTTGGGCCTATCGCACACTGAAGGTACCCTAATACCCTAATAGCCACTAAATTTACAGCACACTTACTGTAAGTCGCAGGGCGGGCTCGCGCTGCGGCGGCTGCTCGGCCTCCCGTCGCTCACGCCGTGCGTCGGCGAGCGGTACGAGCTGGACGGAACCCCTGCCGTGCCGCTTCCCCACCCGTCCGGCGCGAGCGGCTGGCTCAACGACCCGGCGAACCGCGAACGCCTGGCCGCCGCCACGGCACTCGTCCGCTCGGAGCTCGCCCGGCTCTAGGCAGCGGGCACGGCCACGAACCAGCGCGCGTCGAGCCTTCGCTCGAGCCGGAGCCCCGCTTCGCCGAGCGCCTCGTCGAGCTCTGCGTCGTCCGCGAAGACGCGCATCGCGAACGAGTGCCGCCACCGGTCACCGCCCGCCTCGTACTCCAGCTCGCCGTGGACGACACCGTCCTCGACTCGGTCGACGCGCAAGCGGGAGACAACCTCCCCGGCAACCGTCTCGCCGTCCTCGGGGGACCAGGCGAGCGGCAGCCCCTCCACGATCACAAGGTCGGCGTGCCGCCGGCAGGCCTCGAGGAGCGCCCGGCGCTGCTCGGGCTCGGCGGTGACGAGGTTGCTCGCGAGGAGGACGGCGTCGAATCGCCGGCCGAGGTCGAGCCCCTCGATCTGCTCGGAGATCGTCTCCGCGTCGCGGACGTGCGCGAGCATCTCGGGCGACTCGTCGACCGCGGTGACGCGATACCCGAGCCGAACGAGTTGCCGCGGTGATCCGCCCGGTGCCGCAACCGAGCTCGAGCACCGACGCCCCCGCCGGCAGCACCGACGCGACGATCTCGCCCTCCCCCAGCTCCGGTAGCCGTGCGTAGAGCCCGACCGGGCTGCCGTCAGGCGCCGCGTCCATTCCCGAAGGAGCATAGGACTCCGTCGCTACATTCAAAGGAGTGAGCGCGGTCCCCTACCGCCGCACGTTCGCGCGGCTTCTCTCGTTCCTCCGCCCGTACAAGGGCGGCCTCGTCATTTCGATCTTCCTCGCGATCGGCTCGCAAGCGTGCCAGATCGCCCTCATCCTGGTGACGGGGAAGAACGTCATCGACCAGGCGCTGGCGCACCACGACACGCACCAGCTCTGGCTCTACGTCGGGGCGATCGTCGTGCTGGGGTTTGTCTCGGCGGCGCTCATGAGCGGCCGCAGGCTCATCTCCGGCAAGCAGGCGCTCGACGTCGAGATGGATCTGCGCCAGGGCCTCTACTCGCACTTCGTGCGCCTGTCCTTCGGCTTCTACGACCGGAACCAGACCGGCCAGCTGATGTCGCGCGCGACGGTCGACCTCCAGGGCGTCAGGTTCTTCCTCGGGTACGGGCTGATCTTCTTCTTCCAGAACGCCCTCACGGTCGTCTCGGTGAGCGTCGTCCTCTTCTTCCTGCAGTGGCAGCTCGCGCTCGTCGTGCTCGCGGTGATGCCGTTCCTGATCGCGATCGCGTACCGCTACAGCCACGTCGCCCACCCCACTCTGCGCGACGTCCAGCAGAAGCTCGCCGACGTCGCGACGGTCGCGGAGGAGAACATCGTCGGCGTCCACGTCGTCAAGGCGTTCGCGCAGGAGCCGGCCGAGGAGGAGAAGTTCCGCGTCCGCAACGAGGCGCTCTTCGCGCAGACGATCCACGCCAACCGGCAGCGGGCGACCTACGTGCCGCTGCTCTCGTTCCTGCCGCTGCTCGCGCAGGCGGCCGTTCTGCTCGTCGGCGCGCGGATGGTCGCGGCAGGCTCGCTCTCCGTCGGCTCGTTCATCGCCTTCAACTTCTTCCTCGCCATGCTCGTGATGCCGCTGCGCTCGCTCGGGATGTGGGTCGGCCAGGCTCAGCGGGCGACGGCGTCGGGCGAGCGGATCTTCCAGATCCTCGACGAGCCCGAGGACGTGGCCGACCGCCAGAGCGCGCTCGAGCTGCCCGAGGGCGACGGCGCGATCCGCTTCGAGGACGTCACGTTCTCGTACCTGCCGGGCCGGCCGGTGCTCGAGCACCTCGACCTCGCGCTCGACGCCGGGACGACGGTCGCCCTCATCGGCCACACGGGCTCCGGCAAGACCACGCTCTCGTCGCTCGTGCCGCGCTTCTACGACGTCGACTCGGGCCGCGTCCTCGTCGACGGAGTGGACGTTCGCGACGTGAAGCTCGCGTCGCTGCGCCACGCGATCGGCGTCATCGCCCAGGATCCGTTCCTCTTCTCGACCACGGTGCGGGACAACATCGCGTTCGGCCTCCCCGAGCTGACCGACGCCGAGATCGAGCGGGTGGCGAGGCTCGCGCAGGCGCACGAGTTCGTCGAGCGGCTGCCGCAGGGATACGACACGGTGATCGGCGAGCGCGGGATCACGCTGTCGGGCGGCCAGCGGCAGCGCATCGCGATCGCGCGCGCCCTCGCGGTCGACCCGCGCATCCTCATCCTCGACGACGCGACCGCCTCGGTGGACGCGACGACCGAGTCCCGCATCCGCTCCGGCCTGCGAGAGGTGATGAGCGGCCGGACGACGCTGATCATCGCCCACCGCCTCTCGACGATCGCGCTCGCCGACGAGATCGTCGTGCTCGACGAGGGCCGGATCGCCTGTCGCGGCACGCACGAGGAGCTGCTCGAGACGAGCTCCGTCTACCGCGAGATCCACGACCACGGCCTGCTCGAGCGCCAGTTCGCCGACGCCGTCGAGGCACGCGCGGACGTGGAGGAGGTGG
The DNA here is from genome assembly GCA_963720065.1 of uncultured Actinomycetes bacterium. GTDB lineage: Bacteria > Actinomycetota > Thermoleophilia > Gaiellales > Gaiellaceae > Palsa-739. Next base: position 3,031 of record CAVREH010000035.1, read on the forward strand.
CCTGATGCGTGTCCATCAGGCCAGCAGCATGATCTCGCGGCGCACGGCCGCGGAGGTCGACGACTGGACGTGGAACACGACGCGCCGCCGGCTCGGCGTCCTCTGGCAGCTGACGAAGCCGTACCGCTTCCGCACGTTCCTCTCGGTCTTCTCGCTCCTCGCCGCGACGGCGACCGCGCTCGCCCCTCCGCTCCTGGCGAAGTACGCACTCGACGATGCGATCAACAACACGACGGGGACGAAGCTCGTCATCGTCGTCGTCCTGTTCGTCGTCCTCGCGCTCGCGAACTGGGGCATGACCTACGTCGAGACGTACATGACCGGCTGGGTGGGCGAGCGGATCCTCGCCGACCTCCGCAAGCAGCTCTTCGGCCATCTGCAGGATCTCTCGCTCGGCTTCTACGAGCGGAACCGGGCCGGCGTGCTCATCAGCCGGATGACGAACGACGTCGAGGCGATCGACCAGCTCGTCACCGACGGCGTCACGACGCTCGCGCAGAGCACGCTCCTGCTCAGCGGCACGGCGTTCCTCCTCCTCGTGCTCGACCCGCGGCTCGCGCTCGCAACGCTGATCGTGATCCCGTTCATGGTCATCGCGAGCGCGCTCTTCCGCTCCCGCTCCGCCCGTGCCTACTCGTCGGTGCGCGAGCGACTCGGGCTCGTGACGGCGACGCTCGCCGAGGACATCTCCGGGATGCGGATGGTGCAGGCGTTCGTGCGCGAGCAGCGCGCGACGGAGAACTTCCGCACGGTCGCGCTCGACTACCGCGAGGCGAACATGCAGACGGTCGTCCTCAACGGCCTCTACTTCCCGTTCGTGAGCCTTCTCGCGACGCTCGCCCTCGCCGTCGTCCTCGGCTACGGCGGGCACCTCTACCTCAACGACGCGATCGCGCTCACCACGCTGTTCGCCTTCATGCTCTACGTGAACAACTTCTTCGACCCCATCCAGCAGCTCTCGCAGCTCTACAACACGTTCCTCTCGGCGGCCGCGGCGCTGGACAAGATCATCGGCGTCCTGGACGAGCAGCCGGACGTCGTCGACCGTCCCGGCGCCGAGCCGCTCGCGCACGTCGAGGGCCACGTCCGCTTCGAGGACGTGCACTTCACGTACGGCCGCGGGGCCGAGGTGCTGCACGGGATCGACCTCGACGTCCCCGCCGGGACGACGGTCGCGCTCGTCGGGCACACGGGCGCCGGCAAGTCGACGATCGCGAAGCTGCTCGCTCGCTTCTACGAGCCGACGGGCGGCCGGATCACGATCGACGGCGTCGACCTCAACGACGTGACCCAGGACTCCCTGCGTCACCAGCTCGGGATCGTGCCGCAGGAAGGCTTCCTCTTCGCCGGCACCGTGGCCGAGAACATCGCCTTCGCGAGGCCCGACGCGAGCCCGGAGGACATCGTCCGCGCGGCCCAGACGGTCGGCGCGCACGACTTCATCCTGCGGCTCGAGGACGGCTACGAGACGCAGCTCGGGGAGCGCGGCTCGCGGCTCTCGCTCGGCCAGCGCCAGCTCGTCGCCTTCGCGCGCGCGCTGCTCGCCGACCCGCGGATCCTGATCCTCGACGAGGCGACCTCTTCGGTCGACATCGGCACGGAGCGGACGATCGAGCGGGCGCTCCGGACGCTGCTCTCCGACCGGACCTCGTTCGTGATCGCGCACCGGCTGTCGACGATCCGCGACGCCGACCTGATCGTCGTGCTCGAGCACGGCCAGGTGATCGAGCAGGGCTCGCACGAGGAGCTCCTCGCCCGCCAGGGTCTCTACACGAGCCTGTACGGCGACTGGGCCGCGGCATAGCTGCGACTCAGTTGACCGGGTAGTACTGCACCGGCACGACGACGTCGTTCGCCGCCTTGTCGTGCCAGCACTGCTTCTCCTTGTCCCAGAGCATCCAGAAGTAGCCGAGGAAGATCGGGATGGCCGAGAGGATGGCCACGAGCCAGCGGATGAAAGCGCGCCCGTAGCCGATCGACCCGCCCGTGTTGAAGTCGATCACCCGGATCCCCATGGCCATCTGCCCGAGCGTCTGCCCGCGACGCGAGCCGATCATCACCGTGAAGTAGACGATCGACGCGAGGACGTACAGGCCGGTGCCGGGGCCGGCTCCCAGGACCGCCCTCAGGATGCCTTCCACGATCCCAAGGAGGATCCCGTCGATGAGGACGCCGACGAAGCGGCGCCAGAATCCCGCTCGCGGCCCGGAGGCGCTTCCGCTGGCCGGCGGCGCCCCTGCCGCCTGCGGAGGTGGTGGATACATGGCCACGGAAGAGCTCCTTTCAGAATCGATCAAGGACCCGAGAAGAACGGCAGCGTCGCCGCGGCGCGATGCTACTCGGCCGAGCGGCTAGCCACGACCCCGTTTCGCGGCCAGCAGACGCTCGAGGAACATCTCGTCGCTCCTCGCTGGCGATCGCGCCGCCGACCTTCGGACGCAGGCGGCCCGCGAGCTCCGCCGCGATCTGGATGCGCGCGCCCGCGGCCAGGTCACCGCGGCGCGCGAGAAATGCGGCGACGGTGTCGAGGTCCTGCTGGCCGACGGCGCTCGTGTCCCACGCCGGCGCCTGCACCGAGGGCGAGATGCGCAGCTCCGCCGGCAGACTCCGCGGCTCGCGGAGCACGAGCGTGCCGGCCGCGAGGTCGCCGAGCCGCTGGTTCCGTCGCGTGACGAGGATGGAAGCCATCCCGACGAGGTACGTGCCGGGGAGGATGTCGACGATGCGGATGACGTTCCGCACGGCGCTCGTCCCGAAGGTGACGGGCGCCCCGGACTCCCGCACGACCCGCAGCCCGTTCAGCGCCTTGCCCGGCGTCCGGCCGGAGTTGAGCACCTCGAAGGCGACGTCGTAGCCCCAGAAGACGAAGAAGAAGCCCACGACCCAGACGGCTCCGGAGACCGCGCTCGCGCCCGGCGAGATTCCCGCGCCGTAGCCGAGCACGAGGAGCAGCGCCACGAGGATGATCGTCTGGAGGAGGTAGTCGATCAGCGCGGCCGCGCAGCGTGAACCGACGCCTGCGAGCGTAAGCTCGAGCGGCACGCCCTCCGGCGTGTCGATCGTCAGCCGGTCCTCGAACACCATTCCCGATGAGGCTAGACAGATTCATCGCCGCGCGAAGCCCCGACTGGCACGAGCTGGAGCTGTTGCTGCGCGAGGCGGGGCGACGTCCCGAGCGGCTCGGGCCGGAGCGACTCTTGCGGCTGGGCGCGCTCTACCGCGCGGCGGCGGCGGATCTCGCGCGCCTGCGCCGCAAGGCTCCACGGTCGCCCGAGACCGCGCGGCTCGAGGTGCTCGTGCGCCAGGGCCGCCAGGCGGTCTACGACGTGCGCTCGAGGCGGCGCTCGGTCATCCGCTTCTTCGTCACCGACTACTGGCGGCTCGTCGCGGAGCGGCGCAGGTTTCTGCTCGTCGCGTTCGTCCTCCTCTTCGGCTCGGCTGCGCTCGCGGCGCTCTGGGGCGTGCACGATCCCGCCGCGGCGACCGGCGTCGTCCCTGCCCAGTTCCGGCCGGCGCTGCAGCCGGGCCACCCGTGGCACGACATGTCGCCGGCGCAGCAGACCGCCTTCACGAGCGAGATCTTCACGAACAACATCCAGGTCACGCTCGTGGCGTTCGCGGGCGGAATCACGGGAGGAATCGCGACCGCGGGCGCCCTCCTCTACAACGGCCTGCTGCTCGGGGTGATCGGCGGGCTGATGGGACAGGCCGGCAACGGCGTCGGCTTCGTCGACCTCGTGACGGCGCACGGCGTGCTCGAGCTCTCCTGCATCCTCGTCGGCGGCGCGGCCGGCCTGAGCGTCGGCTGGTCGATCGTCTCGCCCGGCCTTCGCACGCGCCGCGTCTCGCTGCAGCGCGAGGCGGTCGAGGCGCTGCTCCTCGTGCTCGGGACGGCGCCCTGGTTGGTGATCGCCGGGATCGTGGAGGGCAACCGCGCGAACCTGTCGGAGGCCGGGCTCGGCGCGGTCGTCGGCACCGGCGTCGGCCTCGGTGTCGTCTACTGGGGTCTCGTTGTCTGGCGTGGGAGATCTGGTAGGGGTCTTTGGCGAAAATCGGGCTGAGCCGACGACGAGCAGCTTTCCGCCAAAGACCCCTAGCTAGAGCCGTGCCAGCCACTTCGCCCGCAGATAGGTCCTGACGCACGTGGCGGCGAGGATCGCCGGCGGCGCCTCGACCACCGTGGCGCCCGCATGCTGCAGGCGCGCCGCGGCACGCGCGCGGGCGGCGAGGACGTCGATGGCGACCGCAGCCCGGTAGACGTCGCCGGGCACGTGCGGCTCCGAGCGCACCGCGGCGTCGAGGTCGGGATCGGCCGATCCGGCCACTGCGACCGCGTGCCTGCGCGCCAGCACCGGCAGCGCCTCGACGAGCGGCTGCGCCGCCGACTCCTCCAGCAGATCCGTGAGGACGAGGACGAAAGCGCGCTTGACGCCGCGGATCTGGGCGAACGCGAGCTCGTAGTCGCTCTCGACCGGCAGGGGCTCGAGGTCGAACAGCGCCGACACGACGTCACGCGCGCCGGCCCGCCGGGGCGGCAGCGAGCGCAGCACCTCCCCGGCGAACGCGATCGCGCCGCAGCGGTCGCCCAGGACGTCGGCCACGGCGGCGACCGCCACGGCCGCGTCGAGCGCCGCGTCGAGGCGCGTCCGGTCGGTAAAGGGAGCCGCCATGAGGCGGCCGCAGTCGACGACGCAGACGACGTCCCGGTCGCGCTCGATCCGGTACTGGTTGCTCATCGGGCGGCCGAGACGAGCCGTGGCGCGCCAGTTCACCTGGCGGATGTCGTCGTCCGGGGAGTACTCGCGTACCGACTCGAACTCGGTGCCGAGGCCGAGCGGCCCCCGGCGGCGTAGGCCTTCGTCCCGGAACTTGCCCGCTCGGACCGCGCTGGCAAGCCGGCGGGCGGCCGGCAGGTCCGGATAGACGAGCACGTCCGCGGTGTCGCCGACCCGATGCGTCCAGGCGGCGAGCCCGAGCGGCCCCGTGCGCCTGGCGACCGGCGGCGGAAGCGTGTGGCGGCCGCGCCGGCGCGCGACGAGCGGCGCGTCCAGCACGCCCTCCGCCTGTGCGGGCTCGAGCTCGAGGTCGGGGGGCAGCGGCTGGCGCACCCGGATGCGCACGGGCTCCGCCGGCACGAGGCGAAACTCCGAGGGCACACCGCGCGCGAGGTGCGTCGGCACTCGTCTCACCACCTCCGGCGGCCGCCGCACCCACCAGGCGTCGACGGCGGTCGCGGCGACGAGCGCGACGGCGAGCAGAATGGCGACCGGCACCGGCAGGACGAGTAGCGAGACGGCGACGAGCGCCAGCGCGAGCGCCGCGCGGGGCGTCGGCGTCACCGCGGGACGGGAACGGTCTCGAGGGCGGCGCGAACGGCGTCATCGGCCGTGTAGCGCTCGAGCTCTGCCTCGGGCCGCAGCAGCAGCCGGTGTCGGAGCACGTCCGGCGCGACCTCGGCGACGTCGTCGGGCGTCACGTAGCCGCGATCGTCGAGCCTGGCGACCGCCTTCGCCGCGGCGAGCAGGTGGACTCCGGCGCGCGGGCTCGCACCGAGCTCGACGCCCGGCAGCGTGCGCGTGGCACGGACGATCGCCGTCACGTAGCCGGCGACCTCGTCGGAGACGCCGGTCGCGTCGAGCTCGCGTCCGGCCTGCGCGAGCTCCGCGGGATCGACCACAGGCTGGACGTCGTCCAGGGTTGCCGGCCGCACGCCGCGATGCCTGAGGCCGAGGATCTGCCGCTCGTCCTCCTCGTCGGGGTAGCCGAGCGCGAGCTTGAAGAGGAAGCGGTCGAGCTGGGCCTCGGGCAGCGGGTACGTCCCCTCGTACTCGATCGGGTTCTGCGTGGCGAGGACGAGGAACGGCTCCGGCAGAGCCCTGGACGTCCCCTCGATCGTCACTTGCCTCTCCTCCATCGCCTCGAGCAGCGCGGCCTGCGTCTTCGGCGGCGTCCGGTTGATCTCGTCCGCGAGCAGCACGCTCGTGAAGACCGGCCCCGGCCGGAAGGCGAGCTCGCCGCCGTGCAGCGTCAGCGTCCCGAGCAGGTCCGAGGGGAGCATGTCCGGCGTGAACTGGGCGCGCCTGAACTCGAGGCCGAGCGCGCGTGCGACCCCGTTTGCCACCAGCGTCTTCGCGACGCCGGGCACGCCCTCGAGCAGGACGTGGCCGCCTGCGAGCAGCGCACAGAGAATCCGCTCGACCGTCCCCTCCTGGCCGACGGCGACCTTCGCCACCTCGGCTACGACGCGGTCGCGCAGGCCCTCCATCAGCGGTGATCCTGCCTGATTCGAGCCGCGGCCCGGCCGAGTGCCAGCACGTCCGCGTCCGTCCGGGCCGGTCGCAGGAGCGTCTCTGCGTCGTCGTCCGCCAGGCCGAGCCGGGCGGCGGCGAACCGAACGGCGTCGTCGTTCGCGTCCCGCGGGAGCGAGGCCCGGCGGAGGAGGGCGTCACGAGCCTCGCGGCGCACGGGGCCGACGGCGGCGTCGCGGCGCTTGCTGCGGGCGACGATCCCGGCGAGCGAGTCGACGTACTGGCGCCGCGGCGGCGCGAGACTCCTGCCCTCCTCCTCGGGCGGCCCGAAGCGCCGGCCGCACGCGACCATGTACACGAGCCCCGCGAGACCGAGGCCGCAGAGCAGCAGCTTCCAGGTGAGCGGCAGGGCGGACAGGCCGGTCCCGGTTCCGCTTCCGTAGCCGTGGTAGCTCTCCAGGAACGCGACCGGCCGGTTGCGCGGCGCGGCGAGCGCCAGACCGAACGCAGCGTTGTCGGCGGAGCCGAGGAGCCGGTTCTGGAGTGGCGAGGAGTCGCCGAGGAGCTCCACCGTGCCGTTGCCGACCCGCCTCACGGCCACGAGTCCCTCGTCACGCCACACGCTCCCACCGCCGGTCTCGATCTCGAGCCCGTCCTGCCGGACACGGCCCAAGCCGGGCGCACGCACCGGCGGCCGCGAAACGAGCTCGCGCATGGCCGCCGTCGACAGGCCGGCGGCGACGAGGTGCCCACCTCCGCCGACGAACGTCCGGAGCGCCTCGAGGTCCTGCGTCCCCACCGCCGGCGGATCGAGGAGGAATACCGTCGCCCCGGCGCTCGGCGGCGACTGATGCGGCAGGCTCCGCACCTGCGCGACCGGATGCCCGGCGTCGCCGAGCAGCTCGGCATACGCGGCGTCCCCTCGCGCGGATGTCGCGTACGAGGAGGAGCGCGGGCCGCCCGGAGTGCCTCCCGTGAGCGTGCCGAGGAAGCGGAGCGCGAGATTGACGACGACGAGCAGCGCGACGATTCCGATCGCGATCCGCCACGGCCGGCTCACCGCCGCGCCTCCGCGAGCACCAGCGGCCACTCGGTGCGCGCGGCCACGACGTCCCCGGCACTCGGCACACGGCGCCCGTAGACCACCTCGTCGAAGTCCCGCGCGAGCCGGTCGAAGCGGGCGTTCCGCAGCACGCGCCGCGCCTCCCGGGTGCGCAGCGACGGCCGCAGCGGCAGGGCCTGCGCCCGGCCGAGTCGCAACAGGCCGGCGCGGAAGCGAAGGCGGAGCGCAACCTCGAGATCCCCCTGCCGCTCGGCCTCGTCGGCGAGTCGCTCGAGGTCAGCCGGGTCCTCGCTCTTTCCCGCCGCACGCACGCCCGAGGCCGCGGACCTCGACCTCGGTGCGACGCCGGGCCAGGCGCAGCGCAGGACGACGGCGGCCACGAGGACGATCGCGCCGACGAGCCCCCACAGGACGTGCGGGCCGCCGATCCTCCCCGCGAGCCAGTCCCAGCCGCGCGCGAGGAAGTTGAGATGGCGGGCGAGCCAGGAGAGGAAGCCGTGGAAGGGGCGCGGCAGCGACGTGCCGCGGAACCGTCGCTCCGAGAGGATGTGCCGCGCCTGCTCCCGCGCCTGCGCCGGGCTCACCGGTCGCCGGCCTTCCACCCGGGAGGCGGCGGCCAGAACGGGGGCTGATCGCTCGGCGGCTCCGGGGGCGCCGCGGCCGGCTCCGGTGCAGGATCCGGCTTCCAGCCCGGAGGCGGCGGCCAGAACGGCGGCTGGCTCCCCACGGGCGCCGGCTCGGGCAGGAACGACGGCGGCTCCTGGCCGGGCGCCCGCTCGACGCCGAGGCGGCGGGCAAGCAGCAAGAGGTCGAACCCTTCCTTGCGCACGCGCAGGTCGATGTACAGGACGGTGATGAAGGCCGCCGCCGCGGGCGTGGCGAGCATGCTGCGCGATCGTCGACGCGAGGGTGTTGAGGGAAGCCGGTGACCGAGTTGCGCGATGGGTTGGCGAAGGCGATGCCGACGACCACGCCGGTCAGCGCCGGGTCACGATCGTGACGAGGAGGTAGCCGACGAGGGCCACGCCGAACGTGCCCCACCATCGCCCCTGCACGAGCCGGCGCGACCGCCCGAGCGCGCGCCACGGCCCTGCTCCTTCCACCAGCAGAACCGGGACGGCCACGGCAAAGGAGACGTAGAGGTAGATGCCCGGGAGGACGAGGAGGATCGTGCCGAGGAGGACGAAGAAGCCCGAGAGGATGCTGAGCCGATGATGGCCGGCAGCCGGCGCAGCGCGAAGCGGAGCGACGAGCGCCATCCCACCTCCTCCCCGAGGTAGGCGTCGGCCACTGCCCGGAAGCAGCCGGCTTGCGCGAACCGGCCGGCGACGAAGTTGATCAAGACGGCGGCAAGCTCGCCCACGGCGAGCACGACGACCTGGTGGTGCGTGAGGAACGTAGGCCCCGAGACCGACGGCGCGAAAGGATTGCCGCTCGACAACGAGGTGACCGCTCGGCGCGGCCGAGACCACGACGATGTTGACGAGGACCTGCGCCGGCAGGACGACGAAGACAACGATCTTCCAGAGCGTCAACCAGTTGCGGCTGTAGATCTTGATCCCGACGTCGAGGATCTCGCCGATCCCGAGCGGACGGAGCTGGGGCGCCGATGCTTGCGCGGACATCTCGCGCACTATGCTCCATCGTGGCCGAGATGGCGCTCGACAAGGAGACGCCGAGCGAATCGAGCAGCCGGTCGACGAGGAGGCCGAGCACGAGACGCGGATGACGCCCGCCGAAGCGGTCGCGCGCATGAGGATCAACGTCCCGGTCCGCGGCAACCGCAAGCTCCGGACGCTGATCGAGCGCGTCAACGCCGACAATACGCTCAAGGGCTGGTGGCACGTCTCGAACGTCAACGCGGTCTCGCGGATGGCGATCAACGACCACTCGTGGGTGCACATCCAGATCGTCACGAACATCGCGCTCAAGCTCCTCCGGCAGCTCACGAAGCACGGCGTCGAACCCGGGCTCGTTCGCGACTTCGGACTGGAGCAGGACGACGCGGAGGTCGTCGTCGTCCTCGCCGCGCTCTTCCATTGCGTCGGCATGTCGATCCACCGGCGCGGCCATGAGGACTTCTCGCTCTTCCTCGCCGAGCCGAAGATGCGAGAGCTGCTCGACGGCCTCTACGAGGAGCCCGACAAGACCGTGATCGTGTCGGAGGCGCTGCAGGCCATCATCAGCCACCGCGCCGACGGCGAGCCGCTCACGGTCGACGCCGGCATCGTCCGCGTCGCGGACGCGCTCGACATGGCGAAGGGCCGCTCGCGGATCCCGTTCGAGAAGGGAAGCATCTCGATGCACTCCTCTCGGCGGCGGCCATCGAGGACGTCACGATCACGGACGGCGAGGACCGGCCGATCAAGATCGAGATCCTGATGAACAACAGCTCCGGCATCTTCCAGGTCGACGGCTTGCTGAAGGCGAAGCTGCGCGGCAGCGGCCTCGAGCCGTACGTCGAGGTCGTCGCGCACATCGACACCGAGACCGAGCAGCGCCTCGTGCCGATGTACCGGCTCGAGATCTAGTGTCCGGCGCGCCGCAGCTGAACTTCCTCACGCTCGCGTGCGCCGACGTCGAGCGGATGGCCGAATTCCTGCGCGCGATGGCCTGGGCGGAGGACGCGGAGAGCGAGCCCGCGCATCGCCTCTTCCAGGGGACGAACGGGCTCGTCGTCGCGCTCTACGCCGCGCGGAACTACGAGCGGGACTTCGGCCCACGTGCCGACGGCTTCCGCGGCTTCACGCTCGGTTTGAACCTCGCGAGCCCGGAGGAGGTCGACCGCGTATACGAGCTGCTCCAGGGTGTCGACGGGGCCGAGCTGCTCGGGGAGCCGTTCGACTCGCCGCACGGCTTCCGCATCTTCAGCTTCCGCGACCCCGAGGGAAACATCTGGGACGTGGCCTGGAAACGCGGCTCCACGGTGACGCCGGACGGCGACCTGACCTGGTCCTAGAGCCTGGCTACACTGGCCCGCGACCCGTTGCGGGGTCGTCTAATGGTAGGACGCCTGACTCTGGATCAGGAAGTTGGGGTTCGAATCCCTGCCCCGCAGCTCTCGGTCTAGGGCGGGTTCGGAGTGTCGGCGGCGCTGCCCGAAGCACCTCCGGGGAGGTGACGCCTCAGGCGGCGGTGGCCGCGCGCGGCTGCTCTACCGGGGCGGCGTTCCGCAGCGTCGCTTCGAGCTCGTCGGCCGGCAGAGGGCGGGAGAGCGCGTAACCCTGGATCAGCTCGCAACCGGCTGCGGCGAGTCGATGCCAGGTGTCTCCGTCTTCGACGCCTTCTGCGACGACACGCTTACCGAGCCGGTGGGCGAGTTGGGTGGTGGCCTCGACGATTGCAGAGTCCGCCGGGGTCATCTCGGTCACAAAGCTCCTGTCGATCTTGATCTCGGTGACGGGCAGCGTCTTCAGGTGCTGGAGCGAGGAAAAGCCGGTGCCGAAGTCGTCGAGGGAGAGTCCCACGCCGAGCCGTGCGAGTCGCGTGAGCATCGCGCCGGCACGGGCCGGGTCGGAGAGCACTGCGCTCTCGGTGACCTCGATGACGACCGCGCTCGGCTCGAGGTCGTAGCGATCGAGCGCCGCAGCGACTCGGTCGTGGAGGTCATCCAGGAGATCTGACGCGCTGACATTGACCGAGACGCGCAGGTCGAGGCCGGCGCGCTTCCACGCGGCGCACTGCGCGAGCGCCGCGTCGAGCACCCGGGTGGTCAGCTTGTTGATGAGTCCGGTGCTCTCCGCGAGCGGGACGAAATCGGCGGGGAGGAGAAGCCCGTGGACGGGATGATGCCAGCGGACGAGCGCCTCCACTGCCTGCACGCGACCTGTTCGCGCGTCGGCCTGAGGCTGGAACCACACCTCGACGGCGCCGCTGTCGAGCGCCTGTGCGAGCTCGGCGGCGAGGCGAGCACGGTTGGACTGGGGTTGGCGCGCCGCAGCCGCCGAGGTGGGATGACGGCTGTCGCCGGCCGAGGGCTGCGCCCCGAAGACGGCGTACCGGCCCCTGCCGGCAGCCTTGGCGGTGTAGAGAGCCCGGTCGGCCTCTCCGAGCAGACTGTCGGCGGTCGCGTCTGCTGCCTCGCTGATCCCGACGCTGGCGCTGATCTCGATCGAGCCGAGGCTCTCGTCCTCGAGCTGGAACGGCTCGCGGAGCGTTGCCAGGATCCGCTCGGCCACCTCCGGTGCGTTCACCTGCGTGTTCGGGTCGAGCAGGACGACGAACTCGTCACCGCCGAAGCGGCCGATCGTGTCCGTCTCGCGCACCACGGCGGTGAGACGAACCGCGACGGCCTGAAGGAGCTGGTCGCCGGCCGCGTGACCCAGGCTGTCGTTCACATCCTTGAAGCGGTCGAGGTCGACGAACAGTGCGGAGAGGTTCAGCCCTCTCCTGCGTGCCGAGGCGAGCATCTGCTCGGCGCGGTCGAGCACGAGCGTCCGGTTCGCCAGCCCGGTCAGCGCGTCGTAGAAGGCCTGATGGTGCAGCTGCTTCTGCGCGTTGATCAGGTCGCGCTGAACGAGCGCCTGCCGCGCGAGGACAAGGCCGGCGAGCAGCATCGCGATGCCGTCGAGCGTCAGGCCGGGGAAGAGCGGATCGTGCCGGTTGGCGAAGAAGAGGATGCCGAAGCCGAGCCCGACGGCGACCGAGGGGAGCCAGCTGACGCGGCTGCGACCCAGCTCGTGCGGCTCGTTACGGGTGGCGGTCGTCTGGGTCGCGCCCGCGACGGCCATCAACGCCAGAGCGACCATCCAGGTCGCGTCGACGAGGTCGCCCGTCTGGTAGCTGGAGTGCAGCGTGATGTAGCCGTATATGAGGTCGCCGACCACGAAGAGGACGAGCCCGGCTGCGAGCAGCCGGAGCGGCCAGCGCAAGGACCACACCGCCCCGCGTACGAGCGCCGAGGAGATCCCCACGAGCAGAACCATGTCTCCGGCCGGATAGGCGACCGAGAACCCAACCTGCACGGGGCTGCCGCTGTGAGCGACGAGTGTCGGCCCCAGGACGACGTACACGACGAGCGCGGACCCGGCGATGGCGACCACCGCCAGGTCCACCCCCAGCCGCAGCCGCCCCGATCGGCCGTCGCTCGCCATGGGCAACGTCAGCAGCCCGGCGAGCATCAGCGGGTAGAAGGAGAGGTAGAGCACGTCGGCGACCGACGGGTAGGGCGTCTTTCCCAGCACGTCGTACACCTGGAAGGCGACCTGGCCCGCGAGCTGGCCGCCGATCCCGAGCGCGAAGAGCCGCCAGGCCCGGGCCAGCCGCCGGTTGTGGCGACAGCGCCGCGAGGCCAGGTACGCCGAGCACACGGCCGAGCCCGAGACGACGTAGAAGAACAGGTTCGCGATCAGGCGCGTATCGGAGGACGGCCCCCATCTCAGCGCCTGCCAGGACGCGTACGCAGCGAGGACGAGCCCCATCGCGAGGCACGTCCGGCGAACCCGCGACGTCCATACCCGCGCGCAGGCGGCGGCCGGCCACCTCGGCCAAACCGACACGCGCGGACCCGCCCCTGGAAACGCGACCATCCTCAGGTCATCGTCGCCTGAGCACCGCGACGCGTCCGTAGAATCCCGCGGACCCGCTTCTGTGCCGCTGGTACCGGGCGAGAGCGAACGACGCCCCGGTCGGAGGGTGAAGCAGCCGGGGCGCCGCTCGAGCTCTCGGTGCGCAGGAGTACGCCCGCCGACGCTAACCCGGTCGCTGGAGGCGAGTGGGCTGCGGTCCGGTTACGGCCCGGCAACACGCGCATCCCTCCCGCTCTGCGATCCTGGGCGTGCTCGCGGCCATCTGCGTGATCGCGGTAGCCGCCTGGGTGACGGACCAGACATCGAGCGACGTACGGCAGATCTGGCGCGCCAGCCGAGAGCGGCGCTAGCTCCCGCCGAGATCCGACGCCTTGAACGTCGCCTTCTTCAGCGACTTGCAGGCCAGCGCCGTGAACGGGTTCGAGCCGTTGATCTTGATCGTGATGTCCTTCCCGCTCAGGAACGCTCCCGGGCCGTGTGTGCCCTGAACCGTCTTGGTGACCGAGCACACCTCCGGGCCTTGCGCCTCGCCGACGACCTTGCTGCCGCCGGTCGTCAAGAGCTTCGCCGGAATCGGGACGGGCGACACGATCGTCACGTAGATGCCCGCCGCGAGATTGCCGCCGGCGGACGGCGTGATGACGTACGTGTGGCTGTTGGCCGAGCTGCCGCCCCCGCCTCCGCCGCAGCCCGCGAGAGGCAGCACTGCGGCGCAGGCGATGAGGGCCAAAGCGCTAGCCGGTCCGCGTGTGGACAAGCTCCGGCTCCTCCGTAGGCCAGCCGTACTCGGCCTCGGCGGCGAGAGGGCTCGACGCGTCGTCGGGCTCGTAGACGTGCCCGAGGTCGAGGTTGAGCTCCTCGGCCCGTAGCGGCAGGTCGTCCTCCTGCGCCTCGGGCGTCCGGCTGGGCAGCCGGAACGTGCTCGGGTTGGCTCGCGCGCGTTCCGCCACCAGCACCGCGCCGTAGCCGAGACCCGCCAGCAGCAGGCAGAGGATCGCCGCGCCGATCCCTTCCGTCATCCACAGGACACCGAAGCCGAATCCGGCCAGGCATCCGACATAACGCAACGAGCTGTCCACCGTGTACCTCCTCGGAGTGAGCCTTGCCCGACGACGATTCGCGGCGGAGCTGCGGACACCTGCAAAGGGCTGACGGATCGGGCGGCGAAAGCCCCACCATGAAGCGAACGACGTTCACGATCGCAGCCCTGTGCGTCGCCTTGACGATCGCGGCTCTGATCGTCCTGTCCGCGATCACCATGGGCGCCGTGGCCGGCGCCTAGGAGGCCGTGATCTCGTCCCTGAGCTTGTCCTGGAGCTCGCGGAGCCGCGGGTCGGTCCCCGCGCCCTCGGGCAGCCCCCAGAGCGCATCGAGGACGACGATCTTCCCCTTGCGGTCGAGATTCACCGGCCGTGAGGCGCCGACGGCCTCGAAGACGCGGGCGACGAAGTCGCCGCTGCCCCGGCTCCGGATCTCCTCGACGAGCGCGTCACGCGCAGCGGGCGAGATCTCGACCGGCCCGTAGCGGGTCGAGACGGTGACGTCGGAGCCGGGCTCGGCCGGCGCCGGCGCGTTCAGGTCCGGGTACTGCCAGCCGCGGCGCTCGAGCTCCCGGCGGTAGGCGGTGCCGAGGCCCCGCAGGAGATCCTTCGGCGTCGGCTCGTGCTTGAAGTCGTGGCTCGAGAGGCCGCACCAGACCACGGCCGTCCCGTCGGTCCGCACCTGGTAGTCGAGCGGAGCCCTGAGGTCTTCCTCGATCCGCCACCGCCACTCCTCCGACGCGGTCTTGCCGTACGCGCCCGATTGCCGGAACGCCAAGCGAAGCCACGGATAGTCGTCTCGCCACGCCTGCAGGGCCACCAGCCTTGATTCAACGCGTCGCCCCGGACGGAACTAGGCTGGCCGCGTGCAAGCGCTCGTCAAGGCGGAGGCGGCGGTCGGCCTGTCGCTCGAGAACGTCCCCGTGCCGGAGATCGGCATCAACGACGTCCTGATCCGGGTGCACAAGACCGGGCATCTGCGGCACCGACCTGCACATCTACGACTGGGACGCGTGGGCGCAGCGGACGATCCCGGTGCCGATGGTGATCGGGCACGAGTTCGTCGGCGAGATCGTCGAGCGTCGGCTCGAACGTCAGCGGCTTCCAGGTCGGCGACCTCGTCAGCGGCGAGGGCCACGTCGTCTGCGGGCGCTGCCGCAACTGCATGGCCGGGCGGCGTCATCTCTGCGCGCACACGATCGGCCTCGGCGTGCAAGCGGCCGGGCGCGTTCGCCGAGCTCGTCGCGCTGCCGATGACGAACGTCTGGCACCACGAAGCCGGGAGTCGACGAGGACGTCGCCGCGATCTTCGACCCCTTCGGCAACGCCGTGCACACGGCGCTGGCCTTCCCGGTGCTCGGCGAGGACGTGCTCATCACCGGCGCCGGCCCGATCGGCTGCATGGCGGTGGCCGTCGTGCGCCACGCCGGCGCGCGCCACGTCGTCATCAGCGACTCGAACCACTACCGCCTCGACCTGGCGCGCCGGATGGGCGCGACGGTGGCGGTCGACCCGACGGAGCGCGACCTTGCCGACGTGCAGCACGAGCTCGGCATGACCGAGGGCTTCGACGTCGGCCTCGAGATGTCCGGCAACCCGGCGGCCCTGCGCGACGATGATCGCCGCGATGTGCGCACGGCGGCTCGCATCGCGCTGCTCGGCATCCCCGCCGGCGAGGTCTCGCTGGACCTGGACCCGGTGATCTTCGAGATGCTGACGCTGAAAGGGATCTACGGCCGCGAGATGTACGAGACGCTGGTACCTGATGACCGTGCTGGTCGAGTCGGGCCTCGACCTCACGCCGGTGATCACGCACCGCTTCTCCTACCGCGACTTCGAGGAGGCGTTCGCCGTCGCCCGTTCGGGGCAGTCGGGCAAGGTGCTCCTCGACTGGACTCGAATCGAGGAGGGCTGATGTACGGAACGCTGCGCGACGATCTCGTCGGGACGCTCGCCGAGGTCCGCGAGGCCGGGCTCTACAAGTCCGAGCTGGAGATCACGACGCCGCAGGGCGCGCACGTCGACGTGACCGGCGCGCGGCGAGCTGCTCAACCTCTGCGCGAACAACTACCTCGGCCTCGCCAACCATCCCGCGATCGTCGCGGCGGCCCACGAGGCGCTCGACCGCTGGGGCTACGGGATGGCCTCCGTGCGCTTCATCTGCGGCACCCAGGCCCTGCACCGCGAGCTCGAGGAGCGGCTGTCCGAGTTCCTCGGCACCGACGACACCATCCTCTACAGCTCCTGCTTCGACGCGAACGGCGGCCTGTTCGAGGCGCTCCTCGGCGAGGAGGACGCGGTCATCTCCGACCAGCTCAACCACGCCTCGATCATCGACGGCATCCGCCTGTGCAAGGCGCGCCGGCTGCGCTACGCGAACGGCGACATGGACGAGCTCGAGGCGCGGCTCGAGGAGGCCGCCGACGCCCGCCACCGGCTGATCGCGACGGACGGCGTCTTCTCGATGGACGGCTACCTCGCCCAGCTCGACCGGATCTGCGAGCTCGCCGAGCGCCACGACGCGCTCGTGATGGTCGACGACTCGCACGCGGTCGGCGTCGTCGGCCCCGGCGGTCGCGGCACGCCCGAGCATCACGGCGTCATCGAGCGCGTCGACATCGTGACCGGCACGCTCGGCAAGGCGATCGGCGGCGCGAGCGGCGGCTACGTCTCGGGCCGGCGCGAGATCGTCGAGCTCCTGCGCCAGCGCTCCCGCCCCTATCTCTTCTCGAACAGCGTCGCCCCGCCGGTGGTCGCGGCCAGCGTCCGGGCGCTCGAGCTGATCGAGAGCTCGGCCGAGCTGCGTGGCCGGCTGCGCGACAACACCGCGCACTTCCGGACGCGCATGACGGAGCTCGGCTTCGACGTCCTCCCGGGGAGCACCCGATCGTCCCGGTGATGATCGGCGACGAGGTCACCGCCGCGGCCTTCTCGGCCCGCGCTGGTCGACCTCGGCGTCTACGCGGTCAGCTTCTCCTTCCCCGTCGTCCCGCGCGGCACCGCCCGGATCCGGACGCAGATGTCCGCCGCCCACACGCGTCGCCGACCTCGACTTCGCCGCCGACCAGTTCGCGGCCGCGCGGGCTGCTGCCTAATCGATCGCGCGCCGGTAGAAGCCGCGCACGCCGATCGCCAGCAGGACGCTGACGGAGACGACGAGCACGAGGAGGCAGATCCAGGGCGCGGATGTGGGGCACGGCCGGGATCAGCGCGCCGCGCAGGCCCTCGCTGACGTAGGTCATCGGGTTCGCGGCGGTGACCACCTGGAACCAGCGCAGCCGGGCGAGCGAGGGCCACGGGTACTGGCTGCAGCCGGTGAAGAGCAGCGGCGTGAAGACGAGCGAGAAGACGATGTTGATCCGGTTGGGCTGCGACGAGCGTTCCGAGCACGAGGCCGAGTCGCGGCGCCGAGGAGCGAGCCGAGGACGACGATCGCGAGGAAGAGCGGGAAGCCGCTCCAGCGCCACGGGATCGAGCCGAGGACGAGGATCCCGATCGGGATCATGATCAGCGGTCGCGATCGAGCGAGCGAAGGGCCGCGAACAGCACCTTCTCGGCCGCGACGAGGCCGGTCGACATCGGCGCGAGCAGGCGGTCCTCGATCTCCTTCGTCCAGCCGAACTCGATCACGAGCGGGAAGGCGAGCGTCTGCATGCTCGTGATCACCGCGGTCAGCGCGAGCAGGCCCGGGAAAGAGCAGGGCGGAGTAGCCGGCCGCGTGTAGCCGAGGCTGCCGAGCACCTTGCCGAACACGAAGAGCAGGAAGAACGGCTGCAGGATCACCTGTGCGAGAAAGACCGGGAACTCGCCCCAGGTGACGTAGATGTCGCGCTGCAGGACGGCGCAGGAAGACGCGCCGCTGGCCCGGCGCGACGTGCGGCGCGGCGACGCCGCGCTCATCGGAGCGTCCGCCCGGTCAGGTGGATGAAGACGTCCTCGAGCGTCGGCATGCCGAGCTTCACGTCGCTGAGGCGTGAGCGCCGTGCTCGGCGAGCACCCGGCCGCGGGCGCGACGAGCAGCGGGCGCATCGCCCGAGACGTAGAGGCGCACGCGCAGCTCGCCGGCCGCTGCGCCGCGCCGGCGCGCCGGGCGGGCCGTCCTCGGTCGGCCGCGTCGAGCCGCTCGACGCGCTCGACCTCGGTCGAGCGCCGCGAGCGCAGCGATCGCTCGCGCCGGCCGCCGGTCGTCGCGACCTGCGTCGTCAGCTCGAGCGTCGTGCCGCCCGGGACGCGAGCGCATCAGCGCCTCGGGCGTGTCGAGCGCGAGCAGGTTGCCGTGGTCCATGATCCCGACCCGGTCGGCGAGCACCGCCGCCTCGTCCATGTCGTGGGTCGTGAGGATCGAGGGTCACCCCCCGGTCGCGCAGCTCGCGCAGGCGGTCCCAGACGAAGAGCCGCGCGGCCGGGTCGAGGCCGGTGCGTCGGCTCGTCGAGGAACAGCACCCGCGGCGCGTGCATGAGCGCGCGGGCGATCATCACCCGCTGCGCCTGGCCGCCGGAGAACATGTCGGGCTTGACTTCGCGCGCTCGAGCAGGCCGAACTGCTCGAGCAGCTCGTCGGCCCGCTGCTGCGCGCTCGCGCGCCGGCACGCCGTGGTAGGCGGCGTGGAAGATCAGGTTGTCGCGGATCGAGAGCGAGCGGTCGAGGTTGCTGCGCTGCGGGATCACCGCGAGCTGCGCCGCGGCCCGCACCGGGTCGCGACCACGTCGACACCGGCGAGGCGGGCCGAGCCGGCCGTCGGGCGGACGCGGGTCGTCAGCACGCCGATCGGTCGTCGTCTTCCCGGCGCCGTTGGGGCCGAGCAGCCCGAACACCTCGCCCGGCGGAGCGTCGAAGGACACGCCGTCGACCGCGTTGACGGGCGACTTCGGGTAGCGCTTGACGAGCTCGCGGACCTCGACGGCGAGGCCGGCACTCTCCTCGGGAAGCATCGTGAGATCGTAGGCGCGGCTGGTCGCGGCGCGGCGGCAGGTGTACTTTCGGGACATGGACGTGCTCTCGAATCGCACGGTCGAGGGCCGCAAGACGGTCACCGTCCTCTTCTGCGACCTCGTCGCGTACACCGAGCTCGCGGGCCGGCTCGATCCCGAGGCGCTGCGGCACCTGATGCTCGTCTTCTTCGAGCGCGCCGCGGCGGCGATCGAGGCGCACGGCGGCACCGTCGAGAAGTTCGTCGGCGACGAGGTCATGGCCGTCTTCGGCGTGCCGGTCGTGCACGAGGACGACGCTCTGCGGGCCGTGCGCGCGGCCGTCGCCGTCCACGAGTGCGTCGCCGAGCTCGACCGCGACAGCGACGTGCACCTCGAGGTGCGCATCGGGGTCAACACCGGCGAGGTGGTAACGGGGGACCCGTCCGCCGGCCACGGCTTCGTCAGCGGCGACGCCGTCGCCGTCGGCAAGCGGCTCGAGCAGGCGGCTGCGCCGGGGGAGATCGTGCTGGGCGAGTCGACGTACCGCCTCGTCGAGCACGCCGTCCACGCGACACCGCTCGATCCCCTGACGCTGAAGGGAAAGGCCGACGAGGCGATCGCGTTCCGGCTCGAGTCGGTCGACCCTGCCGCGACGGCGATCCCCCGCCGCGACGACACGCCCCTCGTGGGCCAGGAGCAGGAGCTGGAGCGCCTCCGTTCCGCGTACGGCGAGGCCGCCTCCTCGGGCGTTCGCCTCGTGACGATCGTCGGCGACTCCGGCATCGGCAAGTCGCGGCTGGCGCGCGAGCTGCTCCTGTCGCTCGAGGGCGAGGCGAGCGTCGTCGTGGCGAGCTGCCCGCCGTACGGCGAGGGCACGACGTTCTCGCCGATCCGCGAGGCGTTCCGGCACGCGGGTCGCGACGAGAGCGTGCTCGAGGGCTCGAGCTACGAGGTGTTCGCGGCGACGCGGAGCCTGTTCGAGGATCTCGCCCGCGAGCAGCCGCTCGTCGCGGTCTTCGACGACGTCCACTGGGCCGAGGAGACCCTGCTCGACCTCATCGAGCACCTCTCCGTCCGCCTCGGCGCCGCGCGCGTCCTGCTCCTGTGCCTCGCGCGGCCCGAGCTGGCCGAGCGGCGGCCGCAGTGGCTGTCGCGGCCGGAGACGACGGTGTCGCTGCAGGCCCTCTCCGAGCTGGACGCCCGCGACCTGCTCGACGCGCTCGATGCGCCGGCCGTTGTGCGCGAGCGCATTGCGGAGCTCGCGGAAGGCAATCCGCTCTTCATCGAGCAGCTGGCCGCCTTCGCCGGCGAGGGGGGCGAGCACGTCGCGCTGAGCGGGTCGATCCGCGGCGTCCTCCATGCCCGGCTCGACCGGCTCGACGCGGAGGAGCGCGCCGTGCTCGAGCGCGCCTCGGTGATCGGCCGCAGCTTCCCGCTCGACGCGGTTCTCCAGCTGATGCCGCCCGACGAGCGAGAGCGCGCACACGGGCGGATGTTCGAGCTCGCGCGGCGCGGGCTGATCCGGCCCGACGTGATGAGCCAGGAGGACGGCTTCCGCTTCCAGCACGCGCTCATCCGCGAGGCCGTCTACGAGGGGATGCCGAAGTCGCTGCGCGCGGACCTCCACGAGACGGTCGCGGCGCAACTCGATGCTGCCGACGACGCCGCACCGGCCGTCGTGGGCTTCCATCTCGAGCACACCTGCCTGCTGCGACAGGAGCTCGGCCTCCGGGACGCAGAGCTCGCCGAGCGCGCCGGGCGCCTCCTGCAGCTCGCGGCCGAGCAGACGCTCAGCCGCACCGACGCGCCGGCGACGATCTCGCTGCTCGAGCGGGCCCGAGCCCTCCTCCCCCCCGACGATCCCGAGCTGCCCGCTCTCCTGACCAGCCTGGGAACAGCGCGCCTGAACGGCGGCGACCTTCCCGGCGCGGAGTCCGCGCTCGTCGAGGCGGTGGACGCCGCCGTCGCGCTCGGCCGGCGGTCCGTCGAATGGCACGCCCGCATCGAGCTCCAGTTCATGCGCGCCTTCGCCGCAGAGACACCGGTCGAGGAGAGTGTCAACCTGGCGAAGGAGGCGATCGCCGAGCTCGAGCCGCTCGGCGACGAGCTCGCGCTCGCCCGCGCCTGGTGGCTGAGCAGTGCCGGCGATCTCGCAGCCGGCCGCTGGCGTGCGCGAGGAGAAGCGATCGAGCGGGCGCTCGAGTACGCGAGGCGAGCGGGAGCCGGCGTCGAGGCGGTCGGCACGCTGGCCGGCCTGCTCGCGCAGGCGCTCCTGCACGGCCCGACTCCGGTCGACGAAGCCATCGCCCACATCCGGGACCTGCGCGACGAGCTAGGGCTCGACGCACCGCTGCGGGGATCGATCGAAACCAGCCTGGCCGGGCTCCATGCGATGCGCGGCGACTTCGACGAGGCGCGGCGTCTCTTCAGGGACGCGGCCGCGACGAACGAGGAGTTCGGGCTTCGCTTCCGGCGGGCCAACCAGTCGTTCGTGGGCGCCCAGATCGAGCTGCTCGCCGGCGACACCGCGGCGGCCGAGCAGCAGCTGCGCGCCTCCTCGGCCGCCTTCGACGAGATCGGCGCCGCCACGTCGGCGACGACGCATCGCGCCTTGCTCGCCGAGGTCGTGGCCCGGCTCGGACGGCTGGAGGAGGCGACGGAACTGGCTCGGCAGGTTGCCGCCGAGGCATCCTCGGACGACCTCATCGCCCAGGTCCCTGTCGCGCACCGCGCTCGCGCGCGTCCGCGTGGGCGAAGGGTCGGCGCCCGAGGCGGTCGAGCTGGCGACCGAGGCCTGCCGGCTCCTGACGAACGCCGAGTTCCCCCAGCTGGCCATCGCCGCGCTCACCGCCGGCGCCGAGGCGGCCGCGGCGGCGGACGACGGCCCCGAGGCAGAGCGGCTCCTCGCCGAGGCGCGCACGATCGCAGAGGCCAAGGGCGCGACCGCGAGCCTCGCGCAGCTTCATGCCGCTCGCGTAGCTGGTTAGATTCGTTCGGAACAGCTGCGGACAGGAGGACGGAATGAGCGAGGAGACACACGGCGGCGACGGGCTCGAGGAGCACGGCCTCGAAGAGCACGGAATCGAGGAGCACGGGGATCGAGAAGCCGACCGGGATCGAGGAGCACGGGATCGAGGAACACGCCAAGCCGGCCGGCGACGACGACGACAACGACGAGTAGGAAGAGAGTCGGCGGCAGCGCGCGCAAGCCGCTGCCGGGAGCACACCGGGTCGGCGCGGTCGCGTCCGACGAGCCGGTCGAGGTGACGGTGATCGTGCGTCCGCGCGAGCCGCTGCCTGCGCCGGCCGAGCTCGGAGCACAGCCGATCCGGGAGCGCCGCTATCTGAGCCGGCGCGAGTTCGCCGCCCGCTACGGCGCCACTCGCCAGGACCTCGCCGCGATCGAGGAGTTCGCGCGGAGTCACGACCTGCACGTCCGCCGGGCGAGCGCCGCCCGCCGCAGCGTCGTCCTCGGCGGGCCGGCTGCGCGGATGCAGGACGCGTTCTCCACCCGGCTCTCCCGCTACAAATCGCCGCAGGGCGACTACCGCGGGCGTTCGGGCCACCTCCACGTCCCGCCCTCGGTTGCGCCGGCGATCGAGGCGGTGCTCGGCCTCGACGACCGGCCACAGGCGACGGCCGACTATCGCGCCGTCCCGCAGGAGCGCGCCGAGCAGGCACGCAAGACCTCGTTCACGCCGCCGCAGATCGCCAGGCTCTACGACTTCCCGCGGCGCCTCGACGGAAGCGGTCAGCGGATCGCGGTGCTCGAGCTCGGGGGCGGCTTTCGCCGCTCGCATCTCGAGCGCTACTTCGCGAAGCTCGGCCGGCCGATGCCGAAGCTCACTGCCGTCTCGATCGACGGTGTCCGCAACCGTCCCGGCGTCAACCACGGCGCCGACGGCGAGGTGGTGCTCGACGTGGAGGTGATCGGCGCGATCGCCCCGGGCGCCGAGCAGCTCGTCTACTTCGCGCCGGCGAGCGACCGCGGCTTCGTCGACGCCGTGACGACGGCGCTCTTCGACCCGCGCGGCCCGTCGATCCTCTCGATCAGCTGGGGCCAGGCGGAGGCCGAGTGGACGGAACAGGGGCGGCACGCCCTCGACCAGGCGTTCCGGGCCGCCGCTCTCCTCGGCATCACGGTCTGCGCCGCGTCGGGCGACAACGGCTGGACGGACGGCGTCACCGGCCGCGTGGCCCACGTCGACTACCCCGCCTCGAGCCCGCACGTCCTCGCGTGCGGCGGCACGCGGCTGGCGGTGACGGACGACGGCCTCGACGAGGTCGTGTGGAACGACCACGACGGCAACTCGACGGGAGGCGGCGTGAGCGCTCTCTACGACGTACCGTCCTGGCAGGCGGGCGCGCGCGTGCCGCCCTCGGTCAACGAAGGCGGCCGCATGGGTCGTGGCGTGCCGGACGTCGCCGGGAACGCGGATCCACAGACCGGCTATCTCGTCGGCGACGGCGTCAACGACCATCCGTTCGGCGGCACGAGTGCAGTCGCGCCGCTCTGGGCCGCGCTCGTCGCGCAGCTCAACCAGCACCTCGGCGCGCGGGCGGGCTTCCTCAACCCGCTGCTGTACGAGCTCGACCGCTCGGTCTTCAACGACGTCTCGAGAGGCGGCAACGGCGCCTATCGCGCCCGCCGGAGCGCGTGGGACGCCTGCACCGGCCACGGCACGCCGCGCGGCCGGGCCTTGCTGGACGCGCTCGGCGGCTGAACAGGCGCGAAGCCTTCGAGGAGCCGCTTCCACATGGGCCGGATCTGCCCGAGACGCCGCTACACTAGGCCCCCGCCGGGCGCATTCGTCTAGTGGCCTAGGACACCGCCCTCTCACGGCGGCGGCACGGGTTCGAATCCCGTATGCGCCTCTCCAAGTCACAAGAACCCGCTTCCTGGTTACGGATGCGGGACAGTTGTGTAAGGGGTTCGCGGCTTTCCCGAAGAAAGTTCGCAAGGGCGAGCGAGTTTCGCCACACTGTGCGGATGCGGCGGGGTCTTGGAGCTCTTGTCTTCGGCGTTCTGGCTGCCGTTCTCGGCCTGGTCTTCGCGCGCGCGAGCGTCGCTGGGACTCCCACGACCACGGGAACGACCACGACGACCACCGCGACGACGACCACGACCACGCCGTCCTACGGGCCGCTCGCGGTCTCCTCGCTCCCTGCGAGTTGCGTGGGCGCCGGCGCGGCCGCCTTGGTGCCGCCCTCGCACCCGGTCGTGGCGCTCGGCACCCCGGCCTACAACCTTGGCCCGTCCGCCTACCCAGGTTCTGCCCCGGTGGTCGCCTTCAGCTCCTCGAGTGTGAGCGGCTCCGGCTGCCGCGGCACGAGCCTCACGCTCGGGTCGGTCTCGTTGTTCGGCGGCGCGATCACCGCAAGCAGTGTCCAGGCGACGCACGGCAAAGGAACCGTGGCCGGCCTCGAGATCGACGGCACTGCCGTCTCCGCCACGGCAGGGCAGACGGTCGGGGTCGAGAGCTGGGGACAGCTGAAGCTCGGCGAGACGTTCGGCCGGCTGACTGCGCCGCTCGTCCTCCGCCTCCTGCAGGCCCATGGCTCCCTCCCCGCCGGAACGAGGATCGCCATCGCCTTCGCCGCGGCGCCGCCGCCCGTTGCCAAGTCGACGGAGAAGCACCACTCGTCTCCGACCACCCACTCGAACAAGCAGGCGTCTGCACAATCACCACGGCACGCCAAGCGCACGAGCACGAAGAGGAAGCACCGGCATCGGCTGCAGAAGTCTTCGGGGCCGGTGCCCGACTTCCCCGCGGCGCGCTACCCGTTCCGGGCCGACGGTGGGCTGGCGCCGGCCGTCCAGGACAATCCGGTCGTCTCGAGCGCGATGCAGTACCTGGGCATCCCGTACCTGTGGGGCGGCGCGAGCCCTAAGACCGGTTTCGACTGCTCGGGCCTCGTCATGTACGTGTTCGCGCATCTCGGCGTCTCTCTGCCGCATTACGCGGCGTCGCAGTGGCACACCCCCGACGGCGTCTGGGTCGGGCCGCACCAGCTCCAGCCGGGCGATCTCGTCTTCTTCGTCGGCTCCGACGGCACGCGCAAGGCGCCCGGGCACGTCGGGATCTACATCCGTGACGGGTACTTCATCGACGCGCCGCATACGGGCTCGTTCGTCCGCATCGACAGGCTCAGCGAGCCCGGGTTTGCGGACGAATACATCGGCGCGAGGCGAATCGATCCCGACCTACTCGTGGCCCGCCACCTAGCCCACGTGACCAGGCCGGGCGGGTCCGACACGGCCATCCTCCGCGCCCTGCCGTCACCGATCACGATCGCACCCCTGGGCGATCCGCTCGGAGCCGCCGCCGCAGGCACCGCCGTGGCCCAGGCTCCGTCGCACGGCTACCGGATCTGGGCCGGCGTAGCCCTCGGCGTCCTGCTGCTCCTTCTCGCCTCCGGCGGAGCCTTCGCCTTCCGCCGCCGCCGCGGCATCGTCGGCCCCGAGGTGGCTGCGAAAGAAAGCGCGTAGAACGCGGCGGCGACCCCGATGATCGCGCTGCTCGGCGGCAGCGAGGGGATCAGGTAGGCGAGCGTGATCCCGAGCCAGAGCGAGGCGAGGGCGAAGACGCCGGAGAGGGCGAGCGCGAGGTAGACGTTGGCGGTGAGGCGATGGGCGGCGCCGGCCGGGGCGGCGATCAGGCCGAGCATCAGCAGGGCGCCGACGATCTGCGTGGTCAGCGCGGCGTCGACCCCGAGCGAGGAGCAGGAAGCCGGTTCCGAGGGCTGCGACGGGATGCCGCGGGCCGCGGCGACGCGCGGGTCGATCGTGGCGAAGAGAAGGGGCCGCGAGATCAGCAGCATCCCGAGGACGAGCAGGACACCGACGACGGCGGCGAGCTCCGCCTCGCCCTTGCTCAGGCCGAAGATCGAGCCGAACAAGGTGCGAGCGGCGATGATGCCGTTGCCGCCGTTGCTCGAGCGGTTGAAGAGGTCGAGGAAGAAGGCGCCGAGGCCGAGCACCCAGGCGAGGATCGTCCCGATCGCCACGTCGTCGCGCATGGCGCGGTCGCCGAGAGCCGCGAGCAGGAGCGCGACGGCAATGGTGGCCGCGAACAGGCCGAAGCGGAGGTCGATGCCGGCCGCGGCGGCGGCGAGGGCGCCGGTGAAGGCGACGTGGCTCAGCGTCGTCGCCTGCGAAGACCTGGCTGCGCAGGACGACGAAGTAGCCGATCGCCCCGCTGGCGAGCGCGATCGGCGTGCCTGCGATCAGGGCGTTGCCGGATGAAGTCCTGCGAGAGCATCTAGGCGAGGATTCCTGCGGCTCCGGGCTGGCTACCGGGGTCGGGCCGGCGCGCGAACTGCCGCCGCGCGCGGGCGATCAGATAGACGGCGAAGGCGAGCGTGCTGACGTAGAAGCCGACCGAGTAGTTCGTGTAGTAGGCGAGCGCGAGCCCGAGCCAGGTGACGAGGAGCGCGATCCGCGACGCTGAGCCCGATCCCCAACCCGATCCGCGCCGTGAGCTGCTGGGCGGCGGCGGCCGGAGCGACGAGCAGGGCGAACACGAGCAGGACGCCGGTGATTTGCGCGGTGGCGGCGACGGCGAGGCCGAGCACGAGCAGGAACGCGACCTCGAGCAGCGCGCACCGGCACGCCGCCGCGCGCGCGCCACGAGCTCGTCGACGGAGCCGGCGAGGAGCGGCCGACCGGCGGCGGCGAAGAAGGCGAGCGTCGCGAGCGCGACGGCGAGCAAGACGACGACCTGGCCGGAGGTGATGCCGAGAAAGGAGCCGAAGAGGAGCGACTCGAGGCTCTCGAGCACGCCGCCGTAGAGGCTGAGGAAGAGGAAGCCGAGCGCGAAGCCGACCACCTGGACTGTGCCGATCAGAGCCGACTCCTGCGCGAGGTTGCGCCGATTCTGCGTGCGCGAGCCGGCGGCGATCGCGAGGGCGGCGGCGGCGCAGGCCGCGAAGTAGCCGAGCGGCAGCGCAAGCCCCGCGAGCGCAGCGGCGCTCGCCCCCGGGAAGGACATCACCGAGAGGGTGTGCGCCGGCGAAGGTCTGCCGGCGCAGCACGACGAACCAGCCCGTGACGGCGGCCAGCACGGCGACGATCGTGCCGGCCTCGAGCGCGTTGACCATGAACGGGTAGACGAGCAGCTGCCGCATGTCCGAGACCAGGTTCCAGGTCAGCGAGGCGTTCACGGGTGGGCGTGGCGGTCGCTGTGGTGGGCGGGCGCTTCGGGCTGCCCGACCACGACGAGTCGGCCGTCGGACGTGCGGAGCACCTCGACCGGGGCCTCGTAGAGGGCGCTCAGCGTCTCGCTCGTGATCACCTCGCTCGGGCGGTCCCGCGAGGACGCGGCCGCCGGCGACGTAGACGACCCGGTCGAGCGTACGGGAGCAGCGGGTTGACGTCGTGAGCGACGAGCAGCACCGTGATCCGCTGTTGCCGCCGGATTCGGTCGACGCAGGGCGGCGACCGCGCTCTGGTTCGGCAGGTCGAGGCTGTCGAGCGGCTCGTCCAGCAGCAGCAGGCGCGGCGAGCTGATCAGGGCGCCGGGCGATCAGGAGCCGCTGTTGCTCGCCGCCCGAGCACTCACCGATCGGCCGCTCGCGCGTAGTCGGTCGCGCCGACGAGCTCGATCACCTCGCGGACCCGCTCGCGCGCGGCCGGCCGCCACGGCAGGGGCAGGCCGAAGCGGTTGCCGTCCAGGCCGAGGCGAACGATGTCGACACCGCGGATCCGCGTCGTGGCGTCGAAGCCGTGCCGCTGCGGCAGGTAGCCGATCTCGGCTCCGTGCGCTCCGGGCGGCCGCCGAGCACGGAGACCGTCCCCGGAGCTCGGCGCGAGGAGCCCGAGCAGCAGGTCGAGCAGCGTCGACTTGCCGGCTCCGTTCGGGCCGAGCACGGCGACGAACTCGCCCTGCTCGATGCGGACGTTCGCGCCGCTCCAGACCGGACGGCCGTTGCGCAGCCGCAGTGACGTCGCGCAGCTCGACCGCGGCAGGGAGCGAGGCCATCCGCTCACCGTCCGGTCGCACGGTGCAGCGCGGCGATCAAGCCGCGCAGCTCCGCGGCCTGCCACTGCTCGAAGCTGTCGCCGGCCGGTGACAGCGTCTCGGTGACGGTCGCGATCGGGATGCCGCGGGCGCGGCAGATCGCGTTGATCCGCTGGATGTCCGGCGTGGCGTTCTGGCTGTTGTAGATCCACACCTTGATCAGCCGCTGCTGGGCCTGGGCGTCGACGGCCTCCTTGTCCTGGGCGCTGATCTCCGTGCCCTCGGCGACCGCCTTGGCGAAGCTGTACGGCGTGAGGAGCTCGAGGCCGAGCGACTGGCCGAGCGGCTGGAAGATGCTCTCGCTGTACCCGACCGGCACGCCGGAGAAGCGCGTGCGGATCTCGGCGCGCAGCCGGTTGTAGGTGGCGAGCGAGACCGTCTCGAAGTGCCGCCGCCGCGCGGCGAAATACGCCTTGTCCGCCGGGTCGAGCTTCTCGTAGCCGGCGTCGATCGCCGCGATCACCTTCTGGACGCTGCTCGGCGAGTACCACTGGTGCGGGTTGTCGCCCTCCTGCAGGCCGAGCAGGGTCGCCCACGTCGAGCGTCGTCCGGCCCGAGACCGGGTTCGCCGCGAGTAGGTGCGAGGCCCAGGTGTCGTAGCCGATCCCGTTCACGATCGCGAGTTGCGCGCCCGCCAGCGTGCGCGCGTCGCCCGCGGTGGGCTCGTAGGAATGAGGGTCGGTGTTCGGGTTGACGATGATGCTCTGCACCGCGACCTTCGAGCCGCCGAGCTGCGAGGCGATGCTGCCCCAGAAGTTCTCCGCGGCCACCACCCGCAACTTCCCGCCGTCGGCCGCCTGAGTCCCGCCCGAGCCGCCGCAGCCGGTCGCGAGCAAGACAATCGCGACCAGCCCCGATCCGAGAATAAGAATGGTTCTCATCCGCATCACGGGCTAGCATACGCAACGTGGAGACGGCATCGCACGATCTGGGCGGACTGCTCGAGCGGAGTGGGTTGAGGGCCACCCCTCGCCGCCTCGAGGTGCTCGCCGAGCTCGCGCGCGAGCCCGACGACGTGACCGCGCAGGAGCTCTGGAGTCGCCTCCGCGAGCGGGACTCGCGGACCGGGCTCGCCACCGTCTACCGCACGCTCGCGCTGCTGAGCGAGGCCGGCGTCGTCGACGTCTTCTCGCATCACGCCGGGGAGCAGTGCTACCGGCTCTGCGGCGAGGGGCACCACCACCATCTCCTCTGCGAGCGCTGCCACCGCGTCGTGGAGGTGGAGGAGTGCGACCTCGACGACTGGCTCGACGGCGTCGCCCGGCAACACGGCTTCGTCGCCACCGACCACCGGGTCGAGATCACGGGCCTCTGCGCCGACTGCCGCTGACCGAGCCGACGTCGCCCAACAAGGCTCGTCCGACCATCGCAGTACGCTCGCCGAAGCTTGGCCAGCCACCTGATCGACGCCAGGGGAACCGTCGAGCCCAACGTCGACCCTGAAGGCGTCGAATCGCGGCTGCGCGAAGGAATCTTCCTCTGGCTCGACATCGACACGCCCACCGAGGCCGACTTCAAGCTGCTCCACGACGTCTTCAAGCTGCACCCGCTCGCGCTGGAGGACACGCGCAAGTTCGGACAGCGGCCCAAGGTCGAGTCCTACGACGACTTCACGGTCCTCGTTGTCTTCGGTGCCATCGACGACCCCACCCGCCGGTCCGGCCTCGCGCCGATCGAGGTGCACTGCTTCTACTCGGAGAAATGGCTGATCACCGTCCATAACGGCGAGTGCTCGGTCTTCGACGACCTCCGGAACCAGACGCACAAGCACCTACAGAAGTACGAGGAGGGGCTCGGCATCCTCTACCTCGTCGTTGACGAGCTCGTCGACAGCTTCTTCCCGCAGCTGTCCGAGCTCGACGAGGAGTTCGACGAGCTCGAGGACACGATCCTCACCGACCCGCAGCCGTCCTCGCTGCAGCAGGCCATCACGATGAAGCGGCAGCTCGTGCAGCTGCGGAAGATCGTCAACCCGCAGCGCGACATGTTCGCCGCGATCCTCTCCGGCCGCTACGAGCTGCCGGGCATGACCGAGGAGCACGAGCGCTACTTCCGCGACGTCTACGACCACCTGATCCGCGTCTCGGAGCAGCTCGACGATTACCGCGACCTCGCGTCCGGGAGCACCGACCTGTACCAGTCGACGGTCGGCAACAAGATGAACTTGACCATGAAGCAGCTCGGCTGGGTCGCGACGTTCTTCCTGCCGCTCTCGTTCCTCACCGGGTTCTTCGGCCAGAACTTCACCCTGCTCGTCGGGACGATCATCAGGCCCGGCTGGACGTTCTGGGTGCTCGGCCTCGGCCTCGACGTCGCCGCCTTCGTCGCCGTCCTGCTCTGGTTCCTCAACAGCGAGCGCGGCAACCTGCGGCTCCGGATGCCGCCGCTTCCGGCCCTGCCGCACCGAAAATGAGCGCGCCCTTCTGGGCCGCCGAGCACTGGTGCCAGGAGGAGAGCGGCAAGGTCCGCCACTCGTTCGAGCTGGTCGTCCTCGTGTGCGCGCTCCTGATGTTGCCCGCCGTGCTGATCCAGGACTCCTCGCTGCATTCGCCGTGGACCGTCCTCTCCTGGGTGCTCGGCACGTTTGTCTGGCTCGTCTTCGCCGTCGAGCTCGGCCTCACGCTGCATTACGCTCGAGATCGGCGCGCTGCACTTCGCGCGCACTGGCCCGACGCAGTCGTCGTCTTCGCGATCTTCCCGCTCTGGGGGCTGTTCTTCGCGGCGCTCGGCCCGGGCTGGCTGCGCGGCTGGCGCCTCGCGCGCCTGTGGGTGATCGCCGCCCGGATCTTCCGCGCCGAGGGCCTGCTCACGCATCGCCGCAATCTGCCCTACATCGCGGCGCTGACGCTGCTCCTCGTCACGGTCACCGGAATCGCGGTGCACGAGACCGACCCGACCCGCTTCCCGAACCCGTGGCGGGGTCTGTGGTTCGCGATCGTCACCGTCACCACGGTCGGCTACGGCGACACCTTCCCGACCTCGCCGATGGGGCGCGTGATCGCCTCGTTCCTGATGATCGTCGGCATCGGCTTTCTCGGTCTCGCAACCGCTTCGATCGCCGGCCACTTCGTGAACCAGGACGCCGAGGACAAGCACCGCGAGGCGACCGACAAGCAGGAGGAGATCCTCGCCGAGCTGCGCCGCGTCCACCAGCGCCTCGACCGGCTCGAAGCGCGCAACTAGCGCACTACGCGAACGTCGTCCGCACTGGACCCTTCCGCAATCGGCGGCGCGAGCGTATCGTCGCAGGGGGCGGGCCTCGGTCGCGGCCCCCTTCTCCGGGGCCCGCCCCTCGAACGCTAAGACGTTCGTCCCGGCCGACCGGTTCGTTGGATCGGATGCCGACCCGACAACCTTTACGAGATCCGAACGCGACCGTCGCGAGTAGTAGTGGAAGCACCGACAGAAGCGCGGCCGCCCCGATGCGGGCCGTGTCTTCGCTCCTCGCAGGGGGCGGCTGCCACGGCCATCGCAGCCGCCCCCACCCCCCGCGCCGAAGAAAGATCACCCCTTCGGCACGCCGATTCCGGAGTACACTTCGGGCGTGCTCCAGGGTCGTAGGGCAGTCGTCTTGGCAGTAGCTGCAATCGCCGCGGTCGCGGCCGTCACCGCCGGTTGCGGCGGAGGCAGCAGCTCGAGCAGCGCACTGCAGCTGGACCCGGTCTCGGCAGCAGTGACGAAGACGCAGAACGCGGGCGCGGCGCGGGTCCGTTTCGCGATGGCCCTCGGCGGCTCCAAGACGGTCCGGCTGCGTGGGACCGGTGTGGTCGACGGCAAGAGCGCCGAGCTGAGCTTCAAGCTGGGCTCGCTGCCCGGACAGCTGGGGCCGAATCTCCGGAACGCGTCGGTCAAGGAAGTCGTGCTCGACCAGAAGGGCGACTACGTCATCTACATGCAACTCGGCTTCCTCGCCTCCCAGCTGCCCGGAGGCAAGCAGTGGATCGAGCTCGATCTCTCGAAGCTCGGCAAGTCGGCCGGGGTCGATCTCGGGAAGCTCATGTCCGGCAGCCAGTTCGAGCCGAGCGACATGCTCTCGATGCTCAAGGGCGAAGGAGCCGAGATCCAGACGCTCGGCCCGGCGACCGTCGACGGCGTCGCCACGACGCAGTACCGCGCGACGATCGACGTCGCGAAGGCGTTCCAGTCGAAGGGGCTGACGAGCCAGCTGTTCAGCAGCATGGCCGCACGCATGAAGAAGATCTCCGCGAACGTCTGGATCGGCAAGGACGGTCTCGTCCGCCGGGTCCAGTTCGCGTACCACGTCCCGCAGGCAGCCGCGCATCTGAGCATGACGATGGACCTCTACGACTACGGCGCCAACGTCTCGATCGCGGCGCCGCCGAGCGGCCAGGTCTTCGACGCCACGCAGCTCGCCGCTCAGGGCCTCGCCGGCAGCACCCACTAGACGCACCGTTTTCAACCCCGGGAACGTTCCAGG
This sequence comes from uncultured Actinomycetes bacterium, assembly GCA_963720065.1. Classification (GTDB taxonomy): domain Bacteria; phylum Actinomycetota; class Thermoleophilia; order Gaiellales; family Gaiellaceae; genus Palsa-739. The sequence continues at coordinate 35,279 of CAVREH010000035.1, forward strand.
CTCCGTGGAGTCCCGCTGGCGCAGCTTCAAGAAGATCGTTCGCCTCTGGGTCGAGCTGTTCGACCGGCACAACCTGCTGACGTACGCCAGCGCGATCGCGCTGCGCATGTTCATCGCGGCCGTCGCATGCACGCTGTTCGCACTCGGCATCCTCGGCGCCTCGCACCAGCAGCAGCTGTGGCGGCAGACGATCGGCCCCAAGATCGAGCCGAAGGTGCTCCCGCAGGTCTTCGCCGGGATCGACCAGACGGTGAACCGCGTCTTCTCGTCCTCCACCGCCGGGCTGCTCGCGCTCGCGGCGGCGCTGGCGGTCTGGGAGGTGTCGGGGATCATCCGCGCCGCGATCGGCGCGCTCGACGAGATCTACGAGACGCCCGAGACACGGCCATTCTGGGTCCGCTTCCCGCTCTCGTGGGGCCTCTCGATCCTCGTCCTCGCAGCGACGCTCGGCGCCATCGCCATCGTCTGGGCCGGGCACGTCTCGGGCAGGTGGAGCATCACCATCCTGATCCTCCGCTGGCCGGCCGCGGCCGTCCTCGTCGCATTCGCGTTCGACCTGATCGTGCGCTGGGCGCCGGACGAGCGCCGGCGGGCGCGCTGGACGAGCCTCGGCTCGGCGCTCGTCGTCGTCGGGTGGATCGGCCAGACGCTGATCTTCGGCGAGTACGTCAGGTCGGTTGCGAACTTCCGCACCTCGGTCGGCTGCCTCGAGGTGTTCATCTTCCTCGCGACGTACTTCTACATCGCGGCGATCATCCTGCTGGTCGCCATGGAGCTTGACGAGCTCGTCCGCGCCGACCTGCAGCGCCCGCGGGCGAGGCAGAAGCTCTTGCCTCTCGTCACCGGGGTCATCCGGGGGTCGTGAGGAACCCGCCCGGGTGCGGGTCCCTCCGCCGGCAGCCTGGCACTACGGAACAGCGACGAAGAACCCCTCATCGAGCGAGGTCAGGGTCAGGGTCGTATTCGCCGACACCGCCCATGTCATCACCCTCACCCCATTCGTCCCACAGCTTCCGTCGTACTCCACGTGCGTGATGCTCGTGCCGCCTGTCGAATCCTGGGCGAAGTCCGGCGTGACCACTGCCCCGGTCGACGTGTCGGGCACGGACGAGTTCAACTCGACGCAGTAGTCGCCTGTCCCGAACTTCGTGATCGACGACACGTTGTGGCCGTTGCTGATGTCACCTGCGGCGCTGACGACGGCCCACGCGCGCGCCGTCCCGTTCAGCCCGGGCGCCCCGGTGTCGCCCTTGTCTCCCTTGTCTCCTTTGTCGCCCTTTACGCCCTGGATCCCCTGGACCCCCTGAGTTCCCTGGATCCCCTGCGGCCCTTGCGGCCCTCTCTTTCCCTTGAGCGAGGCGAGCGTGCCGCTGCTGATCTTGGAACGCGTCACGGCTGCGTTCTTGAGCTGCTTCGTGCCGACGCTGTTCGCCGGCAGGCCGGTCGCGGCGTAGGTCGTCCCGCCGAGCGCGACGAACAACGCGACCAGCGAGACGATGAGAGCCGGGCTCGGCTTCCTGAGGCGTTTCTTCATGACTCCTCCTGCGGCTGAGATGGTCAGCCAATTCTCGACCGCGCCGCTGGACAGTCAATCCCCGAAAACCCGCTCAAACCGTCGCGCGAGCGCGGCGGCCGACTGCTCAGTCGCCGATCAGCTCGGCGACGAGCGGCCCGGTGTCGAGCGGCTCGAAGCCGAGCCGGCGTGCGACGTCCTCGGTCGAGGGCCGCGTGCCCTCGGCGAACAGCCCACGCAGGATCTCGCCCGTCCCGGCGCTCCGCCACCAGTCCTCGCCGATCTCGCGGCGGAGATGCGTCCGGAGCTGGGCCGAGCGGATCCAGGCGCGCAGGTAGTCGGCGGAGTAGAAGCCCGCGTCCATGTCGGACAGGTGGCCTCGAGCGTCGTAGCGAAGCCCGGTCGCGCCGGTGAGGAGCGTCGCGTAGTCCCGCGGCGAGCTCCCCTGCTCCTCGGGAAACGCCTCCCAGAAGCCGAGCTCGTAGCGGAGCTTCGCGGCGTAGCGGCGGTACATCAGAACCTGGAGGAAGCGCACCGCCTCCGCGTTCTCCTCCGCTTCCGCGTCCGAGAGCCCGAAGTGGAGCGCGTGCCAGCCGGGCTCGCGCGTGACCGCCTCGACGATGTACGAGTAGATCTCCGTCAGCGCGTGGTCGCGCGAGACGTTGCGGAAGGTGTACGAAAGCTCAGGCCCAACGCTGGCGTAGTGGAGCGCATGTCCCGCCTCGTGGAGGAAGGCCTGATAGTCGGAGAGGCCGCCCTGCGCGCGAGTGATCAGGTGGACGATCTCCGGCGCGTCGGCGGCGATCACGCAGGCGCGCGGGCTCTTCTGCGGCCGGTCTTCGAGGTCGAGACGGATGTTCGGGATCGCCTCGAGCTCGAACCCGAGCGCGCGCACCGTGTCGAGGCAGACCTCGAGGGAGCGCTCACGGGTGTACGTCGACTCGAGCGGCGACAGCCGTCGGAGCCAGCGGAGCTGCGCGCTGCTCGGCGGCGGGTCGTGCGCCGGGCCGAGCAAACGCTCGAACCAGCGCTCGCGTAGCCGCTCGAACTCCGCGGCGGCGTCGTCCACCGCGCGGCGAAGCACGCTCTCGAGCTCGCGCAGCGAGATCTGCTTCTCGGCTTCGTTGCGGGCGACCGCATCGCGCTCACCCGAAAGCTCGGCCTCGAGATCCTCGCGGGCGACGAGAAGCCCGCGTCGCTGCTCGTTGAAGCTCGCATCGAGGTCTTGCGCCAACTCGCCGAGCTCTTCGCGCTGCGCGTAGTCGGCCAGAACGGCGAGCTTCGCGTCGGCAGACCGCAGGGGAAGCTCCTCGCCCTCGAAGCTGAGCCGCGCTCCGAGCAACGCGTTCTCGAGCGCGTCCTCGCCCCGGCGGTCACAGCCTCGACGAGCCCGTTCTCGCAGGTATTGCGCAGGCGGTGTAGCCGCTCGCGCTCGTCACCCTCCGCCGACTCCTCCGCCTCGCGCAGCAACTCGAGCTGCGGCCGCGTGAAGAGATCCGCGTAGCGGGCCACGATCGCCGCCAGCTCCGAGAGCTCCTTCTCGCCGACCCTGACGGCACGAACCTCCTCGCCCTCGTCGCGGTAGTAGTCGCGTAGACGCGACTCGTACTCCTGCGGGGTGCGAACGGTGGCTGAGCTCATCTGGGCGCGCGCACGCGCGCGAGCGTGCGCACCGCCGAGAGTAGTTGGTCCAGCTCGAACGGCTTCGGCAGGATCGCGTCGGCCTTGCTCAGGCCCGGGTCTGTGATCTCGACCGAGCCCGTGACGAGCACGACGGGGATCGGCGGCCGCCGCGCGTGGCACTCGCCCACGAGCGCGTCGCTCCGCTCGCGGTGCAGATGGACGTCGAGCACGAGGACGTCGATGTCTTCCTCCGCCAGCGCCGTGCGCGCAGAGGCGAGCGAGTCCGCCTCGAGGACCTCGTGGCCGTCGAGCTCGAGATTGACCCTGCACAACAGCCTGATCGACGGCTCGTCGTCGACGACCAGGATCCGGGTCGCCGCATGACCCCTGGGATCCCCCATCGCCGCGAGTCTAACGGCCCTCGGCGCCGGTCCGTACCCGGGCTCCGCCGGCGACCGTTTCCTACTTTGAAGTGGCAAGGGACTTCCCGCAGCCCACTCAGCGCGTCGTCCGGCGACGGTCGTGGCTCGCGTTCCAGCGCGCCCTGGATCCGCCTCGCGCCGCCGAAGCCGCTGCCGCCCAGGCTCTCAGCTCCAGACTGCTTACGCCGCGGAGCCGGCCGCCGCCCGCAGGCGGCTGAGCGTCTCCTCGCGCCCGAGCAGCTCGATGCTCTCGAACAGGCCCGGGGAGATCTTCGACCCGGTCACCGCGACGCGGACGGCTGGAACGCCTGCCGCGGCTTCAGGCCGAGCCCGTCGGCCGCCGCGCGGAGCGCGGCCTCGATCGCCGCGGCCTCGAACGGCTCGAGCGAGGCGAGCGCCTCCTCCGCGGCCGCGAGCATCGGCCCGCCGCCGTCGAGGTCGGCCGGGGCCGGCTCGACGTCGCCGAAGAGGAAGCCCGCGAAGCCGGGATACTCCGCGAGCTGCGCGATCTTCTCCTGCACGAGCGGCGCGGTCGCGCGCGACGAGCTCGGCGTCCCAGTCGTACCCGTTCTCGCCGAGCCAGAGGACGAGCCGGTGCGCGAACTCGTCGCGGCGGCGAGCTCGCGGAGGTAGACGCCGTTCATCCAGTCGAGCTTCTGGTAGTCGAACTGCGCCGGGCTCGGGCTGACGCGCTCGAGCGAGAAGCGCTCGATCAGCTCCTCCCGGCACATGACCGTCGTCTCGCCGTCGGGCGCCCAGCCGAGCAGCGCGAGGAAGTTCAGCAGCGCCTCGGGGAGGTAGCCGTCCTCGCGGAACTCGTCGACCGTGACCGCGCCGTGGCGCTTCGAGAGCTTCTTGCCGTCGGCGCCGATCACGTTCGGGCACGTGCGCGTAGACCGGCAGCTCGGCGCCGACGCGCGCGGATGATGTTGATCTGCTTCGGCGTGTTCGAGATGTGGTCGTCGCCGCGGATCACGTGCGTGATCCCGTCCAACACGTCCTCGACCGGCGAGGCGAAGTTGTAGGTCGGGCGGCCGTCGGAGCGGACGAGCACGAGGTCTGCGAGCTTCTCGTTCGGGAACTCGACGCGGCCGCGGACGGCGTCGTCCCAGCCGGTCGACGCCCTCGTCGGGCATGCGGAAGCGGATCGCGCCGTCGTCCTCGTACGCCTTGCCCTCGGCGACGAGCTGCTCGGCGACGCTGCGGCAGTCGTCCATCCGGTCGAGCTGGAACGTGAGCGGCCCGTCCCAGTCGATCCCGAGCCAGCGGAGCGACTCCTGGATCTGGTCGACCGCCTCCGCGACCTCGCGCGCTCGTGTCGGTGTTCTCGATCCGCAGGCGGCACTCGCCGCCCTGCTGGCGGGCGAAGAGCCAGTTGAAGAGGAACGTGCGGACGCCGCCGATGTGGAGGAACCCGGTCGGGCTCGGAGCCATGCGGACGCGGACGGCCATGCGCGATAGCGTAGGCAGCGGTGCAGATCGGCGCGCACGTCTCCTCCTCCGGCGGGATCGACAAGGCGATCGACCGCGCCGTCGCGATCGGCGCCGACTCGCGTGCAGGTCTTCACGCAGAGCCCGCGCACGTGGCGGCCGACGAACCACGACCCGGCGAGCTTCGAGCGCTTCCGGGAGAGCGGACGCGAGGCCGGGATCGGCGGCGTCGTCTGCCACGCCGCTCTACCTCTGCAACCTCGCCGCGCCCGACGCCGTCATGTACGAGCGGTCGGTCGCCGCGCTGCGCGACGACGATGGAGGTCGCGCGACGCGATCGGGGCCGACGCGTCGTCTTCCACGTCGGCTCGCATCTCGGCAGCCGGCTTCGAGGCCGGGCTCGAGCACGTCGTGCCGGCGCTGGAGCAGGTCCTCGAGCTCTGCACCGACGAGACGTGGCTCGCGATGGAGAACTCCGCCGGCGCCGGCGGCACGATCGGCCGCTCGATCGAGGAGCTCGCGACGATCTGGTCGAGCGGCTCGGACGGCCATCCGCGGCTCGGGGTCTGCCTCGACTCGTGCCACCTCTACGTGTCCGGCGTCGACGTGACCGATCCGGCCGCGCTCGACGCTTGCCTCGACGAGCTCGACGCGACGATCGGCCTCGACCGGCTGCGCGCGCTGCACGTCAACGACAGCCGCGGCGCCGCTCGGCTCGAACCGCGACCGGCACGCGAACATCCTCGAAGGCGAGCTCGGCGAGAAGCTCGGCGTGTTCCTCTCCAACCCGCGCCTGCAAGGACTTCCGGCCGTGCTCGAGACGGCGGGCCCGCGGGAACCACGGCCCTGACGCGAACGAGATCCGCAAGACGAAGGAGCTGCGGGCGCGCTGGCTGTCACTGAAGGTTCGAGCCATGTCCGGTAGCAGGTACCGGACATGGCTTCAGCGGACAGTCGGATTGGCTCCGAAGGGGGTTTCCGGCTCAGCCGTGCGCGAACGGGGCAGGTCCGGCGGGGACACGGCCGGTAGCTGGTACCGGCCGTGTACGTTCGGGACGTGGCCGGTCGGCGGCTATCGCTGGGTCGTGCTCGGCGGCGGGGACGCTCGCGCAGGCGAGCTTCTCCGCCTCCTCGGTCGGGCTGCCGGCGCTCGGCCCCGCGCTCAAGAGTCGGAGTACGGGCTGACGCTCGGCGAGACCGGGGTCGTGCTCGCGGGGATCGGGATCGGGATGCTCTTCACGCTGCTGCCCTGGGGGCTCGTGGCCGACCGCGTCGACGAGCGCTGGGTGATCGCGACCGGACTCACCGGCGCGGCCGCGCTGCTCCTCGTCGCGTCGACGACGAATACGTTCGGAGCGGTCACGGGCGTTCTCGTCGGCCGTCGGAGCGCTCGGGGCGAGCGTCAACGCCGCCAGCGGCCGCGCGATCATGGCGTGGTTCCCCGGGTCGGAGCTCGGCCTCGCGCTCGGCATCCGCCAGACGGCGATCCCGATCGGCGGCGCGCTCGGCGCGCGCGTCCTCCCCGCCCTCGCGTCGGCGGGCGGCACCCGCGCGGCGCTTCGTCTTCCTCGCCGGCGCGTGCGCGACGGGAGCGGTCGTCGCGGCCGTATTCGTCGCGGCGGCGCGGGAGCAGAGCCGGAGCTCGAGCGACGTCTCCGCCCCGGTGCACGACCCGTGCATGTGGCTGCTCGGCACTGGGCACCGGGCTCTACCTCGTCGCCCAGATCGGGATCACCGGCTTCGTCGTCCTCTTCCTCCACGAGCGACCGCGGCCTGTCGAAGCGAAGCCGCCGGAACGGTACTGGCGCTGATCTACGTGCTCGCGATCGCGGCGCGCATCGGCTCCGGCCGGATCTCCGACCGGCTCGGCAGCCGGCTCGGCCCGCTGCGGACGATCGGAGTGGTGCTCGCGCTGTTCACCGCCGCCGTCGCCGCAGCCATCGACGCCCCGCTCGCGCTCCTCATCCCGCTCTTCGTCGTCGCCGGGGTGCTGAGCATGTCCTGGAACGGCCTGCTCTACGCGGCCGCCGCGGAGGCCGCCGGAACGGCGAGCACGGGGCGGCGCTCGGCTTCCAGCAGACGCTGCTCGGGGTCGTCGTCGCCGGCGCGCCGCCCGTGATCGCTCTCGATCGCGACCCACAGCTGGCGCATCGCGTTCTTCGTCGCCGCAAGCGGGCCCGCCTGCGGCGTCCTGATCCTGCAGCGGCTGCGCGAGCCGGCTAGGAGACCCGCGCGAAGACGCGGAACGTCGGCGAGCCTGCCGGCAGCTCACCGAACTCCGGATTGATGCAGCCGAGCTCGCTCTCGCGCTGTCGAGAACGTCGACTGCACCGCCGACTCGCACATCGGCAGCGGGCGGCGCAGCGCTCGCACGGCGCCGAATCCCTCACGTGACCGCTCGGCGGCCGCGAGCATCTCGACGTCGATCTCCGCCTCGAACACCTTCTGCAGGCAGCCCATGTACGTGTGCCCGAGCTCCTCGTACGCGTAGACGAAGGGACACGATCGCTCGAGGCAAGCCGCCGGGTAGACGACCTTCTCGCAGTGGACGGCGCAGCCCCTGCACTCCACCGCGTCCTGCGGGTGCAGCGGGAGCGTCGCGGTCGCTTGCTCGGGCGTCATGACCGCATTGTTGGCGCCGGTGCAGGGCTGCGCAAGTCTTGACAGAAAGCGCCTGTGACGCTAGTTGGCCGCGAGGACGCGAGGGTCGTCACGCCCACCTCCTGCCCACGGAGCCGCTCTTTAGGCTTGCGCGGTGGTCCGCAAGCTCCTCTGGGCGTCGCTCGCCCTCGCCCCTGTCACGATCCTCATCGACAGGCTCACCGGCGCCGGCGACGTCACGCTCTTCGTGCTGGCCGCGCTCTCGCTCGTTCCCCTCGCGTGGCTGATCGGGGAGTCGACCGAGCACGCGGCCGAGCACACCGGGCCTGGGATCGGCGGCTTTCTCAACGCGAGCTTCGGCAACGCGCCGGAGCTGATCGTGGCGCTCTTCGCGGTCGGAGCGAACCTGCCGGACGTCGTGCGCGGCTCGCTCTCGGGGAGCGTCATCTCGAACCTCCTGCTCGTGTGCGGGGTCACCCAGGTGGTCGGCCCGGACGGCGCGCGGATCGACCGGCGCTCGCTCCTCGTACAGCTCGCCCTCGTCGGCGCCGCCGTCGTCGCGTTCTGCGTGCCGGCGGCGCTCGGGTACACCGGACCGCCGGAGCGGCACGAGGTGGTCGTCGCGTCGGTGCCGGTGGCGATCCTGCTCCTGCTCGTCTACGTCGTCGTCGTCGGCCGCAACCTGCGCCGCCACCACGAGCACTCCCGCGATCGAGACGAGCCGAGCACGGGAACCTGGTCGCTGGGGACGGCCCTCTGCGCGCTCGCCGTGGCGACCGGCGCGACGGCCTGGGTGAGCGAGATCCTCGTCCACTCGCTGGGAGCGTTTGCGAAGGCGGTCGGCCTGAGCGACTTCTTCGTTGCCGTCGTGATCGTGGCCGTCGTCGGCAACGCGGCCGAGCACGGCGGGTCGATCGTGATCGCGCTCAACGGCAAGATGCGGCTCGCGAGCGAGATCGCGATCTCGTCGGGCGCGCAGGTGGCCTGCTCGTCGTCCCGGTGGTGACGCTCCTCTCGCTGCTCTTCACGCATCCCCTGGCACTCGCCTTCCGCTGGAGCGAGCTCTTCGCGATGGGAGGGCCGCGGCCCTCGGCACGGCGGTCGTGTGGAACGGCCGTTCGAGCCGGCGCGAGGGTGCGATCCTCTGCGCCGCCTACGCGGCTGCCGTCGTCGGCTTCCTCCTCGGGGGCGGCCGGTGAAGATCGTGTGAAAGGCATTTCCCTCGCTCGCAGACTTCGTCTACCCTCGAAGCCATGGCCGTGAGGGAGCAGCCGCAAGGCGACGTCGTGGTGCCCGCCAACGCCGCGGTCGAGGCGCGAGGGCTGACGCGGGTCTACGGGGAGGGGACGACCGCAGTCGAGGCACTGCGCGGCGTCGACATCGACGTCAAGACGGGCGAGCTCGTGGCCGTGATGGGCCCGTCCGGCTCCGGCAAGTCGACGCTGATGCACATCCTCGCCGGCCTCGACAAGCCCACGTCGGGGACGGTGATGATCGCCGGCACGGAGATCACGCAGCTCGATGACAGCCACCTGACGCGGCTCCGGCGCCAGCACATCGGCTTCGTCTTCCAGTTCTTCAACCTCCTGCCGATGCTCGAACGCCGAGGAGAACGTCGCTCCTGCCGCTCTCGATCGCCGGTGAGAAGCCCGACCAGGCCTGGCTCGACGAGCTGCTCGCCAAGATGGGGCTCGACAAGCGGCGCGGCCACCGACCGTCCGAGCTCTCCGGAGGCGAGCAGCAGCGCGTGGCGATCGCGCGCTCGCTCGTGTCGCGGCCGACCATCCTGTTCGCGGACGAGCCGACCGGCAACCTCGACTCGAAGACCGGCGGCGAGATCCTCGACCTGATCCGCGAGTCCGTCGACTCGTACGGGCAGACGACGGTCATGGTCACGCACGAGCCGCGCGCCGCGGCGACCGCCGACCGGATCCTCTTCCTCTCCGACGGACTGATCGTGAAGGAGCTCCACGACACCACGGCCGCCGACGTGCTGACGGTGATGAGCAACCTCGGCTAGATGTTCCTCGTCGCGCTCAAGGGCCTAGCAGGCAGGAAGCTGCGCGCCGCACTGACCGCCGTCGCGATCGTGCTCGGCGTGGCGATGATCAGCGGCACCTTCGTCCTCACTGACACGATCAAGGCGGCGTTCAGCACCGTCTTCACGACCGTCTACGCCAAGACCGACGCCGTCATCAGCGGCAAGAACTCGTTCGGGAACAGCAACACCAGCAACAACCTGCCGCCTTCGTTCTCCGAGTCGCTCCTGCCGAAGGTGCGCAACCTGCCGGGGGTCGCGCAAGCAGAAGGCGGGATCAGCGACATCGCGACCCTCGTCGGGCGCGACGGCAAGGTGATCTCCGGCCACGGGTCGCCGTCCCTCGCCTTCAGCGTCCATCCGAACGACCAGCGCTTCAACCCGCTCACCCTCGTGTCCGGGAAGTGGCCCGTCGGCCCGCACGAGGTCGCCATCGACGAGCACACGGCCAGCACGGCCGACTACAAGGTGGGCCAGTCGATCGGCGTGATCGCGCGCGGGCCTGTGCAGCAGTTCCGGATCGCCGGGATCGTCAAGATCGGCACGGTCTCGTCGCTGGGCGGCGCGACGATGGCCATCTTCGACTTCCCGACGGCGCAGCGGATCTTCCACAAGGAGGGGAAGCTCGACGCCATCGACATCGCCGCGACGCACGGTACGAGCCCGGCGCAGCTCGTGCAGGAGATCAAGCCGATCCTGCCTCCGACGGCGGAGGTGCGGACCGCGCAGGGCCAGGCGGCGCAGGCGACGAAGGATACGAACGGCTTCCTCTCGATCATCAACGACTTCCTGCTCGCCTTCGGCGGGGTCGCTCTCTTCGTCGGCGCGTTCGTGATCGCGAACACGCTTTCGATCACGATCGCGCAGCGGACACGCGAGCTCGCGACGCTGCGGACGCTCGGCGCCAGCCGGCGCCAGGTACTCATGTCCGTGCTGCTCGAGGCACTCGTGATCGGGATCGTCGCCTCCCTCGCGGGCCTCTTCCTCGGGTTGGCCCTGGCGAAGGGTCTGAATGCGCTCTTCATCCACTTTGGGCTCAACCTGCCGCAGGCGGGCACGGTGTTCGCAACCCGGACCATCGTCGTGGCGCTCGTCGTCGGGGTCCTCGTGACTCTGATCGCGGCGGTGCGGCCGGCGATCCGCGCGACTCGCGTGCCGCCCATCTCGGCCGTGCGTGAGGGTGCGGTCCTGCCCACCTCCCGCTTCGCCCGCTTCAGCGTGGGCGCTGCCCTGCTCACGATCGGTGGGGCCGTCGCGCTCATGCTGATCGGGCTCTTCGTGAGCGGGCTCTCGACGACGCAGCGACTGCTCGCGCTCGGAGTCGGAGCCGCCGCCGTGTTCGTCGGCGTCGCGATGCTCGCAAAGACGCTCGTCCCGCCGCTGGCGCGCGTACTCGGCTGGCCGGCCACGGCGGTCGGCGGGGCAGCCGGAGAGCTGGCGCGTGGAAACTCGATGCGGAACCCGCAGCGCACGGCGTCGACGGCGTCGGCGCTGATGATCGGCCTCGCGCTCGTGACACTCGTCTCGGTGCTCGCCTCCGGCCTGAAGACGACGTTCAACGATGCCGTCAACTCGATCTTCAAGGGCAACTACGCCCTGACGGCCACGGACAACTTCTCGCCGATCTCGATCGCCTCGGAGGCCGCGCTGAAGAACGTGCCCGGCGTCAATGCCATCGCCGGAGTCCGCGCGGGCGACGGCAAAGCCTTCGGCAGCAGGATCAACGTCACGGCCGTGAACGGCGATATCACCAAGCTGATCGTCGTCCCGTGGCAGGACGGATCGCAGGCTGTACCTGGTCAGCTCGGCGAGAACGGGGCGTTTGTGGACAAGGCATACGCGAAGGCCCAACACCTGACTGTCGGCTCCCCGATCGCACTTGAGGTGCCGTCGGGTAGGACCTTGCACCTCGTCCTCAAAGGGATCTTTGCGCCGCCGAAGGGCGGTTCGCCGTACGGCGACATCACCATCTCGCAGCAGCGGTTCGACGCGGAGTACGAGAATCCGCAGAACCTCTTCGCCTTCGTCGACATGGCCGGCGGCGTCACCGACGCGAACACCGCGAAGCTGACGAACGCGCTGAAGGCGTTCCCCGACGCCAAGATCGCGACCGCGAGCCAGTTCAAGAAGAACCAGGAGGCCGGCATCAACACGCTGCTCAACCTGCTCTACGTGCTGCTCTCACTCTCGATCCTGATCAGTCTCTTCGGCATCGTGAACACGCTCGTCCTGACGGTGTTCGAGCGGACGCGCGAGCTCGGCATGCTGCGCGCGATCGGGATGACGCGACGGCAGGTGCGCCGGATGATCCGGCACGAGAGCATCATCACGGCGCTGATCGGCGCCGCGCTCGGCATCCCGGTAGGCGTCGTGCTCGCGCTGATGGTCGGGAAGGCGATCAAGTACCCGGCCTTCACGATCCCGTGGGCGACACTCGTCATCTTCGTGATCGCCGCGATCGTGGCAGGCCTGATCGCTGCCATCTTCCCGGCCCGCCGCGCCGGGAAGCTCAACGTCCTGCAGGCGCTCCAGTACGAGTAGCGCTACTCGGGCACGTGCCAGGGGCCGGGCTCGCGCGTGACCGGGTAGCCGGCCCAGACCAGCTGCTCCACCGAGCCGTCCGGCCAGCGCACGAGGCGCAGCGCCTCGCCCTGCTCGGGGCCTGAGACGGTGCGCCAGCGGTCGTCCGTCTCGCGCTCGAAGACCGAGGACGGCCGCCAGTCGGGAATCCCGTCGAAGCGCCCCTCGAGCTTGCCTTCGCGCCAGCGGAACACGAGCCGCGCCGCCTCCATGAACCAGATGCCGAGCAGCGGGACGACGTCGTCGGGCGGCGGCTCGCCGACCCGCCACGTCTCGGGCGCGACCGGCCACTCCTCGATCGTCGTCGCCACGAGCTGGGTCCCGAGCTCGCTCAGGTCCGCCTCGCTCTCGTTCGTCAGCGCCGCGACTGCGACCTTCTCCTTCGCCGAGAACGCGAGCGTCGCGATGAAGCCCGGCATCGAGCCGCCGTGGCCGGCGAGGATCCGGTCGCCGTCGCGGGACAGCCCGAGACCGAGCCCGTACGCGGCGAGCCAGCGGTCGTGGTCGGCGATCGCCTGCACCGTTCGCATCTCCTCGGCGCTCGACGCTGCGAGCACCGACTCGTCCGGAGCCGCGAGGAACGCGCCCCAGCGGCAGATGTCGCCGGCCGTCCCCCACAGCTGGCCCGCGGACGCCCACGCACCGGTCTCCACGCCGACCGTGTCCCAGACGCCGTCGGCGTACGGCTGCGCGAGGTAGCCCTGCGCGGCCGGCGGCGCAGGCTCGAAGCTGACGCGCGTCAGGCCGACCGGCTCGAACAGCCGCTCGCGGACGTAGTCCTGGTACGGCTGCCCCGAGACGCGCTCGACGACGATGCCGAGCAGCGCGAAGGCGAGGTTGGAGTAGTGGAAGCGGGCGCCGGACGGGAGCACGAGCTCGGCCTGCGCGAGTGTCTCGAGCAGCTCGTCCGGCGGCGCGAACCGCAGGGTCAGCCACGAGTCGTCCTGCGTCTCGCGCTGCAGGCCCGAGGCGTGGGAGAGCAGCCGGCGGATGGTGGGCGTGTGGGCGGCGCCCTCGACGTGCCGGTCGAGCGTGTCCTCGAGGTCGAGCTTGCCCGCGTCGCGGAGCTGCATGATCGCGGCGGCGGTGAAGGTCTTCGTGATCGAGCCGATGCGGTACTGCGTGTCGGGCGTCGCCTCGAAACCAGCCTCGACGTCCGCCGCGCCGACTGCGGTCTCCCAGATGAGCTCACCGTCGCGGAGCACGGCCGCGGAGATGCTCGGCATGCGCTTCTCGCGCTGCGCGCTGCGGACGAGCCGCTCGAGGCGCGCGGTCAGCCGCTCGGAGATCTCAGACATGGACGGAGAGCACCTCCTGCATGCGCTCGATCGCCTGCTCGATCTCCTCGTCGCCGACGTCGAGGTGGGTGACGGCGCGCAGCCAGCCGGGGCGAAGGCCGCCGACGCCGACGCCGCGCTCGAGGAGCCGCTCCCGCACGCCGGGCTCGTCGGGAATGGGGACGAAGTTCGTCTCGACGGTCGCCGGGTCGATCCCGATCCCCGTCGCGAGCCGCCGCGCGCGGGCGTGGTCTTCCGCGAGCCGCTCGACGTTGTGATCGAGCGCGTAGAGCATCGCGGCCGAGGCGATGCCCGACTGGCGAAGCGCGCCGCCGAAGAGGAACTTTCCCTCCCAGGCGCGCTCGATCGTCGCCGCCGGGCCGGCGAGGACGGCGCCGAACGGGCAGCCGAGCCCCTTCGAGAAGCAGATCGTGACGGTGTCGGCGAGCTCGCCCCAGGCCGACGGCTCGAGGCCGGCCGCGACCGAGGCGTTGAAGAGGCGCGCGCCGTCGAGGTGGACGGCGGCGCCGCGCGAGCGGGCGGCCTCGACGGCCGCGCGGAACTCGTCGAGCGGCCAGACGCGGCCGCCGGAGCTGCGATGCGTGTTCTCGAGCACGAGCACGCTGCCCGGGCCGAGCTCGTCGACCTCCTCGATCTGCTCCGGCGTCGGCCGCCCGGCCTCGGCGACGAGGCCCTGCATGACGAGGCCGGAGTGGATCGCGGGGCCTCCCCACTCGTAGATGAGCACGTGCGTCCGCTCCTCGGCGACGACCTTGCAGCCGGGCCGGCTGAGCACGCGCAGCGCCGCCTGGTTCGCCATCGTCGCCGTCGGCAGGAAGAGCGCCGCCTCGTGCCCGAGCAGGCCGGCCATACGGCGCTGCAGCTCGTTGGTGGTCGGATCCTCGCGCTCCTGCTCGTCGCCGACCTCGGCGGCCGCCATCGCAGCGAGCATCCCCGGCGTCGGCTTCGTGACGGTGTCGGAGCGCAGGTCGATCATCCGCCCCAGCCTATCGGCGTCCCACTTTGACACTTATGTAACCGATGTGTTACATACATCCTCGTGCAGGCGGTCGCGGCACTGGCCGATCCAACCCGGCGAACGATCGTCGAGCTGCTCGCCGACGGCGAGCTCGACGCCGGCCAGATCGCCACGCGCTTCTCGATCTCCCGGCCCGCGGTCTCTCGCCACCTGCGGGTGCTCCGCGAGCTCGGCCTCGTCCACGTGCGGGCCGAGGCGCAGCGGCGCGTCTACTCGCTCGAGCCCGCCCCGCTTGCGGAGCTCGACGCGTGGCTCGGCCGCTACCGCGGTTTCTGGGAGAACCGGCTCGACGCACTCGACACCGAACTGAGACGCGGGCGCCGACGAAAGGAGAGACGATGAACGAGCAGGGTCTGCACGAGTACGGTGTTCTGCGAGCAGAGGGAGAACGTTGCGGCGTCCGCTTCGAGCGGCGGTTCTCCGTGCCGGTCGACGAGCTGTGGGACGCGCTCACGAGCCCGGAGCGGCTCGCCCGTTGGCTGGCGCCCGGTAGCGTCGGCAGCGGCACGGACGGCGCCGTCCGGCTCGAGTTCGGCGAGGGAGGCATCGTCACGGGTCGCGTCCTCCACTGGGATCCGCCGTCCCTGCTCGAATACGAGTGGCGCTTCGCCGGCGAGACGGAGTCCGTGGTGCGCTTCGAGCTCTCCCCCACCGCCGAGGGAACGCTCCTCGTGCTCGATCACCGCGCCCTCGCCGACCCGAACGCCGCGGGCTACAGCGCGGGTTGGCACGCACACCTCGCGTCCCTGAGCGACCATCTCGAGGGCCGCGACGGCTCCTGGGACGAGCGCTTCGCGGCGGCGCTCCCGCACTACCGCGAGTCGGCGGCGGCTCTCCAGGGGGCCTCGCTACCGTAGCCGGGTGGATCTGACCCTTCTCGAGCAGACGCTGCGCGAGCGCGGCGAGCCCGCGTTCCGCGCCCGGCAGGTGTGGGAGTGGACCGCGCGCGGCGCGGCCGGTTACGACGCGATGACGAACCTGCCGCTCGCGCTGCGCGAGGAGCTCGCGTCGGCCGTCCCGTTCTCGACGCTGACGGTCGAGATCGAGCGCGAGGCGCGTGACGGCACGGTCAAGACGCTCTTCCGCACTGCCGACGGCCATCCGGTCGAGGCCGTGCTGATGCGCTATCGCGATGGCCGGCGCTCGCTCTGCCTCTCCTCCCAGTCGGGCTGTCCGCTGACGTGCACGTTCTGCGCGACCGGCGCGATGGCGTTCGGCCGCAACCTCACCGCGTCCGAGATCCTCGACCAGGCCCTCCACTTTCGCCGGCTCACGAAGGTCGACCACGCGGTGTTCATGGGGATGGGCGAGCCGATGCTCAACCTCGACGAGGTGCTCGCGGCGGCACGGCGGCTGCCCGATCTCGGCATTACCCACCGGCGAACGACCATCTCGACCGTCGGCTGGCTGCCCGGCCTGCGGCGGTTCGTGGACGAGGTGGACGAGCCGATCCGCCTCGCGCTCTCGCTCCACGCGCCGGACGACGAGCTGCGGTCGAGGATCATGCCGGTGAACGAGCGGTACCCGGTCGCCGAGATCGTCGCCGAGGGGCGCCGGCACGTCGACGCCACCAAGCGCCGCGTGTTCGTCGAGTACGTGATGCTCGCGGGCGTGAACGACACGCCCGAGCAGGCGCGGGCGCTCGCCGCGCTCCTCGGGCGCGACCACTTCAAGGTCAACCTCATTCCCTACAACCCCTGGGCTGCAAGCGCCGGCGGCCGAGCCGCCGGCGCGCGGCCGAACACCCCGCCTACGGCGGCAGGTGGCCTCTACGAGGGCTCCTCCCGCGAGCGGATCGAGGCCTTCCGGCACGAGCTCGAGCGCGCCCGCGTGCCCGTCACCGTTCGTCTCACGCGCGGCCGGGACATCGAGGCCGCCTGCGGGCAGCTCGCCGCCGCTCCCCGGAACGTGAGCCGACCTCGAGCCGGGGTCTCAACATCCACGATCTGAATTGCTCAAATCGGCAGCTGCAGCTCGTGGCGCCGCCGCCACGCGACGAGCAGCGCCGAGGCGAGGAGGAGCGAATCGCCGGCCGCGATCGCCACGTCGCCGAGATTGAACGCGACGGAGCCCCGGACGAGCGGATCGGGGACGCCCCGACTCCAGACCAACCCCGCGACCAGCATCCCGAGCGCGCCGCCCGTCGTCATTCCCGCCCCGAACGAGAGCGCGAGAGAGGGAACACGCGGCGCGAGGACGAGCACCGCGATGGCCGCCGCGGAGCCGCCGGCGAGCAGCCACAGCGGGCGGGGGTGGAAGTAAGCCGTCCGGGTGGCCGCCGAGTCCGCAAGGTCCGTCGCGAGCACGACGAGGGCCGCTACGGCCGCGATCCAACGACGGTTACGCATCGGGCTAGGCGCCCTTGGGAGCCTCGGCCACGACCGGACGAGCCTCGCCTTCCGCAGCCGGGTGCTCCTCGAAGCCGTACTTGACCACCGGGCGCTTCGCCGCGCGCACCTCGTCAAGCCGCTTGACCGGCCGATGGTGCGGCGCTTCCTTCAGCAGCTCGGGCTCCTCTGCCGCCTCGCGGGCGATGGCGAGCATCGCGTCGCAGAAGGCGTCGAGCGTCTCCTTCGTCTCCGTCTCGGTCGGCTCGACCATCAGCGCTTCGGGGACGACGAGCGGGAAGTAGATCGTCGGCGGGTGGAAGCCGTAGTCCATCAGCCGCTTCGCCACGTCGAGGGCGGTGCAGCCGTGCTCCTTTTTCAGGCTCCGGGCGGAGACCACGAACTCGTGCATGCAGAGACGGTCGAACGGCAGGTCGTAGGCGTCCTCGAGGCGCGCGAGGACGTAGTTCGCGTTGAGCACCGCGGCCTCGGACATCTCCCGTAGACGCGGCCCCCACATGCGGATGTACGCGTACGAGCGGACGAAGACGCCGAACGGCCCGGTGAAGCCGCGCACCTTGCCGATCGTCTGCGGCCGGTCGAAGTCGAGGCCGAAGCCGCCCTCCTCCCGCCGCACCACGGCCGGCACCGGCAGGAACGGCTCGAGGATGTCGCGCACGGCGATCGGGCCGCCGCCCGGGCCGCCGCCGCCGTGCGGCTGGGAGAACGTCTTGTGCAGGTTGATGTGGACGATGTCGAAGCCCATGTCGCCGGGGCGCGAGATGCCGCACACCGCATTGAGGTTCGCGCCGTCGTAGTACATGAGCGCGCCCGCGCCGTGGAAGATCCGCTCGATCTCCTCGATGTTCTCGTCGAACAGGCCGAGCGTGGACGGGTTCGTGAGCATCAGGGCCGCGGTGTGCTCGTCGACCTTGCCGCGCAGGTCGTCGACGTCGATGTTCCCGCGCGCGTCGGTCCGGACCGGCGTCAGCTCGTAGCCGGCCATGGTGACGGAAGCCGGGTTCGTCCCGTGCGCCGTGTCGGGGATCACGACCTTCCGCCGCTGCTCGCCCTCGCCGCGCGCGGCGAAGTAGGCGCGCGACGAGCAGGAGCCCCGTCAGCTCGCCCTGGCGAGCCGGCCGCCGGCTGGAGCGAGACGGCATCGAGGCCGGTCACCTCGGCGAGGATCTCCTGCAGCCGCCACATCAGCTCGAGCGCGCCCTGCGCGCCGTCTCTCCTCCTGCAGCGGGTGCAGCCGCGCAAACCCGGGCAGCGCCGCGAGCCGCTCGTTGATCCGCGGGTTGTACTTCATCGTGCAGGAGCCGAGCGGATAGAAGCCGGTGTCGACGCCGAAGTTGCGCGTGGAGAGCTCGGTGAAGTGACGGACGAGCTCGAACTCCGGCACCTCGGGCAGGCGCGGCGGCTCGGCGCGGCGGAGGTCTTCCGGCAGCTCCGGCGCGGCGGGCAGGTTCTCGTAGCGCGGCAGACGCCGAGGCGCGCCGGCCCGGCCTGCGACTTCTCGTAGATGAGCTTCATCGGGCAACCTCGGCGAGCACGTCGGCGAGCCGGTCGATCTCCTCCGGCGTCCGCCGCTCGGTGACCGCGACGAGCAGGACGTCGTCCATCCCCTCGTAGTCGCGACCGAGCGCGTAGCCCGGATGGACGCCGCGCTCGCGCGCGTCCGCGACGACCTCGCGCGCGTTCCGTCCGACGCGGACGGCAAACTCTTTGAACGTTGTCTGATTGTGCAAACACCGGCTCGAGTCCCGCCCGCTCTTCGAGCCGCTGCTTGGCGTACGCGGCCAGCGACAGGCAGGTCTCCCCCAGCTCGCGCAGTCCCTGCGGCCCGAGCCACGTGAGATAGACGAGCCCGCCGAGCGCGAGCAGCGTCTGGTTCGTGGTGATGTTCGAGGTGGCCTTCTCCCGCCGGATGTGCTGCTCGCGGGTCTGCAGGGTGAGGACATAGCCGCGCTCCCCCGCGGCGTCTACCGTCTCGCCGACGATCCGGCCCGGCATGCGGCGGATGAACTCCTGGCGCGCCGCGAGGAAGCCGTAGTGCGGTCCGCCGTAGGACGGGAAGTTCCCGGCGGCCTGTCCTTCGCCGATCGTGATCGCGGCGCCGTAGCGACCCGGCGCCTCGAGCACGCCGAGCGACAGCAGGTCGACGTGGGCGATCGGCAGCGCGCCGGCTTCCGCAGCTCGGCGACAAGGTCCGGCGCGGGCTCGAGGCAACCGAAGAAGTTCGGCTGCTGAAAGAAGACCGCCGCCGCGTCCACGGCGGCACGTTCCAGCTCGGCCGGATCGGTCGTCCCGTCACGGTGCGGCACCTCGACGACCTCGAGGCCGAACCCGGCCGCGTACGTCTTGACGACCTGACGCACCTGCGGATTGGTGGCCTCCGTCACGACGACCTTGTCGCGCCCGGTCACGTGCTTCGCGACGTAGCAGGCGTCGGCGGCGACGACCGTGCCGTCGTACCCGGACGCGTTCGAGACGTCCATGCCCGTCAGCTCGCAGATCGCCGTCTGGTACTCGAAGATCGCCTGGAGCACGCCCTGGCTCATCTCCGGCTGGTACGGCGTGTAGGCCGTTAGGAGCTCGCCGCGCTGCAGGATCGCGTCGACGACAGCCGGGACGTAGTGGTCGTAGATACCTGCGCCGAGGAAGGACACCTCGCGGCTCGCGTCGGCGTTCCGCTCCGCCAGCTCGGCAAGGTGCGCGAAGACTTCCTGCTCCGAGAGCGCCGGCTCGAGCTCGAGCTCCCGGCCGAGGCGGACTCCCTCCGGCAGGTCGCGGAAGAGCTCGTCGACCGTGCCGACGCCGACCGTCGCGAGCATCTCCTCCCGGTCGGAATCGGTGAGCGCGAGAAACGGATGCGTCATTCCCGCTCCCGGCGCCGGCGAAGCCGGCACCTCCGCTCTCTGGTGAGCTCCGTCAAGCCTACGCTCACTGGTTCGCGAGCAGCTCCCGGTAGGCGCCGGCGTCGAGCAGCGCGTCGACCTCGCCGGGATCCCCGAGCCGGATGCGCAGCAGCCAGCCGCCGCCATACGGGTCCTCGTTC
The DNA here is from genome assembly GCA_963720065.1 of uncultured Actinomycetes bacterium. GTDB lineage: Bacteria > Actinomycetota > Thermoleophilia > Gaiellales > Gaiellaceae > Palsa-739. The sequence goes on from CAVREH010000035.1 coordinate 55,191, forward strand.
ACGGTCTCGGGCGCGTCGACCACCTGCCCGTTCACCTCGAGCACCTCGCCGGAGAGAGGCGCGATCACGTCGGAAACGGCCTTCACGGACTCGACCTCGCCGTAGGACTGGTCCTTGGTCACCACGGAGCCCACCTCGGGCGCCTCGAAGTGGACGAGCTCGCCCAGCGCGTCGGCGGCGAACCACGTGATGCCGAGCACGGCCTCGTCTCCTTCCACCCTGGCCCAGTCGTGCTCGGAGTGGTACTTCAGATCGTCGGGGTAGCTCTCGGCGGCTGCCACTCAATCCTCCCTCTTGTAGATCGGCTTCTTGACGACTCGCGCCCGGCGCGGGCGGCCACGGACGTCGATCGTCAGCTCGGTTTCGGGCTTCGCGTCGGCGGTCGGGACGTATCCCAGCCCGATCCCGATCTCGAGAATCGGCGAATGCGAGCCGGAGGTCACCTCGCCGCCCCCGTCGATCGCCATGCCCTGCCGGGGAATCGCCTTCTCCTCCATCACGAAGGCGACCAGCCGGCGCTCGGGGCCGTCCGCCTTGACGCGGCGGAGGACCTCGACGCCCTCGAACTCCTTGTCGAGCGCGCACGCCCACCCGAGGCCGGCGGAGATGGCGTCGGTGTCCGGGCCGATGTCGTTGCCGTGCAGCGGATAGCAGACCTCGAGACGCAGCGTGTCGCGCGCGCCGAGCCCGCACGGGACAGCGCCGCGCTCGAGCACGGCGTCCCAGAGCCGGACTGCGTCCTCGCTCATGCAGAGGAGCTCGCAGCCGTCCTCGCCGGTGTAGCCGGTCCGGTTCACCATCACCTCGACGCCGTCGATCGTGGCCTCGGCAAAGGTGAACGCCCGGGCGGCCGGCAGCCCGAGGCGCTCGATCGCCCTCGGCCCCTGGACCGCGAGCAACGCGCAGTCGTCGGAAACGTCGCGCACGTCCGAGCCGGCGATCTCGCGCTCCTTCAAACACGCATAGGCGGTGGCCCGGTTCGAGGCGTTCACGACGAGGAGGTAGGAGCAATCGCCGACCCGGTAGACGATCAGGTCGTCGATGATCCCGCCTCGCTCGTTCATCAGCAGTGTGTACTGCGCCTGGCCAGGCGAGAGCTTGTCGAGATCGTTCGAGAGCGCGCCCTGCAGCAGCTCGCGGGCACGCGGCCCTTCCACCTCGAGCTCGCCCATGTGCGAGACGTCGAAGACGCCGGCATCCGTCCGGACGGCCCGGTGCTCCGGGATCACGCCCTCGTACTGCACGGGCATCTCCCAGCCCGCGAACGGCACCATCCGCGCGCCGAGCTCGACGTGCCGGTCGTACAGCGGCGTGTGCAAGAGCGTCGCGGCCATGGGCACGGCCGATCCTAGTTCGTGACGGCAGCGCCCCGGCTCAGAGCCTCTAACTGAATGACCCACGCGCAGCTCGTGCTCGTTCTGTTAGAGGCTCTCAGTGGAAAAACGTCCCCAGAACGGAGCCGCCCCGGCTTATTCCTGAAAACAAGCCGGGGCGGCGGACCGGGTCGTGGGGTTGACTCGAAGTGGGTCAACCCTGTTGAGGGCACCCGTGATGTGCCCCGTTTCGACGGGCCGAAACCTCTGCGACGGAAACGCGGTTATTCGCCGCGCAGGAAGGACGGCACGTCGAGCCCGTTCTCCGCCTGCTCGGTGCTGCCGGACGGGACGGCGACCTGCGGCTCCGCGCTCGTCCGGCGGCGGCGGCGTCCACCGCCGAAGCCCGTGGCGATCACGGTGACGCGCACCTCGTCGCCCATCGAGTCGTCGATCACGGCGCCGAAGATGACATTCGCGTTCACGTCGGCTGCGCTCGTCACGACCTCTGCCGCCTCGTTGACCTCGAACAGGCCGATGTCGGGACCGCCGGTGATGTTGAGCAGGATCCCGGTCGCGCCTTCGATCGACGACTCGAGCAGCGGCGACGACACGGCAGAGCGGGCAGCTTCCGCCGCGCGGTTGTCCCCGCTCGCCACGCCGATCCCCATCAGGGCCGAGCCCGCCTCGCGCATGATCGTCCGCACGTCGGCGAAGTCGAGGTTGACGAGGCCGGGCACGGTGATCAGGTCGGTGATGCCCTGGACGCCCTGCCGGAGCACGTCGTCGGCCATGCGGAACGCGTCGACGACGGAGGTCTGCTTCTCGACCACCTGCAGCAGGCGGTCGTTCTCGATCACGATCAGCGTCTCGAGCTTGTCGCGCAGGCTCTCGATCCCCTGCTCCGCCTGCTGCGAGCGCCTGCGGCCCTCGAAGTCGAACGGCTTCGTGACGACGCCGACCGTGAGCGCCCCGATCTCGCGGCCGAGCTCGGCAACGACCGGCGCGCCGCCGGTGCCGGTGCCGCCGCCCTCGCCGGCCGTGACGAAGATCATGTCCGCGCCCTTGAGCGCCTCCTTCAGCTCGTCGCGGCTCTCCTGCGCGGCCGCGAGGCCGACTGCGGGATCCGCGCCTGCGCCGAGGCCGCGCGTGGCCGCCGAGCCGATGTGGATCTTGACGTCGGCGTCGCAGACCATCAACGCCTGGGCGTCCGTGTTCACCGCAATGAACTCGACACCTGCCAGGCCGGCGTCCACCATCCGGTTGACGGCGTTCGTGCCGCCGCCGCCGACGCCGACGACCTTGATCACTGCGAGGTAGTTCCCAACGTCCTTCGTGCTCATGCGCTAGACCTGAACCTTCACTAGAGGATTGGGGCTGACTACAGCAACAACGCGGCGGAGGGTACGTGCGTCAAGCCTCGATGTCAACTGAGGGTGAAGGTTCATACCCTCAACCTCTACTAGAGCTTCGTAGCGCCAACTGGGACGGCGATCCGAACCCCGACACCGGCCGGCCCGGGACGCTCAGGTCGAGGTAGGTCGAGCCGGACGGCAGCACCGCGAGCACTTGCTCGGCCACGGCGACCTTCAGCTTGATGTCCCCGCCGTCGCCGAGCAGGAGCTCGACGCCCGAACGGAGGTGGAACACCAGCGACCCGCCGCTGTACGCGACGGAGTCGACGCGCGCGCCGAACCGTCCCGCCAGGCCGGCTGCGCGCGCGGCCGTGGCGGCGCCGGCCGCCGTGACCTGCGCGCCCGTCTGCACGGGCGTGCGCGTCGAGATCCAGATTCGCGGCAGCTTCGGGACGGTGCTGGACGCGAGATGCTCCATCACCCGCCCGCGCATCGACACGAGCCAGCTGTCGGGGCCGCGACGGAGCACGGCCGCGGGCCGTTCCGCCACGACGAAGATGCGCAACGTGTGCGGGAAGGCCCGGTCGTAGCTCGCGCTCACCACCGTCGGGAGCGCGTCCACCTTCTGCAACACCGCCGAGCCGTCGAGTCCCACGAGCGGCCTCCCCACGAGCGACGCCAGCGCCGCGTCGACCTGCCTCGCGACCTCGTGGGAGCCACCTCGCACCTCGATCCGGTCGATCGCGAACATCGATGTCTCGCGGGCGATCACGTAGCCGCCGAGCGCGAAGGCGAGCACGCCGAGACCGATCGCGAGCGACCGCCGCGTCGGCGCGAACCGGGCGAGCCACGCGCGCGGATGCAGCTGCGGGCGGCTCGGCCGCCAGGGCAGCGTGACGGCCTCCGCGCGAGCGATCGGACCGAGCGAGACGAGCCCTGGCAGGCATCTCTCGGTTTTCGGCGCCGGTCCGGACCTTCCTACAGCTCGGGCAGTTCGAGGTCGCCCAAAAACTCGACCTCGTGCTGGAGGCGGACGCCGAACTGCTCATGGGCGCGACGGCGCGCCTCGGCCATGAGGGCCAGGGCGTCCGCGGTCGTGGCGCCGTCGGCGTTCTCGATGAAGTTCGCGTGCTTCGGGGAGATCTGGGCTCCGCCGCTGCGCCGGCCCTTCAGGCCGCAGGCCTCGAGCATCCGGCCCGCGCTCAGCTCGTGCTCGGGATTCTTGAAGACGCTGCCGAAGGTGCGCCGGTTCGTCGGCTGCGCCTCCTTGCGGCGCGTGTTCAGCTCGCGTACCTCGGCCTTGATCTCCTCCGGCGGTCGCGGCCGCAGCCGCAGCTCGGCGCGCAGCACGACCTGGCCGTGCCGGAGCTCGGAGTGCCGGTAGCTAAGCCCGAGCTCGGCGGGAGTCAGCCAGCCGCTGCCGTCGACGGTTGCGACGAGCGCCCGCTCCAGCACGCCGGCGAAGTCGCCGCCATAGGCGCCGCCGTTCATCCAGAGCCCGCCGCCGATCGTGCCGGGAATGGCACAGGCGAACTCGAAGCCGCCGAGCCCGGCCGCGCGTGCGCGGTGCAGGGCGACGGCGTTGGCCGCGCCGCCGCCCACCCGCAGTACGTCCCCGTCCACCTCGACGGCCGCCAGCTCCCCGCCGAGCTTGAGGACGAGCGCGTCGACGCCGTCGTCCGCTGCGAGCAGGTTCGAGCCGAGGCCGACGACCGCGACCGCGAGCGAGCGCTCCTCGGCCCAGCGCAGGAGCTCCTCCACCTCCGCTTCCGATTCCGGCCGCGCGAAGGCACGCGCCGGTCCACCCGTGCCCAGGGTGGTGAAGCGGGAGAGCTCGACTCCGTCTTCGATTCTCATGTGAGCGCCTCGAGGATCAGCTGGGCGGCGCGATCGACATCGCCGGCGCCGAGCGTCAGGACGGTGTCCCCCGGCCGGGCCCAGCCGGCCACAAGCCGCGCGGCGCCCTCGAGCGACGGCGCCCAGCCGAGAGGCATGCCGGGACGGACGCGCGCGAGCTCGTCGACGATCAGCCGTCCCGTCACCCCGGCCACGGGTTCCTCGCGAGCCGGGTAGATCTCGGTCACGCACACGGCGTCCGCGGCGGCGAGCGCCTCGGCGAAGCCGTGCGCGAGGTGGAGCGTCCGCGAGTAGAGGTGCGGCTGGAAGAGCGCCAGCAGCCGCCCACCGTCTCGGACGGCGGCGAGGTCGGCGGCGAGCTCGGCCGGGTGGTGCGCGTAGCTGTCGAGGACGGCGACGCCGCCGGCCTCTCCTTTCGGTTCCAGCCGGCGGCCGGCGCCGCGGAACTCGACGAGCACAGCCTCGGCGTCCGCTCGTGCCACGCCTGCGAGCTCGAGCGCCGCGAGCGCCGCGGCCGCGTTGCGCCGGTTGTGCTCACCCGGCACCCGGAGCTCGAGCCCGACGGGCTCGAGCTCCTCGGCCCGCACGACGCTAGGCACGCCGCGCAGCCAGTCCTCGAAGAACGCCTCGACCTCGGCCCGCGAGACGAACGTCGTGTGATGGTCGAGGTCGACGTTGAGGAGCACGGCGACCTCCGGTCGCAGGGCGGCAACGGAGCGATCCGACTCGTCCCCTTCGACGACGAGCCAGCCGGTGCCCGCCCGGGCGTTGCCGCCGAGCTGGGGCACCTCGCCGCCGATGAGGAACGCGGGCACGAGGCCGAGCCGGTCGAGGCAGAAGGCGATCATGGCGCTGGTGGTCGTCTTCCCGTGCGCGCCCGCGACGACGATCGTGCGCCGCTGCGCGACGAGCTCGGCGAGGAGGTCGGCACGCGGACGGCCGTCGACGCGGTCCGCGAACGCCGTCGAGACGAAGACCTCCCAGCCGGACGGCGGCGACGGCGGCTCGGGCGAGATCTCGACGGCGATGCCCTCGAGATGACGCAGGTATGGCGTGTCGGCACGGTCCCAGCCGGCGACCTCCGCGCCCCAGGCGTGCGCGAGCAGCGCGTAGCCGCTCATGCCGGCGCCGCCGATCCCGGCGAGCCAGATCCGCCTACCGGCGAAGGGCGAGGGAGACGAGCTCATCCGCGATCTCTTCCGCTGCGTCGGGCTTGGCGACGGCTCGCATCGCCGCGGCCATGGCCGCGAGCCGGCCGGGGTCGCCGAGCAACTCCTCCACCACCCGGGGCGAACGCGCCGCCTCCGCCTCGGGAACGACCACCGCGCCGCCGGCAGCGGCGAACCAGCGCGCGTTCTTCTCCTGGTGCTGGCCGGTCGCGAAGGCGCCGGGCACGAGCACCGCCGGCAGCCCGGCCGCCGCGAGCTCCCAGACCGAGCCGCCCGCCCGCGCCAGGACGACGTCCGCGGCGCCGTAGGCGATGCCGATCTCGTCGATGAACGGCCGGAGGACGTAGTCCGGACGCGTCACGCGTCCCACCAGCTCGGGATAGTCGCGCTCGCCGCAGAGGTGGATGACGGCAGGCCCCTCCGCGGCCCAGGCCGCGAGCGCCACGTCGTTCAGCAGGCGCGCGCCGAGGGAGCCCCCGAAGACGAGGACGACGCGTGCGTCCGAGGGCAGCTCGAGCCGGCTGCGCGCTTCCTCTCGCTCCAGCGGCCTCGACGACTCCGGAATCGGCCGCCCGACCGCCCGGTACTTGTCACCGTCCCGGCCGACCGGCAGCGCGAGGAAGACGCGGTCGGCGAGCGGCGCCGCCAGCCGGTTCGCGAGACCAAGGTGCGCGTCCGCCTCGGTGAGCGCGCACGGGATCCGCTCGAGCCGCGCGGCCAGCACCATCGGTCCCGCGACGTAGCCGCCGGCGCCGAGCACCACGTCGGGCTTTCGGCGGCGGAGGATCCGACGGCAGGCCGCCGGCGCCGCGAGCGCCCTCCCCGTTGCCCGCACGAGCTCGGCGCTCGGACGCCGCGGGAGACCGGAGACGGCGAACGCGTCGAACTCGTACCCGTGCTCAGGAACGAGCCGCGCCTCGACGCGATCCGGCGACCCGGCGAAGGTCACCAGCCCTCCCCGCCGCCGCAGCGCCTCGGCGACGGCCAGTGCCGGCGCGACGTGTCCGACCGTCCCGCCGGCCGCGATCAGGAACCGCAGCTGCCGCTCGTCCGCCATCACGGGCGATGTTAAGGAGGAAGCCGACCCCGACGAGCATCACCACGAGGCTGGAGCCGCCGTACGAGACGAAGGGGAGTGGGATTCCCGTCAACGGGGCGACGCCGATCGCGGCCGCCATGTTGATCGCCGCCTGCCCGCATACGAGCGCCGTGATCCCTGCTGCGAGCCGCTTGGCGAACGGGTCGCGGCACGCGATCGCGAGGCGGATCCCCGCGTAGCCGAAGGCGCAAAACGCGATGAGGACGAGCGTGACGCCGACGAGGCCGAGCTGCTCGCCGACGATCGCGAACATCATGTCCGTGTGGGCCTCGGGCAGGTAATACAGCGACGCCAGCCCCGACCCGAGGCCGCGTCCGAAGATCCCGCCCGAGCCGAGGCTGATCAGCGCCTGGACGTTCTGGAGGCCCGCGCCGGTCGGGTCCTTCCACGGGTCGAGGAAGGTGAGCAGGCGGTCGCGCCGGTACGGCGACGACCACGCGGCGACGCCGGCGAGCGCGAATGACGATCCCGTAGGCGGTGGCGAGCAGGCGCATCCGCGTGCCCGAGACGAGGAGGATCGCGCCGACGACGAGGAGGAACGTGAGCGCCGTCCCGAGATCCGGCTCGGCGAGCACGAGTGCCGCGAAGCCGCAGCGACGAGGAGCCCGAGCGGGCCGTCGCGAGCTCCTGCAAGGTGCGGGGCGGCGGCCGCCGCGAGAGGTAGGCAGCCGTCCAGACGACAACCGCGAGCTTCGCGAGCTCCGACGGCTGGAAGACGAGCGGGCCGACGTCGATCCAGCGGCGCGCCCCGTTGATCCGCGCGCCGACCGCGAGCACGCCGAGGCAGAGGATGAGCGCCGTCACGACGAGAGGCGGCGCGACCTGGCGGATGCGCTCGAGCGGGAGGCGCGAGACGACGACGAGCAACGTGACGCCGACCGCGGCGTAGATCAGCTGCTTCTCGACGAAGCCGAGCGGGTTGGCGTTGCCGAGCGCGGCGGAGCCCGAGGTCGCGCTGTACACCATGACGAGCCCGAAGAGGACGAGCGCCGCCGTGACGAGCACGAGCAGATTCCACTCGAACTGGTGCTCGCTTCGGCTTCGTCACGACAGCTCCTCGACGAGGCGCCGGAACGTGTCGCCGCGTTCCTCGAAGTTCGCGAACTGGTCGTAGCTCGCGCAGGCCGGCGAGAGCAGGACGACGTCGCCGGGCTGCGCGTCGGCGGCGGCGCGCGCGACCGCGGTGGCGAGGTCCGCCGACGCGGACGTACTCCCGGCCGGCGGCGTCGAGGGCGGCGGCGAGCTCGTCGCTCGCGTCGCCGACGAGATAGATCGAGCGGACGTTGGCCGGCAGCTCCCGCGCGAAGGGGACGAAATCCTCGCCCTTGAGCGAGCCCCCGAGGATCAGGCGCAGCGGCGCGTCGTAGGCGGCGACGCCACGGCGGGCGGCGGCGGTGTTCGTCGCCTTCGAGTCGTTGACCCAGCGGACGCCGTGCAGCTCGCGCACCAACTCGAGCCGGTGCGGGACGCCGGGGAACGTGCGTAGCGCCTGCGCGATCGCGTCCTCGGGCACGCCCGCGGCGCGGGCTGCGGCGGTCGCGGCGGCTGCGTTCTCCCGGTTGTGGCGGCCGGGGATCAGCGGCTCGGCGGGCAACGGGTCGTCGGCGGAGAACTCGATTCCCTCGATCCCGAAGCCGCGCGGGACGACCTTCGCGCGCGCCCGCTCGAAGATGCGGAGCTTCGCGTCGCGGTACGCGTCGAAGCTGCCGTGCCGGTCGAGATGGTCGGGCTCGAGGTTGAGGAGCACGGCGACGTCGCAGGCGAGCGTGTGGACGTCCTCGAGCTGGAAGCTCGAGAGCTCGCACACGATCCACGAGTCCTCCGCGGCGACCAGGGCAGCATCGGTGAGGGCGCGGCCGACATTGCCGGCGACCTCGACCGGGCGGCCGGCTACGCGCAGGATCGCGCCGAGCAGCTCCGTGGTCGTCGTCTTCCCGTTCGTGCCCGTGACGCCGATGAGGCGGGAGCCGGCGGGCAAGAGGCGGTAACCGAGCTCGACCTCGCTCCAGACGGGGATGCCACGCGAGCGAGCGCCGGCGACGAGCGGCGACTCGGCCGGTACGCCCGGGCTCTTGACCACGAGTTCCATCCCTTCGAGCAACGCCTCCTCCTCCGTTCCGAGGTCGGAGTTCGACGCCGAGATCGCCGAGCCTGCCGGCATCGACGTCGGGCGAGCGGTCTGCCGCCACGACCCGAACGCCGCGTCCGGCGAGCGCACCCGCCGCCGCGAGGCCGGAGCGGGCGAGCCCAACGACGAGCGCCCGTTCCGGCAGCCATGTCTCTGCGGGCGAGGGCTCTTCGGGACGTGCCTCACTCACGGCGCACGCTCCCCCCCAATGGGGGGCGCAGGGCCCCTGGGGTCAGCGTACGCGCCGGGGCGCAACAGAACCGTGTCGACTTTCTCGAGGATGGGATACGGATTCGTCGTCCGGCTCCCGCATCCTCAGCCCGTCGGGCCGGAGCCTACGTTGCCGGAGTCCGGCCTGCCGGAGCCCAGCCTGCCGCTCACGACGGCCCCCTCACCCATGAGCTCGACCTCCACCTGTTCGAACCCGGCGGCCTCGAGCGCACGTGCCAGCTCCTGCCCCGCCGCTTCGCCCGGTTCGGCGAAGGACGCGCGCCCGCCCGCCGACAGCACCCGCGCCAGCTCCTCCGCGGCCGCCACGAGCGCTCCGTCGTCCGTGGCGATCCGCCCGACGGCTGCCGCGACCGCCCCGTCCGGGAGCGGCAGCACCGGCGTCTCGCCCATGAGGTACGCCACCCCGCTCGCCCCTGCGGCATGCGCTTCCCCGAGCAGCTCCTCGAGCTCGTCGACCTGCGAGCGCACCACGTACACCCAGCCGTCGCCGATCCGCTCGTGCGCTCCGAGCGCGAACGAGCCGCTCCCCAGCACGAGCACGTCCTGCTCCGGCGCCAGGCGCGCGGCGTCGAGCACCGCCTGCTCTATGCCGGCGTCGCTCACAGGTTGAAGTAGTAGCGGTAGAAGAGGGCGAAACCGACCGCGCAGAGCAGCCCGCCGATGATCCAGAAGCGCACCGTGATCTTCGTCTCGGACCACGCCTTCATCTCGAAGTGGTGATGGATCGGAGCCATCAGGAAGACGCGCCGCCCGAAGCGCTTGAACGAGAAGACCTGGATCATCACCGACAGCGCCTCGATCACGAAGATGCCGCCGATGAAGAGCAGGAGCACCTCGACCTTCATCATGATCGCGAAGGCCGCCAGGGCCCCGCCGAACGCCATCGAGCCGGTGTCGCCCATGATCACCTCGGCCGGGAACGCGTTGAACCAGAGGAAGCCGACCGCGGCCCCGATCAGCGCCGCACCGACGATCGCGAGATCGAGCTTGGTGAGGTTGCGGTGACCGACGTGACCCGACCTAACGTATGCGACGACGTTCATCGCCATGAAGGTGAAGAGCGCGATGATCCCTGTCCCGGCGAGCAGCCCGTCGACGCCGTCTGCGAGGTTCGTGCCGTTCGCGGCCCCGGCGATCACGAAGAACAGGAAGATGTACCACCCGTACGACAGCGGCACCCAGATGTCGATCACCGGAAGGTAGACGTCGGTGCTCAGGTGGAGGTGTCGGGCGACGATCGCGACCACGACCGTGACGCCGGCGAGGAGCAGGAGCTTCCAGCGTCCGGGCAGGCCGAGCGAGCGCTTGTGGGTCAGCTTGATGAAGTCGTCGAGGAAGCCGATGGCGCCGCACGCCAGAGCCGTGAAGAGCACGGTCAGGGACTGGAGGCGAAAGTGGCTGACCGGCAGGAACGCGACCGTCGCCGCGAAGAGGATCAGCAGGCCGCCCATCGTCGGCACCCCCTGCTTCGCGAAGTGGTGCTGTGGGCCCTCTTCCCGGATCTGCTGGCCGAACTCGTTGCGGCGGAGAAACGCGATGAACCTCGGGCCGATGACGAGCGATAGGGTGAGCGCGACAGCCGCAGCGATGAGGACGCGGATCACGGCCGCAGCTCCGACAGCGCGTCGGCCACGACCTCGAGCCCTACCGAGCGCGAGCCCTTGACGAGGATCGCGTCGCCCGGCCGGACGAGCGCGAGCGCGGCCTCTCGCGCCTCGGCTGCCGAGGCCGCCCACTCGTCCGGGCCATAGTGCCGGGCGAGCTCGCCGACGCCGAGCACGACGTCAACGTGTGCAGCCTCGCGCGCGACCTCGTCGTGGTAACGGGGAGCCTCGTCCCCGAGCTCGGCCATCTCGCCGAGGATCGCGACGGTGCGGCGACCGTTCGCGCGCTCGAGCAGGTGGGCGAGTGCGGCGCGCATCGCGACCGGGTTCGCGTTCCAGGAGTCGTTGATCAAGAGGCCGCCGCCCGGCAGCTCCGTCTCCTGGGAGCGCCAGAGCGAGAACTCGACCTCCACCGGCTCCTGCGGCGGCTCGACCCCCAGGGCCTCGGCGGCGGTCAGCGCCGCCGCCGCGTTCGCGGCCTGGTGGCGGGCCGCGAAGCCGAACACGACCTCCCGGCCGTGCCAGCGCAGGTGCGTGCGGCCGTCGCGGATCTCGGCCTCGGGCGCGCCGAAGCGGCGCACGTCGAGCCTCTCCGGCACGAACGGCTCGAGCGTGGGCGCATCCTCCGGGAGGACCGCCACGGCTCCGTCCGGCAGCTCGTCGAGCAGCTCGGCCTTGGCGCGGGCGATGTTCTCGAGGCTCCCCAGCTGCTCGAGGTGGACGGGCGCGATCGACGTGATCACGCCGAGATCCGGCCGGGCGATCCTGGCGAGGTCGCGGATCTGGCCGGGGCCGCGCATCGCCAGCTCGGTCACGACCACCTCGGTCTCGGGCTCGAGCCGGCAGAGCGTCAGCGGTAGGCCGATCTCGTTGTTGAAGCCGTCCGGCGCCGCAACGGTGCGCAGGCGGGTGCGGAGGAGCGCCGCAAGGATGTCCTTCGTCGACGTCTTCCCGACCGAGCCGGTGATCGCCACGACGCGAGCATCGCTGCGGGCGCGGACGGCACTGCCCAGCGCGGCGAGCGCAGCATGCGCGTCGTCGGGCACGAGCGTCGCCACCGCACCGCGCGCGCGGGCGTCGTCGAGGAACGCCTCGCCGCCCGAGACGGCGACGAACAGGTCGCCGGGCCGGATCCGGCGCGAATCGACCTCCACGCCGGTGACGACCTTCGCGTCGCCCTCGATCCTGCCCAGCGAGAGCGCCCGCACGTCGGCGAGCGGCAACGGGATCAGGTCCGAGCCTCCAACGCTTTCAGGGCCTCCTTCGCGGTCTCGCGGTCGTCGAAGGGAACGGTTCGGTCTGCGAACTCCTGCCCCTGCTCGGCTCCCTTGCCGGCGATGAGGACGACGTCGCCCGGCCGCGCGAGCGCGACGGCGCGCTCGATCGCCGCCGCCCGGTCGAGCTCGACCTCGACCTCGCCGTCCGCGCCCGACACGATCTCGGCGGCAATCGCCTCCGGATCCTCGCTGCGCGGGTTGTCGGAGGTGACGATCGCCATGTCGGCGAGTGCCGACGCCAGCCGTCCCATCACCGGACGCTTGCCACGGTCGCGGTCGCCGCCGGCGCCGAGCACGACGATGACGCGGTTCCCCTGGGCCAGCTCACGGGATGCCTGAAGCACGTTCTCGAGCGCGTCCGGCTTGTGCGAGTAGTCGACGATCACGTGGAACGGCTGGCCTGCGTCGACGGTCTCGAAGCGGCCGGGCACGCCGCGTACGGATTCGAGCCCGCGCCGGATCGCGTGGTCCCCGATCCCGATCGCGCGCGCCGCGTGGAGGGCTCCGAGCGCGTTCTCGACGTTGAAGCGGCCGCGTAGCCGGAGCTCGATGCCGTCGAGAGCACTGGCGTCGTCCGCCGTGAACGTGATCGCGTCAGGGAGCTCCTGCGCCAGCCGGCGGCCGTACTCGTCGCCGGCGTTGACGACCGCGATCGGCCGCGGCTCGGTGAAGAAGAGCCGCCGCTTCGCCTCGAAGTACGACTCCATGTCGCCGTGAAAGTCGAGGTGGTCCTGGCTGAGATTGGTGAAGACCAGCACGGCGAAGCGGACGCGGTCGAGCCGGTGGAGAACGGAGGCGTGCGACGACGCCTCCATCGCGCACGAGCGGTCGCCGGCGTCGAGCATCTCGCTGAACAGGCGCTGGAGGTCGATCGCCTCGGGCGTCGTGCGGACGACGCCGCGCCGCTCGCCGCCCACCCGCGCCTCGACGGTCCCGAGCAAGCCGGGGCGCCGCCCAGCGGCGGCGAGGATCGCGAACACGAGGAAGCTCGTCGTGGTCTTCCCGCTCGTCCCCGTGACGCCGACCACCTCGAGCTCCCGCGTCGGCTCCCCGAAGAAGACGTCCGCCGCGGGAGCCATCGCCGCCCGCGCGTCGCGCACGACGACCTGCTGCACCGGCAGTTCGAGCGTTCGCTCGACCACCAGCGCAACCGCTCCACGCTCCACCGCCTCCGCCGCGAAGTCGTGACCGTCGGCACGCGTGCCCGGCACGGCGAAGAAGAGCGCACCGGGGCCGACCGCGCGCGCGTCGTAGGCGAGATCGCGCACCTCGACCGAAGGGCCCCCGAGCACCTCCACCGGCTCGAGCGCTGCGACGAGGCGCTCCAGGTCCATCTCGGCCGCGAGTGTACCCGGGCGAAGAGCTGCGCTCTCCGCCCGGTCTTGAAGGAACTCCGCCAACGGGAGAGCGCGGTCTCCCGTTGGCTTCGTGCTGAGAGCACACTGGGCTGCCGGGATTCAAGCGTCTGTTCCGTCGCGAGCGTGCAAGCCTAGGAGGCGTGTGCGCTCGCTACTCCGCACCGTCGTAACCGGAGGGTTACGCCGCCGCCTCAACGCCACAGAGGCTCGAAACGCTTCAACCCGACCAACGACCAAAGGCCGGAGGCTAAGACACGGCGCAGCCGGACTTAGCCGCAGGCCGAACCGCGCTCGCGCCGGCCTCTGCCGCGCGCGAGCGCACGACACAAGCCTCCCACCCAGCAGAGCCTCAAAAGCAAAACAGCACGAAGCAGGCCGGAAACCGCGCTTTCCGGCCCGCGGAGTTCCGTTCCCCCAGCGAGGAAACGCGCGGCGTTTCCGAGCTACTTGATCCGGAGATCAGGCGGGACTTCCAGGTACTGGAGGTCGAAGGAGGCGATCTGCTCGAACGCGGGGGCCGCGACGAGGCCGCCGTAGATCTGCCCGTGGGGCTCGTCGATCGTCACGAGCACGAGGAGCCGCGGCCGCGAGGCCGGCACCATCCCGACGAAGGTCGCGACGTACGCGCCGGGGATGTAGCCGTTCGGCCCCGGCTTCTGCGCCGTTCCCGTCTTGCCGGCGACGGCGTAGCCGGGAATGGCGGCGAGCTCGCCGTCCCCTGGTCCGACACGACGCCTCGCAGCATGGTGCGCAGCTGGGCGTCGACGCCGGGTGCGAGGATCCGCCGTCGCTTCGGCTTCGGCGTCGGCGCGCCGGCGACGTGATCGACCAGGTGGGGTTGGATCCACTCGCCGCCGTTCGCGATGGCTGCGTAGACGGAGGCGAGCTGGATGGCCGTGACCGAGACGCCCTGCCCGATCGGGACGGTGCCGATCGTGGAGCCCGACCAGGAGGGCAGCAGGCCGCGGCTCTCGCCGGGGAAGTCGATCCCGGTGCGGTGTCCGAACCCGAAGCGCCCCATCCACTTCTTCAGGCCGCTCTCGCCGAGATAGCGCTCCGCGATCTCGTCCGTCCCGATGTTCGACGAGCGCTGGAGGATCTGCTTGACCTTCAGCGTCTCGGTCCCGTGCGACTCCGCGTCGTGGATCACGCGGTCTGCGACCTGCAGGGAGCCGGGAACCCGGATCGCGGTGTTCGGCGTGATGTCGTGCTGGGAGAGCGCGCCTCCGATCGTCACGACCTTGAACACCGAGCCGGGCTCGAAGACGTCGTTCACCGCGTGGTCGACCGTCAGGTCGTGCGTGGTCGCCGCCGGGTAGTCGTTCGCGTTGTAGCCCGGCTCCTGCGCCATGCCGAGGATCGCGCCTGTCTGCGGATCGATGACGATCGCGGTCGCATCCTTCGCATGCCACTCCCGCACCGTGTTCTCGAGCACCTGCTCGGCGTTCGCCTGGATATGGCTGTCGAGCGTGAGGTAGACGTCGCGGCCGTCACGGGCCGGCGCGCTGCTGGATCGTGTTCACGGGCTGGCCGAGCGCGTCGCGCACCACGATCGCGCGCCCGGGCGTGCCGTGCAGCTCGCCGTTCAGCTCGTGCTCGAGCCCCGAGAGGCCCGTGTTGTCGATGCCCGCGTAGCCCAGGATCGGCGCTGCGACCGTGCCCTGCGGGTAGACCCGCTTCTGGTCCGGCGCGAAGGTGAACCCGACGAGATGGCGCTTCTCGAGCCTGGCCGCCAGCTGCGGCGACGCCTGCCGCGCGACGTAGACGAACCCGCGGCTGCGGTCGGAGAGCTGCCTGTACACGGTGCGGAACTTCAGCCCGAGCACCGCCGCCGCGACCCGTGCCTCACGCCGCGGTGCGGAGATCTGCATCGGGTCGGCGTCGACGTCCGTCGCCTGCTCGCCGATCGCGAGCGGATTCCCCAGCCGGTCGTAGATCGTCCCTCGCCCGGCCGGCAGCATTATCGGCTGCTTCGCCTGCGTCTGCGCCATCGCGGCGAGCGACGACGCTCGCACGGTCTGGATCCACGCCGCGCGCGCGAAGAGGCCCGCGAACGTCAGGAAGATGAGGAAGAGGAGCAGGCGGAGCCGTGAGTTGACGACGCGCGCCTTCAACGGCCGTGTGGCATGAGGTCGGTGTACGAGGTGTCGCCGGCCGTCGCCTGGACCAGGTTGAGCCGGCGCGCCGCCGCCTCGATGCGCGGCACGGAGTTGGCCTCCGAGAGCGCCGAGGCGAGAGCCTGGTTGTGGGCGGCGATCCGCGCGCGCTCGTCCTCGAGCTTCGAGACGGCGACGTGCGCGCGCAGAACCGCGACGTTCACGGCGACGACGCCGAAGAGGAGGATCGCGAAGAGGGTCATCCAGACGATGTGGCCGCGGACGCGGCGTTGCGTGGCCTTGCGCCGCGAGCGTACGGGCGCCGCCGGACGCCGAGCCGGCTGTCGCCGACGCGGAGCCCGGACCGGCTCGGCGACCTCGGCGTGCGCGGCGAACCAGTCGACGGCAGCCATCAGGCCTCCTCCGCTCCGGTCTTGACGACGGCGCGCAGCCGTGCCGACGCCGAGCGCGGGTTCGCTGCGAGCTCCGCCGGGCCGGGCCGGATCGGCCGCCGCTGCAGCGCCCGCAGCTCGGGCTCGTTGCCGCAGACGCAGACGGGAAAGTCGGGCGGGCAGGTGCAGCCGCGCTCGCGCTCGCGGAGGAACCGCTTGACGATCCGGTCCTCGAGCGAGTGGAACGAGATGACGGCGAGCCGGCCGCCCGGTCGCAGCATCTCGAGCGCGGCGGGCAGCGCGGCCGCCAGCGAATCGAGCTCGTCGTTGACCGCGATCCGCAGGGCCTGGAAGACCCGCTTCGCCGGATGCCCCTCGCCGAACCGCGCCGGCGCCGGGATCGAGGCCTTGATCGTGTCGACGAGCTCGGCCGTGCGCTCGAACGGCTGCTCGCGCCGGCGGCGGACGATCGCCCGCGCGATCTGCTTCGCGTACCGCTCCTCGCCGTAGCGGCGGAAGATCGTCACGAGGTCGCGCTCGCTCCACGTGTTGACGACGTCGGCTGCGCTGACGTCGTGGGTCGGATCCATCCGCATGTCGAGCGGCGCGTCGGCCGCGTACGAGAATCCGCGCTCCGGCCGGTCGAGCTGCATCGAGGACACGCCGAGGTCGAGCAGGATCGCGTCGGCGCGCACGCCGTTCCCGGCGAGCTGCGGCAGGACGACGCCGAAGTCGCCGCGCAGGAGCCGCGCGTTCACCGCGGCGCGCTTGGTGAGCTGCTCGAAGTAGGTCCGTGCAGTCGGGTCGCGGTCGATCGCGATCAGCTTCCCCTGGCCGCGCAGGTCGGCGGCGAGGATCGCCGCGTGGCCGCCGGCGCCGAAGGTCGCGTCGACGACCGTCTCGCCGGGCTCGACGGCGAGGCAGGCGCGCACCTCCTCGGCGAGGACGGGGACGTGGTCAGCTTCCCTGGGCTGCAAGACGTTCGGCAACATCCTCAGCACTCCCTTCGACCTCGGCGAGCTCGCGCCGCCAGGCGGCGCGGTCCCAGATCTCGAGGTGGTCGTTGACTCCGGCAACGACGACGTCGCGGCCGAGCTTTGCGTGCTCGATCAGCGCAGACGGGATGATCACCCGTCCCTGCTTGTCCGGCGCGGCCTCGAGCCGCGCCGCAGAAGAAATGGCGGTGAAGGCGGCGGCCTTCGCACGCTCAACGGGTCGAGCGGCGAGAGGCGCGAGCCGACGTCTAGTTCTCCCAGTCCGTCGGCGGCCAGGCATAGAGGCAGCCGTCGAGCCCGCGCGTCACGACGCACCCGTCCTCGAACGCCCGGCGGAACTTGGCCGGAAGCGTGAGCCGGTTCTTGTCGTCGATCGTGTGCTCGTACTCGCCAAGGAGCATGGGGCCGCTTTCCTTATCTCGCCACTGTACCCCACTTTACCCCACCAGTCACCCACTTTGTCCAGGGCGAAACCTCTTTCGCAGCCCATTCGTTCTCAGGGAGTGCTGACGGCGAACAAGGAGGGAATCAAATGCCTGTCTGGGCTTGGGTGCTGTTGATCGCGGTTCTGAGCGTGCTCGCCGTGGGCGCGCTGATGGCAATTCTCCGGGCGACCCACCGGCTGCCGCACGAGGAGCCGCTGCACGGCGACGCGGAGGATTTCGCGGCGCCGCTGCCGCTCGACACGGCCGAGTCGATGACCTTGCGCGAGCTCGACGCCGAGGAGACGCACACGAATTCGCGCCGGGCGCTCTGCCGGGATCGGTGAGCTGGTGCTCGTAGGCGCCACGTCCCGTGAGGACGGCGGCGCCGCACCGCGAGGCCAGCGCGACCGCCTCGTCGACCGGCTCCCGGCGCCGAGCCCGTAGGTCGAGCCCGGCGGCGAAGCAGTCGCCGCAGCCCGTACGCGTCCGACACCGGCCCCGGGATGGGCGCGGCGCGGAACGGGCCGCCGGGCGGATCCAGCCGCCGAGGGCACCGGCCGTGGTGACGACGATCCGCGGCGCGCGGGTCGACCTCGCCGGGCTCGAACCGTTCGGCCGCGTCCTCCCCGCTTCCGACAAGCACGTCCACCTGGACGTCTGCGCGCTGCAGTGTCGGCAGCTCGCGGGCCGTGGCGACGAGCACCGGCGCCCGCCGCGCGGCCCGTAGCGCGGCGACATCTCCGCCCGTGAAGTAGACAGCGTCGCAGCGGCCGAGCTCCTCCCACGGCAGGGTTCCGTCCTCGCCCGAGGACGCAGCTTCTCGCCCAGCAGGGTGATCGTCCGCTCGCCGTCCTCGTCGAGGTGCGTCAGCGCCCGACGCTGCGATCGCAGGCGCGTGACCGGCGTGGACGGTGACGCCGAGCGCCTCGAGCTCCTCGCGCGAGCGGCGGCCGAGGTCGTCGTCGGCGAGCGCGGTGAACAGGAGGCACGAGCCGCCGAGGTTGGCGAGCTGGACGGCCGCGACGGCCCCGCCGCCCGCCGGCTCCTCCCAGGTCTCGAAGGCCTGCACGATCTCGCCGGGCGCGGGCACATGCTCGACGCGCGCGAACTCGACCCACTCGACGTGTCCTACGACTGCGAGCTGCACGTCTCACATCTTGAACCCCGACTACGTTTCACTCGGCAGTGAGCGGCATCCCACCCTTCGAGCGGTTCTACGAGGCCCACAAGGGCGAGGTGCTCGCGCTCCTGTGCCGGCGAGCGGGACGCGACCGGGCCGACGACCTGTTCCAGGAGACGTTCCTGCGGGCGCTGCGCGCCTACGGCCGGCTCGAGCACGGCGAGCACCTGCGCGCGTGGGTGCTCACGATCGCCGGAAACGCGGTCGTCGACGCGGCGCGGCGGGAGCGGCCCACGGCAGAGCTTTCGGTCGAGCCCGCCGGCGAGGACGAGCGCCCGGCCGTCGAGGAGCTGGCGCCTGCTCACCGACGAGCTGCCGCCGAAGGAGCGCGCGGCGGTCGTCCTTCGCTACGGCTACGACCTCGACTACGACAAGATCGGCGCCGCCCTCGGCTCGAACGAGCAGGCGGCGCGACAGGCGGCCTCCGCCGGAGTGCGGCGGCTGCGGAAGGAGAAGGAGCAGCGATGACCGCAGTCCCCACCGTTCTCGACGAGCGCTTCCGCGCAGCCGCGGCCGCCTCCGGCGAACTGGACGTCGCCTACGACGTGCTCGACGACACGCCCGTCGGGCGGCTGCTGGTCGGCGTCTCAGAGCGCGGGCTCTGCCGCATCGGCTTCGACCCGGAGCCCGAGGCGGAGCTCGAGCGGCTCGCCCGGCAGTTCGGTCGCGCGTCCTGCGCTCCCCGAAGGCGCTCGACCGGGTGCGCGGCGAGCTGGACGAGTACTTCGCCGGCCGCCGGCATGTCTTCGACCTCGAGCTCGACCTCCGTCCGACGCCGGAGTTCCACCGGCGCGTCCTGGAGGAGCTGAACCGGGTCGAGTACGGCCACACGACCACCTATGGGACGCTCGCCGCGCAGGTCGGCGCTCCGAGCGCGGCGCGGGCCGTCGGCACGGTGATGAACCGGAACCCCGTGCCGATCGTCCTCCCGTGCCACCGCGTCGTCGGCGCAAACGGAAGCCTCACCGGCTACGGCGGCGGCCTCGACCGCAAGGAGTGGCTGCTCCGGCTCGAGGGCGCCCTTTTGTAAGCCGGGCGAAGAGCTGCGCTCTTCGCCCGGGGCTAAGGAACTCCGCTCACGGGAGAGCGCGGTCTCCCGTGAGCTCCGTGCTGAGAGCACATTGGGCTGCGGGGATTCAGGCGCCTGTTCCGTCGCGAGCGCGCAAGCCTGAGAGGCGTGCGCGCTCGCTACTGCGCGGCGTCGTAACGTGCCGTTACGCCGCCGCCTCGACCCCACAGAGGCTCGAAACGCTTCAAACCACGAGAACACCCAAAGGCCGAAGGCTAAAGAGAGCGGCGAGAGCGGGACTTAGCCGCAGGCCGGACCGCGCTCGCGCCGGCCTCTGCCGCGCGCGAGCGCACCACACAAACCTCCCGCCCCACAGAGCCTCCAAAGCAAAACAGCACGAAGCGGGCCGGAAACCGCGCTTTCCGGCCCGCGCAGTTCCGTCCCCCAGCGAGCGAAAGCGGAGCTTCGCGAGCTATGGACCGAAGTGTTTCCGCCCCCATTCGACGAGTGCTTCGGCGTCAGCGGGGTCCGGATAGTCGCTGGGCAGGTCGTCGTCGTATGGGGAGTACGTGTGTCCCGGCCAATCCGGCTCGCCGAAGTCCGGGTTCCAGGCGACGCCCCACGCCCCACCCTCAGCGTGCTGATAAAGGTCGAGCCACCCGCGTCTCAGTCGCTCTCTGCGGAAGTTGACGGTCGCCGTCGTCATCCCAGTGCCTCCTCCGCCGCAGAGTTGTCGTGAACGTCTTATCGATCATCGTGGGCGACATCCCCATCACTCGCGAGAGGTAGATGGAGAACGACCCTCGGCTCAAGCGGCCGGAACGTGGCGGAGCTTATAGCCGACGCCCCACACGTTGACGATCCAACCGGGTAGCCCGGCGGCGGCAAGCTTGCGGCGGACGCGGGAGGCGTGCGACTCGAGGGTGCGAGTCGGGACGTAGGTCCGGAAGCCCCAGACGTCACGCAGAAGCTGCTCGCGGGTGAAGACGCGGTCGGGATCCGTCGCGAGCTTGACGAGGAGCGCGAACTCCTTCGCCGAGAGCTCCACCTCCACCCCGGACACCGTCACCCGGCGCGCGCCGCGGTCGATGGCGAGCGGGGGGATCTCGAGGAGCTCGGCTCGCGGCGGGCAGCGTCGCAGGATGGCGTGGATGCGCGCCAGCAGCTCCTCGTAGACGAACGGGCGAGCCAGGCAGTCGTCGGCGCGGGCGAGCGTGCGCACGCGGGCTGCCGGATCCGCGCTGCCGAGCACGATCACCGGGCAGTCGGGCACGACGCCGCGATCGAGCGCATCGGCGTCTCCGAGCACGAGCACGTCGGGATCCGCCGCCCGCGGCAGCTGCTCGGCGCGCTCGCAGGAGACCACGTCGAACCCGTCGTTGCGCAACTGCCGCTCGAGGAACCCGCGAACGGCGGGCTCCGGCTCGGCGAGAAGCAGTGCAGTCACCTCACCGAGGCTAGGCACAACGCGGAGGCTCCGCCAGATGTCCTTTCGCGCGAAAGAGTCACAACGGGTCCAGGCGAAACGCTCGAACGGCGTACGCACCAAAGGCCGGAGACTAAGACATCCGCAAAGCGGTGACTTAGCCTCAGGCCGAACCGCGCTCGCGCCGGCCTCCGCCGCACGCGAGCGCACGACACAAACCTCCCACCCAGCACAGCCACCAAAGCAAACCAGCACGAAGCGGGCCGGAAACCGCGCTTTCCGGCCCGCGCAGTTCCTTCCCCCAGCGAGGAAACGCGCAGCGTTTCCGAGCTACAACCGGCCGGAGCGGATCACGCCCCAGAGCAGCCAGACCCCGAGCACGGCGGAGAGGGCGAAGCCGACGATCGAGATGACGTTGATGCCGAGGAAGTGCGGCCCGGCCTTCGCGAAGATCCCGATGAGGCTCGAGCCGATCAGCCCGCCCACGACGACGAGCGCGACCACGAGCCGGTTGAAGAGCGTGTCGAGCTTCGCGAGCACGTCGTCGAGCCCCTTGTGGACGAAGCCGACCTCGATCTGGCCGTCGCGGATCTCCTCCATGAAGTCGTGGAACTGGTGCGGCGCCTCGGCGAGCACCTGCGCGTAGCGCAATCGCCTCGCGCCGCGCGCGCCGCGCGACGCGCTGGGGCGTGAACCGCTCGAGCATCAGGTCGCGTGCATACGGCCGCGCGACCTCGAAGACGTTGAAGTCGGGATAGAGCTCGCTGCCGACCGAGCCGAGCGTCGCGATCGCGCGGTCGAGCAGCAGGAAGCGCGTCGGCAGGTGCAGGTTGATCGAGTAGATGAGCTGGAAGCCCTCGCGGATCACCTGGATCGGGTCGATCTCGCTCAGGCTCGCGCCGTAGTAGCGGTAGTAGAGCTCGCGGAGCTCGGCGAGGAACTCCCCCTCGCGCTCCTTCGGATAGCGCACGCCGAGGTCGGCGAGCCGCTTCGGCAGCGCCTCGATGTTCTCGTTCGCCGCGTCGATGAAAAGGCCGGTCAGCTTCGACATGTCGTCGTCGGTGAGCGTCCCGGCCGATCCGAAGTCGACGAGGCCGATCGTACCCCGCCTCGACCGGCAGCAGGATGTTCGCCGGGTGCGGGTCGCCGTGGAAGAAGCCGTGCCGGAAGATCATCGTCATCCACGTCTCGGTGATCCGGTACGCGAGGTCGCGCCGCTCCTCGAGCGCAGGTCGTGACGAGGTCGACGTCGGCGAGCTGGATCCCGTCGATCCACTCGAGCGTCAGCACGCGCGGGCCGCGAGTACTGCCAGTAGACCTTCGGGACGTGGACGTGCGGGTGGCCCGCGAAGTGCCGGTGGAAGTTCTGCGCGTTGCGGCCCTCCTGCCGGTAGTCGAGCTCCTTCCGGATCGAGCGCGCGAACTCGTCCACGAGCTGGCGCGGTGTCGACGAAGTCGAGCGCGCTGATCCGTTCCCGGGCGAGCCGCGCGGCCTGGTAGAGGAGGCCGAGGTCGGCTTCGATCTTCTGCGGTGCGCCCGGCCGCTGCACCTTGACCGCGACCCGGCGTCCGTTCGGCAGCGTCGCGCGGTGCACCTGGCCGATCGACGCAGCCGCGACCGGCGCCGGCTCGAAGTCGAGGAACAGCCGCTCGAGCGTGTTCCCGAGCTCTTCCTCGATCACGCGCTCGGCCTGCTCGAACGGGAACGGCCGCACGTCGTCCTGCAGCCCGCGCAACTCGACGACGATGTCGGGCGGCACGACGTCGGGCCGCGTCGAGAGGAGCTGTCCGAACTTCACGAACGTCGGCCCGAGCTCGTCGAGCACCTCTCGCAGGTGCTGGCCGCGGGCCGACGAGGCTCCGTGCTCGGCGGCCACGCCGGCGAGGCGGTCTTCCGCCGAGCGGCTCGGCAGGAGGTCGCTCAATTTGTGCGCCTCGAGGAAGTAGCCGAAGCCGTGGCGCACCATGACCTGCGCGATCTCCGACAGGCGGCCGATGCTGCGGGTCGTGCTCATGTTCGGAAAGGCTACGCGGCGCGGCTGCCGGAGGCCAGGCGGCGACGAGCGTCACGCCTGCGCGTCCACGGCCCGGGCGGCACGAGCAACGACTCGGCATGGAGGTACGCGAGCCCGACCGCGGGTAGATCGCGTGAGGCGCTCGACGCAGATGTAGCGGCGCCGCCACTCCGGGAAGAACTTCCGGTTGAACGAGTAGAGCCGCTCGAGCTGGAAGACGTCGTCGGCGAGCAGCAGCCCCCGGCGCACGGCGCGACGGACCGGCGTCTTCACACGATCGGGAGAGAGAAAGTCCGTCAGCGCGCAGAAGTTGAGGGAGAGCTCGCTCGCGCCCTCGTCGCGCGCCCAGGCGAGGGTCTCGACCACGAGAAACTCCGTCAGGCCGTTCGGGGCATCCGGGCGGCGGCGCATCGCGCTCAGCGACCAGCCGCTGCCGGCCGCCGACGGCACGAGATGGAGGAAGCCGCCCACCCGACCCTCGGCGTCCTCCGCCAGCGCGAGCACGGTGCCGGGGATGTGGAGGTCGTCGAGCGCCATCGAGAAGCCGCGCTCCGGCTCGCCGCCCCGCCAGGAGCTCGAGACGTCCTCGAGCTCCGCTTCGAGCGCGGGCGGAACCTCGTCGGCCGGTACGACGCGGAACGAATAGCCCGCCTTGTGGAGCCGGGAGACCGACTGGCGCACCTTGCGAATCGCGCGCCCCTCGAGGGAGAACTCGCACGGATCGAGCACCGCCTCCTCCCCGATCGACACGGCCTTGAGCCCGAGCCGCCGGTAACGGTCGAGGTGCGCCTCGGACGCACCGACGACCGCGAGCCGCCACCCGTTGGCGCGAGCGATCCGCCGCAGCTCCGCGAGGAGGCCGTCGATCTCCGCCTCGTCGCCGACGGGATCGCCGCTGACGAGGGCCGTTCCCGCGACGACTCGGTAGGCGAGGAAGGCGCGCCGCGACGGCGAGAAGAGGTAGCTCTTGTCGCGCCGCAGGGCGAAGAAGGAAAGGCTGTCGCTGCCGTAGGCGTCCACCAGGGCGCGCGCCATCCGCCGCTCGCCGACCGTCTGCGCGACGGCGTGCCCGAACGGCCGGAGCCAGAAGTAGAGGGCGAGGAAGCCGAAGACCACGCCCAGGCCGAGGAGCCCGTCGCCGAGCCGGTGCGGCAGCTCGACGCCGCGCCACTCCGTCCCGACCGCGACGGCCGTCACACCCACGAGGGCCGCGCCGAGACCGAGCAGCGGCCGGACGCTCGCCGGGTCGCCGGGCACGTCGAAGCGGCTCCGCCAGTGGACGAGGGCGACGAGCAGTAGCAGCGAGATCGTCGCCTCCTCGAAGTCGAGGCCTTTGGCGAGGTGCGCGACGGCGGACGCGACGACCACCACGATCGCGAGTTGCCAGGCGCGCCGCCGGCGCCGCGCCAGCGAGATCGAGAGCCAGATCAAGCCGATCGCGAGGGCGACCGTGAGGACGCGCGCCGCCTCGGGCCAGCCCGGCGGCAGGATGCCCTGCACGATCTTCACCCGGTCCGCCATCTCCGGCGTCAGCGCCGAGATGATTCCGAGCACGCCGACGAGCGCGGTACCCCACGCCAGCAGCTTTTCCGCCCTAGGCAGGCGCGAGATCACGCGGCCAGGGTACAACGTGACCATGAGGGGACTGGGAGAACGCCTCATTGCAGAGGAACGCGCAGAGGCGGGCGTCCGGATTCGGCCGGCGCGGTGGGTGACGCTGCTGCTCGGCCTCGTCGCGGTCGGGCTCGTGCCCTGGATCCTCTACCTCACGTTCACCCTTCCCTCGCGCCACGTCACGTTCCACTACGACCTCGCCTGGGTCGGCTTCGACGTCGCGCTCGCCGTCGCCTTCGCGGCAACCAGCTGGGCGGCCATCCGCCGCTCGCACTGGCTCGTCCCCTTCGCCGCCGTCGCCGGAACGATGCTGGTCTGCGACGCCTGGTTCGACATCGTCACCTCCCACGAAGGCGGCCAGATGTGGGAAGCGGTGGCCGAGGCCATCTTCGGCGAGCTCCCGCTCGCGGCGCTCTGCGCGTTCATCGTCTACGACGCCGAGACGTTCCTCGCCGCGACTGTCAATCGGTTCCACCGCTAGCGGTGGAACCGGGATAGAGGTACTGCGCGAACGGGAGACGCGGTCTCCCGTTCGCTCCGTGTAGAGGGCACATTGGGTTGGTGTGGGTTCCGGCGCCTGTTCCGTCCGCGGCGTCACAGAGGTTCGAGACGCTTCGACCAGTGCTGCGCAAGAGGCCGGAGGCTGACGACATCCGCGTAGCGGTGACTTAGCCGCAGGCCGGACCGTGCTCGCGCCGGCCTCCGCCGCGCGCGAGCGCACGACACAAACCTCCCACCCAGCAGAGCCTCAAAGCAAAACAGCACGAAGCGGGTCGGAAACCGCGCTTTCCGGCCCGCGCAGTTCCGTCCCCCTCGAGCGAAGCGCTGAGCTTCGCTCGAGCAACTTCAGCCGGTGCTCGAGCTGGGCCACGCGCAACTCGAGCTCCTCGAGCTCGTCGCGGGGCACGAGGTTGAGCTCGTCGGAGATCGCGCGTAGCGCCGCGAGGGCGGTCTCCGAGAATCGCTCCCGGCTGCCGCGCACGCGGCTCGGCAGCTCGGCGAGCAGCTCCTCGAGCGTGTCGAGGAGCAGCCGGCTGCTACCGCGCGCGGCCATGCGGTCTCGAGCGTCGCCGCTGCTGTCGCTTCTCGCGGCGTGCGCTCGCGGTGGCGGGCTCGGGCGACACCTACGGCGTCGATCAGGCTCCGGCGTCGGCTCGGCGGCAGCGCCGCCTCGGACTCCTCCAGCGCGAGCGTGCCGGGGTCGAGCGCGGGCCGCCCTTCGGCCGCCAGGGCCTGCGGCGAGCGGGCGTCCCACCGTCCGGATCCTCGCCCTCCTGCTCGGCGAGATGCTTCCGCCGCGCGTACTCGGGCTCGCGCTCCTTCCACATCGTGAGCAGCGGCGCGGCGATGAAGATCGAGGAGTAGGCGCCGGACATGACGCCGACGATCAGCGCGAAGGCGAAGTCCTTGAGCGTCGAGCCGCCGAGGATCAGGAGGCAGACGATCGGCAGCAGCGTGATGAACGTCGTCGCCAGCGAGCGCCGGATCGTCTCCCACAGCGAGACGTTGGCGATGGTCGCGAACGGCGAGCTCCGCATCAGCGGCACGTTCTCGCGGATGCGGTCGAAGATGATGATCGTGTCGTAGATCGAGTACCCGAGCACCGTCAGGACCGCGGCCACGGTGTCGACCGTGACCTCCTTCCCCAGCCAGCGAGTAGACGCCGACGGTGACGAGCTATGTCGTGGACCATCGCGAGGATCACCGGTATCGCGAACTTGAGGTCGAACCTGAGCGTGATGTAGATCGTGATCAGGAGCAGCGAGACGATGATCGCGTAGATCGCGTCGATCGCGATCTGGTGACCGAACGTCCCCGAGACGGTCTTCACCTCGCCCCCGGACGCGCCGAGGTCGCTCTTGAGGGTCTGGTTCAGGTTGTTCTCCTGGCTCTTCGTGAGCGACTTCGTGCGGACCTGCCACGACTTGTAGTCGCCGTTGACGGAGTGGCCCTCGCCCTGGACGACGGCGTCGCGCTGCCCCTGCTTCGCCATGAACGCCTGGACCTGCCCCTGCGAGTACGGCTGGCTCGTCTTGAACCCGAACTGCGTCCCGCCCTTGAAGTCGATCCCGAGATTGAGGCCCTGCGCGCCGAGCGAGATCAGGCCGGCGACGATGATCGCGCCCGAGATCGCGAACCACAGCCTGCGCTTCCCCATGAAGTCGATCTGGAGCCACTTCGCGGTCTGCTGGCCTTCTGCGCCCATGAAGCGCGGGCTGTCGAACCACTTGAAGCCGCTGAGCAGGCCGAGCA
Source organism: uncultured Actinomycetes bacterium (assembly GCA_963720065.1). Lineage (GTDB taxonomy): Bacteria > Actinomycetota > Thermoleophilia > Gaiellales > Gaiellaceae > Palsa-739. The sequence goes on from CAVREH010000035.1 coordinate 81,987, forward strand.
TCGCGCGCGTCGCGGCGACCGCCGTGAGCAGCGAGATCACGGTGCCGATCAGGAGCATGAGGGCGAAGCCCTTCACGTCCGCGACCGCGACGAGGAAGATGACCAGCGCCGTGATCATGGTCACGACGTTCGCGTCGAGGATCGTGTGGAAGCCCTTGCCGTAGCCCGCCGAGATGGCCGAGCGCACGGATCGCCCGGCGCGCACCTCTTCCTTGATGCGTTCGAACACGACGACGTTCGCGTCGGCCGCGACACCGATCGTGAGGATCAGTCCGGCGAAGCCCGGCAGCGTCAGCGTCACGTTGAAGAGGAGGATCGCCGCGTAGTAGAGGAGCGCGTAGATCGCGAGGCCGAAGACCGCGACGAGCCCGAGGAAGCGGTACAGGAGCAGCAGGAAGATCGCGACGATGATGAGGCCCGCCGCCGCGGCGAGGATCGCCTGGTGCAGCGAGCTCTTGCCGAGCGTCGCCGTGACCTTGGTCGACGCGAGCTGCTGGAACGTTGTACGGCAGCGAGCCGCTCTGGAGGACGAGCGCGAGGCTGGTTCGCCGCGGCGGTCGACCCCATGTTGTTGATGTCCGCGCCCGTTCCGCCGGCGCAATGCCGAGGCTGAGCGTGTTCCGTCGGTGTAGTCGATGTACGGCGTCGACTCCAGCTTGCCGTCGAGGACGATCGCGTTGTGGCTGCGCGTACTGCTGACGATGTTCTGGTTACTCGTGCCCAACGGCCGGCCTGGCCCGCGTTGACGCGACCGCGGTCGTACTCCGCCTTCGTGATCGCCTGGAACTCGTTCCCGCCATGTCCCGTGAAGCCCAGCTGCACGATGGGAGCGCCGGTGTTCGGGTCGGTGGTGGAGCTGATGCCCGACTCGACGAGGTCCTTCCCCGTCAGCTCCGGCGGCCCGTTCGGATTGAGGACCTTGCCGCTCTTCGTCGTGAACGTCGGCGTGTACTTGAACAGGTACCAGTACTTGCCGTCCTTCGAGGTGCCGTTCGCGCCGGCGCCCGGACAGCCGTTCGACGCCGTGACCTTGCACCACACCGGCTCGCGGTTCGCGGGCACCTTCAGAATCTGCGTGTTCGACGGCGGCTTCCCGTTCTTGTAGGGCAGCAGCAGCTGCTTGAGGTCGGGAGCGCCGAAGGGCGGCTCGCCCTGCAAGAGCTTGTGAGACGTCTGCGTCTTCGTGACCGTCTTGCCCTTGACCTTCGTCTTGATCTTCTTCTTGACGGTCTGGAACAGGTAGTAGCCCTGGGGCGTGCCCTTGCTCGCTTCCTTCTGCACGGCCGTGAGCAGGCCGTAGAGCGACGGCAGCGGGGCGGGCTGCGCGGAGACTCCGGCCCCGGTGACCGTCGGCGGCTCGAGGTTCGGCTCGAAGTCGAACAACTGCAGCTGGCCGGTGGTGCCGATGATCTTCGCGGCCTTGGCCGGGTTGTGGACGCCGGCGAGCTGGATCACGATCTGGTCGCCGCCCTGGACGGCGACGTTCGGCGACGACACGCCGAGCTTGTCGACGCGGCTGGTCATGATCTGCTGCGCGGTCGGCATCCCCTGCGGGGTGATCGGCTGGTTCTGCGTCTCCGGGATCGCCTGCAGGACGACCTCGAGGCCGCCCTGCAGATCGAGGCCGAGCGTCGGCGCCCTGTAGGCCGGGGAGCCGGGGATGGCGAGGAACAGCGCACCGACGAGGAGCGCGCCGATCGCGCCGATGATCAGGAGGTAATTGCGACGTTCTCTCACGAAGGATCCCTAGGCGCGGAACAGGTTAGCCGCGGTTCTCCTCATTCGATGCGTCCCCGTCCGAGCCTTCGTCGTCGTGCGGCTCTACGGACTCCTCCTCCTCCTGCGGCTCGGGCGTCACGCCCGCGATCGCTCGCCGGGCGACGCGCACCTCGGTCGCGGGCGCGATCTCGACGGTGATCAGGTCCTCGTCGATCTGCGAGATCGTGCCGTAGATCCCGCCGGCGGTGAGCACCTCGTCGCCGACGCGCAGCTCGTTGACCAGCTGCTGCTGCTTCGCCTGCCGCTTCTTCTGCGGCCGCACGAAGAGCAGGTAGATGAGCAGGAAGCCGATGATGAGGATGAAGATGATCGGCGACCCACCGCCGCTTGCTCCGATGATCACTCGTCGACTCCCTTCGCTCGTCGGAGCGCCTCGTCCTTCCAGGTGAGGAACTCGCCGCGCTCGATCGCCTGTCGCGCCGCGGCGACGAGGTCGAGCAAGAAGCGCAAATTATGCAGACTCAGCAGCCGCAACCCGAGGATCTCGTGCTGGTTGACAGGTGGCGGATGTACGCGCGGCTGAACCGCGAGCAGGCCGGGCACGGCGCAGCCCTCGTCGAGCGGACGCTCGTCGCGGGCGAAACGCGCGTTGCGCAGGTTGAGCCGGCCATCGCTCGTGAGCGCGCTGCCGGTGCGCGCGGTGCGCGTCGGCAGCACGCAGTCGAACATGTCGACGCCGCGCGGCGATCACCTCGAGCACTCCCTCCGGGTCGCCGATCCCCATGAAGTAGCGCGGCTTCTCCTCGGGCAGGAAGCGCCGCGGCCTCGGTCGTCGCCTCGAACATCGGCTCGCGGTGCTCCCCCACGCTGAGCCCGCCGATCGCGTAGCCGTCGAAGTCGAGCGCCACCGAGCTCCTCCGACGAGCGCCGCCGGAGCTCGACGTCGAGACCGCCCTGCGTGATCGCGAAGCGGAGCTGGCCCGGGCGCGCGCGGCAGGTCGCGCTGGCGCTCGGCCCACGCGCGTCGTCCGGCGGACCGCCTCCTCGAGCTCGGGGCGGGCGACGCCCGCCGGCAGGCAGATGTCGAGGCACATGGCGATGTCGCGAGCCGAGCTGCTCCTGGATCCCGGCCGGCAGCTCGGGCGTGAAGCGCTCGCGGCTGCCGTCGTAGACGACGCGGAAGGTGACGCCGTCGTCGTCGGTCGCGAGCAGCGTGTCGCGGAGGGAGAAGACCTGGAAGCCGCCGGAATCGGTGAGGATCGGCCCGTCCCAGCCCATGAACGGGTGCAGGCCGCCGAGCTCGGCGATCAGCTCCTCGCCGGGGCGGAAGTGGAGGTGGTACGCGTTGCCGAGCACGATCTGCGGCGCCGAGCGCGTGCAGCTCGTCCGGATCGCACGGCCTTCACTGTGGCCTTCGTCCCGACCGGCATGAAGGCGGGCGTCCGCACCTCGCCGTGCGCGCGTGCGGAGGACGCCGGCGCGCGCCGCACCGTCCCGGGCCGTGACGCTGAAGCTGTCGCTCACGCGGTGAGCGTAGACGGGCGTGCACCGTCTCTCGGTGACCCAAGCGGGTAGTCGGTCACGTGGTGGCCGAGCGCGCGACCGAGGCGCGCTCGAACCACGCGTAGACGCGCGAGCCGACCTCCGCGTCGCGCTCCGGGTCGCTCGCGGCGTTCAGCTCGTGCTCGCGGATCCGGCCGAGCTCGGCGACGACCGCGCGCTCGGGGGCGTTGCTGCCGAGCAAGGTGGCGATGCGGACGGAGTACGGCGCGAACTCCTCGAGCTGCGCATGAAGCTCCCGCTCGCCGCCGTCGCGCCAGAAGTCCCGCCACTCGTTCGCGCTCCTGGGTCTCACAGGATCAGCATCGCATCGCCGAAGGAGTAGAAGCGGTACCGCTCGTCGACGGCGAGCCGGTACAGGCGCCGCGTCTCCGCGATCCCCGCGAAGGCCATCACGAGGGCGAGCAGCGTCGAGCGCGGCAGGTGGAAGTTCGTCAGGAGCGCGTCGACGCGCCGGAACTCGAAGCCCGGCGTGATGAACAGCTCGGTGCGGCCGGCGAGCGGGCCGCCGCGGGCGAGCGTCTCGAGCACGCGCACGGTCGTCGTGCCGACGGCGAGGACGCGCTCGGCCGCGCGGATCCGTTCCCACGCCTCCGGCTCGACCTCGTAGCGCTCGCCGTGGATCCGGTGCTCCTCGAGCCGTTCCTCGGTGACGGGCCGGAAGGTGTCGAGCCCCACGTGGAGGGTGACCCGAGCCGGGTCGAGCCGTGCGAGCAGCTCCGGCGTGAAGTGCAGCCCGGCCGTCGGCGCCGCCACGGAGCCCGGCTCGCGCGCGTAGACGGTCTGGTAGCGGGAGGGATCGCCGAGCGGCTCCGTGATGTACGGCGGCAGCGGGGTCTCGCCGGCGGGCTCGCCGTCGAGGCGCAGGTGCCAGCGGCCCTCCCCGAGGTGCTCGAGGAGCTCGACCGGCCCGTACCGGCGGCCTGCCCGCAGCCGTCGCGTCGGTCGCGCCAGCGCCTCCCACGTCCCGTCCTCGCGCCGCTCC
>CAVREH010000036.1:0-27816 GCA_963720065.1 uncultured Actinomycetes bacterium
GGGACTGACCCAGGCGCCTAGGCCTCGATGTCGCGGGTGCCGGAGGCTCTGGCGGTCGTTCGGCCGACGGTGCTGCCGGCCGTGCCGCGCGTGTACGAGAAGATCCACGCGAACGCGCTCGGCGAGATCGAGCGGGCCGGCGGGCTGCGCACGCGGATCGGGCTGTGGGCGCTCGGGGTCGGCGCCCGCACGAGCCGCGCAGGCCGGGAGGGAACGCCCGTGACGGGCGTCCTGGCGCAGCAGCAGCGGCTCGCCGACCGGCTCGTGTTCACGAAGGTGCGCGAGCGGCTCGGGGCACGCCTGCGCGTCGGGGTGTCCGGCGCCGCACCGCTGTCGACCGACGTGATGGAGTTCTTCCACGCCCTCGGCGTGCCGGTGATCGAGGGCTACGGCCTGACCGAGACGGCGAGCTCGGCGACCGTCAACGAGCCGGGGGACTTCAGGATCGGCACGGTCGGCCGGCCAGTCGACGGAGCTCGAGGTTCAGGTCGCCGAGGACGGCGAGATCCTCGTCCGCAGCGACTCCGTCTTCGCCGGCTACTACAAGGACCCGGAGGCGACGGCGGCAGCGCTCACCGAGGACGGCTGGCTCCGCACCGGCGACGTCGGCGAGATCGACGACGAGGGCTTCCTCCGGATCACCGACCGCAAGAAGGACCTCATCATCACGGCCGGGGGCAAGAACATCGCGCCGCAGAACCTCGAGAACGCGCTCAAGTCGTCGCGCTTTGTCTCGCAAGCGATGATCGTCGGCGACCGCGCGTCCCTACGTGACTGCGCTCGTCACGCTCGACGAGGGCGAGGTCGCCACCAGCGGCCGCGACCCGGAGGCGCTCGTGCAGGAGCTCGTGGACGACGTCAACCGCGACCGGACGCGCGTCGAGCAGATCAAGCGGTTCGTGATCCTCCCCCGCGACTTCTCGCAGGAGGAGGGCGAGGTGACGCCGACGCTGAAGCTACGCCGCCGGGTGATCCACGAGCACTTCGCGGACGAGATCGAGCAGCTCTACGCCGGCGCGCCCGGCGACTAGCCGAGGATCCGCTTCGCGCCGTCGTACTCGGACGAGTACCGGCTTCGTTCAGGCTGTCGATGCGGACGACGGAGCCCGAGTGCGGCGCGTGGATGAATTCCCGCCGCCGACGTAGATCCCGACGTGGCCGAGCCCGTAGAAGAAGACGAGGTCGCCGGGCTCGAGCTCGTTCCGCGGCACGGAGACGGCGTCCGGGTAGTCCCACTGCGCGACCGTGTAGTGCGGCAGCGAGACGCCGACCTGGGCGTAGACGTACGCGACGAGACCCGAGCAGTCGAAGCCGGCCGGGCTCGCGCCGCCCCGACTTGTACGGGACGCCGAGGTACTGCATCGCGATGCCCACGACGCTGGCGTAGCGGTCGCCCGGGATCGAGCTGCTGCCGGGTTGGACGCCAAAGCTGACCTTTGGCGCCGCGACCTGCGTCTGCGCAACCCTCGCGGCGTGGGCGGCGGCCTGCTGGCTCGCCCGCTGCGCGGCGATCATCTGCGCGATCTGGGACTGGACGGAGTTGTAGAGACGGTGCTCGGAGGCGAGCCTGCCCTCGATCTGGTTGCGCTCCGCCGCGCGCGCCGCAACCAGCCGGTGCTGCCGGACGCGCTCGGCGTGCGCAGCAGCGTCCGCCGGTGCACGACCTGCTGCTGGAACGAGACCACCTCGTGGATGAGCGCCGCGTCCTGCTTCGACACCGAGTTCGCCGTCTCGAGGCGTGAGATCAGGTCGTTGAGACTGCGAGCGCCGAGGAGGACGGCGAGCGAGGACTGCTGGTCCTGCGTCGTGTAGATCTCGACGAGCCGGTTCGCCAGCGCATGCTGCGCACGGCCGAGATTGCCGCGCGCGACGCCCAGCGCCTGGTGGTTGACCCGGAGGTTGCGCTCGACGAGCCGCAGCTTTCGACTCGCCACGTGGTAACGGCTGTTCGCCACCTGCGCGGCGCTGTCGAGTTGCTGCAGCCTCGCGAGCACTGCCTGTGCCTGGGCACGCTTCGCACCGATCGAACCGGCTTGCGCACCGGGTACCGAGGTCGCGAGAACGGCCGCCAAGAGCAGGCCGATTAGAAGTGCCAGAAGCGCAACATGCCGCCGCGGCACGGGAAATGACGTCCTCCCGTCCGTCACAAGCGGTGCACGGTAACAAGCCCGCCGGATGCTCGCACGGACAACCGTCACGAAAATGCTGCAATTTGGCACCACGACCCGGGGCCGGGCCGCGGAGCCGCCGCAGAGAGTCGGCCCTGTCGAGTACGGTCCGCCGTCATGCTCCGGGGGAGGAGATCCCGCGCCGTGCGGTTCGGCGCCCTCGTCGTCGCGCTCGCGCTCGCAGCCGCGTCGGCTGCGCTCGCAGCTCCCGGCATGCCCGGTCGTGGAGGGACGGGACGCGTCGACGCCGCGACGCAGGACCTCGGCTCACGCACCCAGCAGGCGGTCCTCAGCCTCTACGCCCTCGATTCGCAGTTGCAGGGATGGCGTGCGCGGCTCGCGTCGCTCCAGACCGCTGCGGCGAATCTCCGGAAGCAGCGTGCCTCGCTCACGACCGCGCTCGGCGCGGACCGAGCGTCCCTCCGGATGGGCCGGCACCGCCTCTCCGTCGAGCTACGCCTCCAGTACGAGCAGGGCAACGTCAACTCGCTTGCCGTCGTGCTCGGAGCGAAATCGCTCAGCACGGGCCTCGACCAGCTCGATGCGCTCTCGCGCCTGGCGGGCCAGAGCCGGCAGATCGTCGCGGCGGCCACCGCGGCACATCTCCGCCTGCTTCGGTCGAAGCGCCGGCTCGCGGCGGAGGAGCGCCGGCTCGAACGCTCGCTGGCCGCCGCCCGGCAGGCAGAGGGGCGGCTCACGGCGGCCGCCGCCTCCCGCGCCGCCTACGTCTCCTCCCTGCGGGCACAGGCGCGGCTGCGCACGGCCCAGGTACGGAGCGTCGAGACCCAGGCCCACGCCGCCCAGCAGAAGTCGCAGACGCTGCAGCAGCCGACGACTTCGGCCCCGACGGGCACGCGGCAGCTCACCGTGAGCGCCACCTGCTACGACCTCTCGGGCCGCACCGCCACCGGGATGCCGGTCGGCCAGGGCGTCGTCGCCGTCGACCCGTCCGTGATCCCGCTCGGCACCAAGATGTTCGTCCCGGGCTACGGCAACGGCGTCGCGGCCGACGTCGGCGGTGGGATCAAGGGCGACATCATCGATCTCTGGATGACGCCGTCCCAGTGCGCGGCCTGGGGCCGTAGGACGGTGACGATCACCGTCTACTAGCTCGCGAAGCTGGCGCTTCGCTCGCTGGGAGAAGGAACTGCGCGGGCCGGAAAGCGCGGTTTCCGGCCCGCTTCGTGCTGTCTTGCTTTGGATGCTCTGTGGGTGGACGGCTTGTGTCATGCGCTCGCGCGCGGCAGAGGCCGGCACGAGCGCAGTCCGGCCTCCGGCTAAGTCCGGCTGCGCCGAGTCTTAGCCTCCGGCCTTAGGTGCTTACGTGACTTGAGCGTTTCGAACCTCTGTGGCGTCCAGGCGCCCGCGTAGCGGCCAAGAGCGCCCGCGGTAGACTCTGGCTGCGAAAGGGGGGATTCGCGTTGCCGGAGCTCGTAGAAACGGCCGAGGAACGGCACACCGAGCCGCTCCGAGTACTGCTCGTCGACGACCACGATCTCTTCCGGACGGGCCTGCGGAACCTGCTCGAGGAGCAGGGCCTCGCGATCGTCGGCGAGGCCGCGACGGGCGCCGAGGCGGTCACCAACGTGAGCGAGCTCACGCCGGACGTCGTCGTCATGGATCTCAACATGCCGTCGATGGGCGGCGTCGAGGCGACCCGGCACATCGCGGAGGTCTCGCCGCTGACGCGGGTCGTGATGCTCACGATCTCGGACGAGGACTCGGACGTCACCGACGCGATCCTCGCCGGCGCCTGTGGCTACCTCCTCAAGGACGCCTCGATCCAGGAGCTCGTCTCGGGCATCCGCGCCGCAGCGCGAGGCGAGGCCCTCATCTCGCCGCACATCGCAGCGAAGGTGCTCCAGCGGATCCGGGCCACGAGCGCGCAGCCGGAGATCGAGGAGATGATCCGCGCGGAGTTGTCGGAGCGCGAGATCGACGTGCTGAAGCTGATCGCAAACGGCAAGGACAACGCCGTGATCGCGGCAGAGCTCCACATCAGCCCGAAGACCGTCAAGAACCACATCTCGAACATCCTCATGAAGCTCCAGATCGACAACCGGATCCAGGCTGCCGTGTACGCGGTCCGGAGCGGGATCGTTTAGACGACGGCGGCTCTGCGCCTGCGCCTGACGCCCTGGAGGCGGCGAAGGAGCGAGCGCAGCCGAGCGAGCTCCCCGTCGGCCGTGTCGAGGCGCTTCGAGAGCTCGGCCAGCTCGGCGGCCGTGCTGTGAGCCGACACCTCGCCGGCATCTCGCGCGACTTCCCCGAGGCGCCGCTCGATCCGTGACCGCTCGGCCTCGAGCTCGAGCTTGGCGGCATAGCCGTCCGTCAGGGTCGACTCGATGGCATCGAGGCTCGGCGCTCCGGCGCCGTCCTCGGGCATCCGGAGCAGCTCCGCGATTTCGTCCCGCAGCGGCATGACCCACGATTATCCGGCGGCGGGGCGACGACGGGAATGGGCCGCCCGGCCCATCTTCTTAAGTCGGACGACCCATCCGGCTTGACGTTTGTCGTCCCAGTTGAAAAATGGAAGGCGTGCCTCTCCGGCTCGCCGCAACGGCAGTGGCAATTGTCGCGTTCTTGCTCGTCCCGGCCGCGCAGGCGGGATCGCGCAGCGCGTTCCAGACGCAGCTGACGCGCGCGTTGCATGCGCGAAAGGTGAGCTCCGCCAGGACGGGAGCGATCGTGCTCGACCTCGACACAGGCGGCACGCTCTTCGCCCACAACCCGCGCTTGCCGCTCAGGCCCGCCTCGAACGAGAAGCTCGCCACGACCTACGCGGCGCTGACCGCGCTCGGGCCGTCCTTCCGGATCGAGACCGACGTGCTCGGCGACGGTCAGCAGAACGGAGCGACGTGGCAGGGGAATCTCGTGCTCAAGGGGTACGGAGACCCCGCCCTGTCCTTCGCGCAGGTCAAGTCGCTCGCGCGTCAGGTGGCGGCCGACGGGATCAGGCACGTGAGCGGCCGGATCCTCGGCGACGAGAGCTGGTTCGACACGCGCCGCACCGGAGTCGGCTGGAAGCCCGAGTTCTATCTCCACGAGTCGCCGGCGCTCTCGGCGCTCATCGTCAACCGAGGCTGGACGGGACGGTACGAGACGACGCGGCCCGCCCTGATGGCGGCACAGGTCTTCCGGAGCGACCTGCGCCACGCCGGGGTCGGCGTGCACGGCGGAGCCGCGGTGGGCGTCGCGGCGGAGCAGGCGGCTCCGCTCGCGGACGTCGAGTCCGCCCCGCTCTCCGCTCTCGTCCGCCACATGGACGTCTACAGCGACAACTTCTACGCGGAGATGCTGCTGAAGGAGGTCGGCGCCGTGCAGGGCGGTGGCGGCTCCGCGGCTGCCGGGCTCGCGGTCGAGCGGCGACTGCTGCGCGCGGCGGGCGTGCCGCTCGATCGGGTGCGGATGGTCGACGGCTCGGGGCTCTCGCTCCTCGACCGCTGGACGCCGTTCGGCCTCGCCACGCTCCTGCGGACGATGTGGCAGGACAGCGACCTGCGGCCGTACCTCATCCCGGCTCTGCCGATCGCCGGCGAGACCGGCACGCTCGAGCACCGCATGCGCAGGGCGCCGGCCCGCGGCTTCGTCCGGGCGAAGACCGGCACGACGGACAACTCGTCCGCGCTGTCGGGCTTCGTCGGCGGCCGCTACGTCTTCTCGATCCTGGAGAACGGCAGCCCGGTGCACACGTTGAGTGCCGAGCGGTCGCAGAACCGCTTCGCGCAAGTCTTGGCACGGGCCGCGACCTCTTAGGACTCACCAAGCAGTGCCAGCAGGTCGGCTTCGGAGAGGATCGGTACCTCCGCCTTCTGGGCCTTCGTGAGCTTGGAGGCGCCCGGTTCCTCGCCCACGACGAGGCCGGTCGTCTTGGCCGAGACCGCGTTGGTCACCTTCGCGCCGAGCGCCTCGAGCCGAGCCTGCGCCTCCTCGCGGGAGAACCGCTCGAGCGTGCCGGTGATGACGTACGTGCTGCCGGTCAGCGGGCCTTCGGGCGGCCGCTCGTCCTCTCCCGCCTCGAGCCGCAGGCCCACGGCCCGCAGCTCCTCGACGAGCGCCCGGTTCTGGTCGTCTGCGAACCAGTCGACGACGTCCTCGGCGCGGTCGGAGCCGAAGCCCTCGACCTCGGCGACCTCCTCGGGAGTCGCCGCGATCAGCCGGTCGACCGTGCCGAAATGGCTTGCGAGGTTACGCGCGAGCACCCAGCCGATCCCGGGGACGTTCAGCCCGAGGAGGACGCGCGAGAACGGCACCTGCCTGGAGCGCTCGATCGACTCGATCGCCGCGGCCGCGGAGATCTCCGCGAAGCCCTCGACCTCCAGCAGCTCCTCCTTCGTCAGGCGGTAGAGAGTCTGGCAGCGAGCGGACGAGGCTCTTCTCCCAGAGGATGCGGATCGTCTGCTCGCCGACGCCGTCGATGTCCGCGACGCCCGTCCAGTTGATCAGCGTCTCGAGGCCGCGCGACGGGCAGGCGCGATTCGGGCAGCGGTGCATCGCCTCGCCCTCGGGCTTCACGATCGCCGTGCCGCAGAGCGGGCAGTGCGTGGGCATCCGGAACTCCTTCGTCCCACGCCGGTGCGGTCCCGCCGGGCCGACGATCTGCGGGATGACGTCGCCGGCGCGCTGGACGATTACGTCGTCGCCCTGCGCGGATGCCCTTGCGGTTGATGTCCTCCTCGTTGTGCAGCGTCGCGCGGGTGACGGTGACGCCGCCGACCTGGACCGGCTCCATGATCGCCCACGGGTTGAGCGCGCCGGTGCGACCCACCCGGATCCGGATCTCGAGCAGCCGCGTCACCGCCGTCATCGGCGCCCACTTGTACGCGCGCGCCCAGCGCGGGCGGGAGTGCAGGACGCCGAGCCGCCGCTGCTGGTCGAGCGAGTCGACCTTGATCACGACGCCGTCGATCTCGTAGTCGAGCTCCAGCCGTCGCTTCTCCCACTCGACACAGGCGGCCGCGATCTCGTCGATGGACTCGAACCGCTCGGCGTACGGGTTGGTGCGCAGCCCGTGCCCGCGCAGCCACTCGAGCATCTGTAACTGCGTCTCGAACTCGACGCCCTCGCGCCGGCCGGCCCCGTAGACCCAGATCGAGAGCGGCCGGTCGGCGGTGATCGCGGAGTTCTTCTGCCGGAGGCTGCCCGCCGCCGCGTTGCGCGGGTTCGGCGCGAGCTTCTGGTTCGTCCCGGCGAGCCGCTCGTTCAGCTCGCGGAAGCCCGAGATCGGGAGGTACACCTCGCCGCGGACCTCGATCAGCGGCCGGCGAGTCGCCCTTCAGCCGCAGCGGGATCGCCTTGATCGTGCGGATGTTCGCCGAGACGTCCTCCCCCTGCACGCCGTCGCCGCGCGTCGCGCCACGAACGAGGACGCCGTTCTCGTAGGTGAGGTTCACCGCCAGCCCGTCGATCTTGGGCTCGAGGACGTAGGCCACCGGCTCGTCGGTGCCCAGGCGCTTGCGGACGTCTTCGTCCCACTTCCGCAGCCCTTCCTCGGTCGTCACCTTCTCGAGCGAGCCCATCGGCTCCAGGTGCTGCACCTTCGCGAACTTGTCCGACAGGCCCCCCACGCGCCGCGTCGGCGAGTCGGGCGTGACGAGCTCGGGATGCTCCTCCTCGAGCGCGACGAGCTCGTCGAAGAGCGCGTCGTAGGCCGCGTCCTCCATGATCGGCTCGTCCTCGACGTGGTACGCGATGAGGGCGCGGTTGAGGACGTCGCGCAGCTCCGCGGCACGCGCGGCGCGGTCGTCGTCTTAGAGGACGCCAAGGAGCTCCTCGGCACGGTCGACGATCGCGTCGGGCTCTTCGGCCTCGAGGCGCGCGCGGTCGTGGATGCGGCCCCAGGTCACGGCGACGGCGAACATGCCCGCCGCCTTCGCCGCCCGGACGTCGAAGGGCGAGTCGCCGACGTAGGCGGTCGCGGCCGGGTCGCGCTCCGAGCCGCTCGGCGCCCAGGAGGAGCGGCTCCGGGTCGGGCTTGTGCCGTTCCGTCTCGTCGCCGCCGACGACGGTCTCGAAGAGGTGGCCGAGCGGGACGTCGGCGAACGCGAGCTCGACCGTCTAGCGCCGTTTCGCCGTCACGACCCCGAGCCGCCGGCCCTCGTCGTGCAGCCGCGCGAGCACGTCCTCCATCCCCGCGCAGGCCTCGAGCTCGTCGTGCAGCGGCTCGTTGTGGGCGCGGTAGACGTCGACGAGCTGCTCGACCCGGTCGGGCGCGAGCGCGTGCATCTGCGCCTCGAGCCCCGGCCCGCCGACGGTCTGCATCAGCTCCTCGTCGGAGTACTCACGGCCGAGCACCTCGCGAGTCGCGTGCCGCATCGAGGCGAGGATGATCGCGCCGGAGTCGACCACGGTGCCGTCGAGGTCGAAGAGGACGGTCTCGAACCGCATGCGTCGATCGTATCGACGGGCTCTCAGTAGGCTCCGGCGGTGGCCGAGGTGTCCGACTTTCGTTACCTCGTCGTCCCGCACACGCACTGGGACCGCGAGTGGTACCTGCCCTTCGAGTTCTTCCGGCTGCGCCTCGGCTCGGTCGTCGACGGCGTCCTCGACACGCTCGAGCGCGACCCCTCCTTCAGCTCCTTCACGCTCGACGGGCAGGCGATCGTGCTCGAGGACTACCTCGAGGTGAGGCCGGAGAACGCGGGCCGCCTGCAGGCGCTGCTCGAAGCCGGGCGCCTCGAGGTCGGCCCGTCGTACGTCCTGCCGGACGAGATCCTCGTGGGCGGCGAGTCGCTCGTCCGCAACCTCCTGCTCGGCCGCCGGGTCTGCCGCCGCTTCGGGGTCGAACCGAGCGGCGCCGGTTACCTCCCCGACAGCTTCGGGCATCCGGCGCAGCTGCCGCAGATCCTGGCCGGCTTCGGCATCCGCACCTTCCTCTTCTCCCGCGGCCTGGGGGACGAGATCGACGAGGTCGGCGTCGTCTTCCGCTGGCGCGCCGGCCCGGCGGAGGTCGTCGCGTGCCAGATGCTTCCGCACTACGACAACTTCGCGCGCCTCACCTGGTACGACGACGCCGAGGAGCGCGTCCGCGCGATCGTCGGGCGCTTCGGCGAGCTCGTGCGCGGCGCCGGCCAGGGGGAGATCCTGCTCGCGAACGGCTCCGACCACCTGCCGGTCGAGCCCGAGCTGCCGGAGATCCTCGCCGGGCTGGAGAGCACGTTCGGCGCCTCGTTCCGGATCGGCCGCTACGACGAGCACGCGCCTGCGCCCGACGGGCTACCGGTGCACGAAGGAGAGCTCGTCGGCAGCCGGCTCCAGAACGTCCTGCGCGGCGTCAACTCGGCGCGGATCTACCTCAAGCAGGCGAACGAGCACGCCGAGCGGCGCCTGCTCTCGATCGAGACGGCCGCCGCGCTGCGGACACTGCGCGAGGACGCGCCGTACCGGGCCTCGGAGCTGCGCCTGGCGTGGCGCGACCTGCTCCGCAACCATCCGCACGACTCGATCTGCGGCTGCTCGTGCGACGAGGTGCACCGCGACATGCTCGTCCGCTACGAGCAGCTCCACCGGACGCTCGACTTCATCGCACCCGAGGCGCTCGGAGTCGGCGGCGCGCTCGTTAACACGTTGCCGTTCCGCCGACGCCGCGTGGTGGACGGAGACGTCTTCGAGCTCGACGGCTTCTGCGGCCGCCGGCCGGAGCCGCTCGTCTTGCGAGGCAAGCGGATCGACCTCGAGCCCATCGCGAACCTGCTCGACTTCGAGGACGAGCCGGACGCCGGCGACCTCTACACGTTTTGCCCCGGTGGCAAGCCCACGTCAGCGCGGCTGGTCAGCAGCCGCCCGAACGGCAACGCCATGGTGCTCGAGCACGAGCTCCCGGGAATTCGAATCGAGACGACGATCTCCGCCCGCCTCGGCCTTGGTCGCATCGAACTGACGAGCGTCGTGGAGAACGAGGCCGACGACCATCGGCTACGCGTCCTCGTCCGCTCAGACGGCGACGCGGAAGAGGTGCGGGCCGAGAGCCAGTTCGGCGTCGTCCGCCGTCCTCTCTCCCCGCCGGCTCCGCGTGCGGACTGGGTCGAGCCGCCGGTGCCGACGGCGCACACGCTCGGTGCCGTCGCGCTGGGTCCGCTCGTCCTGCTCACGAAGGGGCTGCCGGAGTACGAGGCGTCGCCGGAGGGCCTGCGCCTGACGCTGCTGCGCTGCGTCGGCACGATCTCGCGGCCGGGCGGGCTGCCGACGCGTCCGCTTGCGGCCGGGCCGGACATCGCCACGCCGGAGGGCCAGTGCCGCGGGCGCCACGTCCTCGAGTACGCGCTCCGCTTCGACGGCGACGAGCTCTCGAACGCGGCACTCGTCCGTGCGAGCCAGGACTACCGCACCGACTTCCTCCGCGGCGACCCGTTCGAGCCGCCGCTCGAGCTCGCCGGCGACGTCGTCTTCTCGTGCCTCAAGCAGGCGGAGGACGGCGTCGGCCTCGTGCTCCGCGTCTTCAACCCGAACCCGCAGCCGGAGGCGCTGACACTCGACGTGCCCGCCCGGCGCATCCGCCTCGACGAGGAGGAGGACCTCGACGGCGGCCTCGAGCTCGCCCCCGGCGAGATCGCCACGTTCCGGCTCGGCCAGTAGCAGACTGTTCCTCAGTAAGACACGGCCACGAGGTACAGGCCCCACGGCGGCGCCGTGATGCCCGCCTCGGAGCGCGCGCGGCCGTCCAGAAGCGCGGGGATCGTGGCCGGCGCCTCGACCATCGTCCCGACGAGGCTGCGCACCATGTGGCGCAGGTAGCTGCCCGCCGTGATCTCGAAGTCGAGGTGGTCGCCGCGCCGGACCCATTCGGCCCGCTCCACGACGCGAACGAACACCTCGTGCTGCGTCTGCGCCGGCGTGAAGGCCCGGAAGTCGTGCTTTCCGAGGAGCGTGGCCGCCGCGGCGCCGAGGGCGTCTTCGTCGGGCGGCCGGGCCAGCCACCAGCTGCGGCGCAGCTCGAACGGCGACGACGTCGCGCGGGTGAAGAGCCGGTAGCGGTAGCTGCGCGAGCGTGCGGAGTGCCGGGCATGGAAGCCTGCCGGCGCCTCGGCGGACGAGAGCACCGCGATCTCGTCGGGGAGGCGCGAGTTGAGCGCCGCTGCCGCGCGCTCGGGCGGAGGCCCGCCCTCGACGTCGACCGAGACGACCTGGCCGAGCGCGTGCACCCCGGCGTCCGTGCGGCCGGCGACGGCGAGGCTCTCCACCGAAGCGAACGTCTCGGCGAGGGCCTGGCGCAGGCTGGTCTCCACGGTCGGCCGCCCGGGCTGCGCGGCCCAGCCGCGGAAAGGCGTGCCGTCGTACTCCAACGTCAAGATGAGGCGCACGTCAGGGCATCCTGACTGCGTTTGTCAGGTCTGCCTTATGCTCTACCGACTTGCACACGACTTGATACACTCTAACTCGTGAGCGACGAGCACACCTTTCTCCTCCAGCGGGTCCAGCCCGCGATGGTCGGGCTCATCGACGGCTCGCTCTCGACGCTCGCGCCGATCTTCGCAGTCGTCCTCGCCTCGCACGACACGCGCTACGCGTTCATCGCCGGCCTGGCCACGTCGATCGGCGCGGCGATCAGCATGGGCTTCTCCGAAGGACTGTCCGACACGGGCGAGCTCACGGGCCGCGGCAGCCCCTGGAGCCGCGGGCTGATCACGGGCGGCGGCACCTTCCTGGGCGGCATCCTGCACTCGCTGCCGTTCCTGATCCCGAACTACCACGTGGCGCTCTCCTTCGCCGTGGCCGTGGTGGCGTTCGAGCTCCTGATGCTCGCGTACCTCCGCTGCCGCTTCTTCCAGGACACGTTCATCCGCGCCCTGGGGATCGTCACGTTCGCAGGCGTGCTGATCGCCGCGATCAGCGCAGGCCTCGGCAGCCTGCTCGGCAGCCCGATCAGCGGCTGAACGGGCGAAGAGCTCCGCTCTTCGCCCGGGGGCTAAGGAACTGCGCGAACGGGAGACGCGGTCTCCCGTTCGCTCCGTGCTGAGGGCACATTGGGTTGTTGTGGTTCGAGCGCTTGTTCTGTCGCGGGCGAGCAGGCTTTGCGTGCTCGCCCGCTGGTCCGCGGCGTCGTAACGTGCCGTTACGCCGCCGCCTGGACGCTACAGAGGCTCGAAACGCTCCAACCCAACCCACCACCAAAGGCCGGGCCGGAAACCGCGCTTTCCGGCCTCCGCCGCGCGCGAGCGCACGACACCAACCTTCCACCCCACAGAGCCTCAAAGCAAAACAGCACGGAGCAGTTCCGTTACCACGATTTCGAGCCCGCTAGGGCTCGAAATCGACGAGCTCGAGATAGACCATCTCGGCGGCGTCGCCGGCCCGGTGGCCGAGCTTGACGATCCGCGAGTAGCCGCCCGGCCGGTCGGCCATCCGCGGCCCGACGTCGGCGAACAGCTTGTGCACGACCTCCTGCGAGCGGAGCATCGCGAGCGCCTGCCGGCGCGCGTGGAGGTCGCCGCGCCGGCCGAGCGTGATCATCTGCTCGGCGAACGGCTTGACGGCCTTCGCCTTCGCCTCGGTCGTCCGGATCCGGCCGTGCTCGAGGAGCGAGCAGGTGAGGTTCGCGTAGAGCGCCCTGCGGTGCGCCGAGTCGCGGCCGAGCTTCTTTCCTGTGCGGGCGTGACGCATCGCCGGTCGTCCGCGCTCGTAGCCGCCGGAGCCGTTCTCGCCGCGCAGGTGGAGGCCGTGCTGCGCGAGCGTCTCGCGCACCTCTTCGATCGACTTCTTGCCGAAGTTCGGGATCGCGGCCAGCTCCTGCTCGGTCTTCATCACGAGGTCGCCGATCGTCTCGATCCCGACCCGCTTGAGGCAGTTGTACGAGCGGACGCCGAGCTCGAGCTCCTCGATCGGGAAGTTCTCCATCCCGTGCGCGAGCGCTGCCTCGGGGGTGACGCCGCCGCCGTCGACCGGTGCGGCCTCGCCGAAGCCCTCGATGCGGTCGAGGTCGGTGAAGATCGCGAGCTGCCGGATCAGGATCTCGGCCGCCTCCGCGAGCGCGTCCTTCGGCTCGACCGAGCCGTCGGTCGTGATGTCGAGCGTGAGCTTGTCGTAGTCGGTGCGCTGCCCGACGCGGGCGGCCTCGACCTGGTACGCGACGCGGCGCACCGGCGAGAAGATCGAGTCCATCGGGATGACGCCGATCGTGTGCTGCGACCCGCGGTTGAGCTCGGCCGGCGACGTAGCCGCGGCCGCGGCCGATCGTCAGCGTGATCTCGAGCCGGCCCTTGTCGGACAGGTTCGCGATCTCGAGCTCCGGGTTGAGGATCTCGAGGTCGGCGGGCGCCTCGATGTCGGCGGCCGTGACCGAGCCCGGGCCCTTCTTCGCGATGTGCACCTCGATCTCGGGCGACTCGCCGTGCAGCCGCGCGACGAGGTTCTTGAGGTTGAGGATGATGTCGGTGACGTCCTCGCGGACGCCGGGCAGGGTCGTGAACTCGTGCGCGGTGCCCTCGACCTTGACCGAGGTGACGGCGGCGCCCTCCAGCGAGGAGAGCAGCACGCGCCGCAGCGAGTTGCCGAACGTGTGAGCCGAAGCCGCGGTCGAGCGGCTCGATCGCGAAGACCCCGCGGTGGTCGTCCGACGTCCTCGTGGACGATCTTCGGGATCTGGAAGTCCATTTCTCTAGTTGCCAAAGAAGTTCCCTCTTTCCGTTACTTCGAGTAGAGCTCGACGATGAGCTGATTCCTGAACGGGCGTGTCGATCTCGTCACGCTCGGGCTGCTTCAGCACCTTGCCGGTGAGCCCGTCGTGGTCGGCCTGGAGCCACGGGGCGACGGTCGAGACGAGATCGGTTGCGTCGCGGATGACCTGCTGCGCCGAGGAGCTCGGCGGAACGGTGACGACGTCGTCGGGCCGCACCTGGTAGCTCGGGATGTTGACCCGCCGGCCGTTGACCTGGAAGTGGCCGTGGCGGACGAGCTGGCGGGCCTGCGCGCGCGAAGCGGCGAAGCCGAGCCGGTAGACGACGTTGTCGAGCCGGGTCTCGAGCATCCGCAGCAGCTCCTCGCCGGTCACGCCGGATTGCTTGCGACGCCTTCTCGTAGTAGGTGCGGAACTGCTTCTCGAGCAGGCCGTAGTAGCGGCGCGCCTTCTGCTTCTCGCGCAGCTGCAGCAGGTACTCGCTCTGCTTGATGCGGCCGCGGCCGTGTTCGCCCGGCGGATACGAGCGGCGCTCGATCGCGCACTTCTCCGTCAGGCAGCGCTCGCCCTTGAGGAACAGCTTCATCCCCTCGCGGCGGCAGATGCGGCACTTCGGTCCGAGGATCGCGGGCCATTAGACGCGCCTCCGCTTCTTGGGGCGGACGCCGTTGTGGGCCTGCGGCGTGACGTCCTTGACGGACGAGGATCTCGAGACCCGCAGCCTGGAGCGAGCGGATCGCCGTCTCGCGGCCCGAGCCGGGGCCCTTGACGAAGACCTCGACCTTCTGGAGGCCGTGCTCCATCCCCTTGCGCGCGGCGGCGTCGGCGGTGACCTGCGCGGCGAACGGCGTCGACTTGCGCGAGCCCTTGAAGCCGGCGGAGCCGGCGGACTCCCACGCGATCACGTTCCCCTCGCGGATCGGTGAGCGCGACGATCGTGTTGTTGAAGCTCGTCTTGATGTGCGCCTGGCCGATCGCGATGTTCTTGCGGACGCGGCGGCGCGTGCGGCCGCGGGTCGCGGCCGCTGCACGGCGGGGAGGTGCCATCGTACTTCGCCGCCTTCTTGCCGCGGCCGACGGTCTTCTTCGGGCCCTTGCGGGTGCGCGCGTTCGTCTTCGTCCGCTGCCCGTTCACCGGGAGGCCGCGCCGGTGGCGGAGACCGCGGTACGCGCCGATCTCGGAGAGCCGCTTGATCGCCTGCTGCCGGTCGCGGCGCAGGTCACCCTCGACCTCGAGCTCCGGTCGATGTAGTTGCGGAGCTTCGTGACCTCTTCGTCGGTGAGGTCCTTGACCTTCGTGTCCGGGTTGAGCCCGAGCGCGACGGCGATCTTGTGCGCGCGTCGGCTGGCCGATCCCGTAGATGTACGTCAGCCCGATCTCGAGCCGCTTCTGATTCGGAAGGTTGACTCCTGCGATGCGTGCCATGAGGCGCTAGCCCTGCCTCTGCTTGTGGCGAGGGTTGGTGCAGATGACGAGGTCGGCCGTGCCGCTTGATCACGCGGCAGCGCTCGCACATGGGCTTGACGGACGGACGGACTTTCATCGTCAGCGGTGGCGGTAGGTGATTCGACCGCGGTTGAGGTCGTAGGGCTGAGCTCGACCTTGACCTTGTCTCCCGGGAGGATGCGGATGTAGTGCTTCCGCATCTTCCCGGAGATCGTCGCGAGCACGGTCGTGGCCCCCGTCGAGCTGCACCCGGAACATCGTGCTCGGGAGCGCTTCGGCGACCTCTCCTTCGACCTCGATCTTCTCTTCCTTGGTGGCAAATCCCCTTCAGTCGGAATAGGGGCTCCCAGACGCGCACACCGCGCCGACGGCTGAGCCGCGCGCGGAAGGCGGATCATCGTAGCAAAGCGGCTTCGGCGGCTCGTGAGCACTCGCGGGCCCGTCCGCGGTGATCGCGACGGTGTGCTCGAAATGGGCCGCGAGTGACTCGTCGACCGAGGAGATCGACCAGTCGTCGGCGTGGACGTAGACGTCCGGCTCGCCGGCCGTGATCATCGGCTCGATGGCGAGCGTCATCCCTTCCTGCAGCAGCGGCCCGCGGCCGGGGGACGCCGTAGTTCGGGATCTGCGGATCCTCGTGATACGAGCGCCCGACGCCGTGCCCGACGAGGCTGCGCACGACGGAGAAGCCCGGCCTCCTCGACGACGGCCTGGACGGCGTGGGAGATGTCGGAGACCGACGGTTGCCGACCCGGGCCTGCTCGATTCCGGCGGCGAGCGCCTCGCGGCAGACGTCGAGCAGGCGTTGCGCCTCGGCGTGAGATCTCGCCGACCGGCAGCGTCACGGCGCTGTCGGCGACGAGCCCGTCGAGCGTGACGCCGAGGTCGAGCGAGATCAGGTCGCCTTCGCGCGCGCGGTACGCGTCGGGGATCCCGTGCACGACCATCGAGTTCGGCGAGATGCAGAGCGCGGCGGGAAAGCCCTTGTAGCCCTTGGAGGTCGGGTGGCCGCCCATCGCGTGCGATGTGCTCGTCGGCGATGCCGGTCGAGCTCGAGCATCTCGACACCCGGCTCGAGGTGCTCGGCTCGACCAGCGCGAGCGTCTCCGCGAGCAGCGCGCCGGCGCGCGCCATCCCCTCGATCTCGGCCTGCGGACTTGCGGATGATCATGCCCGTGCCTCCACCGACTCGAGCGACTGCTGGATCTCGTGGAAGACCTCGTCGACGGAGCGATCGGCGTGAACTCCGACGACGTTCGCCTGGTGCGTGCGGTAGTAGTCGACGAGGGGCGCGGTCTCCCGGTCGTAGAGCTCGAGCCGCCGCTGGATCGCCTCGGGCGTGTCGTCGGACCGGTTCTCCTCAGCCGCGCGGTCGCAGCATCCGCTGCAGGAGCACCTCGCGCTCCGGCA
This sequence comes from uncultured Actinomycetes bacterium, assembly GCA_963720065.1. Classification (GTDB taxonomy): domain Bacteria; phylum Actinomycetota; class Thermoleophilia; order Gaiellales; family Gaiellaceae; genus Palsa-739. Next base: position 16,637 of record CAVREH010000036.1, read on the forward strand.
CCTGGAAGTCGAAGACGACGTCGAGCTTCCTTGCCGAGCTCGCGCAGGAGCTCGCCGAGCGCCTCGGCCTGCGCCATCGTGCGCGGGAAGCCGTCGAGGACGAAGCCGCCGACCGTGTCGCCGCGCGAGAGCCGGTCGCGGATCAGCTCGATCATCAGCCCGTCGTTGACGAGATCGCCGCGGTCGAGGACCGCCCGAGCTCGACGAGCAGCGGGCGTACCGGCGCTCGCGCATCTCCCGGAGCATGTCGCCGGTCGCGATGTGCGGAATCCCGTACATCGCCTTGATCCGCTGCGCCTGGGTGCCTTTCCCCGAGCCCTGCGGGCCGAGGACGAGGATGTTCATAGCGTAAGAACCCTTCGTAGTGGCGCATGACCATCTGCGACTCCATCTGCCGCATGGTCTGGAGCGCGACGCCGACGACGATGAGGACCGACGTGCCGCCGAGGGCGCGGTAGGTCGCCTGCGAGAAGTGGAAGTGCGAGATGAAGACCGACGGCGCGACGGCGACGGCCGCGAGGAAAAGCGCGCCCGGGAAGCGTGAGCCGGTTCAGGACGCGGTCGAGGTACGCCGCGGTCGGCGGCCCGGGCCGGATGCCCGGGATGTAGCCGTTGTACTTGCGCAGGTTGTCGGCCTGGTCGACCGGGTTGAAGACGACCGACGTATAGAAGAAGGTGAACATGATGATCAGGATCGCCTCGACGAGCAGGTATTTCCAGCTCGTGTAGCCGAAGTTGGTCGAGATCCAGTTGCTCCACGAGACCTGGAAGCTGCCGATGGTCTGCGGGACGGCGAGGATCGCCGCGGCGAAGATGATCGGGATGACGCCGGCCATGATGATGCTGAGCGGCATGTAGGTGGAACCGCCGGTCGTCTGCCGGTTGCCGAGCTGGCGCCGCGCGTACTGGATCGGGATCCGCCGCTGGCCCTCCATCACGTAGACGACCGAGACGACGATCCCGAGCGCGATGAGCGGGAAGAAGAGCCGCGCCGTCGTGTCGCCGTTGATCCAGCCGCTGATCCCCGCCGGGGCGTAGGCGAGGATCGAAGCGAAGATGATGATCGAGATCCCGTTGCCGATGCCGCGCTTCGTGATCTGCTCGCCCATCCACATCAGCATCGTCGTGCCGCCCGTGAGCGTGACGATGATGATGATCAGCCGCCCGGTGTTGACGTTCGTCAGCACGCCGGACTGCTTGAAGAGGAAGGCGTAGCCGGTCGACTGGGCGGCGGCGAGAGCGACGGTGAGGTAGCGGGTGTACTGCGTGATCTTGGCGTAGCCCGCCTCGCCTTCTTTCTGCAGGCGCTCGAGCGACGGGACGACGACCGCCATGAGCTGGAAGATGATCGACGCCGTGACGTACGGCATGATCCCCAGCGCGAAGAGCGAGAAGCGGGACAGCGCCGAGCCCGAGAAGAGGTTGAGCAGGCTGAGGACGCCGCTGCTGCCCTTGCCGGTGCCGAAGAACTGCTGCCAGCGCCTCTGATCGACTCCCGGCGCGGGGATCCACGAGCCGAGCCGGTACACCGCGAGGACTGCCGGCCGTGAAGAGCACGCGCCGGCGTAGCTCGGGGACACGCCACGCGTTGGCGAGCCAGGAGAGCATGCGCTACTCCTCGGCTCTCTCGCCGGCCTCTGCGGCGCTCCTCGGCCGGGGCCTCGTCGGCGGCCGCCTCGGGCTGCTCCGTCTGCTGCGGCCGTCGGGCTCTTCGGCGGCGACGGCTTCGCCTTGTGGTGCCGCACCTTCTTGCACCTTCGGCTCGCGCAGCAGCTCGACGGTGCCGCCGGCTGCCTCGATCTTCTCGCGCGCCGCCGCCGGAGATCGCGTGGACGCGAGACGGTGAGCTTCTTCGTCAGCTCGCCGACGCCGAGCAGCTTCACGTCGTTGCGCGTGTTCTTGATCAGGCGCTTCTCGACGAGCGTCTCGGGCGTGACCTCGTCGCCCGCGTCGAAGCGGTCGAGGTCGCGGATGTTGACGGGCTGCGTGTAGGTGCGGAACGGCCCGATCGGCATCGCGTCCGTCGACGTGGTGCCGCGCAGCTTGCCGAGCCGCATGTAGAGCGGTCGTCTGGCCGCCCTCGAAGCCGGCGCGCATCTTGTGCGAGCCCGCGCGCGACTTCTGGCCCTTGATGCCGCGGCCGGAGTAGCGGCCCTTGCCGGAGCCGAGTCCGCGCCCGACGCGCTTGCGGTCCTCGCGCGGCTGGGCCGGCGACGGAGGTTGGAGAGGTTGAGCTGCTCGTGTTGGCTTTCGGGGCATTGCGTCAGGCGCTCTCGATCTTCACGAGGTGGCGGACCTTGCGGAGCATGCCGGCGAGCACCGGGGACTCCTCATGCTCGGCGCTGCTGCCGATGCGGCCGAGCCCGAGCGCCCGCAGGGTACCGCGATGGCGCTGGGACTGCCCGATCGCGCTGCGAGTCTGGCGTCAGCCTCAGCCTCGACATCGGCTCGGTCACCTCCTCGGGCTTCCACGGCAGCACCTCGCTGATGCGCTTGCCGCGCGTCTTGGCGACGTCCTCGGGCCGACGCAGGTCGCTGCAGCGCCGCGACCGGCGGCCTTCAGCCATGTTGATCGGATTGGTCGTGCCGAGCGACTTCGCGAGCACGTCGCGGATACCGCCGAGCTCGAGCACGGCGCGGACGCCGCCGCCGGCGATGACGCCGGTTCCAGGCGAGGCCGGACGCAGCAGCACGCGCGCCGCGCCGAACTGGCCGAGCACCTCGTGGGTGATCGTCTGGCCGTGCTTGGGGACCGTGAACAGGTTCTTCTTCGCGTCGTCGACGGCCTTCGAGATCGCGAGCGGAACCTCGCGCGCCTTCCCGTAGCCGACGCCGACGCGGTCGACCTCGTCGCCGACACGACGAGCGCCGTGAACGAGAAGCGCCGGCCGCCCTTGACGACCTTGGCGACGCGGTTGATCTCGACGACGCGCTCCTTGAGCTCGCCTGTCTCGGTGTACTCGATCCAGCTCAAAACTTCAGTCCTCCTTCGCGCGCGCCGTCTGCGAGCGCCTTGACGCGTCCGTGGTACAGGTAGCCGCCGCGGTCGAAGACGACAGGTCTCGACACCGGCCTTCTTCGCCGCCGCTGCGAGCGCCTTGCCGACCGCCTCGCCTGCTCGGTCTTGTCGCCCTTGAAGCGACTTCGGCGAGGCCGAGTCCGACGCCGACGGCGAGCGTCTTGCCGCGCGCGTCGTCGACGAGCTGCGCGTAGATGCCGCGGTTCGAGCGGAAGACGGCGAGGCGCGGCCGCTCGGCGCGTGCCGCTGACCTTGCCGCGCACGCGGCGGTGGCGGCGCCGACGCGCCTTCGCGGACGAGTGCGCGCTATGCCCGCTTCCGACCTTGCGGCGCACGTACTCGCCCTCGTAGCGGATGCCCTTGCCCTTGTACGGCTCCGGCGGGCGCACCTTGCGGATCTCGGCGGCCGTCTGGCCGACCATCTGCTTGTCGGTTCCCTCGACGACGATCTCGCGTCGGCGTCGGCACCTCGAACGTGATGCCGTGTGCGCGGCTTGATCTTGACCGGGTGCGAGTAGCCGACGATGAGCTCGAGGTCGGTGCCCTGCAGCGCGGCGCGGTAGCCGACGCCCTGGATCTCGAGCTTCTTCTCGAAGCCCTGCGTCACGCCCTCGACCATGTTCGCGACGAGCGTCCGCGTCAGGCCGTGCAGCGCGCGATCCTCGCCGCGCTCGGTCGGGCGCGTGACGGTGACGACGCCGTCGGCCTGCTCGATCTTCATCCGCGCCGGCACCTGCTGCTGCAGCGTGCCGAGCGGGCCGGCGACCGCGACGCGGGCAGGCTCGATCGTGACGGTGACACCGTCCGGGACCTCGATGGGTGCGTTGCCGATTCTGCTCATGCGGTTACCAGATGAAAGCGACGACTTCGCCGCCGATGCCCGCGCTCCTGCGCGGTGCGGCTCGTGACGAGACCGGACGAGGTGGAGAGGATCGCGACGCCCATCCCGCCGAGCACGCGCGGCAGACGGTCCTTGCCGCGCGTAGACCCTGCGGCCCGGCTTCGACACGCGCTTCAGGCCGGAGATGACCCGCTCGCGGTTGCGGCCGAACTTGAGGTCGACGACCAGGGTATCGAAGGAGCTCGCCCTTCTCCACGTGGTAGTCGCGGATGTAGCCCTCCTCCTTGAGGAGGCGGGCGATCTCGACCTTCATCCGCGAGCTCGGCATGGTCGGCGTGCTCGTGCAGCGCCTTGTTGGCGTTGCGGATGCGGGTAAGCATGTCTGCGATCGGATCGGTCAGCACGCGTGCTCTCTCCTACCAGCTCGACTTCGTCATGCCGGGAATCGCGCCCTGGTGCGCGAGCTCGCGCAGGCAGATCCGGCAGAGGCCGAACTTTTTGAAGACCGCGCGCGGGCGGCCGCACCGGTTGCAGCGCGTGTAGTTGCGCACCTCGTACTTCTGGGGTCGCCGCTGCTTCACGACGAGCGACGTCTTCGCCATTACTGTTCCTTCCTTCGCCGTCCACCGCGAACGGCAGGCCGAGCGCCCGCAGCAGCGCGAGGGCTTGCTCGTCGTTCTCGGCGCTCGTCGTGATCGTCACGTCGAGCCCGCGGACTCTCTGGATGTCGTCGTAGTTGATCTCGGGAAAGATGAGCTGCTCGCGGATGCCGAGCGAGAAGTTGCCGCGGCCGTCGAACGAGCGCGGGTTGAGGCCGCGGAAGTCGCGGATCCGGGGCAGCGCGATCGAGACGAGCCGGTCGAGGAACTCGTACATCCGGGCGCCGCGCAGCGTCACGCGCGCGCCGACGGCCATCCCCTCGCGCAGCTTGAACTGCGCGATCGACTTGCGAGCCTTCCGCACCTGGGCGCGCTGGCCGGCGATCGTCGTCAGCTCCTCGATGGCGGAGTCGAGCAGCTTGGAGTCGGTCTTCGCCTCGCCGACGCCCATGTTCAGCGTGATCTTCTCGATGCGCGGCGCCTGCATGATCGAGTCGAGCCCGAGCTCCTCCTTGAGGCGCGGCCGGATCTCGTTCTCGTACTGCTCCTTGAGGCGCGGCGTGTACGTGTCGGCTGCGGCGCTCATCGAGCGATCGATCTCCTCGCCGCACTTCTTGCAGACGCGGACCCGGACCTTGCGGTCGTTGATCGTCTTCTCGATCGTCCCGACCCGGGTCGGCTTGCCGCACATCGGGCAGACGACCATCACGTTCGAGACCGGAAGCGCTGCCGGCAGCTCGATGATCCCGCCCGGGGTCATCCCGCCCCGCCCATGCCCGTCGTGTTCTGGACCGGCGCGCGGGCGGCGGTGCCGCTTGACGACGTTGATGTTCTCGACGATGACGCGGCCGTCGCTCGGGCAGCGCCTCGATGACGCGGCCTTCCTTGCCGCGCGTCCTTGCCGCGGAGCACGTGCACGACGTCGCCCTTCTTCACTTTCATGGTCTGGGCCACGGCTCAGAGCACCTCCGGAGCAAGGCGAAACGATCTTCATGAAGTTCTTCTCGCGCAGCTCGCGCGCGACCGGCCCGAAGATGCGCGTGCCGCGCGGGTTGCGCTGCTGGTCGATGATCACGGCGGCGTTCTCGTCGAAGGCGATCGTCGTTCCGTCGTCGCGGCCGAACGGCTTCTTCGTCCGCACGACGACCGCGCGCACGACCTCGCCCTTCTTGACGGCGCCCTGCGGCGTCGCCGTCTTGACGGTGCCGACGATGATGTCGCCCACCCGCGCGTAGCGGCGATGGTGGCCGCCGACGACGCGGATGCAGAGGATCTCGCGGGCGCCGGTGTTGTCGGCGACTCTTGAGGCGGGACTCCTGCTGGATCACTTCGCCGCCTCTCGACGATCTCGGCGAGGCGCCAGTGCTTCGTCTTCGAGAGCGGGCGCGTCTCGACGATGCGGACGATGTCGCCGACCTTCGCGCTGTTCTGCTCGTCGTGGGCGTGGAACTTCACGCTCCGCCGGATGACCTTCTTGTAGCGCTGGTGCGAGCTGATCAGGTCGACCTTGACGACGATCGTCTTGTCCATCGCGCTCGAGACGACGACGCCGCGGCGCTCCTGGCGCCGGCCGCGGTCGTGCTCGGGCTTCGGCACGCGGACGATCGGCTTGCGCTCGGCGCTCGGCGCCGCGCGGCGGCGCGTCTTCGGCGACGCGCAGACGGCGCGGCAGGCGCTTGCGCTTCTTCTTCGGCTGGGATTGCGGCGCGGGCGGCGCTTCCTCCACACGCGCTTCCTCGGCGGCAGGCTCCTCGGCGGCAGGCTCTGCCTCCGCAACCGGCTCCTCGGCGGCAGGCTCCTCGGCGGCAGGCTCTGCCTCCGACCGGCTCCTCGGCGGCAGGCTCTGGCCGCGGCGACGGCCCTCGTCCAGGGCTTCGACGCCCGGGAGGATGACCTGACGGTGTCGCCGATCCCCAATGCCCTGGTCCTCTTCAACCCGCCGCTGAATTTCAAAGGCGGCAAGGTCATGGATGGCGAGGGCGTCAACATCGCCGACCAGATTGCGCCGACGCACTCTCAACGAGAAGGCGCGCGGCGCTCCTTCTATGGAACGAAGGACGGCATGAAGACCCAGGGCAGCGAATATGTCGCAAAGTGCAAGGAGTGGGTGGGCGCGGAAATGTACCTGGCGGAGGACGAGCCGCACGGTTTCTACAATCGCTCCCCCTGGGTGGAGGCGACCGTCGAGAAGGTCGACGGGTTCCTGCAAGCGCTCGGCTATTTGCAGAGACCTGCCCAGGTGAAGGTCCCGGAGGATGCCAGGCCGCTGGTGAAACCGTGAGGTGGATGATCCCGCGATGTCCGACTCCGGACGGTGCTGTCGCACCCCTCGGTCTCTTGGAACTGTTTCAGGAGCTACCCGATGAGCTTGACCCTGACACCGCTGCCTGAGCTGAACCGCAAAGCGTTCGCCATCCTCTGTCGGGAGCTGGGCGTGCCGGACACGCTCCGCTTCTTCGGCCAACTGGGGCTGGGACGGGCAACTACACCGAGGAGCGGCGCACCCTGTTCGCCGATCTGACCCTGGAGGAGTTTGAAGCCGGGATCGCGGCTTTGCGGACTGCCGACAACGGCCCGAAATAAGAATCGGCAATCACCGGGGGGATGCTCTTGTCCCCAAGGTTCCTGGACCTGGGACAAAGAAGACTGCCCTGATACCTGGATCTGGTCATTGGAGGTCGTCTGGGGTGGGTGGCTCGCATGGTTGCCAAGGCCCCTCACCAGGGAACCAGCCGGCGCAATCTGCGGCCCCAACGCTCCCCAAGGGATTCGGGTGGAAGTGGGTCGAATTCCTTGTGGTCAACCCTTGGAGGTTCGTCCCATGTCAGGTCAATCGTGAGGACTCCCTCGTCTCCAATCCACAAATTGGGGGATGTGCATGTTGACATCGACCTGGACGACGGCAGCAACACAATTGGGCGATCCGTGTAAGTGCCTGCCGGACCACCAAGGATCTCCTCAACCTGCGCCTCGGTCATCCCTTCCTGAATCCGGTCGAAGTTCCCTTGCGTAATGCGTGGGCGGAAGTGTTGCCCGGTCGGGAACCGAATTGCAGAGATCCCCAGAGCGAACAGTGCGATAACCGTAAACCAGAGGAGATGCTTTCGCATGGTAGCTCCACGACTTCTGCCGGGGCCAGCGAGGGACCTTTCCCTCGCCGAGGCCTTCGGGGTCAAGGCTACACCTCCGGCCCGACCGGGACGGTCGGCTGCCGGCCGTCGTCGACCCAGACCCAGCCGTACTGCGTGTTGCTCCGGTCTCGGGTCGTACCGATGCTCCTCGCGCAGCTGGCTCAGCTTGTCGGCCTTGATCGCCTTCCGCGCGGCCTTCGGGTCGATGCCGAAGAGCTTGGCGGCGTTCAGGCCCAGGATCTGGTCCTTGATCTCGTCGGTGAGCTGCGGGATACTCGTACTTCTCGATCAGGTCGTCGGCGATCTTAGCCGGCGCAGCCGCTCGATCTGGCTCTGCGGGCTGCCGTTCCAGATCGAATCGGTGCCCCAGAGGATGTGGTCGGCCCCGGCGACCTGGACCATCTGGCCGAGCATGTGCATGCAGGTCGTCGGCGCGAGGCACGACAGGATGCCGAACGTGCTGCCCAGCTCGAAGTAGATGTTCTTGATCTCGGGTTCCGCTTGAGGATCCGCAGGACGTCGCTGATCCAGGGGATCTCCTGCGGATCGTTGGTCTTGGGGTCCACCACCTTGTCGCCGGTGCCTTGGCCAGCCAGCCGAAGCCGCGGAAGCCGGAGTGGTAGACGATGAAATTCAGGTCGGGCCAGTCCTTGGCGGCCTTCTCCAGGTCGAGCGGCGGCAGCGCCTCCTCGTTGAACGCGCCCAGCGGCAGCCCCTTGTGGACGCACAGGTTCTTGATCCCCAGCGCCTTGCGTCTTCTCCCAGAACGGATAGGCGACCTTCTCGTCGTCCATCCGCCAGGCCTTCTCGCCGATCTCGGCGCCGGTGTACATCTTCCAGGCGTCGATCTTCAGTTCCTTGACCTGCCGCTCCATCTCCTCGAGCTCGGGCTTGCCGAGGTTGGGCCGCAGCAGGCCGTGCGACAGCACCCGCCGCGAGCCGGCCAGGTCGTTGACGAACTTGCGGGTCGCGACCATCTGGTCGGGCGGCAGCGGGTTCTTGTCCCAGTCGCGGCTCGGCACGCCGCTGATGACCGCCATCACCGTGTCGCTGTCGCCGAAGACCTCCTTGACGTAGTGGGCCCGGTTGAGGAGCTCCATCGCCTGCTCGTCGCTCTTGGCGTCGGGCCGCAGCATCCGGAAGAAGCGCTTGATGGCCCGGCCACGGTGGGCGAGTCGTCGTACCACTTGCGGGAGACGTCAACGTGGTGGGTCTGCACGTCGAAGATGAACTGGTCCTTGGGCCAATGCTCCTCGAACGCCTTCGGGTCGTCGACCTCCTCGGCGTCGACCTCGTAGCAGTCGCCGAAGACCTGGTTGAGGGCCAGCAGCGCGGCGGCCATGCCGCTGCCGCTGCGGAGGAAGTCGCGGCGGCGATCGGCCCTGCCGCTGCGGCCGCCTGCTCGCTGATCGCGGCCAGCGCGGTCCTCGTATTCCTTCTGCTCGGCCGACTGCGGCGGCGGGACGAACTCCTCGTTGGAGGCGATCCGCGAGGGGATCGGCGGAAGGAAGTCGGCCTCGGCGTCGAGGTCGCATTGACGGACCCACATGGGAGCCACTCCTGATTCTGTTGAAACGAAAACGAGGAGCCGGTTCGCCCCCCGCAGGCGCCGCGCCGGGTGCAAACTCTACCCCATCTGTCCGGGACCGGTTTCACCCCGGTTCACCGGTTGCCTCCCGGTTTTCCTGCCGGTTGGTTCGAGGAGCAGGCAGTTTGGATGGCATCGATCCAGCCCTTGGGGGAAAAGACAGTGAACCGATAACGCATGCCATCCGCTGTCAGGACCTGGAAGGCATTGGGAATAATGCCCAGGGTTCGAGCCCGTTTCACGCAGGCGATGGTGGCCAGGGGTATGACCACATCCGCATTTTGCAGATTGAGACCGTGTGACAAAAACACCAGGCGGCTGGCTGGTGAGGTTGAGAACGCCGCCCCGATTCTCCCAACCCCGTTGCTGGTTGGCCTGCCCGGTGCGAGGATGGTCTCCTCCTCGTCGATGGCGCGGTTCTGCTGCTCCTGGGAAGTCAAGGGTTTGGGCGCCGGGCATAAGAGCCCGATCAGCAACAGGAGGCTCCCCATTCCTCCCACGATGACCAGTATCGCCACCGGCAAGTCAGGACGCTGGAGGTAGAAAAACCCGATGAGCAGAAGCAAACCAACCCCGACGCCCAGGAAGAAGCCGCGAAAGCTGTTCCGACCCGAGCCGGGCAGACGATCTTCAGAGGAGGAATTGGATGTCATGGGAGAGCCACCTCTCGGTCAATGATGCCCGCCGTGGTGGTTGTGTTCGTGGCTGTGGCCATGACCGTGGCCATGAGCGCCGGGCTGGGGCTCCAGGCGGATCTCGGGAGGGGCCCAGCCGGAGATGGTCTGCAGCCAGCCGCAGAACAGGGCAATCGCGACCAGGGTGCAGACGCTGCCCAGCTGCCACCAGAAATTGGGCACGGTCATGAACCCGAGGCAGTTACAATCGCCGGGAGCGATGCGCGACCAGGCCTCGGCGGAAATGAACATGAGCAGCACGACGGGGGCCCAGCCGCCCTGGGCCAGGACCGGCCAGGTCTTCCGCCAGTTGACGCAGCAGAGCCAGAAGACGATCCAGAGCAGGATCGGCAGCAGGGCGAGGAACACGTTCCAGATCGCAATCAGCCAGTCCGGCATGGCGGCCTCCGTCTCGGGATTCGTCCTCGTCGGCGAGGGGTCCCAGGCACGATAGGCCGGACGGGGCCGAGCGTCAACGGCCGCGGGAAGTTACAGCTTCAATTCATCAAGGGACTTGATCTCACGAAACACCTGTATGATAGCGGCATCGACTTTGGGCTTGTCCGCGGCAGCGATGCCTGCTGGATTGCCTCGGGGATTGTTCCAAAACGCTCCTGAAGCATTTGACGCAATAGCCCCCGCTGCTCTTCGGCCGCCTCGGCTTCCTTCTCGTTCCGCCCCTTCTGAATCGAATCGCGGATGATCTCCTGCTCGTAGGTCAGTTCAACCTGGTTCATGATGGCATCAATCTCCTTGCGGAATCGCACCCCTGAATTGGTGGAACGCACCAACGCCAGGGCGTCCTGCTGGTCCTTCTTGGAGCGCCGGTAGATGGTCCAGAACAGCACCAGCTTTTGCAGTTGGTCCCAACGCGGCCGGTCTTGCTCGGCCACCGGCTCCAGTCGGTCCACGACCTCTTTGAGCAAGGCGAGGAACGCCTTCGACTCGGCCTGCTCGCCACGGACGACGGCCAGCGCCTGCCAGAGGGCCTCGGGCCGATGCACCAGTTCCTGGGCGTCGAACTGGGTCAGGTCGCACAGCCAGGTCTGCCAGGCGGGAATGCACGCCCGCACCGACTCCCTGGCGTCGAACAACTCGGCCAGGGTGCGAAAGCCGTCCCACGGTTCCTTCCCTGTATAGAACACCACCGGCACGACGGGTGTCAAGCGCAGCCGCTGTCCCCGTTCGTGCTGGGCGGCCCACTGCCGCCATTGCCTCTCCCAGTACAGCACCGCGTACAGCAGCAGCGAAGCGGCATGACATCGTCCACGCTGCTCTGGTGTTCGACCAGCAGGCACACCAGCAGCGGCGGCCGATCAGGCTCGCTG
>CAVREH010000037.1:0-84058 GCA_963720065.1 uncultured Actinomycetes bacterium
TAGGACGGGCCGCGGCTGATGTGCGGCGTCTTCGGCGTCGGGCCGGTGGTCCCGCCCGGCCAGCCGAGGTTCTTCCGCTTCGCCTACTTCGATTACGTCCCCGCGAGCTGCGGCCGCTCGGCGTACGTCACCTCCGAGATCGTGCCGCTGGAACTGGCCAGGTGGCCGACGCCGGTCTTCGGCCTGCCAGGCACGCCGCATCGGATCGCGCTCGGGGTGCTGATGTGCGTCCTCGCGTCGGTCGCGATCGCCAGCCTGGCCACCGGCCTGCGGATCAGGCCGTGGGCCCAGCTGCTGGTCGCGGCGGTCAGCTGGCTGATCGTCGCCGACGCGGCCTTCTTAAGCCTTCCAAAAAACTGCATGCCACTTCCCCACTGGCCGCCGCTCGTCGCCGGGACCCCCTCCCGTACGGAAACATTCCGCGGTCTTTTTTGAATTCGGAGCCATATTACACAAACAGGTGGGATCGTTACCAGAAAAATTTAAAGATCTTTCATACAAAAAACCCTCTGGAAAATGGATTTTCTGACTCCGCTTCGGCCTCCGGCGGCCAAAAGCAATCATCCAGGTTTTTCGTAGAAAGAATCCGCTCGGCGGCAATACCGCAAACTCTTCGGTAGCGTTCCAAGCCGCGTCCCCGCTCACCTGCAGATGTGTCATCCCGCACCCTGAGCGGAGCCAAAGGGGGGCGATCTGCATTTGCAGTTCGCCAAAGGTCCGAGTACGCGGTAAGAACGAAGCCGCAGGCCCGAACGGCAGCAGATCGTCGACCAGGCGATGGCGCAGGTGCAGCAGGCGCTCGGCGGCGATCGGCTCCTCAAGGCGACACTCGACGGGTCGCTGCTGACGGTCGACGGGAAGACCAACGAGCCCATCAACGGTGCCGTCGGACCAATCGAAGGGCTCATCCTCGCCCATGTCGCAGACGAGAGACTTCGGGCAGCCGGTTACGAAGGAGTCGAGACGATCAACGGCAAGGGGTGTGGCGGAGCCTCGCTCTCGCCGCTTTCGAACATCCCGTAGCTATCGGCCGACGCGTGCGAATCCCCGCAGGCACGAGACTTGCCAACGTCACATGGCCTCGGGACGCATGATCCCGTTGCTCCGCGGCTTCTGCGTCATCCACCTGACAACGTCCGATCCGAAGGCTTTCGCGGGGTACGTCCAGGAGAGTCTGAACCAGCTCTTCGCGGCCGTTCCCGCCGCGAAGGGGTCGCAGGGCCGCGGCGTCGTCATCGAGGCCGACGACACGAGCGGCGTGCCTGTGATCGTCATCGCGTGGGGACCTAGCATCGACCAGGGCGGCTCGGTCTACGTGCGACCGGACCTCGAATGCAAGACGTCGCTCGTCAATCCGCCGGTCGGCAGGTGCGGCTCAGGCACGGCTAACGGGTAGTGCGACCCGCTCGCGGATCGCCTCGAACATCCCGTCGTCGCCGACCACGAGCACCTCGTCCGCGCCGAAGACGCGCAGCGCGTCCTCGACTGCGAGCGCCGGGTCGTCGGCTCCGACCTCCACCCGCGCGCCCGGCAGGCCCGACCCGAGCGCCGCGGCCGTCGCCTCGGCGTCGTGGCGACGGTCGTCCACCGCTCCGGTCAGCGCCTCGCGCGTCGACGAGAGCGCGGGCACGACGACGAGGACCTCGGCTCCGAGCGGGACCGCCAGGTTCGTCGTGCCCGGCGGCGCGACGACGAGGATTCGGTGCCTGCCGGGCGGCGTCTCCGAGGTGACCACCGGCGCGGGATCGGCGGCCCCCGGCACGGGCTCCTGCCTCAGCCACCACCCGAGCCCGACGAAGACGAGCACCGCGACGGCGACGCCGAGCCACGTGTTGATGTAGGCGCCCGCAATGATGGCGGCGGCGCCGACGATGACCACGCCGAGGAAGCGGTAGGCCTCGGCCTCGCTGCGGAGCGGGTTGCGCATGAGGCCGCTCTACCCGCTCGTCAGAGGATGTAGACCGTCGTGAAGACGACGATCCACATCACGTCGACGAAGTGCCAGTAGATCCCGCCGATCTCGACGCCGTGATGGTGCTCGGCGGAGAAATGCCCGCGCCAGGCGCGGACGGTCATGATGGCGAGGATCGCGAGGCCGATGAACACGTGGCAGCTGTGCAGGCCGGTGAGGCAGAAGAAGATGGTCGGGAACGCCCCGTCGGAGGTGTTGAAGCCCGCCCGCAGGTACTCGTAGAGCTGCGCGATCAGGAAGGCGAGCCCCATGAGAAACGTGAGCAGGAGGCCCGCTCGCATCCCCCAGACGTTGCCCCGCTTGATCGACGTCGTCGCCCAGTGCATCGTCGCGCTCGAGGTCATGAGGATGAACGTGTTGATCGCCGCGACGAAGACCGGCAGGTGGTACGGCGGCGTCGGCCACGGCACCCCGTTGACGATGCGGATGAAGAAGTAGGCCGTGAAGAACGAGCCGAAGAGCATGATCTCCGACGCGATGAAGAGGTACATGCCGAGCGTCTCGGGCCTGATCCGAGAGCTGTAGTGCGGGATGGGCGGCCCGTGATGCTCGTGGTCGTCGTGGCCGACCGGCTCGGCGTGCGAGTACGTGGCTATGTCGGCACCTCCGCGAGGGAGCGCTCGACGATCACGTGCTCGACCGGCAGGCCCGTCTCCTTCTGCAGCCGCTCGACCACGTGCCCGCGCAGCCAGCCGGAGCTGAGCGGCTCGAAGGTGGAGACGAGGATCTCGTCGACGCGCTCGTCGTGCACGGCCTCCATCGCCGCGCTGAACGGATCGGGATGCGCGACCTGGCCGTGCGCGTCGATCCCCTCGCCGCGCAGCTGAGCGAGCGCGCGCTTCAGCCGCCGCTCGGCCTCGGGGTGCTCGCCCGCCGTCGGGTCGCTCTGTGGCGAGACGATCAGGAAGCTCGCCGGCCCCGCCGCCGCGCGCTCGCGGATCTTCGCCAGCAGCGGCTCGCCGACCACCGTCTCGTTCGCGATCACGAGGACGTTCTTCTCCTCGGGGCCTTCGGGGTCCGCGACGAGATGCTCGACCGGCACCTCGCCCGCCGAGGCGCGAATCCGGTCGAGGACACCACGACGGAGCCAGCCCGACTTCTCCTCGGCATGCGTCGAGACGAGGATCTCGTCGACGGGCGGCTCGAGCGTCGCGAGCGCGTCGCGGACGGCGGCCGCGGGATCCGCTTCGACGACGTAGCCGTCGGCCGGGATGCCGGCCGCGCGCAGGTGTCCGAGCGCCCGTTCGAGCCGGCGCCGGGCCGACGCGCGGCGGGTGTCGGTGTAGACGACATAGCCCCGCTTCGGCTCGTTGACCGGCGAGACCACCGTCACGCTCAGGTCGTCGCCGTGCGCGGCGAGCGCCTCACGCAGCGCCGGTGCGTCGACCGTCTCGTTGGCGACCACCAGCACGTGGCTCACACCGGCACCTCCTCCATCTCGCGGGCCTTGGACGGCGCGAGGATCGCGTGCTGGGCGCCGGGAACGCCGTACTCGTACGGCGAGCCGACGACCTGCGGGATCTCGTCGAAGTTGAAGGTCGGCGGCGGCGAGGAGACCTGCCACTCGAGCGTCATCGCGCGCCACGGGTTGGCGGGCGCGATCTCGCCGAAGCGCCAGCTCGTGATCATGTTGTAGAGGAAGATGATCGTCGAGACGCCGAGCCCGAACGACGCGAGCGAGATGAACATGTTGAGGTCGGCGAACTTCGGCAGGTAGCTGGCGACGCGCCGCGGCATCCCCTCGGTGCCGAGGATGTGCATCGGGAAGAAGGTGAGGTTGAAGCCGACGAAGGTGAGCCAGAAGTGGAGCTTGCCGAGCTTCTCGTCGTACATCCGGCCGGTCATCTTCGGGAACCAGTAGTAGATCCCGGCGAAGATCGTGAAGACGGAGCCGCCGAAGAGGACATAGTGGATGTGGGCGACGATGAAGTACGTCTGGCTCACGTGGATGTCGATCGGCACGGCGCCGAGCATGACGCCCGAGAGGCCGCCGATCACGAACATCGAGAGGAAGCCGAGCGCGAACAGCATCGGCGTGCGTAAGTGGAGCTTCCCCCCCCACATCGTCGCGAGCCAGCTGAAGATCTTGATCCCGGTCGGGATCGCGATCAGCAGCGTCGTGATCATCATCGGCACGCGCAGCCACGACGACATGCCGCTGACGAACATGTGGTGGGCCCAGACCGAGAAGCCGAGCACGACGATCGCCATCAGCGAGAGCGCCATCAGCCGGTAGCCGAAGATCGGCTTGCGGCTGAAGGTGGAGATGACCTCGCTCATGATCCCGAAGCCGGGCAGCATCATGATGTAGACGGCCGGGTGGGAGTAGAACCAGAAGATGTGCTGGTACCCAAGGGGGTAACCACCCCCCACCGGGTTGAAGAACGACGTGTGCATCACGTGGTCGAACATCGAGAAGAACTGCGAGCCGGCGATGAACGGCGTCGCGATCACGACGAGCAGCGAGGTGGTGAAGTTCGCCCAGACGAGGAGCGGCATGCGCCAGAAGGTCATGCCCGGCGCGCGCATCGTGATGATGGTGACGAGGAAGTTGAGCGCGGTCATGATCGACGACGCGCCGGCCCACTGGACTCCCTGGTTGAAGAAGATCGCGCCGATCGGCTGGTGCTGCGAGCAGAGCGTCGCGTAGCCCGTCCAGCCGCAGGCGAACGCGCCGCCGGGCATGAAGAACGAGCTCAGCATCATGATCCCGGCGATCGGCAGGAGCCAGAACGAAAGCGCGTTCAGGCGCGGGAAGGCCATGTCCGCGGCGCCGAGCATGAGCGGCACGACGTAGTTCGCGAGCCCGGCGAACGCAGGGATGATGAAGAGGAAGATCATCAGCGCCGCGTGGACCGAGAAGAGGCCGTTGTACGTCTGGGGGTCGAAGTAGTGGCTGTCGGGCTTGGCCAGCTGGGCGCGCACGAGCATCGCGAGCATGCCGCCCACGAGGAAGAAGAAGATCGTCGTGACGAGGTACTGGACGCCGATCACCTTGTGGTCGGTGTTGACCCGGAAGTAGTCGCGCCAGCTCTTGGCGCCGTGGCCGGAGTGGTCCTCGGCGCGGGTCGGGTAGCCGAGCGCGTAGTACGACCCAGTAGTCGAAGGCGCCGATGCCGGCGAGGAAGCCGATCGGCGCGGCGACGAGCGCCGGCGACGAGGATGAGCGGCTCGCTCAGCAGGAGCGGATGCCAGCCGCCGCCCCAGCGGATGAGGACGACGATCCCGAAGCCGATCCAGCCGAAGAGCACGACATCCACGCCCGCGCAGGAGCCCGGCGCCGAGGAGCAGCCGCCGGACGCCGCCGCCGGCGGGGCTCGGCGCGTGCTGGAGGTCGTGGGCGGCTGCGGTCGTCGTCACGCGCGGATCATCCCTTCTTGCTGGGCGGACTGGACGAGGAACGCCACGAGGGCGTTGAGTTGCAAGCTGTTGAGGCTCTGCCCGAACGTCCCCGGCATCACGCTCTTCGGATAGCCGGGCTGGATGTACGCGTTCGGATTCACGATCGACTCGTGGACGAACGCCTCGAGCGGCTGTTTCGCCGTCTTTGCGTACGAGACGAGCTTGTCGAGGTCCGGCCCGACCTTGCCCGTCGCGCCGGCGGCGCTCAGCGTGTGACAGCCCGAGCAGCCGTTGGCGTTGAAGACCGAGAGACCGGCCGCCGAGGACGACGGCGTGGTCGAGGTCGACGTCGTGCCCGTCGTGCCCGGCTGCGTGGTCGAGGGCGGTGCCGGCGCGGCCGTCTTCTTCTGCTCGGCGAGCCACTCATTGAACGCCGCAGGCTGCCATGACGACGGCTTGGGTGCGCATGAGCGAGTGGCCGAGGCCGCACAGCTCGTTGCAGATCGAGCGGGTAGGTGCCGAGCGCGGGCGGGCGTGATGTGCAGCTGCGTGACGAGACCGGGGACGATGTCCTCCTTCTGCGAGAACTGCGGCACGAAGAAGGCGTGGATGACGTCGAGCGAGCGCATGTAGAGCTCGACCGAGCGTCCTTCCGGCAGCATCAGCACCGGGCTCGTCGATGTTGTTCGCGTCGGGATAGCTGAACGTGAACTCGAACTGCTGGGCGGTGACGTTGATGCGCAGCGTGTCCTGCGCCTGGGCGTCGTTGCGGGAGAGGACGATCGCGCTGACGATCGCGATCGCGGTGACGAGGACGAACGGGATCGACCGTCCACGTGATCTCGAGCCCGGTGTGGCCGTGGATCGGCGGCCCGTCCTCGAGATCGTCCTCGCGGACGCGGAAATGCAGGATCGCGTAGACCATCACCGCGGCGACGATCGCGAAGATCGAAGATGCAGATCGCGATCACGAACCAGAAGACGAAGTCGATGCGGCCGGCCTGCGCGAGAGGCATCCTCGGGCAGCCAGGTCGGCACGAGCGCGACGGCAGTGGCGACCCCGCCCGCGATCAATGCCAGCCCCAAAAGGGCGACGACGGAGCCCCTGCGCATCCGGCTCGGAGCCTAGACGAACTCGCGGACCCCCGAATCTCGAACCGGCCCTCGTCCGTTTCCCTCCCGACCCCAACCAAGGAGGACGCATGGGTCTCGGAGTAGGACTACTGCTAGCGGCCGTG
The DNA here is from genome assembly GCA_963720065.1 of uncultured Actinomycetes bacterium. Classification (GTDB taxonomy): domain Bacteria; phylum Actinomycetota; class Thermoleophilia; order Gaiellales; family Gaiellaceae; genus Palsa-739. The sequence goes on from CAVREH010000037.1 coordinate 6,553, forward strand.
GGCGCCGTGCTCGCCTTCGCCGTGAACACGACCGTCAACGGCGTCGACATCCACACGATCGGCTGGATCCTGCTGATCGTCGGGATCGTCGGGATCCTGCTGTCGCTGATCTTCTGGTCCTCGTGGGCCGGCCCCGGCTACTTCAGCCGTCGCCGGCGCCTATCTACGACGAGGGCCCGGCAGGACCGGGCGCCCCGCCCTACTAGTAGACAGCTCGCGGGTGCTGCGCACCCGCTCGCTAGAGGACGGAACTGCGCGGACGGGAGACGCGGTCTCCCGTCCGCTCCGTGCCGAGAGCACATCGGGTTGGCTCGCTTCACGCGCCTGGTTCCGTCGCGCGGAGGCTCGAAACGTTCGAACCATGTGGCACCACAGGCCGGAGGCTAAGACACGGCGAAGCCGGACTTAGCCGCAGGCCGGACCGCGCTCGCTCCGGCCTCCGCCGCGCGCGAGCGCACCACACAAACCCCCACCCAACAGAGCCCCAAAAAACAAAACAGCACGAAGCGGGCCGGAAACCACGCTTTCCGGCCCGCGCAGTTCGGTCAAGTCGCCTGAAGAGCGAAGCTCTTCAGGCGATAGGAAGCTCGAGGAAGAAGGACGAGCCGGTGCGGCCGTCGGAGTCGACCCAGATGCGGCCGTTCATGCGCGTCACGAGCTCACGGGAGATGTAGAGGCCGAGGCCCGTGCCGCCCACGCCGCGCGTCAGGTTCGGGTCGAGGCGGAAGAACTTCTCGAAGATCCGGTCCTGCTCGGCGGGCGGGATGCCGAGCCCCTCGTCGGTGACGCGGAACCGGACCCGGCCGCCGCTGCGCGCCGATCTCGACCTCGACACGGCCGCCGTCGGGCGAGTACTTGATCGCGTTGTCGATCAGGTTCGTGAGGATCTGGCGCAGCTTGTCGGGGTCGGCGGCGACCGGCGGCAGGCCGCGCGGCTTGCTCACGACGAGCTCGATCCCCGCGGGAGCTCGCGCACGCGAGGACGTCCGCGACCTCGGCGGTGATCGCCGCCGCGTCGCAGCCGCTCGATCGCGATGCTCATCCGGCCCGACTCGAGCCGGCTGGCCCAGAGGATGTCGTTCACGATGCGCGCGAGCCGGTCGGACTCGCTCGAGACGACCTCGAGCAGCCTGTCGCGCTGCGGTCTCTTCGACCGCGACGTCGCGGCGCCGCAGCGTCATCGCCGCCCCGTAGATCGCCGCGAGCGGGGTGCGGAGCTCGTGCGAGACGGTCGAGACGAAGTCCGTCTTCATCTGCTCGACGGCCCGTTCGTCGGTGACGTCGCGGAACGCGTACACGGTGCCGCCCGGGAAGCGGACGGCCGAGATGGACAGCCACCGCTCCTCGCCCTGCACCTCGACCGGCAGCGTCTCGTGGCCGCGACGGCGCCGGCGTCGGGGCTCGGACGCGACGGGATCCGGGCGCGGAGGGACGGCCAGTCGGCGAGCAGCTCGGCGACCGGCCGGCCGACGGCCTCGGCGGGGAGCCGGCGGAGGCTGATCGCGGCGGTCGGGTTCCAGAGCCGCACGATGCCCAGCCTCGTCGACGAGGAAGACGCCGTCGGCGACGTACTCGAGCGCCTCGGCCGGCATGGGCGCGCTCCTGGGCCTCCGAGAAGAGGCGCGCGTTGTCGAGCGCGAGCGAGATCCGGCGCGCGAGCTCCGATCGCCATCGCCAGGTCGGACTCGTCGAAGCGCGGCTGCCGCTCGACGTCCCGAGGCTGATCGTGCCGAGCGTCCGCCCGCGCGCGACGAGCGGCGCGACGAGCCCGGAGGTGTTCGCGATCCGCGGATCGCCCGGCCGTGCTTGGCGTCGTGCGCCATCGCATTCGCCTCGGCCTGCAGGTCCGGCAGCAGCTGCGGCTCGCCGGTGCGGAGGGCGACCTGGACCGGGTGGGTCGAGAGCGTCGGCGGGTACTGCCCGCGCAGCTCCCGGACGAGCTCGGTCTTCTCCGGGTCGGCGTGGACGGCGACGACCCAGTGCAGCTCGTCGTCCTCGTCGAGGAGGTCGATGACAAGGTAGCCGGCGAGCGTCGGCACCGCGAGCTCGGCGATCGCGGCGAGCGTCTGCTCCCAGTCGAGCGCTGGCGACGAGCAGCTCGTTCGCGCGGGCGAGGAAGCGGAGGTGCTCCTCCGCGCGGCTGCGGCGCGTGACGTCGGCGAGGATCGCGACCGCCGAGACGATCGCGCCGTCGGCGTCGCGCACCGGTGCGGCGCTGATCTCCAGGGTGCGAGCTCCATCGTCCCGTTCGACCACGTGGCGCTCGCCGATCGAGACCTCGCCCTTCTCGAGAGCTCGCTCGAGCGGCCAGCCTTCGGTGTCCGGCGTCCGGTGGTCCGAGCCGACCGAGACAGGCTCTCCCCAGACCCGCTCGACCTCGTCGTTCAGCAGCACGATGTGGTGATCCGCGTCGGTGATCGCGACGCCGAGCGGCAGCTGCGCGATCACGGCCTGCAGCTGGGCGAGCGAGTCCTGCGCCCGCCGGTGGAGGTCGACGAGGTCGAGCGCGAGCGAGACCCGCCGCGCGAGCTCCGAGACGAGCTCGAGGTCCTCGTCCCCGTGCCGGCCGGGCTCGGCCGAGGTGACGGCGAGCACGCCGAGTCGCCTGCCGCCCGTCTCGAGCGGCACGACGACGAGCGAGCGGGACTCCATGCGCACGAGCTCCTCCTCGCCCGGACGCGCGACCTTCCTCAGCGGGCGCGCGAGAGAGGGCCGGTGGATCGGCTTGCCCGTGCGGAAGACCTCGATGACGGGGATGCGCCGGTGCTGCGAGACGTCGTACACGGCGTCGATCTCGTCGAGGAGCGCCGAGATGCGCGGATCCACGTGGGCGTGCGCGACCCGGACGAGCTCCGCGTCGTCGTTCCGCGCGATGTAGACGTGGCAGCCGTCGGCGATGCGCGGGACTACCAGCTGCGGCACCCGCCGCAGGAGCTCTTCGTAGTCGAGGTCCGGCCCAGCTGCTCCGTCGCCTCGAGCAGGAGCGCGAGCCGCACGCGCGAGCCCTCGGCCTCGTGCTGTGCCTGCGCTCGTTCGATGACGGATGCAAGGTGGTTCGCGATCGTCCGTGAGAGGAGCACCTCGCGGCTGCTCCACACGTGCGGCGCGTCGCGATAGAGCGCGAATGGCTGAGCTGGGCTCCACCGCGCACCAGCGGGACGAACGCAAGAGCTGCGATCCCCTCCTTGCGCATGACGCGGAGGAGCGCCGGCTCGTACCTGTCGGCGACGTCCTCGACGAGGACCGGTTGCGGGTCCGACACGTCGGGTGGCCAGGGTGAGCGGCCCTCGGTGTAGGCGCGGTAACGGTCGGAGAGCCCACGCCACGCGCGGAAGCGGAGCACGCCGTCGTCGTCGGCGAGCAGGACCGAGGCGCGGTCGGCGCCGGTCGCCTCGAGCAGTGCGTCGAGCGCCGCCTCGAGCACCTCGTCGAGCGCCCGCGCACCGGCGACGGCGTCGGCGAAGCGGTAGACGGCGTCGAGATCCCGCAGCCGCGAGCGCAGCTCCTCCCGCTCGCTCACGTCGCGCGCTGTCCCGAGCATGAAGCGGAGCTCGCCGGCCTCGTCGCGGACCGCGGATCCGTTCACCTCGAACCAGGCGTAGCTGCCTTCGGCCCGGCGCAGCCGGATCGTGACGGCGTCGACGTCGGTGCCGGCGGCGACCTCGTTCCACGCCTCCGTCGCGAGCCGCACGTCGTCGGGATGGAGCAGCTCGATGATCGGCTCGCCGGCGAGGTCGGCCGGCTCCCAGCCGAGGTGCGCCCAGGACGGCGAGGCGTAGGCGATCGCTCCCGTCAGGTCGCAGAGCGTGACGAGGTCGTGAGAGCGCTCGACGACGAGCCGGCGGACCGTGTCGTCGATGCTCTCAGCAGTGGTCGCGCGCGGCTCCGTGCCGCTGCTCGTTGCTCTGCCCCCCAGTCCGTACTAATTGCTCGTCGCAGTTTGCACGATCTCCGTTGGAAAGGCCAGAACGCAATCAGGACCTGGCGCCGGTTGCTTCGCGCTCAGCCCTCGGCTGCTGCTTCGTCCGTGCTGTCGGGCTCGAGGATGAAGGTCTCGATCGAGAGGTCGGGATTGGCGTGGACCTGCGAGAGGAAGCCGATCACCTTGCGGCCGAGGGCTTTTTCGACGGCGTCGCAGAAGGCGTCGCGCATCGTCTCCTGGAATGCGTTGCGCGTCTCACGGACGGTGTCGAAGCGGCCGGCGTCGATCAGTGTTCGCTCGATGGTCGTGTAGACATCTTCGAGAAAGCAGATCACGTAGTCGGAGCCCAGCACGGTGCGCGTGCGTGTAGGCCCGCGTCCGTATTGGCTGCGGTGCATGCCGGCGATCGCGTTCGAGATCGCTGTGGCTGCTTTGCCGCGTTCGTGCGCCCCGTGCGGTTGGCCGTTCATCAGGCCTCGTTTCCTTCCGCTCCTGGGGTTCGGCGCCCAGGAGGAAGAAGGAGCGAAAGAAGCCGCCTGGAGGGCGTTCCTGCAGGTCCATCGTAGCCGTCGCCCAGCTCGGCCGAATCCGGCTCGGGGCCTTGTCCGTTTAGGGCTAGGATCGCCTTTGGTGGGGTTGCGCCAGGTCGGTAGCACCCGCACTTCCAGCACGTGACGGGGAGCGGTGGGGGTCCTTTGGGCTCGGGGCCGATCCCTCGGTCGAGGAGAACGACGATCGAGGAGGTCTGCTCGCATGTCCGTACCGCAACACGCCGGGGGAGCGCCTGCAGCCGACGGCGACGGCGCTGCGTCCGGTGCAGATAGGCAGGTGCTCTTCCGCCATCTGAACGAAGAGATCCGGCGGATTGCCGACAGCTTCGACCCCGACGAAGCGCTGGAGCTTTGTTGTGAGTGCGAGCTCGGAGACTGCTTCGCGCGCTTCTCCGTCTCCCATCAGCAGTACGAGACAGTCCGTCGCTTCCCGACCCGCTACCTCGTCCTGGCCGATCACGTCAGCTCGGAGGAACGAATCGTCGAGGTACTGTCGGGCTCCGGTTCGGTCGTGGTCGAGAAGATCGGTGTCGGCGCGCAGACCGCGATCCTGGGCGACTCGCGCAAGCGCAGTGCGAACGGTGGTGGCCGATGAGCTCTGCGCCGACCAGAAGACGCGAGGCAGCCACCTCGGGCCGAGCCGATGCGCGGCCGCGCCTGCTGTTCTTCTTCTCACCGACCTCCGGACCCGCGCGCCGCGCCGAGGGATTCCTGGCGCAGGTCCTGCAGCGCCGGGCCAACCACTCTAGCTTCGACGTTGTTCGCATCGACGCCGGCCAGCGTCCCGACCTCGTCGAGCGGCTGCGGGTCACGGAGATCCCGACACTCCTCGTGATCGCAGAAGGTCGCGTCCGCGAGCGCATCGTCAAGCCGTCCGGCTGCACGGAGATCACCAAGAGGCTCGCGCCATGGCTGAGATAGCCGCAGCGGGAGCGTTCGGAGGATGGGCCGTGCAGGGATCGAACCTGCGACCTTGGGATTAAGAGTCCCCTGCTCTACCAGCTGAGCTAACGGCCCGAAGCGGCGGCCATTGTAACGTCGCTCCCGTGAAGGTCCTCTCCGTCGTCGGGAACCGGCCGCAGTTCATCAAGTCGGGCCCGGTCAGCGCTGCGCTGGCCGAGGCGGGCATCGAGGAGGTCGGCCTGCACACAGGCCAGCACTGGGATCCGGAGCTCTCCGACGTCTTCTACGCGGAGCTTGGGCTGCCCGAGCCGCGCTACCGGCTCGACCTCCACACCGCCGACGCCGAGACGATGCGGCCCGCGATCGCCGCCGTGCTCGCGCAGGAGCGGCCCGACTGGACGCTCGTCTTCGGCGACACCAACTCCACGCGAGCGGGCGCCGAGGCGGCGGACGATGCCGGCGTCCCTGTCGCGCACGTCGAAGCGGGGCTTCGCAGCGGCGACCTGTCGATGCCCGAGGAGCACAACCGGATCGCGGTCGACGCCATGGCCTCGCTTCTGCTCTGTCCCGACGAGCGATCGCGCGAGACCCTGCTCGGCGAGGGCGTCGCGGGCCTCATCGACGTGGTCGGCGACGTCATGGCCGACGCCTGCTTCCGGCTCGCGCCGATCGCGCGGGAGCGCTCGACCGTGCTGCGACGGCACGAGCTCGAGCCGGCGCGTACCTCGCAGCGACGATTCACCGAGAGGCCAACGTTCGGGCCGAGCGGCTCGCGCGCATCGTGGACGGCCTCGCGAGGACCGGCGAACGCGTGGTCTTCCCCGCCCACCCGCGCACCCGCGCAACCCTCGTCGGGATCGAGACTCCACCGAACGTCGAGGTGCTGTCGCCGCTCGGCTACCTCGACATGGCCGCGCTCGTCTCGCAGGCGCGCGTCCTCGTCACCGACTCCGGCGGGCTGCAGAAGGAGGCGTACTGGTACGGCGTTCCCTGCGTGACCGCGAGGCCCTCCACCGAGTGGGTCGACACGGTCGAGCTCGGCGCCAACGTGCTCGTCGACGACGATCCGGAGCGGCTCGCGGCCGCGGTCGCGGCGGCGCGGATGCCCGCCGAGCGGCCCCCGCTGTACGGGGACGGACACGCCGCGGAACGGGTCGCAGCTAGCCTTGCCGACCGTGGCTGAGGGCGCCAACTACGACGTCGCGGTCGTCGGCGCCGGCTACGTCGGCGTGCCGCTCGCGGCCACGTTCGCCGAGGCCGGCTGCCGCGTCCTGCTCGTCGACGTCCTCGAGGGCGTCGTCGGCGCGCTCAACCGCGGCGAGTCGCACATCCCCGACGTTCCGAGCGACCGGCTCGCGCCTCTCGTCGAGAGCGGCCACGATGCATGCGACGACGAGCTACGACGAACTGCGCGAGGCGGACGCCGATCCTGATCGCGCTGCCGACGCCGCTCTCGCGCCAGCGGGAGCCCGACCTCTCGATCGTGGAGAGCGCGGCGCGCCGCCTCGCCGGGGTGCTGCACGAGGGCCAGCTCGTCGTGCTCGAATCGACCACCTGGCCGGGCACCACGCGCGAGCTGCTGCAGCCGATCCTCGAGGAGGGAAGCGGCCTCCGCGCGGGCGAGGGCTTCTTCCTCGCCATGTCGCCGGAACGCGTCGACCCGGGCCGCGAGGACTGGACGACGAAGACGACGCCGAAGGTGCTCGGCGGCGTCACCCCCGAGTGCACGCAGCGGGCCGCCGCGCTCTACCGGCGCGCGGTCGACACCGTGCACGAGCGTCACGAGCCCCGAGGCCGCCGAGCTGACGAAGCTGCTGGAGAACATCTTCCGCTCGGTCAACATCGCCCTCGTCAACGAGCTCGCGATCCTCTGCGACCGGATGGGGATCGACATCTGGGAGGTCGTCGACGCCGCCGCCACCAAGCCGTTCGGCTTCATGCCGTTCAGCCCGGGCCCCGGCCTCGGCGGCCACTGCATCCCGATCGATCCCTTCTACCTCAGCTGGAAGGCGCGCGAGTTCGGCTTCTACACGGAGTTCATCGAGCTCGCCGGCAAGGTCAACGAGGAGATGCCGTACTTCTGCCGCTCGCTCGTCTCGCAGGCGCTGAACCACGCATGCGAAGCGCGCGATGAAGGGCTCGCGGATCCTCGTGCTCGGCGTCGCCTACAAGCCGGACATCGGCGACCTGCGCGAGTCGCCGGCGCTGAAGCTCATCTCGCTGCTCCGGAACGCGGGCGCCGAGGTCTCGTACCACGACCCCCACGTACCGCAGATCCGCGAGCAGGGCGTCGAGCTTTCGGGGGTCTCCTACGAGCCAAGCGAATACGACTGCGTCGTCATCGTCACCGACCACTCCTCCCTCGACTACGACCGGCTCGTGGACGACGCGCCGCTCGTCGTCGACCTCCGCAACGCGACCGGCGCCAAGGGCAGCGCGGCCGAGCACGTCTTCAAGCTGTGAGCCGGTTGCGCGTCGGCCAGGCGGGGCTCGGCTACTGGGGCCGCAACCTCGCGCGCAACTTCGACGACCTCGCCGACCTTCGCTGGCTCTGTGACGCGGACGAGGAACGCCGCGCGGAGTTCGCCGAGCGGTATCCCGACGCGAGGGTGACGGGCGACTTCGAAGAGATGACTCGTCCGACGAGGAGCTCGACGCGGTCGTCATCGCGACCCCGGTTCCGACCCACTACCCTCGCCAGCCAGGCTCTCCAGGCGGGCAAGCATGTCTTCGTCGAGAAGCCGCCGGCGATGCGGGCCGCCGAGATGGAGGAGCTGATCGCGCCTCGCCGAGGCGCGCGGGCTCGTCCTCATGCCGGGCCATCTGCTCCTCTACCACCCGGCAGTGCAGAAGCTGAAGGAGCTGATCGACGACGGGCGAGCTCGGCGAGGTGCTCGTCGTCTACGGCAACCGCCAGAACCTCGGCAAGATCCGCAAGGACGAGAACGCGCTCTGGTCGCTCGGCGTCCACGACCTCTCGGTGATCCAGTACCTGATCTCCGAGGAGATCGTCGAGGCGGCGGCGCACGGCCACGCCTTCCTGAACGAGGGGGTCGAGGACGTCGTCTTCTGCTACCTGCGCTTCGCTTCGAGCGGGAAGATCGCGCACATGCACCTGTCCTGGCTCGACCCGCACAAGATGCGCCAGCTCACCGTCGTCGGCCGCGACAAGATGGCGGTCTTCGACGACATGGAGCTCGAGCGCAAGGTGACGGTCTACGACAAGGCGCCCGAGCAGCCGTCCGACTCTACGGCGAGTGGCGGACCCGCACCGGCGACATCGTTCAGCCCGAAGATCTCGAACGACGAGCCGCTCCGGCTCGAGTGCCAGCACTTCCTGCGGCTCGTCAGCGAGGGCTGGGACGGGCGCGAGATGCGCGACGGGCTCGAGGTCGTGCGCGCGCTCGAGCTGCTGACGGAGTCGCTGCGATGCGGCTGAGCCGAGATCCATCCGACCGCGATCGTCTACCCGGGGACGGTGCTCGGCGAGGGCGTGAAGGTGCTCGAGTACGCGGTCGTCGGCAAGCAGCCGTCGCTCTCGCCGCGCTCGACGGCGAAGCGCGAGCCGCTGCCGCCCACCGAGATCGGCGACGGGACGATCGTCTCGACCGGCGCGGTGCGTCTTCGCCGGCTCGAAGATCGGCGCGCGGGTGATCCTCGGCGACCAGTCGTGCGTGCGCGAGCGGGTCATGGTCGGCGACGACGTCGTGCGTCGGCCGCGGCTCGCTCGTCGAGAACGACACGACGATCGGGGCGATGACGAAGATCCAGGCCGACGCGTACATCACCGCCTACTCGACGCTCGAGGAGCACGTCTTCATCGCGCCGTGCGTCGTGACGACGAACGACAACTTCATGGGCCGCACCGAGCGGCGGCACGAGCTGATCAAGGGGCCGACGATCCGCCGCGGCGCGCGGATCGGCGGCGGCGCCGTCCTCCTGCCGGGCGTCGAGATCGGCGAGGAGGCGTTCGTCGGCGCCGGCGCGGTCGTGACGAAGAACGTCGAGCCGCGGATGCTCGTGGTCGGCAACCCGGCGCGCGTGATGCGGGCCGTCGCCGACGGACGAGCTGCTCGAGAACCAGTAGCGGCGCGGCCTAGCCGGTCTTTTTGAGGTCGAGCGAGTAGCGGCCGCCGCCGTGACGGGCAACCACCAGCTCGAGGAGGTACCAGCCGCCTCTCTGCACGCGATACGAGAGCCGCTGCGTCTTGCCGGCCCGCCGGGTCCGGGCCACGATCCCCGCCCTCTGGCGCAGCGACTTCGTGCCCGGCCGCATCAGGGTCAGACCGACGGAGGCATTCGCCCATCCGGCGGCGAACCGCGCCTGCAGGCGCTGGCCGGGCTCCAGGCGCACGCGGTAGACGTCGACGGGATCGTCCCAGTAGTCGAGGGTCGCGGCGACGGCGGGCCGCTTCCCCCAGAGCTTGTGTGCCTGGGAGACGCTGTCGTTCGGCTCGAAGCGATCGGACGGCGGCAGCGGGTTGCCGGAGTCGAGGAAGTTGACCGCGTTCATTACGTCGAGACTGCCCCAGCCGCTGTACTTGTCGCGGCCGTCCGGACACTCGTTGCAGCCGTTCGAGGCGTTGACGTCATCGGCGTGCCGCTCGAGGATCCTCGTGACCTGGCTGCTCGTGAGCGACGAGTCGAGGCCGAAGAGGACGGCCGCCGCCGCGGACACCTGCGGCGCCGCGAACGAGGTGCCCTCGGGGTGCTGGTAGTCGCCGATCGCGCAGGCGGTGTAGCCCTGTTCCGCGCAATCCGGCTGAGCGTCCGTCAGCTTGGCCGGGAAGGTGGAGAAGATGCCGACTCCCGGGGCCGCCATGTCGACGTACCTCAGATCCTGGTCCGAGAAATCCGGAACGTCGCCCGACCGGGTCAGCGCGCCCACGCCGATCACGTGGGGCAGCGCGGCCGGCCAGCTCGCGTAGGGCCAGGGGGTCGTGTACGCCTCGTCGGAGTTGCCGACCGCGGCGACGACGACGGCTCCCTTCCTCACCGCGTAGGCCACCGCCTCGGCCTCGACCTTCGAGTACGAGTCGAGGGCGGGAGCCTGCGGATCCCTGACGGCGCCGAAGCTGAGGTTGACGACGCGCGCGCCCTGGTTGACCGCCCAGCGGATGCCGGCCGCCTCGGCCTTGAGCGGGATCGTGCCGTCGGCGGCGACGACCTTGGCCACGAGCAGCTGGGACGAGTAGGCGACACCGACGACTCCGGCCTGGTTCAGAGCGCCGGCGATCTCGCCGGCGACGATCGTGCCGTGTCCCTGGTTGTCAATGCACGGGTTGCCGCCGACGAAGCTCTTCGACTTGGCGATCTGGTTCGTGAAGTCGGGCAGCGAGCAGTCGACGCCCGAGTCGACGATTGCGACCTTGACCGGGGCGAACGTCGGGGGCGCGGCCCACGCGTCGAATGCCTTGTCCATGCCGAGATACCACTGCTTGCCGAAGTACGTGTTCGTCGGCGTGAAGGCCGCAGCAGTGGAGGTCGCGATGAGCGCAACAACCAGGGCGCCGAGCAGCGGGAGGCTCAGCTTCTTCACTACTTCACGGTAGCCGCCTGCACGCGGATCCGCGCGGGCGCGGCTGCGTCATCCTGGGTCGCGAGCCGGAACAGGGTGGTGACCCGCGGCTTGACGGAGAACTGGAAGGCGCCGGTCGTGGCGATCGTTCGGAACTGCTTCCACGGCGTCCCGGCGCTGGATCTCTGCACGACGGCGCCGCTGACGCCCCGCACGACGCCGCTCAACGTGACCCTCGTGCCGGGAGCGACGGCCGGATTCGGGGACGGCGCCTGCAGCGAGAGGACGCCCACGCTGTACCACGACGACCTAAGGCCGAGCGCCGCGGCCGCAGTGGCACCGCCGACGCCGGCCGTGAGCTGTGTGCCCCGCTCCAGCGACGTGACCTTGAGCGTCTTCACGCGGCGCGACGCGTTGCGCTTGACGGTCGCGTCGGCGATGCGGCCGACCACGCCCAGCGCGCTTCCGAGCGCCTTCCCGGTCACCGGCACCGGCCCCCAGTCGTGGTACGGGGAGATCGTGTCGTAGGGATCGCGCACCGAGACGAGATAGGGCCGGCCGGGCGCGCCGAACGCGTCGGACGCCGACTGCGTCCGGCCGCCGGTGCTGGAGGAGAAGAGGGTCAAGGCCACGTCGCCGTTGTAGAGCAGCACCCCGCCGGCGGTTGCGTCCACGGCCTGCCTCCCGGCCGGAGTCTCGGCCGACACGCCGAGGTAGGACTGGCCGCCCGCGGAAACGTCGTACGGCGAGCCGGCCTGCTTGCTCGCGAGGGCGTAGGAACGGGCGGCGACGGCCTGCGCCTGGAGCGCTGCGGGAAGCCAGCTCGACGGCATCTCCGCCGTGACCACGCCGTAGAGGTACTGCTGGAGCCCGAGGACGTTGATCGCGCGGAGCTTCTTGTTCGGCACGTCGACGAGGATCCGGCCGCGGTACGTGCGACCGAGGGTGAGCCTCGAGCCCGAAGCCGGGGAGAACGTGAGCGGCGGATCGAGCGCCTGCGCCGGCCCGCCGTCGACCGCGAGCTTCAACGCGGGCGTGAGGGTCGTGCTGCCCGCGGGCAGCGTGTGGTCGACACCGTCGCCGTCCTCGACCGTGATCTGCTTCTTCGACGAGATGGTCAGCTTCTTCTTCCCGCTCGCGAGCAGGACGCGGATCGAGGTCGTGGCCGTCTGGCCGAGCGTCGTCCCGGGGTAGTAGGCGTCGAGGATCTGGTCGTCGGTGTAGCCCTGCTGCGCGTAGCCCTGGGCTCCCCACTGCCCCATGCCGACGCCGTGCCCGTAGCCGTGGCCGCTGACGAGGAAGAGGGCGCCGGAGCCGGCGGGCGCAACGTACTGCGGGCCCGGAGGAGCGCGCCGCGTGCGGCGCCGACGCGAACACGACCGCGGCGACTACGGCGAGGAGGGCGGCGAGCGAGCGCACCAGAACGCCGTGAGGGTAGCGACCGTCCGTCCGAACGGCGTGTAAGATTCTCGCGACATTTGCGAGGCGACGGAGCCTCGGCGGGCACAAAAGGTGCTGGCCGGGGCTTTTCGCGTTTGAGGAGGGAGAATGGCCTACGTGGAGAGCAGGAACCGGGCGACATCGAGCCCGGAGACGCGCAGGGAGGTGCTCGCGGAGATCGAGTCCCGCGGCATCGAGGACGTGCTCCTCTGGTTCACCGACCTCGAGGGACACCTGAAGAGCTTCGCGATCACGCGCAGCGAGCTCGAGGGCGCGCTCGACGACGGGATGGGCTTCGACGGCTCGTCGATCACCGGCTTCAACGCGATCGAGGAGTCGGACATGGTCGCGATCCCCGATCCCGAGACCTTCCGGGTGCTGCCCGACGGCGAGACGGGCCGGATGATCTGCGACGTCGTCACGCCGGACGGCGAGCCGTACGCCGGCGACCCGCGCTACGCGCTCCGGCGCGGCGCTCGAGCGCATGGAGGCAATGGGCTTCGACACGTTCAACGTCGGCCCCGAGGCCGAGTACTTCCTGTTCAAGGACGAGAAGGGGACGGAGACGCTCGACGAGGGCGGCTACTTCGCCCAGACGACGCTCGACGCCGCGACCGGCGTCCGCCGCGACACGATCCGCGCGCTCGAGTCGATGGGCATCCCGGTCGAGTACCACCACCACGAGGTCGGCCCCTCGCAGCACGAGATCGACATCCGCTACGCGGGTGCGCTCGACATGGCCGACTTCATGCTCACCTACCGCCTCGTGGTCAAGGAGGTCGCGAAGCAGCACGGCTACCACGCGACCTTCATGCCGAAGCCGCTCTTCGGCGAGAACGGCTCGGGCATGCACACGCACCAGTCGCTGTTCACGGGCGGCCACAACGCGTTCTTCGACGAGGACGACAAGTGGCACCTCTCCGACGTGGCGAAGGCGTTCATCGCCGGCCAGCTGCGGCACGCGCGCGAGCTGTCGGCGGTCTTCGCACAGTGGGTCAACTCGTACAAGCGGCTCGTGCCGGGCTTCGAGGCGCCGGTCTACGTCGCCTGGTCGCAGCGGAACCGCTCTGCGCTGATCCGGATCCCGCTCTACAAGCCGGGCTCCGAGCAGGCGACCCGCGCCGAGATCCGCTGTCCCGACCCGGCTTGCAACCCCTACCTCACGTTCGCAGCGCTCCTGCACGCGGGGCTCGAGGGGATCGAGCAGGGCTACGAGCTGCCGGATCCGATGGAGACGAACCTCTACCACCTCACCGCCGAGCAGCGGCGCGAGCGCGGTATCGTCTCCCTCCCCGAGACTCTCGGCGAGGCGATCGACGAGCTCTCGCAGTCGCAGCTGATGCGCAAGGCGCTCGGCCCGCACATCTTCGACCGCTACGTCGAGCTGAAGCGGAAGGAGTGGGACGAGTACCGCGTCCAGCTCACCGACTGGGAGATGAAGAAGTACCTGGCCGTTCTGTAAACGGCCGGCTGACTTGAACGGCGCCTCCCTCGGGTGTTGAATCGGTTGCGAGCAACCGAGGGAGGCGCACTGATGCGCATCGAAGGATCCGTAACCGCGATCTCGTGGATCCCGTCGGAGGCGATCCAGGGACTGCCCAAGCTGCCGTTCGAGCTCGGCGTCGGCCACTACGACGAGCCGCCGCCGGATCGGCTCGGCCCGGGCGATCTCGGCCGGCTACGCGACGCCGACCGCTTCCGCGAGGCCAACGAGCTGAACGCCTGGATCGAGGTCGAGGACGGCGCCGTGGTCGGCGCCGGCTACGGGGGAGGCGGCCTGGTCGGCTCGACGACGTTCCACGTCGGGCCGAAGGCGATCGTCGTCCCCGGAGTGCCGTTCGAGGTTCTGCGCCCCGAGCCGGAGATCTCGAGTCAACCGGGCCCGCTTCGTCCGACGGTGGGCGGGCGCGCAGGGTTCCCGGCGCCGCGGCTGGTCAAGGGCGGCCCGCTCTTCCGCATCAACTCGGCGACGGCGTGGACGACGCTCGCGCTGACGCTGCACGCCGACGGCCGAGTCGAGCACGAGCTCGTCGGGTGCGAGCCCGTTCCCGCGCCGGACTGGATCTACGACAGCGACGGCGCCCTGGCAGAGAAGAGCGGCACCGTCGACTTCAAGGCGTGGTACCGCGAGTCGCACGGTGACCACACGCCGTGGGGAGCGGAGTCGCCGGCGCTCGCGGCGGCGGCGGAGACCGCGCTCGAGCGGGAGCTGTCGGCAAGCCTGCTCGGCGGAGACGCGGAGCTCTACCGGCGCAAGCTCGGCGAGGGCGCGGTGCTCGTGAACCAGGGCGCGGAGGGAGACAAGCTCTACCTCGTCCTCGACGGTGTGCTCGGGGTGGAGGTCGACGGCGAGCAGGTCGCCCAGATGGGACCGGGCACGATGGTCGGCGAGCGCGCGGCGCTCGAGGGCGGCGTCCGCACCGCGACCCTGCGGGCGTTGACGCCGTGCCGCGTGGCCGTGATCCCGGCGGAGCTCGTCTCCGAAGGCGAGCTGGCGGCGCTCGCAGCCGACCGGCACCGGGAGGCCTGAGCCGGGTCAACTCGATCTGAATAGGGCGCGACGGCGGCTCGCTCCGTCCGCCGCAGTCCGCATCGTTTCCGGCGTGGCCGGGCTCGGCTCGCCCCTTCTTCTCCTGATCTTCCTCGCCGCCGCGGCCGCGACATGGGCGGCGGGATCACGCTCTCGAAGTCGACGGATGCGCTCGATGCGCGCTTGGGCCTCGGCGATGAAATCGGCGGGCTGGTCCTCCTCGCGGTGGCGGGCAGCCTCCCGGAGCTCGCGATCACGATCTCCGCGTGCGCGCAGGGGCACCTCCAGCTCGCCGCCGGGAACCTGATCGGCGGAATCGCCGTCCAGACGATGGTGCTGCTCATCTGCGACATCGCCGTCGGGCCACGGCGGCCACTCACCTATCTCGTGGGACGGTTGACGCCGGTGCTCGAGGGGTTGCTCGTTGTCATGGTCGTCGCAGGTGTGGAGATGGGAGCCCTGCTGAAGCCCTCGACGGCAATCGCGGGGCGCATCAGCCCTGCCTCACTGGGGATCGTCGTCATCTGGGTCGTCGGCCTCTTCGTCATCCAACGGGCCGCCAAGGATCCGCGCTGGACGATCGAGATGCCCGGCAGCCGGCCCGGACGCCGCCGCCGCGAGCGGGCGCGGCCCGACCAGCCGCATCCCTCTCGGGATCCTCGACCGCGAGGGTCGCGCTGCTCTTCGGCGTCGGCTGCGCCGTGACGCTCGCTGCGGGCGTGCTCCTCGAGGTGACAGGCAACGACCTCGCCAACCGGATCGGCGTCAACGGAAGTATCTTCGGCGCGACGGTGCTGGCGACGGCGACCGCGCTACCGGAGATCTCATCCGGGATCGCCGCCGTTCGACTGGGCGACAATGCGCTCGCGATGGGCGACATCTTCGGAGGCGACGCCTTCCAGGTCTGCCTCTTCCTCGTCGCCGACCTCATCGCCGGCCAGCCGGTGCTCCCGTCGGCGGGAAACCAGAACGCCTGGCTCGCGGCGCTGGGCGTCGCGCTGACGGCGGTCTACGGCTTCGGCGTCATCAGTCGGCCGCAGCATTGCCGCGGCCGGCTCGGACCGGACTCGCTCCTCGCGCTCGCCGTCTTCGGCGCCGGCATCGCCGGCCTCTTCTTCGTGCGGCCTGGCTAGACGGAGCTGTCGTTCCTCGTAGTAACAGTACTGTTACTAGCTGCCGCCGGAGCCCGCATTCCTCCGCCGGCACCGCGTCCTCGAGAGCCAGGGCCGACTTCGTAACAGACTGTTACTTGGGAAGTTCGGAAGGAGCCTCGTGGGTCAGCGTCACGAGGCTCCTACGATAGGCACGTGGAGACGACCGACCGGCATCTGCGGCTGCTCACGGACACGATCGCCACGGTCAACTCCACGCTCGACCTCGAAGAGGTGCTGCATCTCGTGGCCAACGAGGTCGCTGCCGCGCTCGAGGCCGACGCCTGCTTCGTCTACCTCTACGACGACGCCGCCGGCGAGCTCGTCCTCCGCGCCACGCACGGCACACGCCTCGACGAGAT
Source organism: uncultured Actinomycetes bacterium (assembly GCA_963720065.1). Classification (GTDB taxonomy): domain Bacteria; phylum Actinomycetota; class Thermoleophilia; order Gaiellales; family Gaiellaceae; genus Palsa-739. The sequence continues at coordinate 22,930 of CAVREH010000037.1, forward strand.
GACGCGCCGCCCCCGGCTGCGGCCCGGGGAAGGGATCACCGGCACCGCAGCTGCCGACCGCCGGCCGGTCGCGATCGCGGCCAACGCCGACCTCGATCCGCGCTGGAAGGAGTTTCCGAACCTGCCGGAGTCGGAGTACGAGTCGATCCTCGCCGTCCCGATCCTCGCGCGCGAGCAGCTGGCCGGCGCACTCAACGTCCGCACCCGCGAGCCGCGCGAGTTCCGTGCCGACGAGATCGAGCTGCTGCAGGCGATCGCGGGCCAGGTCGCGCAGTCGATCGTCCACGCGCGGCTCTACGCCGAGGCGCAGCAGCGCGTCGCCGAGCTCGAGGCGCTCGCCCGCATCTCCGAGGCCGTCTCGGAGTCCCTTTACCTGGAGGAGTCGCTCGAGGCGATCGTGAAGACGACGATGGGCGCCGTGCAGGCGACCGGCGCGGCGCTCGTGCTCGAGGACGGCCGCATCGCCTGGCCGGAGGGCCAGGCGGGCGCCTACGCCGTCCGCACGCCGCTGCGCTGGAAGCGCCGCGAGATCGGCGAGCTCGTGGCCGACCGCGACACACCCTTTACCGACGAGGAGCGGGCGCTGCTCGAGGCGATCGCCCACCACGCCGCCGTCGCGCTCGAGCACGGCCGCGCCGTGATGCGCGGCGTCCTCGCCCAGGAGATCCATCACCGGGTCAAGAACAACCTCCAGACCGTCGCCTCGCTGCTGCGCCTGCAAGCGCGGGCCGAGGGCGTCGACCCGCGCGAGGCGCTCGAGCACTCCGTCAACCGGATCCTCGCCATCGCCGCCGTGCACGAGTCGCTCACCGAGCAGCGCGAGGAGGACGTCGAGCTCGCGGAGCTCATCGACCGGCTGCGCGCGATGCTCGTGCAGGGGCTCGGCGGCGGCCGCGACGTCCAGGCACGCCTCGAGCCGGTCTCGCTCGCCGGCAGCCGCGCGACCGCACTGGCCCTCGTCTTCTCCGAGCTGCTCCAGAACGCGCTCGAGCACGGCGCCGGCACCGTGCGGATCGAGCTCGCCCGCCGCAACGGCGACGTCGTCCTCGCGATCGACGACGAAGGATCCGGCGCCGACGGGACGCCGAGCGGCACCGGCCTCTCGATCGTTCGCGCGCTCGTCGCCGACGAGCTGCACGGCAGCTTCGCCTTCACCGGCGCGCGCGCCGAGGTGGTCTTCCCGGCGTGAGAACCCAGGAGGTGCTGATCGTCGTGCGGCGCGGGGACGACTTCCTCGTCGTCCACCGCTCGCCGGAGAACGACGCGTACTGGCATCAGATCGCGGGCGGGGTCGAAGACGGCGAGACGTTCGCCGAGGCTGCCGTGCGCGAGCTGCAGGAGGAGACGGGCCTCGAGGCCGCCGTCCGGCCGCTCGACGCCCCGTTCCGGTACGAGGGCGTCCACGTCGAGTCGTTCATCGTCGACGCACCCGCCGACTGGGAGCCGACGCTCGACTGGGAGCACGACGAGTACCGATGGCTGCCGCGCGAGGAAGCCGCGGAGCTGCTCTTCTGGCCCGAGCCCGCAGCACTCTTGCGGAGCCTGCCGTGACCCAGCTCTGGCACTTCAGCGAGGACCCGTCACTCGGCCGGTTCGTCCCGCGCGACGGCAAGGTGTGGGCGATCGACGAGCGGCACAGCTGGCTCTACTGGTTCCCACGCGACTGCCCGCGAGCGTGCTTCTGGGCCGTCGAGCAGACGGCGGACGACGACGTCGAGTCCTGGCTCGACGGCGACCGCGACCGGCGGGTGGCGGCGATCGAGACGAGCTGGCTCGAGCGCCTGCGCTCGGTCCGGCTCTACGCCTACCGCATGCCGCCCGGGCCGTTCGACATCGTCGAGGACGGCCGCTTCTACATCGCCTCGACGCCGGTGGAGGCGATCGAGCGCGTCGAGCTCGGCGACCTGCTCGCGCGCCATGCCGAGGCGGGGAACGAGCTGCGCATCACGCCCTCCCTCTACCCCCTCTGGGACAAGGTCATCTCCACGACGCTCGACTTCAGCGGCATCCGGCTCAGGAACGCAGCCCAGCGATGAAGATCCTGGTCGCCGAGGACGAGACGATCATCCGGCTCGATCTGCGCGACCTGCTCGAGCGCGCCGGCTTCGACGTGTGCGCCGAGGCGAAGGACGGCGAGGAGGCGGTCGAGCTCGCGCGCTCCGAGCAGCCCGACCTCGCGGTGCTCGACGTCAAGATGCCGAAGCTCGACGGGATCGAGGCGGCGCGGCGGATCCTCGAGGAACGGCCGATCCCGATCGTGATGCTCACCGCCTACGGCCAGGAGGAGCTCGTCTCGCGCGCGGTCGAGGCCGGCGTCTTCGGCTACCTCGTGAAGCCGTTCCGCGAGCAGGATCTGCTGCCGGCGATCGCAGCCGCGCGCGCCAGCCACGAAGAGCTGCAGGCCCTGCGCGCGGAGACGGAATCGCTCTCCGACGCGCTCGTCGCGCGGAAGGTGATCGAGCGCGCGAAGGGGCTCCTGATGGAGAAGGAGCAGCTGAGCGAGCAGGAGGCGTTCGCCCGGCTGCGCAAGGCGAGCCAGGCCTCGGGCCGGCCGCTCAAGGTGATCGCGGAAGCGGTCGTCGAGACGCTCACCGGGGAAACGTGAGCGAGAACGAGCACCCGAACGCGGCCCTCGTGCGGCGCCTCTTCGCGGCGTTCGGCAAGGAGCCGATGGTGGTCGCGGCCGCGCTCGCCCGCGACATCGTCTGGCGCGTCCCCGGAGACACGATCATGAGCGGCGAGTACCGCGGCCGCCGCGACGTCGTCGAGTTCCTCCGTCGCACAGGGCTCGAGACCGGCGGCACCTACCACAGCCGGCTGCACACCGTGCTCGCGGACGACGACTGGGCCGTCGCGATCTACCGGGCGATCGGTACTCGCAACGGGATCGACCTCGACATCGAGCAGGCCCTCGTGATCCGCGTCGCGGATGGCGTCCTGCAGGACGTGACGGCCGTCCCGCTCGATCCGGCGTTCGAGCGCTTCTGGGCCTAGTTGGCCGGGCGAAGAGCTGCGCTCTTCGCCCGGGGGTTGTGAGGAACTCCGCGGACGGGAGACGCGGTCTCCCGTCCGCTCCGTGCTGAGAGCACATTGGGGTTGGCGCGGTTCTCGCGTCTGGTTCGCGTACCCGCCGGCGAAGACGAACGCAAACCACGAAACCACCCAAGGCCGGAGGCTAAGACAGTCCGCAAAGCGGCGACTTAGCCGCAGGCCGAACCGCGCTCGCGCCGGCCTCCGCCGCGCGCGAGCGCACAACACAAACCTCCCACCCACCAGATCCTCAAAGCAAAACAGCACGAAGCGCGCCCGAGATCGCAATCTCGGGCGCGCGGAGTTCCGTCCCCCAGCGAGCGAAGCGTCAGCTTCGCGAGCTCCGCTCGAACAGCCGCTCCCAGCGCTCGAGCAGCGCCGTGAGCGCGTCGCGGCTGCGCTTGTGCGCGGCGAGCACGTCGACGTCCGTCCAGTCCTCGGCGAGCTTCTGCTCCAGCTCCGCGACCTCTGCCTCGCGCACGGCGATCTCCGCCTCGATCAGCGCGAGCGCGGACCGGCGCTGCGGCTTCGCCTTCGGCGTCTGCCGCTTCGGGGCCGGCTTCGCGCGCTCGACGGGCGACTCCGGCTTCGCGCGGGCCTCGCGCTCCTCGCGCACGCGCAGGAGCTCGGCCCAGCCGCCGTCGTAGGCCCGCAGCTCGCCGTCCTCGATCGCGAGCGTCCGCTCGGCGATCGCGTCGAGCAGCGCGCGATCGTGGGAGACGAGCAGCACCGTCCCGGGGAAGGCGTCGAGCGCCGCCTCGAGGGCCTCGCGGCTCTCGAGGTCGAGGTGGTTGGTCGGCTCGTCGAGCACGAGGAAGTTCGCGCCGGAGGCCACCGTGACGGCGAGCGCCAGGCGCCGCCGCTCGCCGCCCGAGAGCACGCGAGACCGGCTTCTCGTGCGCATCCCAGCCGGAGAAGAGGAAGCGGCCGAGCAGGTTCTGCGCGTCCGGGCGGGAGAGCCCCGTCATCGACTGGACGCACTGGAGGACCGAGCCCCGCGTGTCGAGCTCCAGTTCCTGCTGCGAGAAGTAGCCGACCTCGACGCCGTGGCCGATCCGGACGCCTTCGCCGCGCACGAGCCTCTCGAGCAGCGTCGTCTTGCCGGAGCCGTTCGGCCCGACGAGCGCGACGTGCTCGCCCCGCTCGAGCGCGAACGTCGCGTCGCGCAGCAGGACGCGGTCGACCGATCGCGACCTCCAGCCCGTCCGCCTCGACGACGTCGCGCCCGCTGCGCGCCGGCTTGAGGAACTCGAAGCCGAGGCCGCGGCTGCGGCGCGAGAGCAGCGCGACCTCGCCGGCGGCGGCGGCACGCTCCTGCTGCAGCCGACCGATCTGGGTCAGCTTCGCCTGCGCCTGCCTCGCCTTGTCCTTCTTGGAGCGGAACCGCTCGACGAACCGCTCGAGGCGAGCGATGTCGCCCTGGACGCGGTCGACCTCCTTCTGCGCGTGCAGCATCCGCGCCGCCTTCTCGCGCCGCCAGGCGTGCCACGGCCCGGGGAAGAACGTCGCCGCGGCCGGCGTCGAGCTCGAGCGTCGCCGTCGTCACCGCCTCGAGGAACCAGCGGTCGTGCGCGACGAGGATCACCGCCGCGTCGAGCGAGGCGAGCTCGCGCTCGAGCCACTCGAGGTTCGCGACGTCGAGGTGGTGGTGGGCTCGTCGAGGAGGAGCAGGTCGGGATCGCCGCCGAGCGCGCGCGCGAGCGAGGCGCGCGTCAGCTCGCCGCCCGAGAAGGTGCGCAGCGGGCGGTCGAGGTCCTCCTCCGCGAAGCCGAGGCCGCGCACGACCGAGGCGGCGTGGTCGCGCCACGCGTAGCCGCCGGCGTGCTCGAGCCGCGCCTGGGCCTCGGCGTAGCGGTTGAGCGTCGGCTGCGCGTGGTCGCCGCCCGCCATGGCCTGCTCGAGCCGCCGCGAGCTCGTCCTCGATCGCGACGAGGTCGCGCGCGCCGGAGAGGACGTACTCGCGCAGCGACAGCTCCTGCTCGAGCGGCGGCCGCTGGTCGTGCAGCGCGACGCGCGTGCCCTTCTGCGAACGCGAGCTCGCCGCCGTGCTTCTCGGTCTCGCCGGCGAGGATCCGCAAGAGCGTCGTCTTGCCGGCGCCGTTCGGCCCGGAGAGCGCGACGCGGTCGCGGCGCTCGACGGAGAACGAGACGCCGTCGAAGAGGACGGAGCCCGCGAGCTCCTTGCGCAGGTTGGAGGCGATGACGACTGCCATAGCGGAGCCACTGTAGATTCGCGCATCGGGCTCGCTGCAAGCGGCTGTTGGAGCCGCTGTAGAGCTCTAGGAGGAGCTGACCCGGGAGCCGACCAGGCTGCGCGCGGCGGCCGCGATGCCGTTCGCGTCGATGCCTGCCTCGGCGAGCAGCTCTGCCGGCTTGCCGGAGTGCGGCATCTCGTGCACGGCCAGCCGGACGACCTGCGGCCGGTCGTCGGCGTCGCCGAGCGCCGACAGGACGGCCTCGCCGAGCCCGCCCTCGGGCCAGTGGTCCTCCGCCGTGACGATCGGGCACGTGAGCGAGCGCAGCGTCCCGGCGTCGAGCGGCTTGATCGAGTAGAGATCGATCACGCGCGCCTCGATCCCCTCCCCGGCGAGCGTTTCGGCTGCCTTGAGCGCTTCGTGGACGGTGATGCCCGCACCGACGATGGCCACGTCGTCGCCCTGGCGCACCGTCCGCGAGCCGCCGATCTCGAACTCCTCGTCGGGCCCGTAGAGAACGGGAGTCGCAGGGCGCAGGGTGCGGAGATAGGAGATCCCCTCGAGGTCGGCCATCTTCGCCACGAGCTTCGCGGTTTGGTTCGCGTCGCACGGGTGCAGCACCGTCGAGCCGTGCACGGCCCGCAGCGAGGCGATGTCCTCGAGCGCCATCTGCGACGGCCCGTCCTCGCCGATCGAGATGCCCGCGTGCGAGCCGCAGAGGCAGTAGCTCGCGCGGCTGATCGCCGACATGCGGATGAAGTCGTAGGCGCGGGAGAGGAACGCGGCGAAGGTCGAGGCGAACGGGCGCCAGCCGAGCGCCTGCATCCCGACCGCGGTCGCGACCAGCTGCTGCTCGGCGATGTACATCTCGAAGTAGCGCTCGGGGATCGCGTCGCGGAACTCCTCCGCGAAGGTCGAGTTCGAGACCTCGCCGTCGAGCGCGACCACGTCGCCGCGTGCCTTGCCGAGCGCCGCGAGCGCGTCGCCGTACGCCTTGCGGGTCGCGACCTCGTCGCCGACCTCGTAGCGCGGCAGCTCGAGCGGGCCGCCGCCGAAGTCGTGCTTCGAGGCGCCCGTCTCCGGCTTCGCCACCTCGATCTCGAGATGGCGGACGCCGCCGAGGGTGGCGATCACCTCGTCGGAGTGGTCGAGCGCCTTGCCGTGGAAGCCGTTCTTGTCCTCGACCTCGGGATCGCCCTTGCCCTTGATCGTCTTGGCGACGATGACGACGGGCTGGCCGGCCGTGTCGATCGCCTCGGCGTAGGCGCGGTCGATCGCCTCGACGTCGTGGCCGTCGATCTCGATCGTGTGACAGCCGAAAGCCTTCGCGCGGTTGGCGTAGGAGTGGAGATCCCAGCCGTGCATCGTCTCGCCCCGCTGGCCGAGCCGGTTCACGTCGAAGATCGCGACGAGGTTGTCGAGCTCGTAGTGCGCCGCATGCTCGAGCGCCTCCCACTGCGAGCCCTCGGCGATCTCGCTGTCGCCGCAGAGCGTCCAGACCCGGAACGGAGCCGGTCGAGCCGCTTGCCCGCGAGCGCCATGCCGACCGCATACGGCAGCCCCTGCCCGAGCGAGCCGGTGGCGACGTCGACCCAGGGGATCCGCGGAGTCGGATGGCCCTCGAAGATCGAGTCGAACTGCCGGTAACTGAGCAGCTCCTCCTCCGAGATCGCGCCGGCGGCGCGGAACATCGCGTAGAGCAGCGTCGACGCGTGACCCTTCGAGAAGACGAGCCGGTCGTTGTGCGGGTCGTGCGGCTTCGAAGTCGTAGCGCAGGTACTTCGCGAGGAGCACGGCCATCAGGTCGGCCGCGGACATGCCCGAGGTCGGGATGGCCGGAGCCGGCCTTCGCCGCGGGCCGGATCGCATCGACCCGCAGTTGCTGTCCCAGCTCGCGCCAGAGCTCGACGTCGTCCATGCCCACGATTCTATGCAGCGGTCCGCCGCGTGAAAGTCGCAGTGGCGTTCGACCACCGGGGAGTCCACCTGCGCGAGCCGATCCTCGAGGCGCTGCGCGAGGGGGGACACGAGGTCGTCGACCTGGGCACCGACACCGACGTAGTGAGGATCGACTACCCGGTGAAGTCGGCCGAGCTGGGAGCGGCGATCAAGGAGGGGCGGGCGAAGCGAGGCGTCCTGGTCTGCGGCTCCGGCGTCGGCGCCGCGGTCGCCGCGAGCAAGATCGCCGGCATCCGGGCGGCCATCTGTCATGACGTGTACTCCGCGCACCAGGGGAGTCGAGCACGACGACATGAACGTCCTCTGCCTCGGCTCGGAGGTCGTGGGGCCGAGCCTCGCCGCAGACCTGGTCGCGCACGTTTCTCGCGGCACGATTCGACGGAGAAGAGCGTCACGCCGCCAGACTGGAGATGGTTCGACGAATGGAAGAAGGGATGCGGAATGGCTGAATCGAGACTCCACCAGCTGAGCGCGCGCGGGCAGTCGGTCTGGATCGACTACCTCTCGCGCGACCTGCTCGAGACCGGCGAGCTGAAGCGGATGATGGAAGAGGACGCCGTGGTGGGCGTGACCTCCAATCCGACGATCTTCCAGAAGGCGATCTCGCAGGGCGACGCGTACGACGAGCAGATCAAGGAGCTGCTCGAGCAGGAGGACGACCCGAAGGAGATCTTCCTCCACCTCGCCGTGCGCGACGTCGAGAACGCGCTGGACCTGCTCTCGCCTGTGCACGAGCGGAACGCGCAGGACGGCTACGTCTCGATCGAGGTCGACCCGAACTTCGCCTACGACACGAAGGCGACGTACGACGAGGCGATCCGGCTGCACGAGTGGATCTCGCGGCCGAACGTCTACGTGAAGATCCCCGGCACCGAGCCGGGCCTGAAAGCGATCGAGGACTGCATCGCCGACGGGCGCAGCATCAACGTGACGCTCCTCTTCTCGCTGCAACGGCACAAAGAGTCGATGGAGGCGTACGTCCGCGGGCTCGAGCGCTTCGTCGAGGGCGGCGGCGACCCGTCGACCGTGCGCTCGGTCGCGAGCTTCTTCGTCTCGCGCGTCGACACCGAGACGGACAAGCGCCTCGAGGCGATCGGCTCCGGCGAGGCGCTGGCGCTCCGCGGCAAGCTAGCGGTCGCGAACGCGCGCATCGCGTACCAGCACTACAAGCAGGTGTTCAGCGGCGCGCGGTGGGAGGCTCTCGAGGCGAAGGGCGCGCTCCCGCAGCGCTGTCTGTGGGCTTCCACGTCCACGAAGAACCCGGCGTACCGCGACGTCCTCTACGTCGAGGAACTGATCGGCCCTCACACCGTGAACACGATGCCGGAGGAGACGATCCAGGCCTTCCAGGATCACGGGGAGGTTCGGGGCGACACCGTCGAGGACGACCTCGAGGAGGCCCGCGCGCTCCTGCAGGAGAAGCTGCCGGCGGTCGGCGTCGACTACGACGACGTCGTGGCGACGCTCGAGAAGGAAGGCGTGCAGAAGTTCTCCGACTCGTTCAAGGAGCTGCTCGACGGCGTGCGCGCCAAGCGCGAGACCGTGGCCGCCTGAGCTCGTGAACCGGGAAGCGCTCATCGAGGGCATCTGGGAGCGCGATGCCACGACGTGGACCGGGAGCGACGAGGCGCACTGGCTCGGGTGGCTCGACGAGCCCTTACACGTCCAGGAGGGGCTCGGCAATGTCGTCCGCTTGGCAGAAGACCTCCAAGACGAGGTCGACGACGTCGTCTTGTGCGGGATGGGCGGCTCGTCGCTCGCCCCGGAGGTGCTGCGGCGCACGTTCGCCGTCGACCGGTTCCACGTTCTCGACACGACGCATCCGCGAGCGATCCGCGCGCTGGAGGCGAAGCTCGACCTCGGGCGGACGCTCTTCGTCTCGTCCTCGAAGTCCGGCTCGACGCTCGAGACGCGCTCCCACACCGACTACTTCTGGGAGCAGACCGGCAAGCGGGCGCAGCTGTTCTGCGCCGTCACCGACCCGGGGTCGGAGCTCGAGCGTCTCGCGCGGGAGCGCGGCTTCCGCGGGGTGTTCCTCGGCGAGCCTTCGATCGGCGGCCGCTACTCCGCGCTGTCGCCGTTCGGGATCGTGCCGGCGGTGCTGATGGGCGTCGACGCGGCGCGTCTGCTCGAGCGCGCGCAGGAGATGCGCGAGGCCTGCCGCTCCGGCGAGGGCAATCCCGGCTACGAGCTCGGCAGCGGGTTCGGCACCGGCTGGCAGGAGGGCCGCGACAAGATCTGCATCGGCTCGACGTATGAAAACCGCGCCTTCGGACTCTGGGCGGAACAGTTGATCGCCGAGTCGACCGGCAAGCACGGTAAGGGCCTGATCCCGGCCCCCGGTCAACCGGCCGACGGCGCTCCGGACAGGCAGGCGGCCGGAGTCGACATCCCGGAGCCCTACGCGCTCGGAGCGGAGTTCTTCCGGTGGGAGTTCGCCGTCGCCGTCGCGGGCGCGTATCTCGAGATCAACCCATTCGACCAGCCCGACGTGCAGGCGGCTAAGGACAAGACGAACGAGGTGCTGGCGACCGGGAAGGAGCCTAACCTCGAGCTCCAGGGCTCGATCGACGAACTCCTTGCGGAGGCCCAGGAAGGCGACTACTTCTGCATCCAGGCGTTCATCCAGCCGACTCCCGAGAACGATCGGCTGCTCGGTGAGATCGCCGGTCGCGCCGAGACCGCAGGGCTTCTCGTCACGAAGGGATACGGGCCGCGGTACATGCACTCGACGGGCCAGCTCCACAAGGGCGGTCCGAACACCGGCCTGTTCCTGCAGGTGATCGACGACCCCGGAGACGAGTTGCCGATTCCCGGCAAGCCGTTCGGCTTCCGGCGGCTGATTCAGGCGCAGGCGGCGGGAGACCTCGAGACGCTCAAGGAGCGCGGCCGCCGCGTCGCCCGCGTCAGATTGGAGGACCTGTAGTGCAACTCGGAATGGTCGGCCTCGGCCGGATGGGCGCGAACATGACGGAGCGCCTGGGCGCGGCCGGACACGACGTCAAGACGTTCGACCCGAAGGTCGACTCGCGCACGGCGGGCTCGCTCGAGGAGCTCGTGCAACAGCTCGACGCGCCGCGATCGGTGTGGCTGATGGTGCCGGCAGGGATCGTGGACTCCGTCGTAGGCGAGCTCGCGCCGCACCTGGCCGAGGGCGACACGATCATCGACGGCGGCAACTCGTACTACGTCGACGACCTGCGCCGCTCGGGCGAGCTCAGCGGCCGGGGCATCCACTACGTCGACGTCGGCGTCAGCGGAGGCGTCTGGGGCCGCGAGCGCGGCTACTGCCTGATGGTCGGCGGCGACGACGAGGCCGTCGGCCGCCTCACGCCGGTGTTCGAGGCGCTTGCACCCGGCATCGGCGCCGCCGTCCGCACTCCGGGCCGCGAGGGAGATGCGGCGCCCGAGGAGCAGGGCTGGCTGCACTGCGGCCCGGCCGGCGCAGGGCACTTCGTGAAGATGGTCCACAACGGCATCGAGTACGGGCTGATGCAGGCGTACGCCGAGGGCTTGAACGTCCTCAAGCACGCGAATGTCGGCCTCGACGAGCAGACATCGGACGCCGAGACGACGCCGCTCCGCGACCCCGACCACTACAAGTACGAGCTCGACATCGCGGCGCGATCGCCGAGCTCTGGCGGCGCGGCTCGGTCATCTCCTCGTGGCTTCTCGACCTCGACCGCGCAGGCGCTGCACGAGTCGCCGAAGCTCGACGAGTACGCAGGCCACGTCAGCGACTCCGGCGAGGGTCGGTGGACGGTGCAGGCGGCGGTCGAAGAGGGCGTGCCGGCGCCGGTGCTCGCCGCCTCGCTCTTCAACCGCTTCGCCTCGCGCGGCGAGGCCGACTTCGGCGACCGCGTCCTCTCCGCGATGCGGAAGGGCTTCGGCGGCCATCTCGAGAAGAGCCCAGAACGATGATAGAGCGCAGTGACCGCGACGGCGCAGGAGAACCCGCTCGCGGAGGGCCTCGCCCTGCGCAGGACGCCCGATCCCTGCGCGCTCGTCATCTTCGGCGCGTCGGGCGACCTGGCGCACAAGAAGATCATGCCGGCGCTGTACGCGCTCGCCGTCCGCCGCCTGCTGCCGCCGCGCTTCGCGATCGTCGGCGTCGCGCGCACGGCGACGGCGACGACGACTCGTACCGGAAGGACATGGAGGACGCGGTGAAGCAGCACGCGCGCGATCCGTTCCGGCAGGAGACCTGGGACGAGCTCGCCCCGATGCTCCACTACGTCTCGACCGACTTCGCGGACGCCGGCGGCGAGGACAAGCTGCACGACCTGCTCGGCAAGCTCGACGAGGAGCAGCAGCTCGGCGGCAACCGCCTCTTCTATCTCGCCGTGCCGCCGCCCGCGTTCCCGACGATCGTCGAGGCGCTCGGCAAGCGCCGCGACGACCACGGCTGGACGCGGCTCGTCGTCGAGAAGCCGTTCGGCCACGATCTCGAGTCGGCGAAGCAGCTCGACGGCGATGCTCTTCGAGTACTTCAAGGAGGAGCGAGATCTTCCGGATCGACCACTACCTGGGCAAGGAGACGGTCCAGAACATGCTCGCGCTCCGGTTCGCGAACGGGATCTTCGAGCCGATCTGGAATCGTCAGTTCGTCGACCACGTCCAGATCACGGTGGCCGAGTCGATCGGGATCGAGGGCCGCGCGGGCTACTACGAGCACGCGGGCGCCATCCGCGACATCTTCCAGAACCACCTGCTCCAGCTGCTCGCGCTGACGGCGATGGAGCCGCCGATCGACTTCACCTCCGACTCGGTGCACAACGAGAAGGTGAAGGTGCTGCGCGCGCTGCACACGCCCGCGCCGCGGTCGGTCGTGCGCGGGCAGTACGGGCGCGGCTTCGTCGAGGGCGAGGAGGTCGTGGCGTACCGCGAGGAAGAAGGCGTCGCGTCCGATTCGATGACGGAGACGTTCGTCGCGGCGAAGCTCTTCGTCGACAACTGGCGCTGGGCGGACACGCCGTTCTACGTGCGGATGGGCAAGCGGCTCGCGCGGCACGAGACGACGATCGCGATCCAGTTCAAGCGGGCGCCGCATCCGCCGTTCGAGGAGGCCGCCGAGGAGGGGCTCCGCCCGAACGTGCTCGTCGTCAACGTCCAGCCGGACGAGGGCGTCTCGCTCGCGATCGGGGCGAAGGTGCCGGGGCAGGGAATGACCGATCCGCACCGTCCACATGGACTTCCTCTACGGCGGCGCGTTTCGCACCGGGATGCCGGAGGCGTACGAGCGCCTCATCCTCGACGCGATGCTGGGCGACTCGACGCTGTTCACGCGCACCGACGAGGTCGAGGAGCAGTGGCTGCTCGTCGACTCGATCGTCGCCGCCTGGCAGCGCGACAAGTCCGCGTTCCCCAACTACCCCGCGGGCTCGTGGGGGCCGCCGAGCGCGGACGAGCTCCTCCGCCGGGACGGCCGGTCGTGGCGACGGCCCTGAGCGAGCTGAGCTGGTCGGCGAGGACGTCTGCCTCGGCGACGTCGATACGGCGCTCGCGCGGCTGCGCGCGGCGGGCGGCGAGCGAGACCGCGAGCATGCGCACCTCGGTGATGACGCATATCGCGTGGGTGCCGCACGGGTGGCGGGAGCCGGCGCGCGCGGCGCTCGCCGGGATGGCCGAGCTGCATCCGTCGCGGACGATCCTCCTCTTCCCCGAGCCGCGCGGCCGACGACAACCGCATCGACGCGCGCGCGGAGGTCGAGCGGTGGGAGGTGCCGGAGCACCGATCGCGGGCTCGTGACCGAGGTCGTCGAGCTGACCCTGCGCGGCGGCCGCGCGCAGGCCCCGGCGAGCATCGTCGAGCCGTTGCTCATCTCCGACCTGCCCGTGTTCCTGCGCTGGCGCGGCGAGCCGCCGTGGGCGTGCCCCCGAGCTCGAGCAGCTCGTGGCCGTCACCGACCGGCTGATCGTCGACTCGACCGAGTGGGACGACGTTCCTGGGTCGTATCGGCAGCTGGCGGAGCTCTTCCCGCTGTGCGCCGCCTCGGACATCGCGTGGGCGAGGACGTCGCGCTGGCGCGCGCACCTCGCGACGCTCTGGCCTCGGATCGGGGAGGTGCAAACGGTTCGAGTACGCGCGACGGCGGCACAGGCCTGGCTGCTGTGCGGCTGGCTGCGCTCGAGACTCGGCCGCGAGGAGATCGCGCTCGAGCACGAGCCGGCGGAGAAGCTCGAGGGGGTGGCGCTCGACGGCGAGGCCGTGCCGCTGCCGCCGGGCGACCCACCGACGCCGAGCGACGTCCTCTCCGACGAGCTCGAGCGCTTCACGCCCGATCCGGTGTACGAGGCGGCAGTGCTCGCCGTCGGCTCCAACGGCCCCACCGGCCCATAGGGCCAGGTCCTTCCTTGTAACAGACTGTTACTTGGATTGCTCGTGCCGTTCCGGCACGAAGGCATGAAGGTTCCGTGACCTCCGGTACGCGAATCTGGCGGCGTGCTCTCCTTCGCGCCGCGCATCCCGGCCCGCCTCCTCGATGAGATCGAGCGACAGTCGCGGCGGTCCGTTCCCATCGCCGAGATGAATCGCTGCGTCGGGCGGGCAGCCGCCCAGATGGGGCTCTACAGGCCGAGTTACGAGCAGGTGAGGGTCCTCGTGCACGCGGCCCGCCGTCTTCGCCGGCGGGGCCTAGCGCCGGTGTCGACGGTCGCCCTGGACGTGGCCTTTCGGGTCAAGCCGCCCGACGCCATTCTCCTGCGGCTCCTCGCACCTCCAGCCCCTCGCCTCCGTGACCGCGCACCACCCAAGTAACAGTCTGTTACAAGGAAAGAGAGGTCCGAAGCAGCGAGGTGAGAAGGCGGCCGGCAGCCAGAACGCGCGCGTCGTCCCCGGCCGGTGCGGCGAGCTGAACCGAAGCGGGCAGCCCGCCTTCTGCCGCGCCGCATGGGAGCGCGAGGGCCGGCCAGCCGAGCGAGCTGAACGGGTACGTCAGCGAGATCGCCCCGGCGCGGATCTCGAGCTCGTCGACGTCCGCCGGCGGCGCGACGAACGGGACGGTGGGCGCGACGATCAGGTCGACGCCGCCGACCGCCTCCGCGAAGCGCTCGCGGTACTCGGCGCGGTCGTGCTCGGCCGCGGCAACCTCGCCGTCCGTCACCCGCAGGCACCGCTCGATCTTGTCGCGCACGTTCTCGCCGTACAGCTCCTCGTTGCCGGGGAAGAGCGCCCGATGGACGTCGGCGACCTCGCGCATGAAGTCCGCTCGGTTGGCGGGCACGAGCGGAAGGTCGAGCTCGCGCCGGCGGGGGAAGAGCGCGGCCGCCTCCGCCACCCGCTCGCGCACCAACGGCTCGGCCTGGTCGAGCCAGGCGACGCCGACCTCGAGCTCGAGCGACTCGAGCGACTCGAGCTCGGCCGGCTCGAACCCGGGTGCGAGCGCGCCCAGCAGCCGCTCGCAGCTTTCCACCGTCGACGCCATCGGGCCGACGACGTCGTAGCTCGGCGCGAGCGGGAAGCAGCCCTCGACCGAGACGAGCCCGTGCGTCGGCTTGAACCCGACGATGCCGCACCACGCCGCCGGGATCCGGGTCGACCCTGCGGAGTCGCTCCCGAGCGCGAGCTCGACGTCGCCCGCGGCGACGGCGGCGGCCGAGCCGCCGCTCGAGCCTCCCGCCAGCCGGCCGAGCGCCCTCGGGTTCGGAACGGTGCCGTAGTGCGGGTTCTGCGAGGAGATCCCGTAGGCGAACTCGTGCAGGTTCGTTTTCCCGGCGACGGCGAAGCCGGCGACCTCGAGCAGCCGCACGGCGTCGGCGTTCACGGCGGGGACGTGGTCGGCGAACAGCGCGGAGCCGTAGGTCGTCGCCAGTCCCGCCGTGTCGAACAGGTCCTTGACGGCCACCGGCTCGCCTACGCCCGCCTCCTCGGGGCGCGCCAGCCAGATCCCGTCCACTACTTGAAATGGAGGTAGAGCAGCGCGACCCCGACGCAGCCGGCGAAGAGGAGCACGAAGACGCCGAACAGCATCCAGCCGAGACGGACGTTCCGGCGCGCGAGCTCGGATCCATCAGCGGTTGCTCCGGTGGGCATGGTGCTGCTCGGGCGTGCGAAAACCGAGCAGCGCCGCGATGCGACGCGTTTGCAACCGCCCGAGCAGTGCCGTGTCTGCCGGGGCGACCACTAGATCACCGCGTCCACCGCGAGCGCCGCAAAGAGCAGCGCGAGGTAGAGAAGCGAGTAGTGGAAGAGGAGCATCGCGCGCCGCGGCGTGGTGTCGCGCCTCAATCGCTCGGCGAACCAGACGAAGCCGGCCCCGAGAGCGAGAGCACACACGACGTACAACGGCCCGGCGCCGCCCCAGGCCCACGGCAGCAGCGTCGCCGCCACGAGCACGAGCGAGTAGAGGACGATCTGGCGCGCCGTGGCGCGGTCGCCGCGCACCACCGGCAGCATCGGCACGCGCGCGTTCGCGTAGTTGTCCTTGATCAGGAGCGCCAGCGCCCAGAAGTGCGGCGGCGTCCAGATGAAGACGATCGCGAACAGGAGCAGCGCCGCGACCCCGACGTGCCCGGTCGCGGCGGCCCAGCCGACGAGCGGCGGCACGGCGCCGGCGGCTCCGCCGATCACGATGTTCTGCGACGTCGAGCGCTTCAGCCAGCGGGTGTAGACGATGACGTAGAAGAGACCGCCGACGAGCGCGAGGACCGCCGTCAGCACGTTGACCGTGCTCGCGAGCAGGACGAACGAGAACGCCATCAGGGCCAGCCCGAACTCGAAGGCGCGGCTCGGCGCCACGCGGCCGGAAGCCACCGGGCGAGAGCTCGTCCGCTCTCCCATCAGCGGGTCGATGTCCCGGTCGAGCACGTGGTTGAGCGCCGAGGCGCCGCCGCACGCCAGGGCAAGCCCGGCCATCGCCGAGACCGCCAGCCCCGTACCGGGCCAGCCGCGAGCGCCGGCGATCATCCCGCAGAAGCCCGTGATGAGGAGGAGCGACATGATCCGCGGCTTCGTGAGCGCCACGTAGTCGCGCCAACTCCCCCACGGCACGCGCTCACCGAGGAAGCTCTCGGCCACCACGACCACGAGCGCCGCGAGCGCGAACGCCGCGAGCCCGGCGTGCGCGTGCTCCGAGGGGACGGCGGCGGCGGCGGCGAAAAGCGCCGCGGCAACGAGCACTGCGGGCACGAGCCGCCGGTGCGCGTACCAGGCCGAAACCACGAGCGCGGCGAGCGGCGGCACGACGAGCGCCGCCAGCAACCGGTGCGCAGTCCCCAGGCCCTGGGCACCGGAGACGACGGCGAGCACCGTCCCCCCTGCGGCGACGAGCGCCGACAGGCGCAGCCACGGCCCTGGCGAGAGCTCGGTCCTCACTGCGGCTGCTCCGCGAGGCGCCGCCGCAGGTCGCGCAGCGGGCGCGCGCTCGTCACATACGGGACGCTGTCGAAGTTGTGCGGCGGCGGCGGCGAGGTCGTGTACCACTCGAGCGTGTCGGCGAGCCACGGGTCGTTCCCCGCGCGAACGCCCTTGCGCAGGACGTTCGTCCGCCAGACGTTGACGAGGAAGAGGAGGGTGGCCACCGCCATCACGCCGGAGCCGATCGAGGAAATGAGATTGTAGACCTCCCACAGCCCACCGTGGTGGTACGTGTAGACGCGACGCACCATCCCGAGCAGCCCGAGCATGTGCTGCGGCAGGAAGGTGAGATTGAAGCCGACGAACAGCAACCAGAAATGCCACTTGCCAAGGCGCTCGTCGAGCATACGCCCGAACATCTTCGGCCACCAGTAGTAGAGGCCGCCGAAGAAGCCGAAGGCGGCGCCGCCGAAGAGGACGTAGTGGAAGTGGGCGACGACGTAGTACGAGTCGTTCAGCTGCCAGTCGACCGGGAAGGCTGCGAGGAAGATCCCCGAGAGCCCGCCCATCGTGAACAGGGCGATGAAGCCGAGCACGAACAGCATCGGCGAGTCGAAGATGAGGTTGCCGCGCCAGGTCGTCGCAAGCCAGTTGAAGATCTTGATCCCGGTCGGGACCGCGATCACCAGCGAGGAGATCATGAAGAACGAGTCCAGCCCGGTGCCTATCCCGGCCGTGAACATGTGGTGCGCCCAGACGAGCATCGAGAAGAAGGCGATGGCGAGCGTCGAGAACGCGACCGCCTTGTAGCCGAAGATCGGCTTGCGCGAGAAGACCGGGATGATCTCCGAGACCATCCCGAACGTGGGCAGCACCATGACGTAGACCTCGGGGTGCCCGAAGAACCAGAACATGTGCTGGTAGAGCAGGATGCTCCCGCCCTTCGACGGGATGAAGAAGTGCGTCCCCACGGTGCGGTCGAGCAGCAGCAGGGTGACCGCCGCCGAGAGCGCGGGCAGCGCGACGAGCAAGAGGATCGCGTACGTCTCGATCGCCCAGACGAAGAGCGGCATCCGCATCCACGTCATGCCCGGGGCCCGCATGTTGTGGATCGTGACGATGAAGTTGATCGCGCCCAGCAGCGACGAGAGCGTGAGGATGTGGATGCTGAGGATCCAGTAGTCCTGGCCGTGGCCGGGGCTGGTGAACGGGAAGTTCTCCGAGAGCGTCGGATACGACCACCAGCCGGCGTGGGCGGCGCCGCCCTTCGAGAACCAGCTCAGCCAGAGGACGATGCCGCCGAGCACGAAGAGCCAGTAGGAGAGCGCATTCAGGCGCGGGAACGCCATGTCGCGCGCTCCGATCATCAGCGGCACCAGGAAGTTGGCGAAGCCGGCCAGGATCGGGATGACGACGAGGAAGATCATCGTCGTGCCGTGCATCGTCATGACCTCGTTGTACGAGTTCTTCGTCAGGAACGTCTCGTTCGGCGTCGCCAGCTGGGTGCGCATGAGGAGCGCGAGGATCCCGCCGGCGACGAACCACACGAGCGACGTCGCGATGTACAGGATCCCGATCCGCTTGTGGTCGACCGTGACGAGCCAGCTCGCGACGCGGCCGTTCTTCCAGCCCACGGGATAGGCGGTCTCGGATCTAACCGCCACTCGTCGCTCCCAGCGGCGCAGCCCTGTAGATGTGGTGCTTGACGTAGAACGCGAGGGCGTTGATCTCGGCCGGCGTCCAGGTGTCGCCGACGGGCGGCATCGCTCCTTGCGAGCCCGTGAAGCCGTTGCGGACGATCCCCGTCAGCGCCGACGCCTGCGTGAGCAGCGTGTTGTTGGCGATCGCCGGCCCGTAGCCGCCCTGGCCGAGGTTCCCGTGGCAGGTCGCGCAGACGCCGCTCCAGATCTGCTTGCCGATCGTCTGGTGCCAGGTCGCGAGGTAGTGCCGGTAGGACCGCTGGGACCCGGCCTGCACGGTCGCAAGCATCGAGGCGTGGAAGACGCCGCAGAGCTCGGCGCACTGGCCGTCGTAGCTGCCGGGCTTCGCCTGGAACCAGGTGTGGTTGATCCGGCCCGGGATCGCCTGGATCTTGCCGCCGAGCGCCGGGATCCACCAGCTGTGGATCACGTCCGGCGACACGACGGTGAGGTCGACGACGGCGCCCGCCGGCACGTGCAGCGTCCCGATCGAGCGAGCGTGATCCCTGGAGTCGGCGTAGTCGAACTGCCAGTAGTACTGGTGGCCCTCGACGGTGATGTGGATCGGGTTGGCCGCGGCCGGCGCGGAGCTGATGTTGGGGAGCTCGTAGAAGACGAAGCCCGCGATGATCGCGAGGATCACGACCGGGAAGGCCGTCCAGATCAGCTCGAGCCTCGTGTGCCCGTGCACCTGCGCGCCCTCGACCGCGCGAGAGCGGCCACGGCTCCGGTACTTGACGACGAAGATCACGAGCAGCGACTCGACGAGTACGAAGATGGCAGCCGTGAAGCCGAAGATGAGCCAGTAGGCGTGCTGGATGTGCGTTGCGTTCGGCGAGGCCGGCGTGACCGGGCCGAAGCCGCCGTTTCCAGCTGCGGCGACGCCTGCCGTCGCGAGCGCGACAAGCACGGTCAGAACGAGGGACGGCAGCTTGCGGCGCACCCGCCGGGCATTCTATGAACGTGTCCCAGCGCACGCGGATCGAACTGCCGGAGCACGTGCCTTCCGTCTTCGAGGTCTACGTCGGCGGCGTCCGCCAGGTGCCCGGACGGGACTTCGAGGTGGACGGGCGGTCCCTCGTCTTCGAGCGTCCGCTGGCGCAGGAGGGCCGGCTCGGCTTCTGGCGCTGGGCGTCGATGTGGCTCGGCATCGCCGGCACGTACCGCAAGCACGAGACGGTCGACGTGGTCTACGAGGCCGACGGCCGGCGCGAGGTCGAGACCGGCCTGCAGCCGCAGCCGTACGAGTCAGACTGAGGCCGCGGCGAGCTCGGGCCGGCGCACGCCGCCGTCCTCGAGTAGCGCTGTGACGGCGTCGAAGAAGACGTCCCGCTGTGGCGCGTACGCGGGCCGGAAGTCGACCGCGCCGTTCAGCTCGAGGACGAGGAAGCCGCCGTTCGGGGTCGGCAGGAGATCCACGCCCACGAGGTCGCCCGGGCTGCCCGCGCCGCGGCGAGCGCGAGCGCGCGGGCGACCGGCGGCGGATCGACCGGCTCGACCTGGGCGCCGAGAGCGGCGTTCGTCCGCCACTCGCCGCCGCGGGCGATCCGGCAGGCCGCTCCGACGAGGCGTCCGCCCGCTACCACGAGTCGCAGATCCCAACCCCGCGGCTCGACGAGCTCCTGGGCGAGCGCTCCGTGCTCGCGGAACCAGTGCTTCCCCTGCAGCCCCACGAGCGCGGCGTCGAGCTCCTCCGCCGTCGAGCACCGCTCGACGGCGCGGCCCCAGCTGCCGAACCGCGGCTTGAGCACCAGCGGCAGGTCCGGCACCGCGGCGGGCAGCGCCGGGCTGAGGAGCGTCGTGTGCGGGTGCGGCAATCCGGCGAGCCGGAGCGTGCGAGCGGTCAGCAGCTTGTCGTGGGCGACGATGAGAGTGCCGGGAGGATTCCGCACGTCCACGCCGCCGGCCGCGAGCCGCTCCAGCTCGCCGGTGCCGCGCTCGATGCCGTCGAGCCCCTCGCGGATGTCGAGGCGCGCGAGCGCGATGTCTCCCGGCTCGAGCAGCGACAGCGCCCGGCGCGGCTCGACGAGCATCGCGTCGAGACCCGAGGCGCGGGCTGCGGCGACGAGCGCCTCGTTCGTCGTGCTGCGCCGGTGGGCGACGACGGCGAACTTCATGCCGAAATCGTGCGGACGAGCCGGGCCTGAGTGGGGCGCGATGCGGTGACGCGGTGGTGTCGGACTCGCTACCGAGCCGCTGCGGCTTTCGCCGCCTTGGGAACCGGCTCCAGCCGGTAGCCGACGCCGTAGCGCGTCTGGATGAACGTGTGCATGGACGCCGGGCGGTCGACCTTCTCGCGCAGGCGGCGGACGAAGACGTCCACCGTCCGGTCGCGGTGCGACTCGCGGCGGCCCCACAGCTTCTGCAGCAGCTCGTCGCGGGTGACGACGCGGCCGCGATCGAGCGCGAGCTGGTAGAGGAGGCGGAACTCGGTCGGCGTCAGCTCGGCGCTCTGGTCGTCGACGTACGCCTGGACCTCGAGTGGATCGATCCGCAGCTCCTCGATCTCGATCGGCTCGCCGCGCGGCGTCTCCTCGCGGCGGATCGCCCGCCGCGACGCCGCGCGCACGCGCGCCACGAGCTCCTTCATCGAGAACGGCTTGACGAGATAGTCGTCGGCGCCGATCTCGAGCGCATGGATGCGGTCGTGCTCGGTGCCCCGGGCGGAGACGACGACGATCGGCGTGCCGATCCCCTCGTTCCTCGCCGTCTCGATCAGCTTCCAGCCGTCGACGCCGGGCAGCATCAGGTCGAGCACGCAGACGTCCGGCTTCTCGTAGCGGAGCCGCGCGAGCCCCTGCGTGCCGTTGCCGACGGTGACCGGGTCGAAGCCGGCGGCGCCGAGATGCCGCGCCATTCCCTGCGCGATCACCTCGTCGTCCTCGACGATCAGAACTTTCGGCATGGTTCACTCATTATCGGTCGGGTCACAGTAGGGGAAGGGTAAACGCATGGTGAAAGAGTGGTGAACGAGGAGCGCGCCAGGGCTGTCGTCGCGAGCAGCCCCGAGCCCGTCGTGGTGCTCGACAGCGAGCGGCGCATCGTGGCCGCGAATGACCGAGCCGAAACGGCGTTCGGCGGGCTCGAGCCCGGTCGGCGGCTCGGTGAGGAGCAAACCTCCGCAAATCCCGACGTTCTCGTGCTCTTCCTCGAGTCGGCGCCGGAGCTCCCCGCCTACCAGGAGCTGCGGCAGGGCTTCACCGCCGCCGTCTCGCACGAGCTTCGGACGCCGCTTGCGCGGCTGCTCGTCCTGCTCGAGAGCGCGACCCTCCCCCACGCGGACGTCGACGAGTTGATGGAGCAGGCGCGCCAGGAGGTCGAGCAGGCCCGCGAGCTGATCGACGACGTGCTCTTCCTCGGTGAGCTCGAGACAGGCCGAGAGGTCGTCTCGCTCGGCCGCACCCGGGGCAAGACGATCGTGGAGGAGGTCGTCGCCTCGTTCAGGGAGCGCGCCAATCACGCGGAGATCTCGCTCGAGGTCCGGGCCGACGGACGCGTCGAGGTGCCGCTGCGGCCGCGGATGCTCCGCGTGGTGGTCGAGAACCTGCTCGCGAACGCAATCCGCTACGCCGGGCCGGGGACCACGTGCACCGTCGAGCTGGCGAATCCCGCCGACGGCCCGGTGCTCACGGTCTCGGACGACGGGAAGGGCGTCGGTTCTGCCGACCTGCCACGCCTCTTCGAGCGCTTCTACCGGGGCGACCAGGCCCGCACGAGCCGCGGCACGGGCCTCGGCCTCGCGATCGTGAAGCACGTCGTGACTGCGGCGGGCGGCGAGGTGGAGGCTTCGAGCGACCCCGGGCAAGGCCTCACGATCCGGGCGCGGTTTCTCTCGCCCAGCTGAGTGCCCTAGTAGTAACAGTCTGTTACTAACTCGGACAGTGGCTCGACCGGACAATGCCGCGAAGCTGTCTTCGGCTTCTCCGCCGCACCTTGTAACAGTCTGTTACGAGGAAGGACAGGCCCGGATCAGCCGAAGCGGCCGGTGACGTAGTCCTCGGTGCGCTTGTCGGACGGAGCCGTGAAGATCTTCTCGGTCTCGTCGTACTCGATCAGCTCGCCCCAGCGCTGGCCCTCCTCGCCGCGCGAGATCGAGAAGAAGGCGGTCATGTCCGCCACGCGCGCGGCCTGCTGCATGTTGTGCGTCACGATCACGAACGTGTATTCCTGCTTGAGCTCGTGCAGGAGCTGCTCGATCTTCTGGGTCGCGATGGGATCGAGGGCCGAGGCCGGCTCGTCCATGAGGACGACGTCCGGCTCGACCGCGATCGCGCGGGCGATGCAGAGGCGCTGCTGCTGCCCGCCCGAGAGCCCCAGCGCGCTCGCCTTCAGCCGATCCTTGACCTCGTCCCAGAGCGCCGCCTGCGTGAGGGCCCGCTCGATGCGCTCGGACATGTTGTCCTTCATCCCGAGCACCTTCAGACCCCAGGCGACGTTGTCCTGGATCGACTTCGGGAACGGGTTCGGACGCTGGAAGACCATGCCGATCGTCCGGCGCACCGCGACCGGGTCGACGTCCTTGGCCGCGATGTCCTGACCGTTGTAGCGGATCGTCCCCGTCTGCCGGAAGCTCGGGACGAGGTCGTTCATCCGGTTCAGGCAGCGGATGAACGTGCTCTTCCCGCAGCCGGACGGCCCGATGACGGCGGTGACGAGGTTCCTGTACACCTCCATGGACACGTCCTTGAGGGCCGGCTTCGAGCCGTAGATGGCCGTCAGGTCCTGGATGTCGAAGACCTGTTCGAGCCGCTCGCGCGGAGGCAGCGGCTGACGCTTCGTCTCGACGCGCACGGCAGCTTCGATCGTACTCGACACGGACACGGGTTCTCCCCTCGTCTGGCTCATCGGGCGGCACGCGCAAGCTTGCGGCGGCTTCTGGTCGCGAGCCACCGGGCGGTCAAGCTGGTGACGAGAATGAACATGATCAGAACGAACGCCCCGGCCCAGGCGAGCTCGTGGTCACTGGGAATCGGGGAGTCGGAGAGCTCGTAGATCGCGACCGGCACGCTCTGGAGCGCGATCCTCGGGTTCCAATGGATCCCCGGCCCGACGATCGAACAGACCAGGAGTAGCGGCGCCGTCTCGCCTGCGACCCGCGCGACGGCGAGCGTCGCACCGGTCAGGATCCCCCCGATCGCCTGCGGCACGACGACGCCGAGCGTCGCACGCCAGCGCGGCGATCCCAGGCCGAGCGCGGCTTCGCGCAGCGAGTTCGGCACGAGCACCAGGATCTCGATCGTCGAGCGCGCGACGAGCGGGAGCATGATCACGGCCAGCGCGCAGGACCCCGCGAACGCGCTCTGGCCGCGCCCGAGGACGATCAGGCCGTAGATGAAGATGCCGATGACGATCGCCGGGATTCCGTTGAGCACGTCGAGCACCAGCCCGACGCCGTTCCGGATGCTCCTCGGTGCGAACTCGTTCACGTAGATCGCGACGAGAATCCCGAAGGGCAGCGCTATGGCGGTTGCGATGCCGACGATCACGAGGGAGCCGACGAAGGCATTCGCAAGACCCTGGCTGACATTCGACGTCGCGTAGGGCACCTGGGACTTCGTGAAGAGATCAAGGCTCAGCTTGCTCCAGCCCTGTCTGGCGACCGACCAGAGAAGGATCACGAGGAGCCCGACGCCCACCGCAGCCGCCAGCCACCCGAGGAGCTCCATGCCGAGGTTGACCGCACGACGCCGCCGGAGCCGGTCGTTCGACCGCCGAAGCGCGCCAGGCTCGCTCGCACTCATGCCGGCGTGCCCCCGAGCCTTCGTGCGGACCTTCGAACGATGGCTTGCGCGAGCAGATTCACGATGAGCGAGAGGACGAGCAGGATCAGACCCAGGTATACGAGCGAGGATTTCTCGAGGCTCGCGGCCGCGTTCAGGAACTGGACCGCGATCCAGGCGCCGATCGTGTTGCCGTTGGCGAAGAAGTTCTTGCTAATCGAGTTGTTGAAGGCGCCGATGACCGATGCCACTGCGATCGCCTCGCCGAGGGCGCGGCCCAGGCCGAGGATCATCGCCGCCGCGACCCCGCCGCGTGTGTAGGGGAGCACGACGCCGCGCACCATCTCCCAGCGGGTCGCGCCGATCGCGAGGGCTCCTTCTTTCAACTCGTGGGGCACGCCGAGAAAGAGCTCCCGGCAGATGCTCGAGATGATCGGGACGATCATGATCGTCAGGACGACGATCGCCGTGAAGTAGCCGGTGCCGACGGAGTTCGGCGGCCCGAACAGCGGGATGAAGCCGAGCGCCGAGTGAAGCGCCGGCTCGACGTGGTCGCGCAGGAGCGGGGCGAGGACGAGAATGCCCCAGAGGCCGATGATGACGCTGGGAACCGCCGCCAGCGTCTCCACGAGCGCCGTCACCGGGCCCCGCAGCCACCGGGGCGAGAGCTCGGTCAGGAAAAGCGCGATCCCGAGCGCCAGCGGTGTCGCGATGAGCAGCGCGCCGAGAGACGTGATGGCTGTGCCGTAGAGGAAGGTGGCGGCGCCGAAGTGAAGGTGGACCGGGTCCCAGCCGACGTCCGTGACGAACCCGAGCCCAAACGTCGAGAGCGAGAGCCGGGCACCTTTGATGAGCTGCCAGGCGATCAGGCCGACCAGAACAGTCGCACCGAGCGCGGCAACACCGGCGGCTCCCTGCAGGAGCAGGTCGCCGAGACGCGCCCGCCGCCCCGGGAAGGGGCGGCGGGCTACGTCAGTGGTCGTGTCGAGCGTGCTCACGATCCGGAGGATTCTCTCCTACGCTCGCTCCTAGGAGTGGATCTTCTGGACCGACTTCTTGTCGAACTTCACTACAGGGGCCGGGAGCGGCGCGAAGAAGTTCTTCGGCCCGAACTTCTGCCCCTTCGTGATCGCCCAGCCAATCAGGCTCTTGAGCGCCGCAGGCTGCTTGCTCGCCTTCGCCACGATGATGTACGTGTAGGTGGAGATCGGATAGGCGTTCCGGTACTTGTGGCTCTTCGGCGGATTGACGATCGAGAGCGAGCCGTCCTTCGCCGGATGCGTGTCCAGCAGAGCAGCGGCAATGACACCCTTGAGCTTCGGAAGGACGAAGTTCCCAGACCGGTTTCTCATCTTGAAGTACGTCAGGTGGTTGTGGACCGGATACGAGGTCTCCGCGTAGCCGATAGCGCCGGGGGTCTGCTTGACGACGTTGGCGACGCCTGAGCTATGCGGAGCGCCGGTGCCTGTGGGCCAGTTCACCGCAGTGCCGGTGCCGACCTGGCTCTTCCAGGTCGAGCTGACGTGGGAGAGGTAGTCGGTGAAGTTGTACGTCGTCCCGGACGCCGTCGGAGCGGTGGACGACGGTGATGTTCTTGCTGGGCAGGCTTTTGCCGGGGTTGAGCTTCTTGATCGCAGGGTCGTCCCAGTTCGTGATCTGGCCCAGGTAGATCTTCGCGAGCACCGAACCACTCATGTGCAGGAAGTTGCCGCCGCCCGGGTAGTTGTAGAAGACCGCGGTCGACGCCAGCGCCCACGGGATCTGCATGCAGCCCTTGCACGCGCTGAACTGGTCGGGTTGCAGCGGGGCGTCGCTGGCCCCGAAGTCCGCCGTGCGCCCGGTGATCGCAGCGATGCCGGCGCCCGAGCCCACCGCGCTGTAGTTGAGCGTGATGCCGCGAGCCGACTTGACCGGGGCGACCCAGGACTGGACGAGCGGCGCGACGAACGTGCTGCCGGCGCCGTTCAAGGTGGCACTGCTGCTCTTGGCTGACGCCGTTCCGGCCGTGATCACAGCCAGGGAGGCGACGAGTGCCGCAGCCGCGAGAGCAAGGGCGATACGAACGAGCTTGCCGTTTCTCGGCATCTGGTTTTCCTCCTCCTCAGGGGTTCGGGGGCAAGGTACGGCGCGTTCCGCAGGGGGTGGGAATACCCGCCGTTGCGAGGTGGAGACGAAGTGGTTACAGGGGCTGGCGCGTGGCAGGAACCGAGCTAGTACGCTGGTTTCCGATGTCGATCGACACCGCACTCGAGCAGATCGAGGCCGAGCTCCAGGAGATGGGGCAGCGCGTCGTCAGCGCCGTCCACGGCGCGATGCGGGCGCTCGAGGAACGAGATCGGGAGCTCGCCGCAGAGGTGATCGCCTTCGACGACGAGGTGGACAACCACTTCCTCGGCATCGAGCACTCGATCCAGGCGCTGCTCGCGCTGCAGACGCCCGTCGCACGCGACCTGCGGCTGCTGCTGGCGATGATCCACATCAACCTCTTGCTCGAGCGAAGTGCCGACGGTTGCGTGACGATCGCAAAGCTGACGCAGCTGGTCGCCGACGTCGAGCCGGACCCGGGCCTCGTCGACGTCCTGACCGAGATGGGCGAGCGGGCGGAGGACATGCTGCGCGTGGCGCTCAACTCGTTCAGCCACCGCGATCTCGCCGGCGCCGAGAGCCTCGTCGAGCTCGACGAGTTGATCGACCGCGCCAACCGCCGCTTCGTCGAGCGGCTGGTGGACGTGATGGCCGAGCCGGAGTTCCGCGAGTGGGGCCTGCGGATGGTCGT
The DNA here is from genome assembly GCA_963720065.1 of uncultured Actinomycetes bacterium. Taxonomy (GTDB): domain Bacteria; phylum Actinomycetota; class Thermoleophilia; order Gaiellales; family Gaiellaceae; genus Palsa-739. Next base: position 49,605 of record CAVREH010000037.1, read on the forward strand.
GGTCGCGCGAACGATCGAGCGGATCGGCGACCGCGCCGTCGACATCGGCGAGCAGACGGCCTACCTCCTCACGGCCGAGTTCCGCGAGTTCACCGACGCCTCACATCCGGTCAGCTAATACTCTCCGGCGATGGCCGGCAACGACTGGTTCGCTCGCAACCGGAAATGGCTCGTCTGGCTGGCCGCGGTGCTCGGCATCGCGCTCATCGTGATCGCCGTGATCTACTGGGTCGAGCCGGCCGGCTCGCTGCCGTCCTTCTTCCCGGGGCACGAGGCCGGGTCGAGCCACCACCACGCGAAGCACGGCATCGCGGCGTTCCTGGTCGGGCTGGCCTGCCTCGCCTTCGCCTGGTTCAACACGGGGCCGAAGAAGCCCGGCGCCGAGTCGCCCGACGCCGGCTGAGTGCACCCGATCACCTACTTCCAGGCGGTGGTGCTCGGCTTGCTCCAGGGCGTGTCCGAGCTCTTCCCGGTCTCGAGCCTCGGCCACACGGTCATCCTTCCGAACCTCCTCGGCTGGAACATCCACCAGAACGCGGCGTACTTCCTGACCTTCCTCGTCGCCCTGCACCTTGCGACCGCGCTCGTGCTGCTCGGGTTCTTCTGGGACGACTGGGTGCGAATCGTCAAGGGGCTCGGCCGCTCGTTGCGCGACCGGGAGATCACCGACCCCGACGCGAGGCTCGGCTGGCTGCTCGTCGTCGCGACGATCCCGGCCGGGATCCTCGGGCTGACGCTCCAGGACTCCCTGCGCAAGCTCTTCGCCTCGCCGGAGTACGCGTCGATCTTCCTCGCGCTCAACGGCGTGATGCTCTACGGCGCCGAGCTGCTGCGCCGGCGGGCTCCCGTCGTCGCCGAGGACGACGACCAGCGAATCGCGCAAACGGTGGGCTGGCCCGAGTCCGTCGCGGTCGGCGCGGCGCAGTCGATCGCGCTCGTGCCGGGCTTCTCACGCTCGGGCGCTGCGATGGGCGGCGGGCTGCTCGTCGGGCTCTCGCACAAGGACGCCGCACGATTCGCCTTCCTGCTCGCGACGCCGATCATCTTCGCGGCAGCAGTCCTCAAGCTGCCCGACCTCGCAGGCTCGCAGGGGAACGGCGTGCGGGGCCAGGCGCTCGTGGGCGCACTCTGCGCGGCGCTGACCGCCTATCTCTCGGTGCGCTTCCTGATGCGCTACTTCGAGACGCGGACGCTGACGCCGTTCGCGATCTACTGCCTCTGCGCCGGGACGGCCTGCGCCGTCTACTTCGCGGTCACCTAGGATCGAATTCACCGGTCCGTAACCGAATCGCTGCCGGACCGTCCGTGTGAGACGCGGGCCGTCGGGGAGACGGACCGCATGCTGACAAGAACACAACACATCGCAGCGGCGACGGCCGCAATCCTCCTCATCGGCCTCGTGGCCGCCGGCTGCGGCGGCTCGGGCAAGAGCTCGTCCCCGACCGACGGCGTCGCGGGCGCGCAGAAGACCAACTCGACGACTCTCGTCGGCGCCGGGAGCACCTTTGTCGCGCCACTCGTCGAGGCGTGGATCCCGCGCGTTTCCGACTCCCTGGGCTACACCGTCCAGTACAGCGCCGTCGGCTCAGGCGCCGGCATCGCCCAGATCACCGGGCGCACCGTCGACTTCGGGGCGAGCGACGCGCCGCTGACCGCCGACCAGTTCAAAGCATGCAAGGGCTGCGTCCAGGTCCCTTGGGCGCTGGCCGCGACCTCCGTCTTCTACAACCTGCACGGCGACGGCAACTTCCTGCACATGAGTGGTCCGGTGCTCGCCAAGATCTACCTCGGCCAGATCACGAAGTGGAACGATCCCGCGCTCAGGAAGCTCAACCCCGGCAAGAACCTGCCCGACACGCCGATCACCGTCATCCACCGGTCGGACGGCTCGGGCACGACCTACAACTTCACCGACTACCTCTCCCACGTCAGCAGCACCTGGAAGAACCAGGTCGGAACCGGGACCGCCGTCAACTGGCCCACCGGGACCGGGGCACCGCACAGTTCCGGCGTCGCTGCAGTGGTCAAGCAGACGCCGGGCGCAATCGGCTACGCCGAGACCGCCTATGCGGTCTCGAACCATCTGACCTACTTCAAGATCGAGAACCGCGCCGGCAAGTTCGTGGTCCCCAAAGCGAAGGGCGTCCTTGCCGCAGCGCTACTGGACACGCACCCCGCCAAAGACGGCTCGCTCTCGATCGTGAATCCGCCGGCGAGCAAGAAGTACGCCGACGCGTATCCCATCTCGACCTACACCTACGTGATCGTGCCCAAGCGGACGCCGAAGGTCGCCGGCCTCAAGCGGCTGATCGGCTGGGCGATCACGACGGGTCAGTCGAATGGGCCGAAACTGTTCTTCCAACCGCTGCCACATGCGGTCGTCACCTACGACAGGAAGGCGATTGCCAAGATCGGACGCTGACCTCACGGGAGCCTGTCGCTGACTCCGGCCAGAGCACGCAGTCGCTGCGCCGAGGCCGGAGTCAGCGCGCCCCGTTCGAGACGCCAACTCCAGTTCCCTCCCGTTCTCCCGGGCCGGTTCATCCGTGCTTCGCTGCCGAGGCCGAGCACGTCTTGCGCCGGGACGATCGCCAGCTCGGGGCGGGAGGCGTAGGCGAGCTCGATCAGCCCCCAGTTCGGCTCCAGCGGATCGAAGCCGGTGGCGGCTCGCTGCTTCGGGCCGAGGCCCGCGAACCAGCCGGCGGCGGTGTCGGTGTCGTGGGTGCTCGTGTACGCGACCGAGTTGCGCCGGTGGTTGGCCGGGTTGTGCGGATTGCGCCGGCCGCGGCGGAACGCCCACAGCAGCACGACCATCCCCGGGAGGCCGAGCTCGTCCCGCAGCGCGTAGACGGGCGGGGTGATGTGGCCGAGATCCTCCGCGATCAGCGGCAGGTCGCCGAGCTCGCGCTCGACGGCACGGAAGAGCCCGGCGCCGGGCCCCGGCCGCCAGCGGCCGCTCTTCGCCGTCGTGTTCCGCGCCGGAATGGCCCAGTAGGAGACGAAGCCGCGGAAGTGGTCGACCCGGCAGAGGTCGACGAGCTCGAACGTGCGCCGGAACCGCTCGCGCCACCAGTGGAAGCCGGTTGCGCGGTGGACTGGCCAGTCGTACAGCGGGTTTCCCCAGCGCTGGCCGGTCGGACTCAGCGCGTCGGGCGGCGCACCGGCCACCTCGCCGTGGGCAAACAGCTCCGGCCAGCATTCGTGATCGGCGCCGCCGTCCGAGACGTAGATCGGCAGATCGCCGATCAGGCGAATGCCGCGATCGGCCGCGTACTCCCGCAGCGCTGCCCACTCCCGCTCGAAGCGCACCTCGTCGGCGAGCGCCTCCGTGCCGGCGAAGCGTGCCCAGCCGCCGGTCCAGAAGGGATGGCGCGCGACGAAGTCCTCCACCTCGCCCGCCGTGACCCGCGCCGCCGGCCGCGCGAGGAGCTGCGGGGAGGCCGCGAACGCGGAGGGCGACCGGTACGGCGAGCCGAACTCGTCGGGCGGCCCGAGCGGCAGCACCTGCCACCACGACTGGCCGGCGGCCGCGAGCCAGTCGACGAACCGGTACGCGTCTCGGTCGAGCTTCCCGGACGGGAGCGAGGTTGGATGGAGGAGGATGCCGGCCGAACGGGGGAGCTCCACGTTTTGATCCTTCCTCATCAGTGAGACTGGGGGCGTGGCGATCCCGAAGACGACCCCCGCTCGGATCCAGATCCAGGACGTGTCGCCCGCAGGTCGACTGCGGCCGCTACCCCGTCAAGCGCACCGTCGGCGAGCCGGGTCGCGGTGGCCGCGCGGATCTTCCGCGACGGGCACGAGACGCTCGGCGCGGCGGTTCGCCACAAGGCGTCCCGGACGCGACCCGCTGGTCCGAGACGCCGCTCGAGCCGCTCGGCAACGACGTCTGGGCCGGCTCGTTCGAGGTCGACCGGCCGGGTCTCGTGGAGCTTCCGGATCGAGGCCTGGGTCGATCGCGTCGCCTCGTTCCAGGACGAGCTGCGGCGGAAGGTCGCCGCGGGCCAGACCGACCTCGACGGCGAGCTGTCGGAGGGCGCGGTGCTCCTCGGCGAGGACGCTGACGGTCGAGGCAGGCGCTCGCGGCGCCTGCGGGCGAGCGCGCCGAGAAGGCGTGGTCGGCCGACCTACTCGGTGGACGTCGACCGCGTACTCGCGCGCTTCGGCTCGTGGTACGAGCTCTTCCCGCGCTCCTGGGGCGGCTTCGAGGGCGTCCGCAAGCTGCTGCCGCGCTTCGCCGAGCTCGGCTTCGACGTCCTCTACCTGCCGCCGATCCACCCGATCGGCCACACGAACCGCAAGGGGCGGAACAACTCCGAGACGGCGGAGAAGGGCGACGTCGGCAGCCCGTGGGCGATCGGCTCCGAAGAGGGCGGGCACGACGCGATCCGACCCGTCGCTCGGCACCGAGCAGGAGTTCCGCGCGCCTCGTCGCAGACGCGCAAGGAGCTCGGCATCGAGATCGCGCTCGACTTCGCGATCCAGTGCTCGCCCGACCACCCGTGGCTGAAGGAGCATCCAGAGTGGTTCCACCGCCGCCCCGACGGGACGCTGAAATACGCGGAGAACCCGCCGAAGCGCTACCAGGACATCTACAACGTCGACTTCGGCAGTGAGGACTGGCGCGGTCTGTGGCAGGCGCTCCTCGACGTCGTCCTCCAGTGGGTCGGCTGCGGCGTCACCGTCTTCCGCGTCGACAACCCGCACACGAAGCCGCTGCCGTTCTGGGAGTGGCTGATCGGCGAGGTGCGGCGCGAGCACCCCGAGGTGATCTTCCTCTCGGAGGCGTTCACGCGGCCGGCGCCGATGACGGCGCTCGCCAAGAGCGGCTTCGCGCAGAGCTACACGTACTTCACGTGGAAGAACACACGCTGGGAGCTGCTCGAGTTCCTCGGCCAGCTGCTCGAGTGGCGGGAGTTCTACCGGCCGAACTGCTTCGCGAACACGCCCGACATCCTCCACGAGTACCTCCAGGCCGGCGGGCCGGCCGGCCTTCGAGGCGCGGCTCGTGCTCGCGGCGACGCTCTCGCCGTCGTACGGCATCTACTCCGGGTTCGAGCAGTGCGAGAACGTGCCCGTGCGGCCGGGCTCCGAGGAGTACCTCGACTCGGAGAAGTACGAGCTGAAGCAGCGGAAGCTCGACGGGGCGCTGCTGCCGCTCGTCGGCCAGGCTCAACGCGGCGCGGCGGGAGAACCCGGCGCTCCAGTGGCTCGATCCGATCACGATCCTCGAGACCGAGAACGAGCGGCTGTTCGCCTTTCTCAAGCGACGCGGGGAGAACACCGTCGTCACCGTCGTCAACCTCGATCCGGCGGCGACGCAGGTCGGCGTGTGCGTCGTGCCGGTGTCGACCGGGCTGCCGCCGGCCTACCCGGTGCGCGACCTCCTGTCGGACGCGAAATGGACGTGGCGGATCGGCCGCAACTACGTCAAGCTCGCCCCCGGCCAGAGCCACGTGCTAAGGATCGGCGGATGAACAGCGCGGCACCTCCCAACGGGGCACGTTCGGTGCCAGGCACCAGACACGTTCGAACCGGACCAACCGCGTCGGAGCCACGCGGAATGGCGGAAGCCCACCGTCCACTCGGGACACGGGCGGTGCCTGGCACCGGCCGTGCCTGGCGCAGCCATGTCTGAGCAATGGTTCGAGCGGGATCCGCTCTGGTTCAAGCGGGCCGTCTTCTACGAGATCCACATCCGTGGGTTCTTCGACGGGAACGACGACGGCTCGGGCGACTTTCGCGGGCCTGATCGACAAGCTCGACTATCTCGAGTGGCTCGGCGTCGACTGCCTCTGGCTGCTGCCGATGTACGAGTCGCCGCTGCGCGACGGCGGCTACGACATCTCGAACTTCTTCGCCCTCCACCCGGACTACGGGTCGGTGGACGACTTCCGGGAGTTCGTCGAGCAGGCGCACCAGCGCGGCATGCGCGTCATCGCCGACCTCGTCATGAACCACACCTCGGCCGACCATCCGTGGTTCGAGGAGTCGCGGGCGGACCGCACCAACCCGAAGAGCGACTGGTACGTCTGGTCGGACACGGAGGAGCGCTATCCCGAGGCCCGCGTCATCTTCATCGACACCGAGCCCTCGAACTGGACGCTCGACCAGCTCCGCGGCGAGTACTACTGGCACCGCTTCTTCCACCACCAGCCCGACCTCAACTTCGACAACCCCGAGGTGCAGGAGGCGATGCTCGAGGTGCTGCGCTTCTGGCTCGACCTCGGAATCGACGGCTTCCGGCTCGACGCCGTGCCCTACCTCTTCGAGCGCGACGGGACGAACGGCGAGAACCTCCCGGAGACGCACGCGTACCTCAAACGAGTACGCGGCCGAGGTCGACGCGCGCTATCCCGACCGGCTGCTCCTGGCCGAGGCGAACCAGTGGCCCGAGGACGTCGTGGACTACTTCGGCGACGGCGACGAGTGCCAGATGTGCTTCCACTTCCCGGTGATGCCGCGGATGTTCATGTCGTTGCGGCGCGAGGACGCGACGCCGATCTACGAGATCCTCGACCGGACGCCGAAGATCCCCGACAACTGCCAGTGGGGCCTCTTCCTGCGCAACCACGACGAGCTGACCCTCGAGATGGTCACCGACGAGGAGCGCGACTACATGTACTCCGAGTACGCGAAGGACCCGCGGATGAAGCTCAACCTCGGCATCCGCCGCCGCCTCGCACCGCTCCTCGACGCGGGCCGCGACGAGGGGGAGCTGCTGCACGCGATCCTCTTCTCGCTGCCTGGTTCACCTGTCCTCTATTACGGGGACGAGATCGGCATGGGCGACAACGTCTACCTCGGCGACCGGGACGGTGTCCGCACGCCGATGCAGTGGTCGGGCGACCGCAACGCCGGCTTCTCGCGCGCCGACTGGGCGCAGCTCTACCTCCAGCCGCTCATGGATCCCGTCTACGGCTTCCAGGCGGTCAACGTGGAGGCGCAGCTGCGGACGCCGAACTCGCTCCTGCGCTGGATGCAGCGCTTCATCGCGCTGCGCAAGGAGCATCCCGTGTTCGGGCTGGGCACCTACAAGGCGCTTCCCGGCGACAACACGCGGATCTTCTCCCACATCCGCACGTGGGAGGAGGACGTGGTGCTGTGCGTGCACAACCTCGCCCACTCGGCGCAGGCCGTGCAGCTCGACCTCTCGGACTACGCGGGCATGGTTCCGGTGGAGATGCTGGGTCGTACGGCTTTCCCACCGATCGGGGAGCTGCCCTACCTCCTGACGCTCGCGCCGCGCGGATTCTTCTGGTTCCAGCTCCGGCAGGAAGCGCAGGTGAATTGAGATGGACGAGCAGTCGTTGATCGAGTACGTCACCCGGCAGCGCTGGTATGGCGCGAAGTCGCGGACGGTCTCGCACTCGGAGGTGCTCGACACCGTTACGATCCGGCAGGTCGAGCCGCAGCTGGCGCTCGCCCTCGTCGAGATGCGCTTCGACACGGGGGTTCACGACGTCTACCAGCTCCTCGTCTCGGACGGGGACGAAGGCTCTTTCGACGGCCTCGCCGAGGATGCGGGACTCGCGCGGGAGATCGTCAGCGCAATGCGGTCCGGCGAAACGCTGCAGGGCACGGAGGGCGTGATCGAGTTCCACGCCGGCGGACGACTTCATCCGCGCTCGGCCGCGAGCTCGGCGCCGCGCGGCTCGTCTCCTCCGAGCAGTCGAACAGCTCGGTCGTCTTCGACGACGCCCCTCATCCTCAAGATCTTCCGCCGGCTCGAGCCCGGGATCAACCCGGAGCTCGAGATGCTTCGCTTCCTCGCCGAGCAGGGCTTCCGCAACATCCCGCGCTCGGCGGCTGGTACGCGTACTCCGGCGGGCCGCTCACGGCCACGCTCGGCCTCCTGCAGGAGTTCGTCGCCGGCGCCGTCGACGGCTGGGAGCTCGCGCTCGAGCGAGATCGCAACGGCGCCCGAGCGGTTCCTCGACCGGCTGGGCCGGCTCGGCGAGGTGACCGCGCAGATGCACACCGCGCTCGGCGCCGACGCCGAACGACCCCGCGTTCGCGCCCGAGGAGCCGAGCGTCGAGTCGCTCGGCCTGCTGACGGCGACGGTGGACGAGGAGATCGCGCGCGTCTTCCTCTCGCTGCCCGACGACGACGAGCGCCTCGCGCCGATCACTCGGCCGGGGCGAGGAGGTGCGCGAGCAGCTCCGCCTCCTCACCCATGCCGGCTCGAGCGGCCGCGTGATCCGCACCCACGGCGACTACCACCTCGGCCAGACCCTCGTGGCGGAGCAACGACTGGGTGATCCTCGACTTCGAGGGCGAGCCGGCCCGGACGCTCGTCGAGCGCCGGCGCAAGCGGTCGCCGCTCCGGGACGTCGCCGGCATGCTCCGCTCGTTCGCCTATGCGGCGACCGCCGCCGAGCTCACTGCGCGACGCCGACGTGCCGGAGGACTGGGAGGAGCGCGCGCGCGGGCGGTTCCTCGAGAGCTATCTCGACCGACGGTCGACGCGACGCTGCTGCCGCCGGGCGACGCCGCGATCGAGCGCCTGCTCGCGGTGTTCGAGCTCGAGAAGGCGGTGTACGAGCTGCGCTACGAGCTCGACAACCGCCCCGACTGGGTGGGAATCCCGGTCGCGGGTATCGAGCGGCTGATGCACGCGCGCCGCGGAGGCGCTGTGACGGTCGAGCTCGGGGCGAACCCCCACGGCGTGCTCGGCGCCCACGAGGCCGAGGACGGCGGCGTCGTCGTGCGCACGCTCCGGCCCGAAGCGGTCGGCGTGCGGGTCCAGCCCGCCGGCGTCGAGGCCGAGCTCAAGAATCCGGCCGGGCTCTGGGAGGCGCTGCTGCCGAAGGCGCGACTGCCGCTCGAGTACGAGCTCGAGGTCGAGTACCCGGACGGCAACACGTTCACCGTCCGCGACCCGTACTCGTTCCTGCCGACGCTCGGCGAGCTCGATCTCCACCTCGCCATGGAAGGCCGCCACGAGCAGCTCTACGAGCGGCTCGGCGCGCACGTCCGTGAGCTGGACGGCGTGCTCGGGCACCGCCTTCGCCGTCTGGGCGCCGAACGCGCGCTCGGTCTCGGTCGTCGGCGACTTCAACTCCTGGGACGGACGCCTGCACCCGATGCGCTCGCTCGGCGAGTCCGGCATCTGGGAGCTGTTCGTCCCGGGCGTGGGCGAAGGGACGAAGTACAAGTTCGAGATCCGGACGCGCGACGGCCGGCTGCGCCTGAAGAGCGACCCGCTCGCCTTCCACACCGAGGTGCCGCCGGCGAACGCGTCGGTCGTCTGGGAGGCGAAGCACGTCTGGGGCGACGAGGAGTGGCTCGAGCGCCGGGCGGCCTCCGACCCGCTGCGCGCGCCCGTCTCGATCTACGAGGTGCACCTCGGCTCGTGGCGTCGCAACCCGCTCGAGGACAATCGCCCGCTGACGCTACCGCGAGCTCGCGGACGAGCTCGGCCGACTACGTCTCCGACCTCGGCTTCACGCACGTCGAGCTGCTGCCGGTGATGGAGCATCCCTTCTCCGGCTCGTGGGGCTACCAGGTGACCGGCTACTACGCGCCGACCTCCCGCTTCGGCACGCCCGACGACTTCCGCTACCTCGTCGACCGCCTCCACCAGCGCGGCATCGGCGTGATCCTCGACTGGGTGCCGGCCCACTTCCCGCGCGACGACTGGGCGCTCGCCACCTTCGACGGGACGCACCTGTACGAGCACGCCGACCCGCGCCGCGGCTCCCATCCCGACTGGGGCACGCTCGTCTTCAACCTCGGCCGGACGGAGGTGCGGAACTTCCTGCTCGCGAACGCGCTCTACTGGCTGCAGGAGCACCACGCCGACGGGATCCGCGTCGACGCCGTCGCCTCGATGCTCTACCTCGACTACTCGCGCAAGGCCGGCGAGTGGGTGCCGAACATGTTCGGCGGCAACGAGGACCTCGAGTCGGTCGCCTTCCTCAAGGAGCTGAACGAGACGCTGTACGCGCGCGAGCCGGGCGTGATCTCGACCGCGGAGGAGTCGACCGCGTGGCCCGGCGTCTCCCGGCCGACCTACCTCGGCGGGCTCGGCTTCGGCTTCAAGTGGAACATGGGCTGGATGCACGACACGCTCACCTACTTCCAGAAGGACCCGGTCTACCGCCGCTTCCACCACCACGCGCTGACCTTCTCGCTCATGTACGCGTTCAGCGAGAACTTCGTCCTGCCGCTCTCGCACGACGAGGTCGTGCACGGCAAGCGGTCGCTGCTCGGCAAGATGCCGGGCGACCGCTGGCAGAAGTTCGCGAACCTGCGCTCGCTCTACGCCTACATGTGGGCGCACCCCGGCAAGAAGCTCCTCTTCATGGGCGGCGAGCTCGGGGAGTGGGAGGAGTGGAACGCCGAGGGCTCGCTCCACTGGAACCTGCTCGAGCACGCCGAGCACGAGGGGATCCAGGCGCTGGTGCGCGACCTCAACCGCGTCTACCGCTCGACCCCGTCCCTCTGGGAGCTCGACTTCGACCCGGCCGGCTTCCGCTGGCTCGAGGCGAACGACACCGCGAACAACGTCCTCGCCTTCGCGCGCGTCGGCGAACAGGATGCGCCGCCGCTGGTCTGCGTCCTCAACCTCTCGCCGGTGCCGCGCCACGATTACCGCGTCGGGATGCCCGTCTGCTGCAGGTGGCGGGAGGTGCTGAACACCGACTCGGCCTTCTACGGCGGCAGCGGCGTCGGCAACCTCGGCGGCGTCGAGGCCGAGGCGGTGCCGTGGCACGAGCAGCCGTTCTCGGCCACGCTGACCCTGCCCCCGCTCGGCGCCGTCTGGCTCGTTCCGGAGTAACGTCGTCCGCCGATGGAGGTCTGGCCGGGAAAGCCGTTCCCGCTCGGTGCGACGTGGGACGGCACAGGGACGAACTTCTCGCTCTTCTCGGAGCACGCCGAGGGGGTCGAGCTGTGCCTGGTCGAGGGCGAGCGCGAGACGCGGGTCGAGCTGCGCGAGGTCACGGGGCACAACTGGCACTGCTACCTGCCCGGCGTGGGGCCCGGGCAGCGGTACGGCTATCGCGTCCACGGGGCTTACGACCCGGCTTCCGGGCACCGCTTCAACCCGAACAAGCTCCTCATCGACCCGTACGCGAAGGCGATCGAAGGGGCGGTCGAGTGGGATCGCGCGAACGTGCTGCCCTACGTGCCGAGCCCGGCGGAGGACGCCGATCTCGAGCTCGACGACGAGGACGACGCCGACGCGATTCCCAAGTGCGTCGTGACCGACCTCGCCTTCGACTGGGAGGACGACCGGCTGCCGCAGACCCCCTGGAGCGACACCGTGATCTACGAGGTGCACGTGAAGGGGTTCACCCGGCGGCACCCCGAGATCCGCGACGACCTGCGCGGCACGTACGCCGCCCTCGCCTCCGAGCCCGCGCTCGCGTACTTCCGCGAGCTCGGCGTCACCGCGGTCGAGCTCCTCCCGATCCATCACATCGCCGACGAGGGATTCCTCCACGACCGCGGGCTCTCCAACTACTGGGGCTACTCCTCGATCGGCTATCTCGCGCCGCACGCGCTCTACTCCGCCAGCGGCGCGGACGGCGAGCAGGTGCGCGAGTTCAAGGGGATGGTGAAGGCGCTGCACGGCGCGGGGATCGAGGTGATCCTCGACGTCGTCTACAACCACACCGCCGAGGGCAACCATCTCGGGCCGATGCTGTCGTTCCGCGGCATCGACAACCGGAGCTACTACCGGCTCGATGCCCGACGACCCGCGCTTCTACATGGACTTCACGGGAACCGGCAACTCGCTCAACCCGGTCCAGCCCTCGGTGCTGCGGCTGATCATGGACTCGCTGCGCTACTGGGTGCTCGAGTGCCACGTCGACGGCTTTCGCTTCGACCTGGCGTCGGCGCTCGCGCGCGAGCTCTACGACGTCGACCGGCTCTCGGCCTTCTTCGACACGATCCACCAGGACCCGGTGCTCTCGCAGGTGAAGCTGATCGCCGAGCCGTGGGACGTCGGGCCAGGCGGCTACCAGGTCGGCAACTTCCCCGTGCTCTGGGCCGAGTGGAACGGGAAGTACCGCGATTCCGCGCGCGACTTCTGGCGCGGCCAGGGCAACGGTGGGCGAGTTCGCGCAGCGCTTCACGGGCTCGTCGGACCTGTACAGCGACGACGGCCGCACGCCGTTCGCCTCCATCAACTTCGTCACCGCCCACGACGGGTTCACGCTCCGCGACCTCGTCTCGTACAACGACAAGCACAACGAGGCGAACGGGGAGGACAACCGCGACGGCACCGACGACAACCGCTCGTGGAACCTCGGCGCCGAGGGCCCGACCGACGACCCGGCGGTGCTCGCGCTGCGCGCGCGCCAGCAGCGGAACTTCCTCGCGACGTTGCTCCTCTCACAGGGAGTGCCGATGCTGCTCGGCGGCGACGAGCTCGGGCGGACGCAGGGCGGCAACAACAACGCGTGGTGCCAGGACAACGAGATCTCGTGGTTCGACTGGGAGGCAGCGGACGGCGAGCTGCTCGAGTTCGCGCGGCGCGTGATTGCGCTGAGGCGCGAGCATCCGGTGTTCCGGCTGACCTCGTTCCTGACCGGCAACGCCGGCGAGAGCGGGCTGCCGGACGCCTGGTGGTTCCGGCCGGACGGCCGCCGGATGACGCAGCGGGACTGGACGAGCTCCGAGACGCGAACGCTCGGCGTCTTCCTCAACGGGCAGGAGATCCGCCAGCGGACGCCGCACGGCGAGCCGATTTCCGGCGACTCGTTCCTGCTCGTCTTCAATGCCGACTCCGAACCGGTCGTGTTCACGCTGCCGACGCGGCGCTTCGGCTCCCGGTGGCGGGTCGAGCTCGCCACCGGCGAAGCGCCGGTCGAGCCGCTCGGGGCGCGGGCGCTCCTCGCGGTGGACGCCCACTCCCTGACGCTGCTGCGGCGAGAATGAGCCGATGCGCATCTACCTCGCCGGATCGATCTTCACGCCGTACGAGCGAGCCTTCCTCGCCGACTGCGCCGAGCGGCTCCGCGCCGAGGGCTTCGACGTCTTCGTCCCTCACGAGCAGGGGCTCATCGGCCTCGAGGCGACTCCCGAAGCGGTGTTCGCCGTGGACGCCGGTGGCGTCGAGTCCGCGGACGCCGTGCTCGCCGTCCTCGACGGGCCGTCGGTCGACGACGGCACCGCGTGCGAGATCGGGCTCTTCCACGGGCTGAAGCAGCGCGACCCGCAGCGCAAGGGGGTCGTCGGGCTGCTCACTGACCTGCGCGCCGAGCGGCGCGGCGACTTCGCGGTGAACCTGTTCGTCCGCGGCTGCATCGACGCGAGCGGCGGCACGGTCGTCGACTCGCTCGACGACGCTCTCGCGATCCTGCGGCGCTGGCGTTCCGAATAGGCCCCCACCAGCCGCTCAGCCCGGCGCCTTCACCGCAGGGGATCCGGGAAGACACCGGGCCGGGCTGGCCACGACTCGCCCAAGTGGCCGAGCCGGGAGGGGTTCGATGCAAGAGGCATCGAATCACGGCCGGATGAAAAACATCTAAGAGCGAACAACGCGCGGGCGAGCTGCCCCATTCAGGCTGAGGCGGACGATCGCGCCCCCGTCCCGGGCGTTTTCGGCGGCGACCGTGCCGCCGTGGGCCTCGGCCACTTCGCGGACGATCGCCAGCCCGAGCCCGGCGCCGGGCATCGACCGCGCCGCCGCCGAGCGGTAGAAGCGCTCGAAGACGAGAGGACGGTCCTCGTCGGCGAAGCCCGGCCCGTGATCGCGCACCCGCAGCTCCCCGGCGTCGAGCGAGACCTCGACCGAGCCGCCGTCTCCGCTCCACTTGCCGGCGTTCTCGAGCAGGTTCCAGACGGCGCGCTCCATCCGGTCGCGGTAGCCGTCGACGACGGTCGGCTCGAGCCGCTCGGCTTCCCACTCGACCGCGGGGAACCGGGCGCGCGCCCGCTCGAGCGAGTCCTCGACGAGCTCGTCGAACTGGAACGTCTCCTTCTCGAGCTGAGCACCGCCTTGCGCGAGCTCGAGCAGGCCGGCGATGAGCGAACGCATCTCCTGCGACTCGCGGTGGAGGTCGTCGAGCAGCCGCCGACGCTGCTCGGGGTCGAGCTCGATATCGCCGCGGAGGACGTCGATGTTCGTCTGCAGGCTCGTCAGCGGCGTGCGCAGCTCGTGCGAGGCGTCGGCGACGAAGCGCCGCTGCGTCTCGAGCGACTCCTCGAGCGCGGCGAGCATCGTGTTGAACGCGGCGCCCAGGGCTGCGAGCTCGTCGTGCCCGCCCTCGGGGACGCGCTCGCTCGGCTCGCCGGTCTCGGCGATTCGCTCCGCCGCGGCGGTGAGCCGGCGCACCGGAGCGAGGGTCGCTCGCCGAGACGACGGCTCCCGCGATGGCGGCCGCGAGGATCGCGCCGAGGGCGACGAAGATGAGGATGAGCCGCAGCCGCTCGAGCGCGCGATCCGTCTCCGTCAGGCTGCGCACGACGATGACCGCCTCGTCGACGAGCCCCAGCGTGTTGTCGGCGGCGGGTGCCACGTACTCCCGCAGATGGAAACCCTGAACCGTGATGTCGCCGTAGTAGCTCCGTGCGCGTCCCTGTGCCACCGCGAGGGCGCGCGCATCCGGCTGCAACGGCCGCCGTAACGTCCTGCCGAGTATGCCGCCCTGGTTGTCGATCACCTCGACGCGGTTGCCGCTGTAGTCCTCGCTGGCGATCTGGCCGGTGCGCTCGACCGTCACCGCCGTGCCGTGCAACGAGCTGTCGAGCTGCGCCTGGAGCTCGTGCCGCATCACGAAGTACGTCGTCGCGCAGGCGAGGGCGACCACGACCGCGACGACGCCGGCCGCGACCAGGGTGAGGCGGACGCGAAGGGTCACGGTTCGCGGAGCACGTAGCCCGTGCCGCGAACGGTGTGGATGAGGCGCGGCTCGTCCTCGGCCTCCGTCTTCCGGCGGAGATAACCCACGTAGACGTCGAGCGCGTTCGAGGAGTGGCTGAAGTCGTAGCCCCAGACGCGCTCGTAGATGAGCGAGCGCACGAGCACCTGGCGCGGGTTGCGCATGAACAGCTCGAGCAGGTGCGCCTCGGTCGTCGTCAGCTCGAAGCGGCGGCCGCCGCGGCGCGCGTCCATCGAGCCCAGGTCGAGGCTCAGGTCCGCGAAGCGGAGCACCGCGCCCGGCTCCTCCGGCTTGGAACGGCGGAGCAGCGCGCGCAGCCGCGCGAGGAGCTCGTCGAGGTCGTACGGTTTCGGGAGGTAGTCGTCGGCGCCTGCGTCGAGCCCCTCGACCCGGTCGCCGACGGCGTCGCGGGCGGTGAGCAGGAGGATCGGGATGCGGTTCCCCTGCCTCCGCAGGCGGCGCGTCACGTCGAGGCCGTCGAGTCCGGGCATCATCACGTCGAGCACGACGGCGTCGGGCGTACGCGAGTCGACGGCGGCCAGCGCCGTGTCCCCGTCGGACGCGAGCGCGACCTCGTAGCCGTGCAGCTGCAGCGCCCGCTCGAGCGCCTCGCGCACGGCACGGTCGTCGTCGGCCACCAGTACGAGCATCAGTGTCCCCTCGGTGAACGTTGCCGCGTCACTGGCGAGCGAAGAGCGAGCGAGGGAAGGACGCAGGGAGCCGCATCGCGCCGCTTTGCAGCCGCCAGGGACGTGGAGGACATTTGCCGAGGGGGCACTACGACTCTAAGTTTGCCGCGTGAAGTGAGATCTGCCTAAGCCGCGGGCAGTTCGACCACGAACACGGCGCCCTCACCCCGCTGCGAGCGCACGCTGAGGCTGCCCCCCATCCGGGAGACGAGCTCGCGTGAGATGAAGAGGCCGAGGCCGCTGCCGCCGACGCCGCGGGTCAGCGCGGGGTCGAGCCGGTAGAACTTCTCGAAGATCCGCTCCTGCTCGCCCGGCGGGATGCCGAGCCCGCGATCGCGGACGGTCAACCGAACGCGGCCGTCGCCGCCGGCGAGCTCGAGCGTCACGTCCCCGCCGTCCGGGGAGTACTTGATCGCGTTGTCGAGGAGGTTGACGAGCACCTGGCGGAGCTTGTCCTCGTCGGCGAGCGCGACCGCGCGGGCGCCGTTCTGCTCCAGCCGCAGCTCGATCTGCTCGGGAGTTCGCAGGCGGGCCGAGTCGAGCACGCTCTCGGCGAGCGGTCTCAGGTCGGTCGCGGCGGGGGTCACGTCCACGCGGCCTTCCTCGAGCTGACCGGCCAGCAGGATCTGCGAGACGATCGCGGTCAGCCGCTCGGTCTCGCTCACGATGATCTCGAGGAAGCGGTCATGCTGCTCGGGTGGGAGCTCGATGTCGGTGCGGCGCAGGGTGCGGGCGGCGCCGTAGACCGCGGCGAGCGGGGTGCGGAGCTCGTGCGAGGCGGTCGCGACGAAGTCGCTCCGCGCGCGCTCCAGCACCTGCTCGTCGGTGACGTCACGCAGCGCGTAGACGACGCCCTCGTCGAAGGCGACACCGGTGACCGCGACCCAGCGGTCGCCCGCTGCGGTCTCGATCGGCACCGTCACCGGGCGGGCGCGCTCGGGCGTGTCGGCGTCGGCGAGCTCCGCCGGCCGGGTCAGCTCCTTCCACGCGCGCACGACCTCGGCCGGGTACCGGCCCACCGCCTCCGCCTCCGGCACACCGGTGATCGCGGCCGCGGCCGCGTTCCAGAAGCGCACCCGGCCGTCGCGGTCGAGCAGCACGACCCCGTCGCCGACGTAGGCGAGCGCGAGCGCGGCCTCGGCCCGGCGCTCGGCCTCGCGGTAGAGCCGCGCGTTCTCGACGGCGATCGCCGCGCGCGCTGCTAGCTCCTGCGCAAGGTCGAAGTCGGAGTCCTCGAGCTCCCTGGACTCGGCGACGAGCGTGAGGGCGCCGTACGTGCGCTCGCCCGAGCGCAGCGGCACGGTGATGGCGCTCTGAATGGAGATGTGCTCGAGCGCCTCGGCGGCGTTGGGGTCGCGCCGCACGGCTTCCTCCAGCAGCTCCGCCGGTACCTCACGGAGGAAGACCGGCTCGGCGGTCCGGATCACCTGCGCCGTCAGGTCGAACTCGTCGTCGATCCGGATGGTGCGTGAGCGTTCGCGCATCGCCTCGGCCCAGCGCTTGCGCTCGGGATCCTGGTGGGCGACGACGACCTGCTCGATCTCCCCCGTCTCCTCCACCAGCATCGAGATCGCGCACCAGTCGGCGAGGAGCGGCACCGCCAGCTCGGTGAGACGCTCGAGCGTCCGCTCGAGCTCGAGCGACGCGGTGAGCAGCGCGGTCGCTTCGACGAGGAACGAGGCCCGTTCGCGCAGCTTCTGCTCGGCCACCGAGAACCGGGCCCGCTCGAGGGCGAGCGCGGCCTGCCGGCCGAGCGCGATCTTGACTGCCCGGCGCTCGGGCGGAAAGTCCTGGTCGGTCGGGAAGGAGAAGACGAGCCCGCCGATCGTGCCGCGCTCGCCGACGAGCGGGACACACACGAGCCCGTGCCCGGGCTGCGAGCGGCCGGCCAGCTCCGGGTAGCGCTCGTCCCGCTCCGCCTCCGAGCGGATGAAAACGCCCTCGCCGGTCCGCACCGCCTCCGAGAGCGGGAAGTTCCCGCTCACCGGGAACCGGCGAAACGGGTCGATGTACCGCAGGTCGTAGCCGCGCGACGCGATCACCTCGAGCCACTCGCCGTCGTCGCTCAGCGTCGCGATCAGACCGCCGCGGGCCTCGGCCGCGCGCACGCCCTCCGTGAGAACCGCGTCGAGGACTTCCTGCGGCGTGTGGGCGGTCGCGAGGGCGTCCGCGGCGTGCTGCAGCCGCGTCGCGGCGCCGAGCGCGAGCTCGCTCTCGCGCACGGCGCGCTCCGCCCGCTCGCGGGCCGCTCGTTCCCGACCGAGCACCTCGCTGCCGAACAGCGCCGCCACGATGAACACGGCGAGAGCGGTCGCGCCCTCGGCGTTGAGCTGGTTGCGGTCGTAGCGCGAGGCGAAGTAATGGAAGAACGGATAAGCCGAGGCGGCCACCGCAATGAGACCGCCGATCCGTCCGCCCACGGAGGTGGCGAGGATGATCGCGACGACGTAGAGCAGGCCCGGAACGACAGTGCGGACGCTCGTGAAGGCGAGCAGTGTGACGAGTGCCGGCGCGCCGAGCGCGACGGCGAGGGCGGTGACCTGCTGGCCCTTGAGGCGCGGCCACCACCGGGACGCTTTCGCGTGCCCGCGCGGCGCTGCGTCGGCGATCAATCGTGCTCCGAGAGCTCGCGAATGAGTTGCTCGCGCTCACCTCTCGCGACTCGCTCGAGCACGTCCCGCACGATCCCGGCGAGCTCGAGCGGGTCGAAGGGCTTGACCACGTAGCCGACCGCGCCGAGCTCCTGGGCCCGCAGGCGATCCTCGTGCGCCGCACGGGCCGACAGGAAGACGACCGGGATCTCCCGCGTCTCGTCGTCCGCGGCCATTCGCTCGGCGACGCCCCAACCGTCGACGCCGGGCATCATCACGTCGAGAAGCACCAGCGACGGCTGCGCCCGCCTGAGCATCTTCAGGGCCTCGGCTCCGTCGGCCGCCTCGGTCACCGCGAGCCCGTCTCCCTCGAGGTTGACGCGGCAGATCGTGCGGATCGAGCGCTCGTCGTCGACGAGGAGGACGAGCGGAGCCGACTCCTCGGGCCGTCCGCCGCCGCTGCCGCCCCCCGGATCCGGGCGATGCCGGACGCGGCTCCGCCACATCCCGTCCGCGAGATGCGGAGGCCGGTGCGCGCGCGACGCCAGGAGTGCTTCGGACCTACTCGACCGCGTTCGTTGTACCGCCCGCACAGCGCCCCCCGAACGTCGTGGATTTGCGGAAGTGTGCCCGAAGGCACGCATCTGCGCTAGAGGGTTTGGTGCTCGCGGTTCCAGTCCTCCGCCAACTCGCGGAGACCGGGCCCGCGGACCCGGATCGCGTCGCGGGCATGCAGCCGCATCCGGGCCGCGAAGTCACGGTCGCCCGCCCGAAGCAGAGCGCGCGCGGCGTACTGCGCGCCCGTGCAGAGCGCGGCGACCTGGACGCCAAGGGCGGAGTGGTGCTTGCGCCAGTAACGGTGTCGGCCGCGCCACATCTCGTTGATCCGCCGCTCGGGAATTCCCACGCTGAACTGCGACTCGTGGTGCACGACGGTGACCTGGGGGAAGTACTGCGTCCGCCAGCCCGCGCGGCGCAGGCGCCGCGAGAGATCCGTCTCCTCGGAGTAGATGAAGAACTCCTCGTCGAAGAGACCGACCTCGTCGAGGGCCTCTCGGCGCAGCAGCAGCGCGGCCGCCATGGCCCAGTCGACGTCACGCGTCTCGCTCCCTCCCGATTGGAGGATGCCGGCGCGCCCGAGCGTGAGCAGGCCGAGCGCGGCGGTCTCGGGCGACGGGAAGCGCCACGCCGACGACTGAGGCCGCCGTCGGGATAGACGAGCCGCGGCCCGAGCGCCGCGACGCGCGGGTTCGCGTCGAGATGGGCGACCATCCGCTCGAAGCCCCAGTCCTCGCTCGTCGTGTCCTCGTTGAGGACGAAGACGTAGCGGCCGGTCGTGGCGCGGATCACGGTGTTGTGGTTGGCGCCGAACCCCGCCCGGTGGCGCTGCTCGATCACGCGGACGCCGGGGAAGCGCTCGCGGACCGCGGCGGCCGACCCGTCCTCCGACGCGTTGTCGAGGACGACGATCTCGACGTCCGTCCCTTCCAGCGACTGGAGGCAGGCGAGCAGAAGCTCGCGCGAGTTCGTGTTGACGAGCGAGACGGAGACGTCGGGCACTAAGAGCTCAAACGGTCTGCGTCAGGCCCTCCGCCCACGAGGGCGGCAGGTTGCGCAGCACCTCGACGCTCTCGAAGCGGATCGGATCGCGAACGCCGGTCTCCCGCGCCCAGTCGGCCATCCTGCGCAGACCGTCCTCGAGCGACACGGTCGGCTCCTCACCGAAGACGCGGTGCAGCTTCGCGTGGTCGGAGAACGCGTGGACGACCTCCTTCCGCGCAGGCAGGAAGTCGATCTCCGGGTCGGCCACGTCGAAGGCGCGCCCGACGGCGCTGGGCGAGGTCGAGGACGGTGTACGGCGTGTCGGCGCCCACGTTGAAGACCTCGTTCGCCGCCTCGGAGACGTCGATCGAACGCGCGATGACCGGCGCGACGTCGTCGATGTGCGTGAACGCCCGCGTCTGCAGGCCGTCGCCGAAGACGGACATCGGCCTGCCGCTCAGGAGCTGGTTCATGAAGATCCCGATCACGTTTCGGTACGGATCGGCGAGATTCTGCAGCTCGCCATAGACGTTGTGCGGCCGGAAGATCGTGTAGTCGAGGCCGAACATCCGCTGGGCGGCCGCCAGGTCGAGCTCGACGGCGTACTTCGCGACACCGTACGGGTCCTCCGGCTCGGGGACGACGTCCTCCGACATCGGCGTCTGGGCTGGCCCGTAGACCGCGATCGAGCTGGCGAAGACGAAGCGCTCGACGGTCTCGGCACGCAGGGCGGCGTTGACCACGTTGACCGAGCCGAGGACGTTGTTCGCGTAGTTGAAGCGCCGGATGAAGTGAGAGAGCCCCTCGGCCGCGTAGGCGGCCAGATGGAAGACGTGGGAGAACTCGTGCGGTGCGGAAGAGCTCGTCGACGAGCTCCGGGTCCGCAACCGAGCCGACGACGAACGTCGCCCCCTCGGGCACGTTCTCCTCGTAGCCGCCGCTGAGGTCGTCGAGAACGACGACGTCGTGGCCTGCCTCGAGCAGATGTCGTGCGACGTGCGCACCGATGAAGCCGGCGCCACCGGTGACGAGGACCTTCATGGCGGCGTGAGGCTAGCAGCGCAAGTGCGCGGGGCCGCTTCCTAGACTGCCGCCATGCGGAGTAGCCGCAAGGCCGTCCTGCGCTTCGCGCTCGGCCTCGCGCTCGCCGCCGTCGTCTTCGTCGAGGTCGTCCCGCGCATCGCGAGCTACGGGAGCGTCGCGCACCAGCTCGGGACCGTCTCGGGGCCGTGGATAGCGGCGCTTGCCGTGGGAGCGCTACTCGACATCGTGACGACCGCCCTGCCGTGGATGGCCGTGCTCCCGCAGCTCTCGTTCCTCGGGGCGCTCGCCTTCACCCAGGCCTCGACGGCGCTGACGACCCTCCTACCGGGAGGCGCTCCCCTCGGGATGGCGCTCTCGTTCGCCTTCCTGCGCAGGCTGCGCGTCGACCGGGACACGCCGCGTTCGCCGTCGCCGTTACCGGCATCTGGAGTCAGGTGATGATCCTCGTCTATCCGCTGGTCGGGTCGATCCTGGTTCTCGCCACGGGACAGCTGTCGAGCACGACGGCCGTGATCGCCGGCGTGAGCGCAGCAGTCGGCGGGCTGATCGTCGGGCTCACGGTGGCGGCCCTGCGCAGCCCGGGAGCCGCCCGGCGGCTCGGCGACACAGCGGCGCGCGCCGGCGCCTGGGTCGCCCGGCTCTTCCACCGAAACCCGCCGGGCTGGAGCGGGGAGGCCCTCGTGACACTGCGAGCGGAGCGGCTCGTCCTGCTCCGCCGGCGCTGGGGATGGCTGACCGCGGCGACGCTCGCCAACCAGCTGACCGCGTACCTCGTGTTCGAGCTGTCCCTGCGGGCGGTGGGGGTCTCGGTCGCGACCGTGCCGCCGAGCGAGGCGTTCCTCGCGTGGGCGATCGGCCGCGTCATCAGCTCGCTGCCGCTCACCCCGGGCGGGATCGGCGTCGTGGAGCTGGGGATGATCGGCACGCTCGTCGGCTTCGGCGCCTCGGGTGCGCACGTGGTCGCCGCGGTGCTGCTCTACCGCGGCGTGATCGTCCTGCCGACGCTCGTCGTCGGGCTTGCCTCCCTCCCGGTGCTGCGCCGCCTGGCGCCGACCGAGCCGGTCTAAATGGCTTCGGCGACCTCCTCGCGCGAATCGTCCGACTGCAACCGCTCCCGCACCGCCGAGACGATCCACTCGAGCCGGCGGAAGACGAGCGAGCCACGCCGCTCGGCCTCGAGCCGCCGGCGCGCGCGGGCGAAGCTGCGGTCGATGTAGCGGAGCGACGCGACCGGCACATCGGGATAGAGGCGACCGAGGGCGAGCCCGAGTGAGCGGTGGTCGACGACGGCGTCGGCGTAATCGACCGTCTCGCCCGGCAGCGCGTCGAGCACCGCCTCGGCACGGACGAGCCCCTCGACAAGTGCCCACGGATGCTCGTCGAACAGGCTCGCCGCCCGCGCGGGGTACAGCCACCGCCGCTTCAGCATCGTGTACGCGACCTCGGCCACGTTGCGGCGCACCTTGAGAACCTTGAAGTCGCCGAGGCCCTCCCAGCCGCCGATCACGAACGGCTGGACGACGTCCTTGTACGCGAACCCGTGCCGCAGAGCGGCGCGGTCGAGGTAGCTCGTCATGCTCGTGAAGACGTCGGGGGCCGCACCGAGGAGCGTGAAGCGCTCGTCCGCCGGGGCGAGATTCTGCAGCCGCCGCGGGACGCGCTCGCGATTGAGGATCTCGCCGTCGCTCGTCCAGGTCGGTTCTGCGAGCCCGACGGCGCGGGCCGACGCGACGTAGAGCAGGCTCGAGAGCGAGCGCGGCAGCGAGACGACGAACAGAGACCCGAGCTCCGCGCGAGCCCGAGCGTTGCCCCCTCTGAGTACTCGGAGCGCGCGCATCCGGGGCAGCGTACGGTCGGCGGCCGCGCGGTTCATGTGAGCTAGATGTGAATGAGATAGGGCGGTTGCGCCGGAAGACGGCAGGCTTTACACGGGGCTTACGGCGCGCTGCCACAGAGCTGACAAGCCGCGCACAGGATCCGGGGGACACTCGCGCAAACAGAGTTAGGAGAGAACAGAGATGAAGAAGGTCCTCGTCTTCCTGGTGGCGGCTCTGGCGCTTCCCACCAGCGTCGCCTTTGCGAAGCCGTCGCATCCCCCGAAGGGCGGCAAGTCCGCTCCCAAGGTTCAGTACGTCCTCAAGGGGACCCTGTCGGCGTACACGGCGTTCGATTCCTCGACGAGCACGAACGGCCAGATCGCGATCGACGTCAAGCACGCGAACTACCACGGCCATGCGCTGAAGAACCAGTCCCTCACATTCACGCTCACCGCGAGCTCGAAGGTCACGTTCAGGCACAAGTCGAGCCTCGCCGACGGGACTGCGACCGCAAAAGGCGTGATCACGGTCCGGGCGCCGAAGAAGATCACCGGCGACCTGACCACCGGGCTTCCGGCCGCCGCCACGAGAGTCCATGTCGTGGTCCTGAGGAACCTCAGCTCCTAGTTCCAGAGGACGACCCGAGGCGGCCGCGATCGGCGGCGCGGCCGCCTCACCCAAGCGCGCGCGGCTAGCGCGTCAGCGTCACCTTCCGGAGGCCGACCGGGCTGTCGAGGTCGAGGCCTCGCAGGCTCGTCAGGCGCATGGCCGCCACCTGCCCGGGCACCACGGCGGTGAGCGGGCTGAGCCATTCGGGGACGCCCGGCGCGAGCACGAGCTTGGTCTGCGCGCGGCGCAGGACCGCGCGAACGTCCGACACCGCCACGAGCCGTGCCCCGCGGGCGCGCAGCGGCGGCACGATCTCCTCGACACTCGGCCGCGCGGGCCCGCTCGGGGCGACGACCACGACGGGCCAGCCCGGCTGGATCGCGGCGATGGGGCCGTGCATCAGGTCGGCGGGCGAGTACGCCTCCGTGACGATTCCCGACAGCTCGCGGATCTTGAGCGCGATCTCGAAGCCGGTGCCGTAGTTGACACCGCGGGCCACCACCGTCAGCCCGACCGCGTCCCGGTACTCCTCGAGCGCCGGGGTCTCGTCCAGCGAGAGCTCGATCTGCGTCGCGAGGGCGTCAGGCATCCGGACGAGCTCCTCGCGCGCGGTCGCATCGTTCCCCATCTCCGCGAAGAGAAGGGCGACCGCGCCGAGCGAGTTGACGTACGTCTTCGTCGCCGCGACGGCGTGCTCCTCACCTGCTTCGAGCGGCAGGACGGCCTCGGCCGTCTGCGCGAGCGGCGAGCCGACGTCGTTCGTCAGCGCGAGCGTCGGCCGGCCCTGTTCTCTCGCCTCGGCGAGCACCGCGACGACGTCCGGCGAGGCGCCGGACTGCGAGATCCCGATCACGAGCGCGCCGTCGAGACGCGGCGGCTGGCCGTAGATCGTGTACAGCGACGGCGTGGCGAACATGACCGGCACGCGGTGCGCGCGGCCCAGGAGGTACTGCGCGTAGCGCGCGACGTTCGAGGAGCTGCCGCGGGAAGCGATCAGGAGGTAGCGGATGTCGCGCCGCTGGAAGAGCCGCGCCGCCGTCCGGGCCGAGTCCGCCTGGCGCTCGAGCAGGCGCGCGAGCGCCGCCGGCTGCTCGCGCAGCTCAGTCTCGAGCCACGACATCGTTCCGTCCCGAGCTGAGGACGGTCTGGATCTCGAGCCGGTCGTCGAGGACGACGACGTCGGCCGGAGCGCCGGGCTCGAGGAAGCCGACGTCACCGCGGGCGAGGAAGCGCGCCGGCACCTCGGTGGCCGCGCCCACAGCCTGCTCGAAGGGGACCCCGAGCGCGTGCAGGTTCCGCACCGCGTCGATCATCGTCAGCACCGAGCCCGCGAGCGTCCCGTCCTGGCGCTTCGGCGCGGCGCCGTCCTCGACCGCCACCTCGACGTCGCCGAGCTGGAACGTGCCGCCGTTGCCGCCGGTCCCGGCCGCCGCCATCGCGTCGGTGACGAGCGCGACGCGGCCGGCCGCGCAGGACCAGATGAGCTGCACCGTCTCGTCGGCGAGGTGGTACCCGTCCACGACCATCCCGATCACGACGCCGGGCCGGGTGAGGGCGGCGCCGGCGATTCCCGGATCGCGGGAGCGGAAGGGGCGCATGGCATTGAAGACGTGCGTGACGCCGCCGACGCCGAGATCGAAGGCGTGGTGGGCCTCCTCCGCGGTCGCGTTCGTGTGCCCTGCCGACACGGCGACGCCGCGCTCGCGCAGCCGCTCGACGAGCGCATCCGCGCCGGGCAGCTCGGGGGCGAGCGTCATCTGGGTCACACGGCCCGCGTCGAGCAGCCGGTCGAGCAGCGCGACGTCGGGCGCGCGCAGATGGACGAGCGGGTGCGTGCCGGGACGGTCGGACGAGAGGAACGGCCCTTCGACGTGCGCGCCGAGAATCCGCGGCCCCGGCGCGCCGGTCGGCATCGCGCGGAGCGCCTCGATCGTCGCCTCCTCCGCCGACGTGATGAACGTCGGCTGGTACGCGGTCACGCCGGCGAGAAGCAGCGCTTCGCCGGCGCGACTGTAGTCGTCGCTCGAGGCGGAGAGGAAGTCGACCCCGCCGTAGCCGTTCACCTGCAGGTCGACGAAGCCAGGGATCGCGATCCGGCCACGCGTGCCGCGGGCGAGACCGACCGCGACGATGCGGCCGTCCTCGACCTCGACGTCGCCCGGGATCAGCTCGCCGCGCACGAGGGCGGCTTCGACGCCCAGCTTCATTCCCCGGCCGCCTTTCGCACCGAGCCTTCGGAGGCCTCGAGCCGCGCCCGCGCAGCATCCGCGTCGACGCCGGCGAGCAGCGAGACGAGTGCCACGCGCGCATCGCCCGCCGCGGCCTGCGAGCGCCTCGTCGACCCGCTCCTCCGAGGCGCCGCTCGCCAGCACGACGTTGCGGCGCGCGCGCTCGCGAAGCTTCTCGTTGGCGGGCACCACGCCGACCATCAGGCCGCCGTACGTGCGGCCGAGCCGGATCATCGTCACCGTCGAGATCGTGTTGAGGACGAGCTTCTGCGCGGTGCCCGCCTTCAGCCGCGTCGAGCCCGCGATCACCTCGGGCCCGACCACGGCCGCCACCTCGTGCTCGGCGAGCGCGGCCGCACTGCTCGCGGGCGCACGCGACGGCGACCTGAGCGCGCCGCAATCGCGAGCAGCCTCGAGCGCGGCGAGCGCGAAGGGCGTGGAGCCGCTCGCGCTGACGGCGACGACGCAGTCCTCGGGCCGGAGGGCGAGCTCGAGCAGTGCGTTCGTCGCCGCCGCACGGTCGTCTTCGTCCGCCTCGCTGCTCGCGCGACGACGGCGAGGACCTCGCCGGGTGGCGAGCCGAACGTGGGGCCGCACTCGGCCGCGTCGAGCGCGGCCAGGGCTCCCGACGTGCCGGCGCCCGCGTAGACGAGCCGGCCGCCGCGGCGCAGCCGCTCGACGATCGCGTCGATCGCAGCGGCGAGCGAGTCGCCGGCCTCGGCGACCGCAGCGGGGACGGTCGCGTCCTCCTCGTTGAGGAGCCGCACGAGGTCCCGCGCCGGAACGCAGGTCGAGGTCGGCGAGATCCGCGCGCGCAGCCTCGGTCGTGGCGGTCTGCGGCCGGCCCGTGAGCGCGGCGCTCACCGCCTCCCAGACGAGCGGCGCGTCGGGCGTGGCGAGATGCGTCATGTGGCGGCAGGCCTCGTAGCCCCATGTCCAGAGGTCGTCGACGCCCTCCTCGCGCGCGGCCGCGATCGCCGCCTCGAGCTCGGGGATGTCGTCGCGCGTCGAGCCCGAAGCTCGGCACCCAGAGCTGCGCGGCGACGCCGTGGCGGTCGGCGGTCTCGCGCAGCAGCCGCGCGAAGCGGCGCACGAACGGCCTCGGCCGACTCGTCCCAGTGCTTCCAGTACGGGTCGGTCACGAGCGTCGTCAGCCCCGGCAGCGAGGCGACCTCGTCCCAGTCGGCAGCCCCTGCCGCCCTCGGTCGCGGGAAGGAGGCAGATCGCGTTCGCGCCGCCGCGCGCGGCGACGTGCGCGAGCATCTCGCGCAGGAAGTCGACGACCGACGCCTCGCGGAACGCCTGCACCTCGGGCGTCCGCTCCGGCGGGACCGGGCCGCCGAACCGCTCGGCGCAGTGGTCGCAGCGGCACGTCCAGCGCGACGGGTCGTCGACTCCGACCTGCGGCGGCGACGACCCACGCCGGCTCGTCCCAGAAGACGGCGTCGACGCCGCACTCGAGCACCCAGTCGGCCCACTCCTTGCAGAAGTCGCGGTAGGCGGAGCTGTTGAGGCAGGCCGCCGCGACCCGCCGCCCGTCGTCGAGCACCTGGCACTCCTCGGGATGGAAGGCGACCCAGCGGCTCTCGGCCTCGCCGCCGAACGTGCGGCCGAGCCCCCACGGGCTCGCCTGGACGGAGAGGCCCTCGGCGTGCGAGGCCGCGACGATCTCCGCCATCGTGTCGCGGTAGTAGGCGAAGTCGTTCTCCGAGAACGTGTGCAGGACGCCCGTGTAGCCGCGCGCCGCGAGGTCGGCCATGTCGCGGCGCGACGTGCCGCGGGATCCGCACGCCGAAGTACGAGCTGCCCGCGCGGTTCACGAGTGGTCATGTACCACCTCAGCCTCGACGGCGCCGGCGGTGAGGCCGAAGGCGATCTTGCGCTGGACGAGCAGGAAGAAGATCACGACGGGGATCGCGATCAGCGTCGAGGCGGCCATCAGCCCGCCCCAGTCCGTCGCGCGCTCGAGCCGGAGATAGTACGACAGCCAGACGGTGATCGTCTGCGTCGAGCCGTCATTGAGCAGGACGCGCGCGAAGATGTACTCGTTCCAGCTCGTGATGAAGGCGAAGACCGACGTCGGCGACGAGCCCCGGCGCAACGAGCGGCAGCAGGATCCGGACGAAGGCACCGAGCCGCGTCGAGCCGTCGACCATCGCCGCCTCCTCGAGCTCCTTCGGGATGCCCGATCAGGAAGCCGCGCAGCGTCCAAACCGAGAACGGCAGCACGGCGCTGATGTAGACGACGATCAGGCCGGTCAGGTGGTTCACCAGGTTGAGGTGCAGGACCGGACGTGGCCGAGCACGACGTAGAGCGGGATGATCAGGCCGATGCCGCGGCAGCATCTGGACGCCGATCAGGAGCACGATGAAGAGCCTTGCGGCCGCGTGAAGCGGTACTTCGCGAGCGCGACCGCCGCCAGGAACGCGAGCACCATGGCGATCGCGATCGTGACCGAGCACGACGATCACGGCTGTTCTTCACGTCGGCCCAGAAGTACGGCTTGTGGATGCGCGTCGCGGAAGTGCCGCAGCGTCGGGTGCCCCGGGAACCACGTCGGCGTGAGGCTGTTGATCTGGTCGTTCGTCTTGAACGCCGTCGAGATCATCCAGAAGACCGGGAAGACCATCACGGCGAAGATGCGCGAGGCCGAGCGCGTTCCAGCCGAGCTTGCGCGAGAAGCGATGAGTCACGCGACCTCACCAACCCGCACCATCCGGCGCACGTAGAAGACGCTCATCGCGGCGACGATCGACGAGCATCAGGATCGAGATCGCCGCACCCAGGCCGTAGTTGTTCGAGACTTCCGCCCCTCCCACAGGTAGATCGCCATCGTGTAGTTCGCGGGCACGATCGCGGGCTGGCCGATCAGCAGGTACACCTGCGTGAAGACGCCGAAGTCCCAGAGGATCGAGAGGCATCGTGAGGAGGTACAGGAGCGGCGCGATCACCGGCAGCGTCACGTCCTTGAACACGCGCCAGGACCGAGCGCCGTCGATCTGGGCCGCCTCGACGAGCTCGTGCGGCACCTGCGAGAGCGCGGCGTAGACCGTGATCGCGACGAACGGCAAGCGCGCCCCAGACGATCAGCGTGGTCGCCATGGCGAGCTGCGAGAACGGGCGTGCGCGAACCAGTTGTGCTGGTCGTAGTTGCCGACGTGCAGCGCGGTGAGGATGTAGTTGAGGACGCCGTTCTGGACGTTCGTCATCCAGTTCCAGACCTGGACGGCGACGACCGGCGGCATCGCCCAGACGAGCACGAGGCCGACCGTGATGAGGATGCGCACCGCACGTCAGAGACGCGTACGAGGAGCAGCGCGATCAGCGTCCCGCCGACGATCGTCAGGCTGACGTTGACGGCCGTGAAGACGACCGTGCGCAGCAGCGTGTGCCAGAAGATCGAGTCGTGGAGGACGCTGCGGAAGTTGGCGAGCCCGATGTAGACGCCGGTGCCGGGACGAGCTCGAAGAGACCGAACTGCTCGAGCGCGATCCGGACGAGGCTAGTAGATCGGGTAGGCGAGGACGCGCCGAGGACGACGACGACCGGGGCGACGAGGAGATACGGGACGGAGCCGCGGCGGGCCCGGCTCCAGATGAGCGGGCGCCGCCGAGGCCGCGCCGAGGCGGCCTCGGCGGCGGCTCCCAACGCTGTGGGGCCCGTCCCGCTCAGTGCGCTAGCGCTGGTTGAGGGTGTACTCGATGTTCGCGTCTGCCGTTCTGCGCTGCCTGCTTCACGGTGAATTTCCCCGTCAGGATCTGGGCGAGCATCGTGCGCAGGATGTTGCCGTTCTCGACGTTGACCCAGTACTTCGCCGTCGGGACGAACCAGCTCGCCTTCGCGGCGCTGGTCGTTGACCGAGCCGTTGAGCAGGTTCGTGGCGTTCGGGATGTTCCCGACTGCCTGCAGCGCCTTCTCGTTCGCCGTGTTCGTGAAGTCGGCGATCCAGGCACGCGCCTGCGCCTGCTGGTTGCTCTGCTCCGGCACCGCGAGGTCGGAGCCGCCGAGGAAGCCCGGCATCGACTTGCCGCGATTGTGGCTCGGCATCACGAACTGCCCGGTGACCTTCGTGTACTTCTTGCCGGTGCAGCAGCTGAACCAGCCCGGGCCGAAGATCGCCGACGTCCGGTTCTGGGAGAAGACGGTGTACGGGGCAGGGTTCGCCTCGTTCAGCGTCGCGGCCGACTTCGGCGACGTCGCCTGGAAGAACTTCTTGTAGGCGGTCAGGCCGGCGATCGACTTCTTCGAGTCGAGCGTGCCCGAGCCACTTGCCGTGCGTTCAGAACGTGGCGATCGATCCGCCGTAGTCGTAGACGAAGCTCAGAGCGCTGTACCAGTCGGTTCCCGCCATGTAGAACGGCGAGAAGCCCTTGAGCTGTGGCTCCTTGCGCCTTGACCTTCGCGAGGTCGGATTCGAACTGCTTCAGGCTCTTCGGCGCCTTCTTGATCCCGGCCTTCTTGAACAGGTCGGTGCGATAGGTGACGAGCCGCGAGCCGGCGTAGTACGGGACGCCGTACAGCTTGCCGTTGAACATGGAGGACTTCATCAGTCCGGCGAGCCAGTTCGACGAGTTGTCGAACTGGCCTGGTGTCGACAGTGATGTTCGCAAAGGCGCCCGCCGCCATGTACTTCGTCATCTCGGTGTTGCCCATCTCGATGACGTCAGGCGTGTCGTTCCCGGCGATCGTCGCGTCGAACTTCTGGAGGTGGTCGCCCCAGCTCTGGTACTGCACATCGACGTTCCAGCCCGGATTGGCGTTCTCGAACGCTGTGTTCGCGGCAGCGACGACGCTCGGCCAGCCGTTCTGGGCGTCGACCTGGAGCCAGACGGTGAGCGTGTGCGAGGCTTCGTGACTCGCGTTGGCCGTCGTCGCGGCGACGACCGCCGAGCGCGAGCGCGGCGACGACCGCCGCGAAAACCCGGTATCTCATGCCCAATCTCCCTCGAGCCGTCGACGCGGGAGCGGAGCGCGAAAACGCCTGTGGCCGGAGGACGTACAACACGTCCGGCGGTGCGCCGAATGGTCTATACCAATTGGCCACGGCGCGGACTGTCCCACACCAGACCACTCTTGTCAAGAGGTGGTGACCGGTAGTGGGAACGCAGGTTACGACGGCGTGAGCTCGGAGACGATCCGGTAACGGTCGCCGCGATAGATCGAGTGGACGAACTCGAGCGTCCGGTCGGTCTCGTCGCGGCTCGTGCGCTCGAAGAGGAACGCGGGCGAGTGCAGCGGCACTCCGAGCGCGGCCGACTCCTCCTCGTTCGTCACCGTCGGCTCGATCGTCTGCGTCGCAGTCGCGATCTCGATCGCCGTAGCGCGAGCGGAGGAGCTCGTAGAACGAGCCCTCGAGATCGCCCGGCTTGACGCCGGGCACGACGCTCGCCGGGATGTGGAGCGTCTCGATGGCCATCGAGACGCCGTCCGCCGAGCCGAAGCCGCTTGACGACGACGATCTCGTCTCCTGGAGACAGATTGAGGAAGCGGCCGAGTTGCGGCCCGGCGAGCTGGCGCGTGAGCGAGAGCGTCGTGCTGCCCGGCACCATGCCGCGCCGGCGCATGTCCTCGCTGAACGAGGTCATCGTCGAGCTGCTGCGTGATCTTCGGCTGCTGCACGTAGGTGCCGCTGCCGCGCCGGCGCACGAGGTACCCCTCGCGCGCAAGGTCGTCGAGCGCGGCGCGGACGGTCAGCCGCGAGACGCCGAGATCGACGCTCAGCTGGCGCTCGGAGGGGATC
Source organism: uncultured Actinomycetes bacterium (assembly GCA_963720065.1). Lineage (GTDB taxonomy): Bacteria > Actinomycetota > Thermoleophilia > Gaiellales > Gaiellaceae > Palsa-739. The sequence goes on from CAVREH010000037.1 coordinate 80,704, forward strand.
GCGGTGCCGACGCCGAGCCGCTCGATCAGCTCGAGCACCTGCTGCCGCGCCGCGCTCTGCTTCGTCATCTTCGGCGAGGTACCGATCGCTTCCATGTCCGCAATCGACTATAGAGCCAGTACGGCGAAGTGGTCAATGCCATTGCTTTCAGATCCCTGATGCGGTATAGACTCCATGAGCTTCGAGTGGCGGAAATCGTCCTCGACAACGTCAGCAAGGTCTTCGCCGGCGGAGTGGCGGCGGTCGACGGGGTTTCGCTCACGATCGGGAGTGGCGAGTTCCTCGTCCTCGTCGGGCCGTCAGGCTGCGGCAAGTCGACGCTGCTGCGGATGGTCGCCGGGCTCGAGGAAGACACGGACGGCAGCGATCTCGATCGGCGGCCGCGACGTCACCGAGCTGCCGCCGCGCGACCGCGACATCGCGATGGTCTTCCAGAGCTATGCGCTCTACCCGCACATGACCGTGCGCGCGAACCTCGGTTACGGGTTGAAGGTGCGCAAGACGCCGAAGCACGAGGTCGCGGAGCGAGTCGCGCGGGCAGCCGCAGCTCCTCGGGCTCGACGAAGCTGCTCGACCGCAGCCCGCGGCCGCTGTCGGGCGGCCAGCGGCAGCGCGTCGCGATGGGGCGCGCGATCGTGCGCGATCCGAAAGCGTTCCTGATGGACGAGCCGCTCTCGAACCTCGACGCGAAGCTCCGCGTGAGCATGCGCGCCCAACTCGGCGCGCTCCACGCCCGGCTGGCGACGACGACGATCTACGTCACCCACGACCAGATCGAGGCGATGACGCTGGGCCAGCGCGTGGCGGTCATGCGGGACGGGCGGATCCAGCAGGTCGACACGCCCCAGGAGCTGTACGCGCGCCCGGCCAACCTCTTCGTCGCCGCCTTCATCGGCTCGCCGGCGATGAACCTCGTCGAGGCCGAGGTCGCGAACGGCCAGGTGCGCTTCGGCGGCTTCGCCATCCCGCTCTCCTCCGCCGACGCGACGCCTACCGGCCGCGTGATCGTCGGGCCTCCGGCCCGAGGCGTTCGAGGACGGCGCCTTCGCCGACCCGTCGCTGCCGCGCATGGACGTGAACGTCGAGGTCGTCGAGGAGCTCGGCGCGGACACGCACGTGCTGTTCACGGTCGCCGAGCCGCGGGTGGAGGTGACCGAGGTGCGTGCGGCCACGGGTGACGAAGACGCAACGCTCGGCACGGTCGAGGGATCGCTGTTCACGGCCCGCGTCGATCCGGGGACGGCCGCAAAGCCCGGACACCCGCTCCGGCTCGCCGTCGACCCGTCGCGCTTCCACTACTTCAACGCAGAGACCGGGCTCCGGCTCGAGCCCGACCGCGCGCTCGCAGCCGTCGCGAATTAGCTCAGAGCAGGAACGCCGCCGACGGGCGGCCGCTGCCTGGGCCGCAGCTTGCGGCAATCCGCCGAGCGGACGATCCGACCCGACCGCCTCAGCGCGGAAAACGCCGCCGGCAGGAGCTCGACCCGGCGGCCGCAGTCGCGGCCGCACTCGCACAGGAACTCTCCGGGCAGGTCGGGGTCGGCCGACTCGAGCAGCTCGTGGATCCGGTCGTTGACCTCGCGGAAGAGGCGGGAGCGGTCGCCGGGGCTCATGCCGAGAGCTTGCTCGCGCCGGGTGGCGCAGACCAAGCGGAAGCGCCGAGGGCTTACGGACGTTTTACGCGACTGTGCGCGACCGTTAGGGTCGCCCAAACGGGAGGTAGGCATGGGACTGACGATCGGCGACACGGCACCGGATTTCGAGGCGCAGACGACCGAGGGCACGATCCACTTCCACGACTGGCTCGGCGACTCGTGGGCGGTGCTCTTCTCGCACCCGAAGGACTTCACGCCGGTGTGCACGACCGAGCTCGGCTACATGGCCAGCATCAAGCCGGAGTTCGACAAGCGCAACGTCAAGATCATCGGCCTCTCCGTCGACGCCGCCGACGACCACGAGCAGTGGGCCGACGACATCGAGGAGACGCAGGGCACGGCCCCAACTAGCCGATCATCGGCGATGCCGACTTCAACGTTCGAAGCTGTACGGGATGCTCCGCGCCGAATGTCGGGCGACGCCAAGGGCGCACGCCGGCCGACAACCAGACCGTGCGCAACGTTTCGTCATCGGCCCGGACAAGAAGATCAAGCTGGTCCTGGTCTACCCGATGACGACGGCCGCAACTTCGACGAGGTGCTGCGGGTCATCGACTCGCTCCAGCTCACGGCGGGCACAAGGTGTCGACGCCGGTCAAGTGGCAGCAGGGCGAAGACGTGATCATCGCCGGCTCCGTCTCGAACGACGAGGCGAAGGAGCTGTTCGGCCAGTGGGAGGAGCCGAAGCCGTATATCCGAATCGTCCCCGATCCCTCGAAGGTGCCCGCCGGTACCTGAGCTGATGTGGTAGAGCCGGCGTCCGTTTGGCGCCGGCTCGCGTTATGCCTTCGGACGCTTGACTTTGCCCCTTCGGGGCGGGACAGTCGGTAGTTCAAGCCGTCTACCTCGCGAGGAGGGGAATTCATGAAGCGTCGGTTGAGGGCACCTAGCCCGGCGCTCGTCATCTCGCTGATCGCGCTGTTCGTCGCGCTCGGCGGAACGAGCTACGCCGCAATCACCGCACTGCCGAGGAACAGCGTCGGCACGAAGCAGCTGAAGAAGAACGCCGTGACAGGTGTGAAGATCAAGAACGGGGCAGTCACGGCGGCCAAGATCAACACCGCGGGCCTGACCGTCCCGAGCGCGACTCACGCAACGACCGCGGATTCGGCGACGAACGCCACCAACGCGACCAACGCGACCAACGCCACCAACGCCACTCAGGTCGGCGGCAAGACTGCAGCCGCCCTCGAGACGACAGCGCATCAGTACACGTTGCCCGACGAGTCGGGCGTAAGCAACTTTGAGGTCAGCTTCCCGGGCCTCCCGGCCGGGGTCTATTACGCGAGCTACGACCTCCTTTCGACTATGGCCACCGCGGGCCAAGAGGCGCTCTGTTATTTCACGGACGGCTCGCACTTCTACCTTCTCAACTACGGCGCCCAGTCGGTCTTTGCCGCGCCGAGAGCATGTAGATGCTAGGGCATGGTAAAAAGGGGACCTTCAGCCACAATCCATTATTAGGAACGTTAATCAAGCCCGTCTATGACAGCGGCAAGGGGAAAGGAGTCGATACCTCCCCCGGCGAGAGGAAGAAAACTTGGCGAAGAGTCCAAGATGATTGTGAAGATAACGAGGAGATTATTCTAGACGGAGGCGTTTATGGCGGCAGAGGTGCATCGGACAGGAGGCTGGGCGATGAAGAGCATGCTTTTGGCTAACTGAATACCCCCTCGGACGTCCCATTTCTATAGACAAGA
>CAVREH010000038.1:0-346914 GCA_963720065.1 uncultured Actinomycetes bacterium
TGGGTGAACTCCGGCGAGTGCTTGTACGAGTAGCTCTCGTTGCGGAAGTCCTTGGAGAGCTCGTAGACCTTCTCGAGCCCGCCGACGATCAGCCGCTTGAGGTACAGCTCGTCGGCGATGCGGAGGTAGAGGTCGGCGTCGAGCAGCTCGGATCGGGTGACGAACGGCTCGGCGAAGCCACCGCCGTACCGCGGCTGCAGGATCGGCGTCTCGACCTCGAGGAACCCCTCGCCGTCGAGGTAGGCGCGGATCGCCGAGACCATGCGGGCGCGCTTGATCGCCTCGTCGCGCGACTCCTCGCTCATCAGTAGGTCGAGATAGCGCTTGCGGTAGCGCAGCTCGACGTCCTCGATTCCGTGGAACGTGTCGGGGAGCGGCGCCCGAATCCGCGCCAGCACCTCGAGCTCGTCCACCTGCAGCGACGGCTCGCCCCGGCGCGACTGCGCCGGCGAGCCGGACACGCCCACGACGTCTCCGAGATGGAGGTCGAGCTCGCCCGTGCGCTCCGTCGGGCAGATCAGCTGGATGCGGCCGGAGCGGTCGACGAGGTCGAGGAAGACGAGCCTCCCCATGTCGCGGCGCGCCATGACGCGGCCCGCGAGACGGCGCTTCGCCGAGTCGTCGGTCGCGCCGGGCTCGAGCTGCTCGGCCTCGGCGCGGACGGCCGCGACCTCGTCCCGGTCGCGGAAGTGTTTGGGGAGGGCCATCGCCGCGCGAGTCTACGCGGCCTTCACGTCCATGATCTTGAACTTCTTGCGCACCTCGCGGCGTCGGCGCCTCGACCACGTCGCCCTTCTTGTGGCCCATGATCGCCTTGCCGACGGGAGACTCGTTCGAGAGCTTCATCTCCGCCGGATCCGCCTCCGCCGAGCCGACGATGTGGTACTCGAACTGCTTGTTCGAGCCCATGTCCTTGAGCCGGACCTTCGTCCCGACCGAGACCTCGCCCGAGCGGATCTCCTTCTTCGTGACGACACGCGCGTTCGTGAGCCGCTCCTCGAGGGTCGCGATGCGCGCCTCGAGATGGGCCTGGTCGTTCTTCGCCGAGTCGTACTCCGCGTTCTCCATGATGTCGCCGAACTCGCGCGCGACGCGGATGCGATCCGCGACCTCGCGGCGCCGCACGGTCGACAACTCCTCGATCTCCGCCTGGAGCTTCTTGTAGCCCTCCGGCGTGAGGATGACTTCCTTCACCTTGTCCTCCTGGACCCGCAGAATGAAACGGCCGGCTGGCTGACCGGCCGTCGGCGGGGGCGGATGGTACCCCCGCGATCAACGCTCGTCAACAAGGCGCCGATACCATCGTGCGATGCCGGTGAACCTGCGGGAATCGTGGTCGATCGGCGGGGTCGAGGTGCCGACGCGGATCGTCCTCGCGCCGATGGCGGGCGTCAGCATCCAGGCCTTCCGGCGGCAGGGACGGCGTTTCGGCGCCGGTCTCGTCTGCTCGGAGATGGTCTCCGCGGCCGGGATCGAACACCGAAACGAGCGCACGTTCGGCTACCTGCGGGTCGCGGCCGACGAGCATCCGCTCGCGATCCAGATCTTCGGCGCCGATCCCCAGGCGATGGCCGAGGCGGCGCGGATGGTCGAGGCCGCCGGCGCGGACATCGTCGACATGAACTTCGGCTGCCCGGTGCGGAAGGTAACGAAGACCGGCGCCGGCGCGCACCTGATGGAGGACGCGGAGCTCGCCTGCCGGGTCGTCGAGGCGGTGGCTGCCGCCGTCGAGGTTCCCGTGACGGTGAAGATGCGGCGCGGTATCGCGAACGGCTCGCGCGCGTGCCTCGAGCTCGGGCCGCGGCTCGTGGACGCCGGCGCGGCGGCGCTGACACTCCATCCCCGCTCGGCGCAGCAGATGTACACCGGCGAGGCCGACCACTCGGTCACGGCGGAGCTCGTCGAGCGCGTCGGCGTGCCCGTGATCGCGTCGGGCGACGTCACCTCGCGCGAGCAGGCGCTCGCCGTGCTCGAGCGGACCGGCGCGGCGGCGGTGATGGTCGCGCGCGGCGCGCAGGGGAATCCGTGGGCGCTGCGCGAGATGATCGAGGGCGAGGAGTTTCGTCCGACACGCGAGGAGGTCGCGGCGGAGCTCGTCGTCTTCATCCGCGAGGCGGTGCGCGAGCTCGGCGAGCAGCGCGCGGTCGGCTTCCTGAAGAAGTTCTACGGCTGGTATCTCGGCCACGGCCGCTTCCCGAAGCCGTTCAAGCAGGAGCTCGTGCAGCTCGGGACGACCGAGGAGGTCGTGACCCGGCTTTTCGCGGCTGCACCGGGAGCAGCGCCGCTGGTGGAACGGCTGGAGGCGGAGCTGCCGTCCGCGGAAGACGAGACAGTCCTCGACCGGCTGCCGATCTCCGTCTACGGCGGCGGCTGATCCGACCCGTCCAACCCGGACCCGGCCGGAACCAGGTTCCGGACGTGTCTACTCCGGACGGCTGCGGTCCCAGACGATCCGTAGGCCTGCGAGCGTGAGGAACGGCTCGACATGGCCGATCGTCCGGGAGTGCGGGGCGATCAGGTCGACCAGGCCGCCCGTGCCGATCACCGGCGCCTCGGCGCCGAGCTCGCCCCGGATGGCGTCCACGATGCCGTCCACCTGGCCGGCGAAGCCATAGACGAGCCCCGACTGCAACGCGCCGGCGGTCGTCTTGCCGATCACCTGCGGCGGCTCGGCGTAGTCGACCTTCACGAGCCGCGCCGCCCGCGCGAAGAGCGCTTCCATCGAGACCTCGATCCCCGGCGCCAGGACGCCGCCGACGTACGCCCCGGCAGGCGAGACGACGTCGAAGTTCGTGGAGGTGCCGAAGTCGGCGACGATCGCCGGCGCGCCGAAGAGCTCCTTCGCCGCCACCGCGTTCATCACCCGGTCGGGGCCGACTTCACGCGGGTCGTCGTACTGGATCTCGATCCCGGTGCGCACGCCTGGACCGATGACGAGCAGCTCCGCCTTCGCCCAGCGCTCGGCGACGTGCTCGTACTCCGGGATGAGCCTCGGCACCGTCGACGAGAGGCAGATCCCGTCGATCGCGGAAAGATCGAGGAAGTCCGCGAGCAGCGCGCCCAGCTCGTCCCCGGTCCTCTGCGCCTCGGTCGCGATCCGCCAGCGCTCGCCGAGCTCCGGCCCGTCGTAGAGACCGAAGACGGTCTGGGTGTTGCCGACGTCGACCGCGAGCAGCATCGCGGCCGGGAAGTTACTCGTCCTCGAGGCGGAACGGCTCGCCGATGCGCTCGGCGAGCGCCTCGGCCGTCAGCTGCGGCTCGTCGCCCTCGCCGCGCAGCTCCTCGACCGTCACGTCGCCCGAGGTGAAGACCTTCGCCCGCGGGATGATCCGCGTCGGCCGGTTCTTGTCCCACACCCAGACGTCCTCGAGGTCGAGCTGGAAGAACGGCAGGCCGCCGGCCGTGGTCGGAGCTGCCTGCTGCACGTCGAGCTTGTTGCAGAGATAGGTCGCGTCCTGCGTCAGCACGCAGAAGCGGAAGAGCGCGAAGACGGCCTGGTACTCCTTCTTCAGCGCAAGCTCGAGCTCTGCCTCGTACTCGTCGAGATCGTCGAGGTGGGACATGCCGGGTCAGTGTACCCCCCGATTTTCGGCCGGGCGTGGGCGGCTTAGCCGCCCGCGCTTCCAGCCTCAGCAAGCAGGGATTCCACGTCTCCGCGCCCGGGCACGATGAGGCCGGGAGCCAGCTCGGCGAGCGGCTCGAGGACGAAGCGCCGCTCGTGCAGGCGCGGGTGCGGAACATGGAGCTCGGGCTCGTCGATCACGTCGTCGCCGTACAGGAGCAGGTCGAGATCGAGCGTCCGCGGGCCGTGCTCGCCGGGGCTGCGGACGCGGCCGAAGCGACGCTCGACGGCGAGCAGCCGGTCGAGGAGCTCGCGCGCGGTGAGGGTCGTCTCGAGCTCGGCGGCTCCGTTGAGGTAGAGCGGCTGCTCGCCGACTCCGACCGGCTCGGTCTCGTGCAGGGTCGAGACGGCGACGACCTCGACTCCGGCTTCGTCTCCGAGCGAATCGAGCGCGGCGCGCAGCGTGCGCTCGCGTTCGCCAAGGTTGGCGCCGAGGCCGACGAAGGCGCGCGTCACGGTCTCGTGACGGTGGCTGCCACCGTGCCGTCGAGGCCGGCCGGCCGCACCTCCGGCTTGCGGACGCGCACGCGCACGCGCTCCGGCGAGAATCGCCGCTCGAGCTCGTCGGCGACAGCCGAGGCGAGCGCCTCGAGCAGCGCGTACTCGCGTACGTCCGAGACCTCCTGCACGGCCCGCGCGACCTCGACGTAGTCGACCGCGTCCTCGAGCCGGTCGCTCGTCCCGCGCTCCCCCACCTCGAGCTCGACGTCGAAGAGGAAGTCCTGGCCGCGCTCGCGTTCCTCGTCGTGCACGCCGTGCTTCCCGAAGACCCGCAGGTCGCGAACCTCGACCGTGATCACGCGATTGCACCGGCCACGGTCAGCGCGTCGACGTGCGGCCTGACGTCGTGGACGCGCAGGATCGTCGCGCCGCGGTCGAACGCCGCCACGGCGGCCGCGACGCTCGCCCCGAGCAGGTCGTCCGACCCCGTGAGCCGGCGCAGGGAGCTCTTGCGCGAGAAGCCGACGAGCACCGGCCGCCCGAGCGCGAGCAGGACGTCGAGCCTGCGCACGAGCTCGAGGTTCTGGGCCACGGTCTTGCCGAAGCCGATGCCCGGGTCGAGGCAGATCCGCGCCTCGGGGATGCCCTGCGCGACCGCGAAGGCCAGCCGTTCCTCGAGGAACGAGGCCACCTCGGCCGCAACGTCGCCGTACCGCGGCTCGGCCTGCATCGTCCGCGGCTCGCCCTGCATGTGCATGAGGCAGAGGTACGCGCCGGCGCGGGCCACGACTCCCGCGAGCTCGGGGTCGCCGCGCAGGGCCGTGACGTCGTTGACGAGGATCGCGCCGCGCTCGAGCGCTGCCCGGGCGACCGCCGCCTTCGACGTGTCGATCGAGATCGGGAGATCTCCCCCGAGACGATCGAGAACCGGAACGACCCGCCGCAGCTCCTCCTCCGCGGAGACACCGTCGGAGCCGGGACGGGTCGACTCGCCGCCGACGTCGACGATCGCGGCTCCCTCATCATCATCCGTTTCGCCGCCTCGACTGCGACCGCCGAGTCGAGGTGGACGCCGCCGTCCGAGAACGAGTCGGGCGTGACGTTGACGACGCCCATCACCGACGGCCGCGGAAAGCGCTCCTCGATCGAAATCACGCCGGAAACTAAAGCAGCCGCCTCCCGCTGCCGACATACGGCCTTGCGATGATCGACGATCGGCTTCTCCTCTACTGGGAGCGCGAAAGCGCCGCCCGGGCCCGGCTGCGAGACTCGCTGCCGTCTTCCTGGCGCGACGACCCTCGGCCGAACATGGACGTGGTGCGCGAGCTCTACGTCGAGGCGATGCTGCGCTTGAAGGAGCAGCCGGCGTCGCGGCCGGTCGCGATCGGCGACGACGACCGGTAGCCGGGCGATCTTGCGCAAAAGCCCGCACAAGTCTCACCCACTCCACACAAAGATCGCGTAACCTGCAGCCGCTCGTGCGGAGGGTCATGTGGATTTGGGTGACGGCGGCGTTGCTGCTCGTCCTGGGCGTCTTCGGCCCCGCCGGTGCCTCTGCGGCTGAGCCCGTGGCGCCGTCCAAGCACACCGACGCCGACCGCCTCAACGTCGTCGTGATCCTCAGCGACGACGAGCGCGCCGACGGGACGGCCGTGATGAGGAACGTCCAGACCCTGCTCGCCGACCACGGCATCACCTTCACGAACGCGCACGTGACCACCTCGATGTGCGGTCCCTCGCGGGCGAGCATCCTCACGGGCCAGTACTCGCACCACACCGGGGTCACCGACAACTTCGGGCCGCACAGCTACCCCGCCTTCCACGCCTCGGAGGAGTCGAACGACCTCGGCGTCTGGATGCACAACGCGGGCTACGAGACCGGGCTCGTCGGCAAGTACGTGAACGCCTACACCGACGCGTTCGTCCACCACGCGGTCCCGCCGGGCTGGAACGACTGGCAGGCCATGGACAGCATCCCGATGGAGGCCTACTACAACTACTCGATCAACGACAACGGCCGCCTCGAGCACTACGGGAACAAGCCCAAGGACTATTCGACGACCGTGCTGACCCACAAGGCGGTCCAGTTCATCCAGGGAGCGCGCCACCCGTTCTTCCTCTACTTCGCGCCGGTCGCGCCGCACCTGCCCGCGATCCCGACCCGCGCGACAAGGGGAAGCTCGACAACACCGCGCCGCTCCACGACCCGGCCTTCAACCAGCGCGACATCTCCAAGGAGCCGTGGCGCTTCTGGCATCACAACCTGCTGAGCGCGGGCGCCCAGAACTACATCAACCACGTCCGCATCCGCCAGGAGGAGTCGCTGCTCGCGCTCGACCGCGGCGTCGGCAGCGTCGTGCAGGCACTCCGGGCGCGCCACGAGCTGAACCGCACGGTGATCCTCTACACGAGCGACAACGGCTTCCTCTGGGGCGAGCACCGTCTCGGCGGCAAGGTCTGGCCGTTCCAGGAATCGACCCACGTTCCGCTGATCGTCCGGACGCCGTGGACGACGACGCCCGAGCGCAACAATCAGCCCGTGCTCAACATCGATCTGGCCCCCACCATCAGCGGGCTGGCGGGGATCAAGCCGGGACTGCCGGAGGACGGGCGCAGCTTCGTCCCGTTCCTGCACGGCGAGCGGGCTCCGTGGCGCCGTTCCTGGCTCGAGGAGTACCTCGGCAAGGATCTCCTCCACAACGGCGGCCCTCCCTCCTACGTCGCCGTCCAGAACAGGCGCAACCTCTGGGTCGAGTACAAGAACGGCTGGCGCGAGCTCTACAACCTGAAAAAGGACCCGTGGGAGCTGAACAACCTCGCCGCCGACCCGCGCACCAAGGCGCTCCAGGCGACGCTGAGCGAGATGTTGCACCGGCTCTACGACGCGCCGCCGGCGCCGGTCCCCGCGTCGCACAAATAACATCCCGCCATGCGTGAGCTGCGTCCCGGCGTCTGGCACTGGCAGTCGCCTCACCCCGACTGGGACGAGGAGGAGTGGTGGCCCGAGCTCGTCTCCTCCTACGCAATCGCGCTCGGCGACGACTTCGTGCTGTTCGACCCGCTCGCCGTGCCGAGCGAGCTGCGCGAGCGTGCGACTGCCGTGATCCTCACCGCTCCGTACCACGAGCGCGACGCCCGCGGGCTCGGCCTCCCGGTGCACACGCCGCCCGCCGACACGTGGCAGGACTGGGTCGCGAAGTTCGGCATCGATCCCGAGCGCGTCCGCGGGATGGAGAGCGAGGACCTCGCCTGGCTGCGCGCCGGCGAAGGCGAGGGCGAGTTCCACGGCCCCGGAGCGTGGCCGTTCGGCATCACCGCCTACGCGGGCCGCGAGGACAACGACCTCGTCCTCTGGCTGCCGTCGATCAACGCGATCGTCACGGGCGACTCGCTCTCGGACTTCGGCGACGGGCTGGGGATCCAGCTCGGCGGCCGCAAGCACGTGACCCGCGAGGATGTCGCCCGAGGGCTCCGTCCGCTGCTCGACCTGCCCGTCGAGCTCGTGCTGCCCGCGCACGGCGAGCCGACGGATCGCGCGGCGCTCGAGCGCGCGCTCGCCTGAGCCGCAGCCCGAACGCTAGGAGCTCTCGGGCGGTCTCAGGTCGCGACGCACGCTTCGCATCTCGGAGCGATGCCAGTGCCAGAGGAACCACACGAGGACGGCAAGGGCAACGCCGTACCCGATCAGCAGCCCGGGCCCGTTCGTCCCGACGGTCCACAGGAGGGCCAGCAGCAGGATCCCGCCTCCGATGAGCTTGCGCCGGGGGACGCGGGCGATCCTGGCGACCAGGCCTTCACGATCCGGCTCGGAGGCAGGCGCTTCCTCCTGCTTCCAGCCAAGCTCGTTCGCGAGCAGGATCAGCGTCGGGATCAGGAGGATGGCGATTCCGAGCAGGCGGTGCTCGTGCTCGAAGCGGCCGAGCCCGGTCAACCTCGGGTTGTCTTGCGGGATGAAGCCGAGCGGGAAGGCGAAGTAGAGGGCCGCGGTCGTGAGCGTGGCGACGACCAGGGCAATACGGCGCTTGCCCGGGTAACCGCGCCGGACCACGAAACCGGAGACGAGCGCCAGCGGAACCCCGGCGACGATGATCGTGAACCACCAGAGGCTGCGCGTCATGTGCGCCGACGCTGCGTACTGCCCCGCCGTGAAGACGAGGGCCGCGAGCAGCAGATCGACACCGAGCAGGAGCGCAAATGCGATGCGGGCCGCCCTGGCGATCCGCGGATTGTCAGCTCGCACGACCTCGCCGAGGATGGCCGCCGGGACACCGCCGACGACCCAGAGCCAGACGAAGAGGGCTCCCATCTCAGGACAAGTGTGCCTGCGCGTGGCGACGCGCGCTGGTAACGGAACGGCAGCGACGGTGACAACAGGACGGGCGGCGCCGTATAAAGGAGCGAGATGCTCCGCGCTCTCCCGCCCGTGACCGTACGGCGCCTGACGATCCTGCTCGCCGCGGCCATGCTCTTGTCGGCCTGTGGCGGCTCGGCGCACCGCATCGTCGTCGGGCCGCTACCCGTGCGCATCGCTCCGCCTTCCCCGACCGCTCTGCAATTCTCCGCGGCGTCGAACCGCCGCTTCGCCCAGGAGGACGTGCAGAGACTGGTCAGGATCCTGGAGCTACCGAGCGGCTCCCGTCTCGCGGCGAAGGTGCCGAGGAGCGTGCCGTTGCGGTTCAGGAACGAACTGGCCGGCACGCGGTACCTGCCGGGCATCGCGGCCATGCACCGGATCTGGATCGTCCGCGAGCCGCTCGAGCGGGTGGCCCGATTCGTCCGGGCGCACGCGCACCCGAGGCCGCGGCCGGAGGCGCGCTTCCGGGGGAAGAACAACGGGCTCCGGTTGCGCCCGACCGGGTCGTACTTGTTCCCCCGGTCCCGGGCCGCTCCTGGGGGCGTTGGCTGAACGTCGACATGATCGCGCTCTCGGGTGGACGGACGGCCGTGAGCGCGCAGGCCGGCGACGCCTGGATCCACCCACCGCCGCGCAGCGCGCTGGTGCCCGCCGGCGTGAAGGGGGTCGACGTCGTCAGCAGGATCGGAAGTCACCGCCCGAACGTCCTCGTGCACGTCCGCCGGCCGTACGAGGTCGGCTCGATCGTCTCCCTGGTGAACGGGCTGGGGCTGGCCGACGCCGAGCACGTCGCATGTGCTGCGGTCCTCTTCGGCGGCCCGACGGTCACGCTGAGATTCCGGGCGGCGGACGGCAAGGTGCTTGCCCGCGCCACCGTCCCCGACACGCTCGGCCGCGGCCTCTCCGGACCGTGTAACCCCCTCCAGCTGACGGTGCGCGGCCGGACGGCCCGGCCACTGATCGGCGCCGACCTGCTCCTGCGGATCCAGCGCCTCCTCGGCGTCGACCTCGCCCCGCCGCTGCCGCGTGCGGTCTCGGACTGCCTACTGCGCCGACACGGGTGGAAGACGCAGTCGGTGAACCACAACGAGATGGTCGACCGCGCGCAGCATCTCCCGCCCCAGCTGACAGCCGCCAAGGACGGAAGGCGCTGGCTGCTCACCTTCCACTACAGCGGCAAGGTCACCCTCGACAAGGCCGCGCCGCGCGAGCTCGAACACTGCCTTCGGTCGGCAGTGCGCTAACCGGCTGCGGCACCCTCGCGAAGTTGTCGGTCGTACTCGGCCTGGTCGTAGTGACCCCGTGAATCGGCGATGAGGCCGTCGGCGCCGATCGTCCACTCCTCGAAGCCGGGGACGCGCACGGACCTGCCGGTCTCGGCGCTGGTCCCGGTGAACGTCCAGTGGTATTCGACGACGTCGTCGATCACGACGAGGTCTTCCATGAAGACCTCGATGTCAGGGAACGCCGCGACGAACGACTCCGCGACGGTCGCAATCGGGGCCGGTTCCGCGCCGTTGATGGCGATCGTCCCGCCTGCGGCGTAGTGGCCCGCAACGCGCTTCGGGTCGCGACTGCACCACGCCTCGGTGTACTCGCGTGCGAGCTGCTCGATCTGCCGCCGATCGTGGATCACCGCTACGCGACCCTACACCGGCGCGCCCGCGGGCAAGCAACTGCCGGGTCAGTGAGGTCCGGAATGGCGGGCTGTTCGGTGCCGTCTGCTTCCTCATTGCCGTTGCGACAGGCTCATGGTGGTGCGGCACCGCGACGAGCGCTAGAACCCTGGCCTGGGCCAGCGCTCGGGAGTGTCCCCCCGACAGTGCCTTGACCGGGCGCGCGCCTGGTAGCTCGGGCAAGATCAGCAGATGCTTCTCGCTCATCTCCCCGAGGGAGACGGTCGTTCGTGGATGAGCTAACGGCCGAGTTGCGGTCGTTCCTCGATCAAAGACGCTGCGCGGTGCTCGCGACGCACGACCCGGGCGACACGATCCACTTGACGCCGATCTGGTTTCTCTTCGAGGACGGCTGTTTCTATTTCGAGTCGTCATCGACGAGTCGGAAGGTCAAGAACGTCGAAGAGAGTCCCTCAGCCTCGGTGGTGATCGATGCGCGAGATCCGGGACGGGAGCGATGGGTGTCCGCTTCGGGCCCAGTTGAGATCGTGCGCGACGTCGAGTCGGCGTCGATCAACAGTCGCATCCGACGCCGCTACCTCGCGGAGCCAGCGCTCGACGGCCCACTCGAAGCCGCCCTCGCCGCGGCGGACGATGTGACGCTCAAGCTTGTACCGACCGCGTGGAAGTCCTGGGCGGCGCCGGTGATGGAATCGCCAGAGCGACTCTTCCTCGCTGTCGACCCCTAGCCGAGTGCCACCACCCTCGCCTGGGCCAGCGTTCCGGAATGACCCCCGAGCATCGACCTATTGTTCGGGCCGTGAACAGCTCCAGGGCGCAGAACGTGGAGACGATTCCCCTGTGGGGCCTTCGGTATCGATTGGACCCGCCGTCGCCAGCGTGGACCCCGCGCGGGTGGCGGGTCGCGAGGAGCCCGGGCCTAAGTCTTGCCATCAGCGATGAGGCGATCGAGGTTCGCGGCTTCGGGCCGCTCGGGAAAGTGCTAGCGGGATTCACTGGCCTCCGTCTCACGCTGGCGCCAGTGGAAATGGTGATGCGGACAACTTCGTTCGGCGGAAACCTGGGCCAGTGGCGCGTCCCTTGGCTGAAGCCGCGAGAGTGGCTCTCCCTCAGCTACACCCGGAGCGACGCGACGCAATACACCATGGCGCTACGCCCTAACGATGGCGACCTCGATCACCTACGGGCTGCACTTCGAGCGGCGGGCGTAAGGGAGTCCTAGCCCGAGGACGCTCGGATGGGCCAGCGTTCCGGAATGACCCCTGAGCCCTCGCGCGACAAACCCCGGCGTCGGCGGCGTATAAGGAGGAAGTGATGAAGGCGACTCTTGCAATCGCGATGCTGGCGACGGCTGCATTGCTCGCGGGGTGCGGATCTGGCTCCAAGCTCGGCTCCCTCAGCTTCAAGGTCGGCACTACGACAACCGTCAAAGGCGTGAAGACAGGGACATTGATCCGGTGCCGTGGCATCGAGACCGCGAACGTTCCGCCCACTGGACAGCAAGTTGCTTTTTCTCCTAGCTTGCCGGGGTCCTGGGCGAGATTCGCCTGCGACACTTGAAGAACGGATCGCTCATCGTCTCGTGCAAGCCGTAGATCCGCTCCGCTCGGAAGGCATAGCGGTGGCATGGGCCAGTGTTCCGGAATGACCCCTGAGCAGGCTGGGTGAGGGGCGCTGCTTAGGAGACGCCTACTGAGGCCCTTGAGTAGCAGGACCGCGGCTCCTGCTACGCCGATCAAGAGAACCGCGAGCGCGGACGGGTCTGCCCAGGGCCGCCAGTTCGCGGGAGGAGTCCACCCTGCGGTGCAGAGGCCTGGGCAGGTGGGCGTGGCACCGAGGTGGTAAAGGAATGCCGCTCCTGCGAGCGCCGCGCCGGAGTATGAGCACAGCCCCTGCAAGCCTCAGAGGCACGATCTTCATCACCCCTCTTATACGGCATGCGGTGGCGATTCGTCACACATCCGGCGGAAGGGCTGTTGCCTGGGCCAGTGTTCCGGAATGACCCCTGAGCGTGACTTATCCTCTGGGCAGGTGGCGGATTACCGCGAGCTTGGGATCCAGTCGGTGCTCGAGTCTACCGAATCGACCCTCCTCCGGATCGGGCTGGGTGTCGGAAACGGACGGCTGGAGGAGCGCGTGGAACAGCATCACAGGGCTTCGACTCAGAATCAGTGACGAAGCCATCAAGATTTCAGAGCTTCGGGCCGTTTCCGGAGACTCATATGGCTATTCGGTGCGAAGCTATCGCTGCGACCGCGCGAAACAACGATGTGGACTGTCCGTCTTGGGGGAATCAGCATCGGTGGCTGGCGGTCACCCCGTCCGCAAGTTGACCACCTTCGCTCTCAGTTGCAAGTTGGCCAACGAGACCGAGTACACGCTCGGCGGTTCATCCCTACCCGGCCAACTGGATTTACTCAGGGACGCTCTGAAAGCGGTCGGGGTTAAGGAGGCTTAGGCGCGCGCTCGGCTGGGCCAGTGTTCCGGAATGACCCCCGAGCGGTCAGTCGAGGACGAGCGTCACGTTGCTCTGCGACCGGCTCCCGGTCGGGCCGTGCTTCCGAATGATCTGAACGAGCATCTCGAACTTCCGGAAGCCGCTGACGAGAAAGCTCATGGTTCGTCCATCGAGAGCATGAAGCCCTGTTCGGGGGTGCCGAAGCCCGCCCGCTGAGGATGTCATCGAACGCGTCCAGATTCCTGCCCCAATACACCCTCGGGCATGACACCACGCGGCTGATCTCGTCATAGAACTCGTCGAGCGTCGAGAAGTCGGCGCCATCGATCTCGTAGGTGACCACGTCGAACAGGTTACGAGGTACAGCGTCGCTGTCGCCTGCGGCCAGTGTTCCGGAATGACCCCTGGAAGGGGCACTTGCCAGGCTGAGCTACTTGGCGTAGCCCCGCCAGGTCAAATTGCGCCGATGCGCTGATTGCGCCCGCACTAGTCACACAACCGACGTCGAAGTAGGATGAAGGCAAATGGGCGTAGTTGGGGTAGGCTATGACGAAGGCGCAAGAGCCAGCTGTCGCCCACTCGTTCGGAAGCGGCATGTGGATACCGTGAAGCCATCGTTGTACGAGAGGCCGCAGCCCTTCGGGCTAAGAACTTTGCGTACGAGGACTCTCGCCACACCGCACTTCAAGAGTTGGTGCTCGTGTGAGATGGACGATCCGAAGTACTCGGTTAAGGCTGTGGCGCCGAGCAAGCCGTCGCGGTAGAAGCCCCTTACGCCGACGATGTAGCTACCCCCGCGACAGCGCCGACGAGACCGATGACGATTGCTCCCCTACCAGCTTCGCTCTCACAATTCACGGCGTCCCGGTAGCAAGATGCAGAGCTGCGCCATGTAGCAAAGTTACATCGGTCGCCTCGCGCCAAGGACGAGGATACAGGGCTGGGCCAGTGTCCGGAATGACCCCTGAGCGGAGTAGGCTCGCGGCGAGTGAGACACTTCGCGACCGTTGCTCTGACCACCGCAACTGCTCTGGCGGTCACCGTGGCTCTTGCTGCGGTGCGGCGGCCACCGTGTGCGAGCTTCGAGCTTCTTCGACCTGCGCGTGGGGAACAACACGCGCCCCACCGTGACACTCGTAATCCCTGGACAGCCCGGGAACCAGCGGCTGTACAACGGAGAATGGGTGTACGTGTCTGCATGGCGCAATGACCAACCTGGGGTAGCACTTGTGCGTGTCGTGAGCGGACGCAAGACCCTCGGGTGTCTCAAGGTTCACTACCGCAAGGGGCAGGAGCATGCGACGGCGCTCGTGTCGGCTGTCACCCCGTGTAGCTCCGAGCCGGTCCAGGTGCGAAGGCCGTCGGCTGGGCCAGTGTTCCGGAAGGACCCCCGAAGGAGGAGTGGACGCTTAAACAAACGGTGCGGGCTGGCCTCCATCGGAGGCGGTACGGTCAGTAGGTGATGGTGCGGCGGTGGCGGCTGATCGCGCAGGTCGCCGTTCTGGAGCGGTGATACTTGCGTTTCCTTCGGCAGGCTCGGCGGTGCTAGCGCAGCTGTGGATCACATGACGCCGAGCGGCCCCTCACCCGCTGTCGCGACGCTGACGGCGGGGTCGATGGTGCCCTTGTGGACCAACAGTGACTCAGTGACCCACACGGTCGCTCTTTGCGAACGGCCTCTGCTCTCTTCAACTTGCACCCGGCCAAGCGGGGGGCTGCAGCAACACCTTCTGGGAGTACGTGGGTCAGTACCCCTACACCGTGGACGGAACGACTCAGGCAAGCGTCGTCGTCACCCCTTCTCCTCGCACCGTGACTCTCACCGCAAGAAGCCACACGATCAAGCGGGGTGCGCACTTGCTCTTGCACGGAACGCTCGCGTACGGCGGGTTTCCTTTGCCTCCTTCGCCGTACTCGGATATGCCAGTCATCGTGCTGGCGCGGCACGACCGCCACCACCCCTACCAACGCATAGCGATGGCCGCCGAACCGGGGAAACGACAGCCCTCCGGCTACCCATGGCAGCTGCACGTCCACCCGAAGAGGACGACCATCTATATCGCCGAAGCGAACTCCCAGCCCGACTACGGTCAGTTCTGGACGAACGCCACCAGCAAGCCCTTCAAAGCAGTCGTCAAGCCCTAGAAGCTGAGCCGCCCGGCCAAGACCGCTCGCCTGGGCCAGTGTTCCGGAATGACCCCTGAGCGGCGCGGCTCTAGGCGGGCGGGTTTTGGGATTGGACGAGATCGGAGGTATCTCCACACTCGTCCCGTCCTCGAACTCGACTGTCAGCAGATCCCGATTCGGCTGCGCGAGAGCGACGACCCAGGCCTTCCCGCCCGGACGACACCGCTCCGGCGCGTTCAGCGAGATCACCACGGAGTCGCCCAAGTCGACTTCCTGCCGCTCAGCCACGGCCTCAGAGTACGGATCCGTGGCTTGGGCGAGCGTCCTCTCGCCTGACCGCAGTGAACGTGAGACCGGCTAGCTCTTGGCGGGATCCGGGCCTTGCATCGCCGAGCCCGGCAGCGGGAACGGGCGCGGGCGCGGGCGCTCGCGCTTGGGCTCCGGCTTGGCCTCCGGCAGCTCCGGCTGCGCGGGTGCCTCCTCCGGGAAGACGCTTCCCTCGTCCTCGCCGGCGAGCAGGCGCTCGAACTGATCCTTGTCGATCGTCTCGCGCTCGATCAGGATCGTCGAGATCTTGTGCAGCTCGTCCATGTGCTCGCGCAGCACCGCGAGCGCGAGCTCGTGCGACTCCTCGATCACGCGCCGGATCTCGTCGTCGATCTCGCGCGCGATCTCCTCGGAGTAGTCCGCCTCGGCGCCGTAGTCGCGGCCGAGGAACGGTTGGTCGTGGCCGCGGCCGAGCACGCGCGGGCCGAGCTTCTCGCTCATGCCGAAGCGCATGATCATCTGCTTCGCCATCGACGTGATCTTCTCCAGGTCGTTCGCGGCGCCGGTCGTGACCTCGTGGAAGACGATCTCCTCCGCCGCGCGGCCGCCGAGCGTCATCGCCATCTGGTGCATGAGCGCGCTGCGCGTCGTGAGGTACCGGTCCTCGGTCGGCAGCGAGATCGTGAGGCCGAGCGCCTGGCCGCGGGAGACGATCGTGATCTTGTGGACGGGGTCGGTGTGCTCGAGGTAGTGGCCGACGAGCGCGTGGCCCATCTCGTGGTACGCCGTGATCTTGCGCTCGTGCTCCGAGAGGAGCCTCGCCTTCTTCTCCGGGCCGGCGACGACGCGCATGATCCCCTCCTCCAGCTCTTCCTGCTCGATGATCTTCTTGCCGCGGCGCGCCGCGAGCAGCGCTGCCTCGTTGACGAGGTTCGAAAGGTCGGCGCCCGTGAAGCCCGGGGTGCCCGAGGCGAGCGTGTCGAGGTCGATCTCGGGCGCCAGCGGCTTGCCCTTCGTGTGCACCTCGAGGATCTTGCGCCGGCCGAGGCGATCGGGCCGGTCGACGACGATCTGGCGGTCGAAGCGGCCGGGGCGCAGCAGCGCCGGGTCGAGGA
Source organism: uncultured Actinomycetes bacterium (assembly GCA_963720065.1). Taxonomy (GTDB): domain Bacteria; phylum Actinomycetota; class Thermoleophilia; order Gaiellales; family Gaiellaceae; genus Palsa-739. Next base: position 16,022 of record CAVREH010000038.1, read on the forward strand.
TGTCGGGCCGGTTCGTGGCGGCGATGAGGATGATGTTGTCCTTCATCTCGAAGCCGTCCATCTCGACGAGCAGCTGGTTCAGCGTCTGCTCGCGCTCGTCGTGGCCGCCGCCGAGGCCGGCACCGCGATGGCGGCCGACGGCGTCGATCTCGTCCATGAAGATGATGCAGGGATTCGCCTGCTTGGCCTGCTCGAACAGGTCGCGCACGCGCGAGGCGCCGACGCCGACGAACATCTCGACGAAGTCGGAGCCCGAGATCGAGAAGAACGGGACGCCGGCCTCGCCCGCGACCGCGCGCGCGAGCAGCGTCTTACCGGTGCCGGGAGGCCCGTACAGCAGCACACCCTTGGGGATGCGCGCGCCGAGCGCCTGGAACTTCTTCGGGTTCTCGAGGAACTCCTTGATCTCCTGCAGCTCCTCGACCGCCTCGTCCACGCCGGCCACGTCCTTGAAGCCGATCTTCGGCGCGTCGGGCGTCATCCGCTTCGCGCGCGACTTGCCGAAGCTCATCACCTTCGAGCCGCCGCCCTGCACCTGGTTCATCAGGAAGATCCAGAAGCCGAACAGGAGCACGAAGGGCAGCAGGCTGCTGAGGATCGACCACCACGGCGACGAGCCGACGCCCTTCGAGTTGAAGGTGACGTTGTTGTCCTTCATCGCCTGCTCGATCGCGAACTCGGACTGCGGCGTCGCGTAATTGACCGTCTGCGTCTTGCCGCCGACCGTTGTAGAGAACGACTGCTTGTTCGGGTCGATGGTGACCTGGTCTCTGATCTGGCCGGCTTTGATCTCCTGGATGAACCCAGACGTGGTCATCGCCGACGACGGTTTCCCATGTGAGCCCAGCGTCTGCAACGCCAGCCAGACGAGCGCCGCGATGATGACGAGCGGGAAGAGCGCGCTACGGAAGAAGCGATTCACGAGGTCTCCCGGCTGAGGGTACCAGCGGCATGCCTCTGTAACGGGGTGGCGATACCTCCGGCTACGCGGTGTCCAGCACGAGAGACTCGTCGAGGACGCCGACGTACGGGAGATTCCGATACCGCTCGCCGAAGTCGAGCCCGTACCCGATCACGAAGCGATTCGGGATCTCGAAGCCCGTGTAGCGCACCGGAACGTCGATCTCGCGGCGGTCCGGCTTCGTCAGGAGGGCGCAGACCTCGAGGCTCGCGGGCTCCCGGGCCTCGAGGTTCCGGACGAGATACGAGAGCGTCAGGCCCGAGTCGATGATGTCCTCCACCACGAGGACGTGCCGGCCCTCGATGTTGATGTCGAGGTCCTTGAGGATCCGCACGACGCCCGACGAGTCGGTCGACGCGCCGTAGCTCGAGATGGCCATGAAGTCGATCTCGCACGGCACCGTCAGGTGGCGCATCAGGTCGGCGAGGAAGAAGACCGCGCCCTTGAGGACCCCGACCAGGAGCAGGTCGCGGCCCTCGTAGTCGGCGGAGATCTCCGCGCCGAGGTCCGCCACGCGGCGCTGGAGGTCGTCCTCCTCGATCAGGATCTCCGTCACCGCCCGTTCGAGCTCAGTCGCGGACAGCGTGTACCTCCGGATGCTCGACGATGCCGGGCACGGCCACGACCTCGTCGCCGCGCACCACGAGCGGCCAAGCCTCGCGCTCCGAGCGCGGCACCTTCGCGTCGACGAACACGTCCTGGATCTTGCGCCTCCTACCCGCGAGCCGGTCGCCGGGTCTCCATCCGCGCACTCTAAGCCCTTCGAGCTCCGAGCGGATGGTCCAGTCGCCCCAGCGGATCTCGCCGGCCAGGTCGACCGGCCCGCGCTCGAGCCAGAGGCGCTCGTGCTCGCGCACCGCCTGGAGTCCGCCGCCGAGGTCGACGCGCTTCGAGCCCACGGGTGCCGCCAGCAGCTCGGCGAGCGCCGGCGGGAGCGTCGCCCGGCTATCGAGGGCGCGCAGGAGGTTCCCGTCGGCCGCCGGATGGAGGCGGCGCAGGAGGGGCAGGATCTCGTCGCGGATCAGCCCTCGCTTGCTGTCGGCGTTCGAAGCGTCCAGGCGGAAGTCGAGCCCGGCGGCGCGGCAGTACGCCTCCGTCTCCTCGCGCCAGAGCGGCAGGAGCGGGTGCACGACTCCGTCGTCGCTTCGAGGGGCGATGCCGGTTGCCGAGCCGCGCGAGACGAGCCGGTAGAGGATCGTCTCGACCTGGTCCGAGGCCGTGTGGCCGGTCGCGCGCACCTTGTGACAACTTGTTACTTGCCGGCGTTGGTCGCGCAGCGCGGCCTCGGAGAGACCGCGGCCGTCGCGCTCCACGACCTCGGCGCCGAGCACCTCGGCGCAGAAGCGGGCGTCCTCCTCCGAGTCGGCGCCCCGCAGCTTGTGGTTCACGTGCAGCGCGGAGACGCGGTAGCCGAGCGAGCCGAGCAGGTGCCAGAGACAGGTCGAGTCGGCGCCGCCCGAGACGAGGCACGTGACCTCGCCGCCGGCCGGGATCAGGTCCTGCTCCCGGACGAAGCGCTCGACCCGGGCGCGCAGCTCCTCCATCGGTCGATTGTGCCGCAGACAATCGCCGTGGCCGGAACAGACACGTCCGGTAGCAGCTACCTGCCTCGGATGGGGGAGACGGAACCGACAGGTCCGTCAAAACACGAGGCTGCGGTACATCAGCTCGCGCGTCATGCCGATCGAGTCGTAGAGGCGTAGGGCCGGCGCGTTCTCGGGCCGGACGAAGAGGCAGACAGCCGGCACCTGCTGGAGCAGCAGCCGGCAGAGGTCGGACAGCGCCCGGCGCGCGTAGCGCCGCCGCCGCGCCTGCGGGTCCACCCACACCTGCTGCAGCTGCACAGCCGCGGGCGTCCACGCCGACGCCTCCGCCTTGAAGCGGATCACGCCGTCCTCGAGCCAGACCCAGGAGCGCCCTTCCTCGATCTGCTGCCGCGTCCGCCAGCGAAAGCCGTCGGCGTCGCGCTGGAGCGGGTCGACGCCGATCTCCTCGCGGTGGGCGTCGGCACAGGCGGGCACGAGCAGGTCGAGGTCGGCGAGGCGCGCCGCGCGCAGCCCCGTCTCGCCCGGCTCCGGCGCCTCGCGCAACGCGTAGACCGGCTGGCCGGGACGATCGTCGCGTGGCTGAGGCATCCGGCGGCGCGCGGCGTCCCACAACTCGCCGACCGCGCGCTCTTCGCCGATCACCATCCGCGCACCGCTGCGCGCCGCCGCCTCGGCGAACTCCGCGCAGCCGCTGCCGGAGGGGACGATGTTGGCGCCGACGTGGCACAGGGCCTCGAGCCGCCCGCCGGCGCCGGCGAGGCCCGAGAAGCGCCCGAGCCCCCGCCGCGCGATGTCCTCGAGGAACACGCGCTCGACCGGCTCCTCCGCGCAGAAGGCGAGCACCTGGTCGAGTGTCGGCGACACGGTCTCGGCCATGGGGGGATCATGGCCTGGATAGAGTCGCGCCGTGCCGATTCACCTCCGAGCCGAGCCCGGCGACTACGCCGACGCCGTCCTCCTACCCGGCGACCCGCTGCGGGCGAAGTACATCGCCGAGACATACTTCGACGACGCGACCCAGGTGAACGAGGAACGCGGGCTGCTCGGCTACACGGGCACGTGGGAGGGGAAGCGCGTCTCGGTGCAGGGAACCGGCATGGGCTGTCCCGGCGCGACGATCGTCTTCGAGGAGCTCATCCAGCTCGGGTGCAAGCGGCTGATGCGCGTCGGCACCTGCGGCGGCCTGCAGCCCCGCCACGCGCTCGGCGACCTCGTTGTGGCGTTGACGGCCGTCCCCGCCGACGCGACCGCGAGTCATCTCGTGAACGACGAGCCGCACTGTCCCACCGCATCGTGGGAGCTGATCCACGGAGCCGTGCACGCGGCGAAGGAGCTCGGACAGCCGATGCACGTCGGACCGATCGTCTCGAGCGACGTCTTCTACAACCCGAACGAAGGCCAGTACGAGCGGTGGTCGAGCCGCGGCATCCTGGGCGTCGAGATGGAGGCGGCAGCCCTCTTCACCGTCGCCGCGATCGGCGGGATCGGCAAGGTCCCCGGCGTCCATGGCGGCTGCCTGCTCACCGTGTCGGACATCATCGTCGAGGGCGTCTTCACGCGGATCACCGACGAGGAGCTGCGCGCAGCGGTCGACCGGATGACGCGCGTCGCACTCATGACCGTCACCCACGATTAGCGCGCTCTTCCTCGTCAACCCGGCCTCCGGCAACGGCGCGACCGGGAAGCGCTGGCCGGAGCTCCGGCGACGAGCCGCCGAGCTCGGGCTCAGCGGCGAGGAGGTGCGGTCGGAGTTTCCGGGGCACCTCGCGCAGGCGGCCGCCGAGGCGCGAGACTCGCTCCTCGTCGTGATCGGCGGGGACGGCACCGTGAACGAGGTCGTGAACGGCGTCGCGGGGACGGAGGCCGAGATCGCGGTCCTGCCGTGCGGCACGGGCCAGGACTTCGGCCGCACGCACGGCCTTCCGAGCAGCTTCGACGACGCCGTCCGGGTCGCGCTCGGCGGCGAGACGCGAATCATCGACCTCGGCAGGGTCGAGCTCTCCAGCGGCACGAGCCGTTTCTTCGCCAACGTCGGCTCGGCCGGGATGAGCGGCGCGGTCGCACGGCGCGCGAACGCGATGACGAAGCGGTTCGGAGGCCGCGCGACGTTCTTCTACGCGCTCACGCGCGAGTTCCTCGCCTGGCAGAACACGCGGGTCGTCGTGGAGCTGGACGGCGGCGTCCGGCGCGAGGGCCTGCTGCACGACGTGATCGTCGCGAACGGCAACTGGCACGGTGGCGGAATGAAGCTCGCGCCGGACGCGCGGCAGGACGACGGCGCTCTTCGACGTCGTGACGATCGGGGACATCAACAAGCTCGACTTCCTCACGACGGCGCCGAAGCTGTACAGCGGCCGTTACCTCTCCCACCCGAAGGTCGAGCTTCTGCGGGCTGCGACGGTGGCGATCAGCGCGGCCGAGCCGCTGCCGCTCGAGGTCGACGGCGAGCCGATCGGAGCGACGCCGGCGCGCTTCGAGGTCGTTCCGGCGGCGCTCCGGCTGCGGGTGCCTGCTGCGTAGCCTCGCGGCAGTGGCGGCGGCGGCCTTCGCCGTGCTGGCCGGCCTCGTCGCCTCCGGCGCAACGACGGGCCTCGACCAGTGGGCCGTCGAGCACGCGATGCCGCTCGCAGGTGTGGCGTCCTCGGCGCCGACCACGCTCGAGGGGATCGTCCCGCTGTTCCACGCACCGTTCCACCCGCTCGCAGTCGGCGTGACCGAGATCGTGATCCTGCCGGGACAGGCCGTCTTCTCGCTCCTGCTCGTCCTCGTCGCGGCCCGCCAACTGTGGAGGCGCGGGCGAGTCGAGACAGCGGTGTGCCTGACGGCGGCGTGGTTCGTCGCGGTCGCGGTGGAGCTCGTGTTCAGGCACACGCTCACCCGGGAGCCGCTGTACCGGGACGGCGTGCACCTCGTCGGGTTCGACTCCTCGTGGCCGAGCGGTCACGCACTGCGCTGCGCGCTCGTCGCTGCCGCGCTCGCCGCCGCGTGGCCGTGCCTCCGCGTCCCGCTCGGCATCTGGCTCGTGGCCGTCGTCGTGCTGCTCGAGCTCGCAGGCCTACACACGCCCACCGACGTCGCCGGCGGGCTGCTCCTGGCGACGGCCGCCGTGGCCGGCGCCGTCGCGCTGGAAGGATCAGGGTTTCTTCGGCGTCGAGCCCGGTTTCGGGGTATGCGCACGGGCGCCTGACGCCGGCTTGCGAGCCGGCTTCGGCTTCGCCATGCCGTCGACCCGCTTCTCGAGCGTCGACAACCGCTTCTCGAGCTCCTCGAAGCCGCGTGTGCGCCGCTGCAGCTCGTCGACCTTGTCGCCGAGCGCCTTCAGCGCCTGGAGGGCGCGATCAGCGCCGGGCGCCTCGCTGAGCCGCTGAACGACGTCCTCGCTCAGGTCGGCGAGCCGGGCCAGGAGATCCTGTTGCTTCGTGTCAGCCATCGCTCCTCCTCGGTCGGTCGGACCCGACGATACCGAGCGCGGCCGCCAGCGCGCGCAGCGTCTCGCCGGCCGGAGCGTCGAGCACGAGCTCCGCGGGGGAGTCCCACGGCGTGCCGCCGCTGTTGACGATCGCGAGCGTGCCGCCCGCCGCCAGCGTCTCGCCCGGCAGCGCGGCGACCGGATGCACCTCGAGCGAGGAGCCGACGACGAGGAGCAGTCCCGCTTCGGCAGCAAGCTCCTGCGCCCGCTCGATCGCCTGCGCGGGCAGCAGCTCGCCGAACATCACGACGCCCGGCTTGAGGACTTCCCCGCACTCCGGGCACGGCGGCAGCGGTAGCGAGGCGAGGGCGTCCTCAATCGGCACGCGGGCTCCGCAGTGGACGCACTCGGCCTCGCGCAGCGAGCCGTGTACCTCGACGACGTCGCGCGAGCCCGCCCGCTGGTGCAGGCCGTCGACGTTCTGCGTGATCACCGCGCGGATCCAGCCCTGCTCCTCGAGCGCGGCAAGAGCGCGATGCCCGTCGTTCGGCTCCGCGTCGGCGAGCACGTCGAGCCGGAGTGCGTAGAACTCCCAGACCCGCGCGGGATCGCGACGGAACGCATCGATGTGCGCCACCTCTGCCGGGTCGTACCTCGCCCAGATGCCCTCGGCCGACCGGAAGTCCGGGATCCCCGACTCGGTGCTGATGCCGGCGCCCGTCAGCACGACGCACGGCTGCCGCCGACGCACCAGCTCCGCCAAACGCTGGCCGCTCATGTCGAGATACTGAACGGAGATGGACGGCTACTCCTTCTCGGTCCCGGTGCGCGTGCGCTTCGCGGACACCGACGCGCAGGGGATCGCGCACAACTCCGCCTACAACGTGTGGTTCGAGGTGGCCCGCGTCGAGTACCTGCGCGCGTTCGCCGGCGGGTACCAGGCGCTCCGCGACCGCGGGATCGAGGCGATCGTCCTCGAGTCCCTCTGCCGCTACCGGATCCCGGTGCGGTTCGACGACGAGCTGGTCGTCAACACGCGTTGCGTCGGCCTGCGCGGCGCCCGCTTCCGTTACGAGTACGCGATCACGCGGGGCGAGGAGATCGTCGCCGACGGCTACACCGAGCACGCCTGCGTCGACGGGGCGACGATGCGGCCGACGCGCGTTCCCGACTGGCTCGCGGAGGCGATCAGCGCCGCCGAAGCTAGCTCGCGAAGCTGACGCTTCGCTCGCTGGGTGACGGAACTGCGCGGGCCGGAAAGCGCGGTTTCCGGCCCGCTCCGTGCAGTTTCGCTTTGCATGCTCTGTTGGGTCGAAGGCCCGTGTCGTGCGCTCGCGCGCGGCAGAGGCCGGCACGAGCGCTGTCCGGCCTGCGGCTAAGTCCGGCTGCGCCGTGTCCTAGCCTCCCGCCTTTGGCGCAGCGTTGGTTGAAACGTTTCGAGCCTCGTTCGCGTCGAGGCGGCGGCGTAACGGCACGTTACGACGCCGCGGGCCAGCGGGCGAGCACGCAAAGCCTGCTCGCTCGCGACAGAACAAGACCGTCGAGCGGGCGCAAACCCAGGAAAGCCCTACTGCACGGAGCCCACGGGAGACCGCGCTCTCCCGTGGGCGCAGTTCCTCAGCCCAGCGAGCGAGTGCGCAGCACTCGTGAGCTATTTGGGCGTGAAGATCTCGCGCGCGATCACGAGCCGCTGGATCTGCGACGTCCCCTCGTAGATCTGGAACAGCTTCGCGTCGCGCATGAGCTTCTCGACCGGGTACTCCTTGATGTAGCCGTAGCCGCCGAAGACCTGCACCGCGTCGGTCGTGACCTTCATCGCCGTGTCGGCGGCGAACCGCTTCGCGAAGGAGGAGTAAAGCGTCGCGTCCCGGCCGAAGCCTTGGTCGAGCATCCACGCCGCCTGCCAGCAGAGCAGGCGCGAAGCCTCGATCTCGGTCGCCATGTCGGCGATCATGAAGCTCACTCCCTGGTGCATCGCGATCGGGACGTCGAAGGTCACGCGCTCCTTCGCGTACTCGACCGAATGCTCGTACGCCGCCTGCGCGACGCCGACGGCGCCGATCGCCGTTCCCGGACGCGTCGCGTCGAGCGTCGCCATCGCGATCTTGAAGCCGTCGCCCTCCTCGCCGATCCGGTTCTCGACCGGGATGCGGACGTCCTCGAGCGCGAATGCCGACGTGTCGGTCGCGCGCTGCCCCATCTTGTCGAGGTGCTTCTCGATCGTCACGCCCGGCGCATCCATCGGGACGACGAACGCCGACATGCCGTTGCTCCCGCCTTCGGGTCGGTCTTCGCGAACACCACGGTCCACTGCGCGTAGCCGGCGTTCGTGATGAACGTCTTCGAGCCGTTGAGGACGTAGTCGTCGCCCTCGCGAACGGCGCGTCGTCTTGAGCGACGCAACGTCCGAGCCGCCCGGCTCCGAGAGTCCGAACGAGCCGAGAATCGGCTGCTCGAGCAGAGGCGTGAGCCAGTTGCGCTTCTGCTCATCCGAGCCAGAACCCGATGACGGGGCCGGCGCCAAGACCGTTCGCCGTGATCGAGGTACCGATGCCCGAGCAACCCCAGTAGAGCTCTTCGCCGACGAGCATGCCGTCGAACGAGGAGAGGCCCGGGCCCCCGTAATCCTCGGGAACGTGGAGGTTCATGAGGCCGAGCTCGTGCGCCTTCTCGATCACTTCGGCGGGATGCCGCATGGCCTCGTCGCACTCGTGCTCGAGCGGGCGGATCTCCTTCGCCGCGAAGTCGCGCGCAAGCCGCCGCAGCTCCTTCTGCTCCTCCGTCAGGGCGAAGGAGACGCCCGCAGCCGTTCTCTCGTCGATCGCCGCCATCACGCTCTCCACAATCTCTTGATTGACTGTTCAGTCAAAGTCTACTCGATCGTTCCCGAAATGCGACAGATCCGTACGATGCGGCTGTGGCGACGACGGCGAAGAAGACGGAGCTCGACCCGCGCGACTTCCTCGCGCTCGACGCCCTCCTCTCGGACGAGGAGCGCGCGATCCGCGACACCGTGCGCCGGTTCGTCTCGGAGCAGGTCAAGCCGTACGTCGGCGAGTGGTTCGAGCGCGGAGAGCTCCCCACCGAGCTGATTCCGGAGCTCGCGCGACTCGGCCTGTTCGGGATGCACCTCTCCGGCTACGGCCTCCCTGAGGCGAGCTCGGTCATGTACGGGCTCGTCTGCCAGGAGCTCGAGGCCGGCGACGCGGGCATTCGCAGCCTGGTCTCGGTGCAGGGGTCGCTCTCCATGTACGCGATCTGGAAGTGGGGATCGGAGGAGCAGAAGCAGCGCTGGCTGCCCGCGATGCACGCTGGCGAGCAGATCGGCTGCTTCGGGCTGACCGAGCCCGACGCCGGCTCCGACCCCGGCTCGATGCGCACGACGGCGAAGCTCGACGGCTCGGACTGGGTCCTCAACGGCGCAAAGATGTGGATCACGAACGGCTCCATCGCGGACGTCGCGGTCGTCTGGGCGCGCACGGACGGCGGCGAGATCAACGGCTTCCTCGTCGAGAAGGACATGCCTGGGTTCGAGGCGCCGCTGATGCACCACAAGATGTCGCTGCGGGCGTCGGTCACGTCGGAGCTCGTGCTGCGCGACGTGCGCGTGCCCGAGGAGAACCGCTTCCCCGAGGTCTCGAGCCTGCGCGGGCCGCTCTCCTGCCTCAACGAGGCGCGCTTCGGGATCGTGTTCGGCGTGGTCGGCTCGGCGCGCACCTGCCTCGAGACGGCGCTGGACTACGCGAAGGAGCGGATCGTCTTCGGCAAGCCGATCGCGGGGTACCAGCTGACGCAGCAGAAGCTCGCGGAGATGGCGCTCGAGGTGAATCGCGGCGCGCTGGTCGCGCTCCACCTGGGACGCATGAAGGACGAGGGCACTCTGCGGCCCGAGCAGGTCTCCATGGGGAAGATGGGCAACGTCCGGGGCGCGCTCGACGTGGCCCGCACCGCGCGCTCGATCCTCGGCGGCAACGGCATCACGCTCGAGTATCCGGTGATCCGCCACATGAACAACCTCGAGACCGTGCTCACGTACGAGGGCACCCACGAGGTGCACACGCTGACGGTCGGCAAGGCGCTGACCGGCGAGAACGCGTTCCGCTAGAGCTCGCCGTCCCAGTAGTCGACCTCGTCCGCCAGGCGAAAGACGTGACCGGCCGCGGCGACCTTGCCGCTGTCCGGATACGTCGTCCCGCCCGGCCCGAGGCTGGAGAAGAACACGATGCGGGCCGGCTGCTCGCTGCGGTTGTAGAGCGTGTGCGCACCGGCCTCGCCGGCCGGGAAGCCCTCGACGTCTCCGACTCGCAGGTCGCGCTCTCCGTCCGGCGTGCGCAGGGTCGGTGTCCCAGAGACGACGATCAGCCACTCCTCGTCGCCGACGTGCCAGTGGTACGGCCAGAGCTGCTCGCCCGGGTCGAACTCGTAGAGCGCTGCGCCGATCAGCTCGCCGCCGAGCGTCCTGCGGATCGAGGTGGCTCGGTGGCGGAAGCCTGGTCTGTCGACGTGGTGCGGCAGCTCGGAATCGCGGAGGTTCATTTCGGCTCCACCCAGCCGCGGATCGTCTCGACGTCCGGGTTCGTGAAGCCGGCGATCATGCCGACCTTGCCCAGGTCCGGGTAGACCGCCAGCTCCGGGTCGGAAACGGTCGAGAAGAAGACGACGCGCGCGGGCTCGTCGGTGTCGTTGCGCAGTCCGTGGGTGCCCTCCGGCCCGCGCACGAACCACGCGATGTCCCACGGCCCGAGTACGCGCTCGCCCTCGGGAGTTCGCAGCGTCGGCGCGCCGGCGATCACGAGGCAGCACTCCTCCTCGCCCATCTGCCAGTGGTAGGGAGACGACTGCCCCGGCTCGAGCTCGTAGAGCGTCCCTCCCCAGAGCGCCGCCCCGAAGTCGTCGCCGAACCGCCGCGGCTCGTCGTCGAAGAGGTTCAGAAGCCGGGCTCCCCGCACGGAGGCAGCGGGCTCTGCGGCAGCCCCTCGCGCGGCTCGCCCTCGTTGTACTCGTGCGGCGCGACGTCGTTCGGCCCGTCGGGATAGAAGATGCTCGCGAGCCGCTGGATCTGGAGCCGCCCGTGCCCTAGCTCGTACTGGCCGCCGCCGTACATCGAGATCCCGCGCTCCTCGCACGCCTCGATCGTCTGCAGCAGCTCACGCACCGTGCCGAAACGCGACGGCTTGACGTTCAGCCAGCGCGGCTCGAGCGGGAGCCCGTCCAGGTCGGCGAGAGAGTGGACGGGAGCGTCGAAGCTCAACCGCTGCTCGGCGCCTGCGAGCGCCTCGCGGAGGCCGTCCTCGAGCCAGGCGTCCTCGATGATCGCGTCGGGAAGCTCCTCGGCGACCGCGCGATAGAGCTCGGGATCCGGCGCGAGGTCGACGGCCGTCCCGCGGTAGTACGCCTTGAGGTCGACGACGCGGACGCGGTCGAGCTCACGCAGCCCGCCGGAGCAGCTCACGGTCCCAGTCCTTCTCGGCGTCGAGCTTGAACTCGAGCTCGGGCGCGACCGCGAGCCAGCGCTCCGGCGCGGCGCGCGTCGAGACCACGAACCGGACGGGACGCTCCTTGCGCCCGAGCGCCTCGCCCAGGCCGAGCTCGTTCTGGCGCAGCCCGAGGTCGAGCGCCGCGCTCTCGAACGCCCAGCGGCGATAGCCCTCGGTCAGCTCCTCGAGCTCGTCGAGCCGGTGGGAGAAGTCGTCGAGGCTCCACGTCCCCGCGAGCATCAGCTCGTCGGGCACGCCGTCGTGCAGCTCGGCCTCGTAGGTGACGTCCTCCCCCCGCCCGGTCGCGCCGTCGCCGTCGACCACGACCGTCGTGGTCACTCGGGACCAGCCGCTCGGCGTCGCGGACTCGCGCCGCTCGAGCGTGTAATGGTCGACCCGAACCGTCAGTCCTGCCACCGCTTCCCAGAGCGCCATACTGCGAGCATATGAGGCGGAGGCTGTTTGCCACTTCCCTGCCGCTCTCTTCCTCGCCGCGCCCGCGGCGGCCGGGCTGCCCAGGGCGGGCGTGCTCGTGCCCGGCCGGTCGCTCGGCGGCGTCCGCCTCGGGGAGTCACCGGGAGCCGTCCGCGCCGCGCTCGGCACGTTCTACGGGACCTGCCGCGGCTGTCCGCGCCGGACGTGGTACTTCACCTACGCGCCGTTCGACAGGCACGGCCTCGCGGTCGAGTTCACGGGCGGGCAGGTCTCGGGCGTCTACACGCTGTGGCGGCCTGCGGGCTGGCACGCGCCGCACGAGCTCGGCTTCGGCGCGTCGGTGCTCGCCGTGCACAAGCTCACCGGCGCGTCGCGCACGATCAGCTGCACCGACTACGACGCGCTGGTCCGCGACTCGGCCCGGGCTCGCACGGCCTACTACGTCTTCGAGGGCCGGCTCTGGGGCTTCGGCCTCTTCCGTCGCGGCGCGTCTCCCTGCAGATGAGCATCGGGCTGGAGGACGTCGAGCGCGCCGCGCAGCGACTCGCCGGCGTCGCCCACCGCACGCCGGTCCTCACCTCCGGACCCTCGACGAGCTGACACGAGCGCGCGCGTCCACATGAAGGCGGAGTGCTTCCAGCGCGGCGGCGCCTTCAAGTTCCGCGGAGCGTACAACAAGATCTCGTCCCTCGACGAGGACGTGCTGCGGCGGGGCGTCCTCGCCTACTCGTCCGGCAACCACGCGCAGGCCGTCGCCATCGCCGCGGCGCTTCTCGGCTCGCGCGCGACGATCGTCATGCCCGAGGACGCGCCGGCCGCGAAGCTCGACGCGACGCGCGGCTACGGCGCGGAGATCGTGCCGTACGACCGCTGGACGAGAGCCGCGAGGAGATCGGCGCCCGGCTGGCGGAGGAGCGCGGGCTCGCGCTCGTCAAGCCCTACGACGACCCGCTCGTCATGGCCGGCCAGGGCACGGTGGCCCTCGAGGTGCTCGAGGACGCGCCGGAGCTCGACCTGCTCCTCGTGCCGATCAGCGGCGGCGGCCTCATTGCCGGCTGCGCGACCGCCGTCAAGGCTCTGCGGCCGGAGATCCGAGTCGTGGGAGTCGAGCCGGAGGCCGGCGACGACACGCGCCGGTCCCTCGCCGCCGGCGAGCGCGTTCGTATCGACGTCCCGCCGACCATCGCCGACGGACTGCAGGCGACCGAGCCCGGCGAGCTGACGTTCGAGGTGAACCGGCGGCTGGTGGACGAGATCGTCACCGTGACCGACGAGGAGATCGTCGAGGCGATGGTCTTCCTCTTCGACCGGCTGAAGCTCGTCGCCGAGCCGAGCGGCGCCGTCGGGATCGCGGCGCTCCTGAGCGGGAAGCTCGACGCCCGTGGACGGTCGGTCGGCGTCGTGCTCTCGGGCGGCAACGTCGGCGCCGCCCGCTTTGCCGAGCTCGTTGCTAGGGCTGCTGGAGGCCGGCCAGGATGACCTCGATCATCGTCCGCTCGGCCTTGGCGACGTCTTCCTCCCCGGCCGGCAGCCGCCCGAGCACCCAGCCGGTCAGCAGCTCGTCGATCGCGCCGTAGACGACGGTCGCCGCGAAGACGGGATCGACGTCCTGGCGGAACTCGCCGCGCTCGATGCCGCGCGCGATCACCCGCTGGATCGCGTCGATCGGGAGCGTGAGCTCGCCGATCCGCTCGCCCAGCTCCGGGCTGCGGCCGAACTCCTGGATCACGACGCGGACGACGTCCGGCAGGTGGAGCCAGGTGCGCAGCACGATCGCCGAGATGTGGCGGAGCTGATCGCCGGCCGGCTCGTCTGTCTCCTCAACGCTCTCGATCCGCGCGACGAGGAGGCTCCAGTTCTCCTGGAAGACCGCCTCGAGCACCTGGTCCTTGGACTTGAAGTAGTGATAGAGGAGGCCGTGGGCGACGCCGGCCTCCTCGGCGATGTCTCCCACCCTGCTCGCGTGGAAGCCCTTCCGCGCAAAGACCCGGACCGCAGCATCGAGAAGCTGCCGCCGCTTGTCCTCCACCGCAGAGGTCCGATCGGCCAAGGCGGCCAGAGCCTACTCCGGCTTCTGCCCGTCTGTCACGGCCGGGGGCTGCGGCGCGGCGAGGTCTTTGACCGCTCCCGCGACCCTCCCGACCGCCTGCTGCAGGTCGCTGGGGATGATCCAGACCTTGTTCGCCGCGCCCTGCGCGATCAGCGGGAGCGTCTGCAGGTACTGGTACGCGAGCAGCTCGGCGTCCGGCTTGCCCTCGTGGATGGCGGTGAAGACGGTCTCGATCGCCTTCGCCTGCCCCTCGGCCTCCAGCATCGTGGCCTGCTTCTGGCCCTCGGCCTTCAGGATCGCGGACTGCTTCTCGCCCTCGGCCTGGAGGATCTCCGACTGCCGTGCGCCCTCCGCCTGGAGAATCGTGGCCCGCTTCTCCCGGTCGGCGCGCATCTGCTTCTCCATCGAGTCCTGGATCGAGGCCGGCGGGTCGATCGCCTTCAGCTCGACGCGGTTGACGCGGATGCCCCACTTGCCGGTGGCCTCGTCGAGCACGCCGCGCAGCTGGCCGTTGATCTCGTCGCGCGAGGTGAGCGTCTTCTCGAGTGCCAGCCCGCCGATCACGTTGCGGAGCGTCGTGACCGTGAGCTGCTCGATCGCCTGGATGTAGTTCGCGATCTCGTAGGTCGCGGCCTTCGCGTCGGTGACCTGGAAGTAGATGACCGAGTCGATGTTGACCACGAGGTTGTCCTCGGTGATCACCGGCTGCGGCGGGAACGAGACGACCTGCTCGCGGAGATCGATCACCGACCGGATTCGGTCGACGAACGGCACGACGAGCGTGAGGCCCGGGCGTGAGGGTGCGCGAGTAGCGGCCGAGGCGCTCGACGACGCCGGCCTGCGCCTGGGGAATGATGCGGATCGTTCGCGCCAGCGTGACGATGACGATGAGGGCGACGACGATGACGGCGATGATGGGTGCCATTTCGGGTTTCCTGCCTTCTCTTGTCTCTATCTGTAAACCAGGGCTGTGGCGCCCTGGATCTGGACGACCTCGACCTCCGCGCCGACGTCGAACGCCTCGTCGGGCATGTAGGAGCGAGCGCTCCACTCCTCTCCCCCGATCTTGACCCGCCCGCCGTGGCCGTCGACGCGCTGGAGAACGGTCGCCTTCGCGCCTTCGAGCGCCGCGGCGCCGGTCCTGATCGCGTGCGGCATGGTCAGGTGCTTGCGGGCGATCGGCCGTAGAAGGCCGACCGCTGCGAACGAGCCGACGCCGAAAACGATGATCTGAATCCAGATGTCTCCTCCCAGCGCCGCGACCACGGTGGCGACCAGCGCGGCGAGCGCGATCGGGCCGAGGAAGAAGAGCCCGGGCGTGAAGATCTCGCCCACGGCGAGGAGGACGGCGACGATGGCCCAGATGACCCAGTCGGGCATGTACCGGAAGATTACGCCGGAAGGCAGGCGCGATCTATCCTGATCGCATCATGAAGCGAGCGCTCCTCGTCGTGCTTGCCTCGCTCGTCCTCGTCGGTGGCGCCGCAGGCGCGAGCTCCAGGCCGCGCGTGCTGGCGATCACCTTCGGGCCCGACCTCGAGATCAATCCCGTCACGCAGGGCTACCTCACGAGCCAGCTCTCGCATGCGGCGAGCGACGGCTACGCCGCCGCGGTGATCCTGCTGGACACGCCCGGCGGCCTCTCGACCTCGATGAAGACGATCTACCAGGCCGAGCTCGCCTCGAAGGTGCCCGTGATCGTCTACGTCTCGCCGGCAGGCTCCCGTGCCGCCTCGGCCGGGGTCTGGGTCTCCCAGGCCGCCGACGTCCTCGCCATGTCGCCGGACTCGAACATCGGCTCGTCGACGCCGATCGACTCGAGCGGCGCGAATCTCGGCTCGGACCTGCGCCGCAAGGTGATCAACGACGCGGTCGCCTCGCTGACGGCGCTCGCGGCGGTTCATCACCGCAACACGAGCTGGCCGGCGAAGGCCGTGCGCGGAGCTTCGAACCTCACTGCGCAGCACGCGCTGAAGATGCACGTGATCGACGCGATCGCGCCGACGCTGCCCGCGCTCCTCAAGCAGCTGAACGGCTACCACACGAAGTACAAGCAGCGGCCCTTCACGCTGCACCTGGCCAACGCCGAGATCGACACGGTCAAGCCCGGCTTCTTCACGCGCTTCCTGAACACGATCATCGACCCGAACCTGATCAGCCTGCTCTTCCTGTTCGGAATCATCGGGCTCATCTTCGAGGTGCTCCATCCGGGCGTCGTCTTGCCCGGCGCGCTCGGAGCCGTCTGCCTCGTGTTGGCCCTGTACGGCTTCTCGGTACTGACTCCGAGCTGGGGAGGGCTCGCGCTCATGGTGCTCGGCATCGTCCTGCTGGTCGTGGACCTGCACGCGCCGACGCACGGGGTGCTGACCATAGGAGGCCTCATCTCGCTCCTGTTCGGCCTTGCGCTCCTGTTCCAGAACGAACCCGGGGCGTATCGCGTCAACCTGTGGCTGATCCTCGGGATCGGCGCGGCGATATCCATCTTCTGGGTCTTTGCGACGGGGAAGGCGCTCGCAGCGCGGCGCCTGCCGGTGGCGACGGGTGTGCAGCACATGATCGGGAAGTTGGCCGAGGTGCGCGGCCCGGGCCTCGTGTTCGTCGACGGCGCGCTCTGGCAGGCGCAGGCCGCCGACGATTCCGAGCTCGTGGCCGGCGAGGAGGTCGTGGTACAGGCCGTCCACGGCCTCCAGCTGACAGTGCGGAGATAGGATCCGGTTGTGCTCGGGTTCGTCAAGGTGTACCGGGAGTACGAGCGGGCCGTCTTCTTCCGCTTCGGCCGGCTGCTCGATCCGCCGCGCGGTCCCGGGCTCGTCTGGAAGATCCCGATCGTCGACCAGCTCGTGAAGGTCGACCTCCGGACGATCACGCTGAACATCCCGCCGCAGGACGTGATCACCAAGGACAACGTCCCGGTGCGGGTCAACGCGGTCGCCTACTTCAAGATCGTCGACCCGAGGGACGCGATCGTCCAGGTCGAGAACTACATGGCCGCGACCTCCCAGATCGCGCAGACGACGCTCCGCGCCGTGCTCGGCCAGCACGTCCTCGACGAGCTCCTGTCGGAGCGCGAGAAGATCAACGCGATCCTGCAGACGATCATCGACACGGCCACCGGTCCCTGGGGGATCAAGGTCTCGATCGTCGAGGTCAAGGACGTCGAGATCCCCGGCGGGATGCAGAAGGCGATGGCACGCCAGGCCGAAGCGGAGCGCGAGCGGCGCGCGAAGATCATCAACTCCGAGGGCGAGTTCCAGGCGTCGGAACGGCTGAAGGACGCCGCCCTCGTGCTCGAGACGCACCCGGTGGCACTGCAGCTGCGCTACCTGCAGACGCTGATCGAGATCAGCGGGACGCCGTCGACGACGATCGTCTTCCCGGCGCCCATCGACATCATCAAGCCCTTCCTCGAGCGGGCCGAAAAGCTCTCAAAGTCCGAGTAGCGGCGGGAGCTCGGCCAGGCTCTCGACGCGCGGCTCGAAGTCTGCGTGCGAGCCCTCGCGGTCGACGAGGATCGCGCGCATCCCGAGCGCAAGCGCGCCTTCGATGTCGTCCGCGATGGTGTCGCCGACCATCACGGCCTCGGGCGGCTCGACCCCGAGCAGGTCGAGGACGGCGCGGAAGATCGACGCGTGCGGCTTCGTGCGGCCGTGGTGGAAGGAGCTGATGCCGGCGTCGACGTCGAGCCCGTGGTGGCGGGCGAACTCCCGCACGTCGCGCGCGGAGTTCGAGACGAGCCCGATGCGGAGGCCCGCGGAGCGGATCGCTGCGAGCGCTTCCGGCACGTCGTCGTAGAGCTCGAAGTTCTCGTGCCGCTCCCAGCCGCGCGTGATCTCGACCGCGCAGTCGTAGGCCGAGTCGGCGTCGCCGCCCATGCCGCGGACGATGCGCTCGGTGAAGCGGAACCAGATCTCGTCGTCGTGCTCGAGCTCGGGGTGGCGACGGAGGTCGACGAGGGCGGCGTCGCGGGCCGCCTCGTAGCGGGTGGGCTCGAGGGTGAGCCCGTGGCGCCCGCCCGCGCGGACGTAGCCCTCCGGCCCGAGCTCGGGCCCCGGCCGCGCGAGCGTGAAGTCGACGTCGAAGAGGACGGCCTCCATCGCCCGCTACCCTATGGCGCGTTCTCGGGGTGTGGCGCAGCCTGGTAGCGCGCTCCGTTCGGGTCGGAGAGGTCCCCAGTTCGAATCTGGGCACCCCGATTTCTCTCCACTCTCGCCGGCCGGGTTCCGCGTCAGGCGAGAGGACGCCGGCCCAGGCGAAAGCCCTGTCGCCCGTCCTGTAGAAATTCGAACGCGGCGCCGACGATGCAAATCTGCGACGGTGGTACCTGCCTCGTGGGTATCTGCGGTCTGAGTGTCTGGCGCCCCTATGGCCCTTTGCTGACTACGAGGTTGACGTTGGCCCCGTGGGGCAGGCGCTTCCCGGGCTTTGGCTTCTGCGAGATCACGCGTCCCTCTTTCGTAGTCCGCGAACGCCTCTTCGTGACTTTTCCGACTGTGCAGGCGTCTGCTCCGATCGCACGCTTGGCCGCGCTGAGAGTCTTGGCTTTCAGCTTGGGCACAACGCAGATCGGGCCGCGCTCGAGGACATAGCCGGTCGGATCGACGCCTACGCACAACCCGGCTGTCGGACAGGAAATGCCGATGAGGGCGCCGCCCTTGTCGACCGCCTCGGTGCCCCAGGAGGTGGCACCTAGGAGGGCGTTGTACGAGGTGAGGACGTTGCCTGCTGCGTCGCCGGCGACGCAGAATGACGGCCCGTGGCACGTCACTGACACGACGGAGGCGTTCTTGTTGAAGTCCGCGGACTGCAGGGTCCACGCTTGCGCGCCCCCCGTCGGGATCCTTGAGGTCAGGATGGCGCCGCTGTCGGTGGTGGCGAGACACAGCGAGGTCGTGGGACAGGAGACGGCGTACAAGGGGGAGTGCCAGACAGTGCTGGTCGTGGTCCAGGCGGTCGCGCCGCTGATCGGGTCGGTCGAAGTGATCACGTTGCCGATGTCGTCGACCGCTACGCACAGCTTGGAGGAGGCACATGACACGCCATAGAGCGGTTCGGCGGCATCGATGTCGGCCGGGGCCCAAGACCCGGCGCCTCCGGTCGGATCGGTCGCCGTGTAGGCGTAGCCGTCGTTGTCGACGGCGATGCAAAGCGTCGTCGAGGCGCACGCGATGCTGGCGAATCCGTTCCCGGGATCGACGGTCACGGAATGCCACGTCGAGGGACCGCCCTTCGGATCGGTCGACGTCAACACCTCTCCGGCCTCGTCAACGGCGACGCACAGCGACGACGACGGACACGCGATTCCGATCGGGACGTTGTCGTCGTCCACGTGCGCGCTCTTCCATGTCGTGGCCCCGGCTTCGGGTCTCGTGGACAGCAGGAAATTGCCGTACGCGTCGACGGCGACACAGAGCGACGTCGAGGGGCAGGCGACCGCGTCGGGAAGGTTGCTCTCCAAGACGAGGTACGTGTCGATCGGGTCTGCGCTCCATGCCGCGGCGCCACCGCTCGGATCGGTTGACGTCACCCCGTTACCGGCGGTGTCGACACCGACGCAGAGGATGGTCGGGCTCGCGACGCAGAAGACTCCGTCGAGCCCGTTGGAGCCATCGACATTCGAGACTGTCCAAGCCGACGCGCCGCCAGTCGGATCGGTCGACGTCACGATGTTGCCTTGCGAGTCAACCGCCGCGCAAAGCGAGGTCGAGGCGCACGAGAGCAGATTCCCGCTGAAGTAGCCAAAGTTGTTGTCGTTGATCGTCGTGCGACTCCAGGCCGCCGATCCGCCTGTCGGGTCGGTGCTCGTGAACACGTCTCGTTCCTGGCCAAGGACGACGCAGAGAGACACCGCGGGGCAGGAGACCCCCCAGAAGCCGCCCTCGCCCGTGACGACATTGGTCACCGTCCAGGCAGAGGCTCCCCCTGTTGGATTGGTGGAGGTGAGAACGTCGCCGCCGCCGTTGACGCCCACACACAGCGTCGTCGATGGACACGAGATCGCCAGCATCCCGTTGCCGCCGACAGCGGCAACTTTCCAGGCAGAGGGACCGCCGGTCGGATTGGTGGAGACGGCGATGCTGGATGGGGACGCATCTCCCCAGACGACGCACAGCGTTTTGGAGGCGCATGTGATACCGAGGACGGTTCCGACGCTGGAGCCGACGGCGTCCGTCGCCTTCCAGGCCGAGGGCCCGCCGGTCGGATTCGTGGACGTCACGACGGTGCCGGCCCGATCAACGGCTAGGCAAAGCGAGATGCTCGGACATGAAATGCCTGCAAGGAAGTTGTGTCCGTCGATCTTCGCGCCCGTCCAAGCCGCGGAGCCCCCAGTGGGGTCCGCCGACGTGGTTACGTCGCCGGTCTGATCGACCGCCGCGCAGAACGATGAGGTTGGGCACGACACGCCGGTGAGGTTGTCGTGGAAGTAGAGGTGGTCGCCGAAATCGAACGGCGCGGGCTTGGACCAGCTCTTGCCGGTGGTCAATGATGCAGCCGGGGCGTAGCTGCTGGCCGAACGGCTCTCCGGGAAGAAGCCCACGTCGAGCGGGCGCGCAACACCAGACTCAAGCTTCGCCCGCTGCGCGAGTGCCTGCTCAGCCGAGGCGGCCGGAACAACGAGAACGGCCAAAGCAGCAACCCCGACAAAACACTTCCAAATCGAACCGGTCATCGATCCCCCGAATTCGTGATTGCTGGCCGCCCACCGGAGCCTAGCGCCAGACAGATCGGACAGCGAGGTGCCGGGTTCGCGGGCGTTGCGCCGCCCTCAGCTACTCATCGAACCGGTCCCGTCAGGGGTCATTCCGGAACCCTGCCCAGCCGACGGTGCTCTAGCTCGGACTCGGTGCGAGCCGCCCGCTAAGTCGGACGAACCGACGCATCGGCGCTGACACAAGCAGCCCGAACTCGACCAGACCGGCGATCCCGCCGACGAGCCACGCGCTGGTGATCGCATGGCTAGAGACATAAGCCAGCCAGGAGACAAGGCCGACCCCGGAGAAGGCCACGAACACCCACCAGGCGAAGCGCCGTCGCAGCAGCAAGAGGCCCAGGAGGACGAGGATCAGTCCGGCAGAGACTGGTGCAGTGTCATGTGCGTGCTGCCAGAACCAGGCATGCGAGGCGTCGAAGGCCAGTCCCGCAACCATGAGCAAAGCGAAGACAGCAGGTACACGCCACTCCTCCGGGAGGCGAGCCACGCTCAGAAAATAGCGCGGCCGCGGCGGCGCCCTAGGCGTAGTTCTCGCGGAGCCAGTCGAGCCGCTCCGCGAGCACCGGCCCCAGCTCCGGGCGGCGCGGGAGCGCGATCATGAACGAGGCGTAGATCCAGGCCGCGTAGATCGGGAGGCACTGCTCGAGGAGGTCTGCGTCGTGGTCGCCGTACGCTTCAAGCGCGATGCGCGAGGCGTCGTCGTCGCGCACCCGCGCCGAGAGGGCGAGCGCGGCGAGGTCGAATTCCTGCGGCCCGCGGCACGCCGTCTCGAAGTCGTGCCAGAGCGGCCCCGGCAGGCAGTTCGCGAGATGCGCGTCGCCGTGCAGCGCCTGCTTGCGGCCGGCCGGCTGCCGCAGGCCGAGCTCGCGCAGCAGCTCGACGTCTGCGGAGGGCTCGAGGCCGTCGGTGATCCGGGCGGTGTCCTCGGTGTGAAGGGACGGCAGCTCCCCCTCGTAATCGGCCAGCGCCTCGTGGATCTCGCGGAGACCCTCGCCGGCCGCCACCGGCTCGACCTCGCGCTTCGGCTCCACGTACTGCCAGAAGGCGACGACGTGCCCGCCGTGCCGGTGCGGGCCGGGATCGAGCAGGCCGGACGGCGGCACGACCGGCGCTCCGGCCCGCGCGGCATGCGAGCCGACCGCCAGCTCGATGATCACGGCTTCCTCGGGCGGGCTTTCCGGATACGGCCGCCCGCTCGAGACGCGCGCGACGAGCGGCAGCGGCCGCAGGTGGACGAGCACGTGCCACGCGTCGCGAAGGACGACCGGATCGTCGCTGCGCAGCCCGTGCTCCGCCGCCACCTCCACTGCGGCTCTGACCGCGCTCTCGCTCATCCGAACCCGTACGTGCCCGGGAAGCGCTCGGCGAGGACCCGGACGAGCAGCGCCGTCGGCAGGCCGACGACGTTGAAGTAGTCGCCCTCGATCCGCTCGACGAGAGCCGCGCCCTGGCCCTGGATCGCGTAGCCGCCCGCGCGTCCCTCCCACTCGCCGCTCGCCAGGTACCACGCGAGGTCGCGCGGGGTCAGGCCGCGAAAGGTCACGCGTGTCACCTCGTGCCGCACCTCTTCCCACATCGGCGTGACCAGCGCCAGGCCGGAGACCACTTCGTGCGTTCGGCCCGAGAGGCTCTCGAGCATCTCCTCGGCCTCCTCGGGGCCGCACGGCTTTCCGTAGACGCGCCCCTCGTAGACGACCTCGGTGTCGCAGCCGAGCACCGGGCGACCGTCCGCCTCGGCGAGCACCGACCGCGCCTTGCCGAGCGCATGCGCGACCGGATCCTCCTCCGTCTCCTCATACCGCGGGGCCGTGACGTCGAACGGGATCCGGAGCATCCCGAGGATCTCGCGCCGCCGCGGCGACGTCGACGCTAGGAGGATGGGCGGGGCAGGCGTGCTCGCCAGATCTCCTCGGAGGGCCACTTCCGCGCCCAGTCGGCGGTCACGTACGCGTAGTGATCGTGGGTCTCGGCGTCGGCGGGTGCCTGGATCTCGATCAGGTCGAGGATCTCGAAGCCGTTCGCGCGCAGCAGCCGGATCCAGTCTCCGTGCGAGAGGTGGTACTCGACGCCGCTGCTTTCGGACCATTGGAACCGGTGCATCCCGAACTCCGGCCGCTGCAACGTCTCCACGGCGGCTGCTTCCTCGTCGTCCGGCGAGCAGAGGATGACGAGGGTCGAGTTGCGCAGAAAGACGAGGTCGCCTCCGGGCCGCAAGAGCCGCGCCGCCTCGGGGATCCACTTGTACGGATCGGCCCAGATCGAGGCGCCGTACTCCGAGACGACGAGATCGAAGGATTCGTCGGGGAGCGGCACGTCCTCCCCGAACGCCTCGACGAACTGGAGCCCCAGGCCGAACTTCTCGTTGCAGCGCCGCGCCGTCTCCAGCTGTGCCGGCGTGGGATCGACCCCGACCACCCGCGCCGCGCCGGCCTTCTTCAGCCAGGCGCCGAAATAGGCGGTGCCGCAACCGAGCTCGACGACGTCCTTGCCCGCGAGGTCCGGTAACGCGTGCAGCTCGCTCTCGGGGACGTTCCAGATGCCATAGGTGATCTCGTCGCGTGCCCACGCCCGCTCGGCGCGCCCATCCGTGTACCTCGCGTTCTCCTGTGTCCAGGCCGCGACGTTCGGGTCAGTCACCGAACCAGAGCGCGATCTCACGCTCCGCCGACTCGGGCGAGTCGGAGCCGTGCACGAGGTTGTCGGGCATCGAGGAGGCGAGATCGCCGCGGATCGTCCCCGGCGCGGCGTTCGCCGGATCGGTGGCGCCGATCGTCGCGCGCAGCGTCGCGATCGCCCCTTCGCCCTCGACGACGAGCGCCCAGGTCGGCCCCGAGGTGATGAACTCGACGAGCTCGCCGAAGAACGGCTTCTCGCGGTGCTCGGCGTAGTGCTCCTCCCCGAGCTCGCGGCCGGCGGTGACGAGCTTCCCCTCGCGGATCACGAAGCCGCGCGCCTCGATCCGCCCGAGGATCTCGCCGGCAAGGCGACGCTGCACGGCGTCGGGCTTGATCAGGATCAGGCTGCGCTCCACGCCCATGGTCACCGCCTGCTGCTGCGCCGCTCCCGCCGCGTCCCGAGCGCGGGCGGCGCCCCCGGCACCGCGGGCTCGATCGGCGTCTCGCAGAACGGACAGACCTGCCAGATCGGCTCGAGCGGCGAACCGCAGCTCACGCACGCCTGCTTGAGCTTCGTCGTGCAGACCGGGCAGACGAGAAAGCCCGAGTCGACCTCGGCGTGACAGACCGGGCAGCGGAGGTCGACGGCGGCGATGCGCTCCTCCATCGCCTTGATCTCGAGGTTCCGCTCGCGCACGTCCTCGAGGTACTCGGGCGGGCGGAAGAGCATGTAGACGAACGGCCCGAGGTACGGGATCACGAGCGCGAGCAGGGTCGCGAGGCCGATGAGCAGCGGATCCTCGATCCGGCGGCGCGCGTCCTTGTACGTCCAGTAGCCGAGCGAGAGCCAGAGCACGAACGCGAAGAACGCGAGCCCGTTGAGGATCGCGTGCTGGGTGCCGGAGCTGAGGAAGCTGGCGAGCGTCACAGCACCGATCATAGAGAGCCGCTCAAGTCGGCCAGAAGGTACAGAGAACCCGTGACGAGCACGGCGCCGTCGGCGCCCGCGAGCTCAAGGGCGCGCGCGCGGGCGGATACCGGGTCCGGCACGGCTTCCACTCGCTCGAAGTTGGCGGAGGCGAGAGCCGCGAGCTCCGCGGCCGAGAGCGCGCGGCCGTTGCTGCTCTCCGTCGCGACGAGCGTCGAGCCGAGAACGGACAGCGCCTCGAGCATCATCCCGGGCCGCTTGTCGCGGAGGATCGAGCAGACGACGGTCCACCCGCCCGGCTCTCGCGAGGGGAGCCGCGGCAGCAGCCAGCCGATGCCGGCGAGGTTGTGCGCCCCGTCCCAGATCTCGAGCGGACGTCGCCGCGCCGCTCGAGGCGTCCGGGCAGCTCGACGCCGTCGGCCGCGTGCGGATCCACCGGGCGGCCGAGGAACGACTCTGCCGCTGCGACGGCGAGCGCGAGGTTGCTGTGCGCGGTGACGACGACGATGCCCGCGCCGTTCTGTTCGGCGAGCTGACGCCACTCCGGCTCGGCGAGGACGACCGTGCAGCCCGGCTGCACGACCGCGAGCTTCTCGGCCGCGATCGCCTCGCGCGTGTCGCCGAGCACGTCCAGGTGGTCGAGCGCGACGCTCGTGAGCACGACGACGCGCGTCTCCAGGACGTTCGTCGCGTCGTGCCTGCCGCCGAGTCCCGCCTCGACGACGGCGACGTCCACCTCGGCTGCCGCGAACGCGAGCAGCGCCGCCGCCGTGACCGCCTCGAACTGCGTCGCGCCGAGCGACTCGGCGGCCGGCCGCACGGCTGCCACGGCCGCCTCGAAGCCGGCCTCCTCGCCGCCGACCCGGATCCGCTCGCTCCAGCCGCGCACATGCGGTGAGAGGTAGGAGCCGACCGAGAGCCCGGCGTCGAGCAGCAGCGCCTCGGTCAGCCGCGTCGTGGTCGACTTGCCGTTGGTTCCCACGACGTGGATCGCCGGGAACCGCTCCTGCGGCTCGCCGAGCTCGCTCAGCAGGGCGCGCATCCGCTCGGTCCCGAAGCCGTCCGCCGGCCAGGGACTGAGGGACTCAACCCAGCGCGTCGCGCTCGGCAAGGTATTGCGCGAGCTTCTCGCGCTCGGCGTCGACCGCTTCGGGAGCGGCGTTCGCGACGAACTTCTCGTTCGCGAGCATCCGCTCGGCGCGGTCGATCTCCTTCTGGACGCGCGCCCGCTCGGCCTCGACGTCGCCCTGGCCGTCGTCGGTGGGCCGCACGACCGCTTCGAAGATGCGAGCCGAGTCGCCCGCGAGCTTGATGCGGACGCCGCTGCGCCGGTAGATGCGGGCCGCCGTCTGGGCGCCCTCGATCGGCTCGAGCTCCCCCTCCCACGTCTGCGGCTCCGGCCACGGCGCGACGATCAGCCGCGTCTCACGCGCGGGCAGGTTCGTCCAGATCTCCTCGGTCACGTGCGGCATCACCGGATGGAGCAGCTTGAGGAGCCGCTCGAGCGCGGCGAAGGCCGTCGCCCGCACGTCCTCCTCCTCGAGGCGCGGCTTGATCGACTCGAGGTACCAGTCGCAGAAGTCGTCGAAGGTGAGGTGGTAGAGACGCTGCACGGCGTGCGCGAAGTCGAAGGCCGCGAGGTCGGCCTCGAACTCCGCCCGCGTCGCCTCGACGCGCGCGAGGATCCAGCGCTCCTCGACCGACGACGGCCGCGCCTCCGGCTCCACCGCGCCGGCCAGCAGCAGCAGCCGGCTCGCGTTCCAGAGCTTGTTGGCGAGCTTCCGGCCCTCCTCGATCGCGCCCTCCGAGAACGCGACGTCCTGCGAGGACGCCATCTTCATCAGGCCGTAGCGGGTCGCGTCGGCTCCGTGCTGCTCGATCAGCGCGAGCGGGTTCATCCCGGTGCCGAGGCTCTTCGACATGCGCCCGCCGGTCGGCGCATGCACGAGTGAGTGGATGACGACGTCGCGAAACGGCACGTCGCCCATCAGCTCGAGGCCGCAGAAGATCATGCGGTTCTCCCAGAGCCGGATGATGTCGCGCGCCGTCGTGTTCAGGTCGCCCGGGTAGAAGGCGTCCAGGTCCTCGGTCTGCTCCGGCCAGCCGAGCGTCGCGAACGGCCACAGCGCGGACGAGAACCACGTGTCGAGCACGTCCTCGCTGCGCGTCAGCTCGCCGGAGCCGCACTCGGCACACGCTTGCGGCTCGCTCTCGGCGCACGTCCAGTGCCCGTCCGGGCACTCCCACAACGGCAGCTGGTGGCCCCACCAGATCTGCCGGGAGATGTTCCAGTCCGGCGCCTCCTCGAGCGACGAGATCGCAAAGCGGTGCTGCGACTCCGGATGGAAACGCACGCGCCCGGAGCGAAGCGCCTCCAGCGCGGGCTGCTTCAGCTCGTCCATCGAGCAGAACCACTGGGGCGAGATCCGCGGCTCGATCCGACTCTTGCACCGGTCGCAGAGCGAGACGCTGTGGCGGTACGACTCCCGCTTCTCGAGCTGGTCGCGTTCGCGGAGCCACGCGAGGATCCGCTCCTCGGCCTCTTCCTGCGTGAGGCCCGCGAGCTCGCCGGCCTCCTCGTTCATGCGGCCGTCCGGGCCGATCACGGTCGGCTCGGGCAGGCCGTGGTCGCGGCCGATCTCGAAGTCGAGCTGATCGTGACCGGGGGTGATCTTGAGCGCTCCGGTGCCGAAGCCGATCTCCACCCGCTCGTCGGCGATGACGGGCACACGCCTCTCGACCCAGGGCACGACCACCTCGCGGCCGACGGCGTCGCGATAGCGCTCGTCGCCCGGATGCACCGCGACGGCGACGTCGGCCGGAATCGTCGCGGGCCGTGCCGTCGCGATCGTCACGTGGCCGTCGCCGTCGGCGAACGGGTAGCGGACGTACGTGAGCGCGTCGTCGACCTCGCGATGCTCGAGCTCGAGATCCGACAGCGACGTGAGGTGGAACGGGCACCAGTTGATGATCCGGTTCGCGCGGTAGATCCAGCCCTTGTCCCAGACGTGGACGAAGAACCGCATCACGGACCGGACGTAGGCGTCGTCCATCGTGAAGCGCTCGCGCCGGTAGTCGAGCGAGGCGCCGATCCGCCGGAACTGGAACATGATCTTGCCGCCGTACTCGCGCAACCACTCCCAGACGAGCTCGACGAACGCCTCGCGCCCGAGATCCTGCCGCGTCTTTCCCTCGGTCGCGAGGTGTTTCTCCACCGCGCTCTGGGTCGAGATGCCCGCGTGGTCGTAGCCGGGCTGGAAGAGGACGTTATAGCCCTGCATCCGCCGCGTGCGCACGATCGTGTCGGCGAGCGAGAGCTGGAGGGCGTGGCCCAGGTGCAGGTCGCCGGTGACGTTCGGCGGCGGGTGTGCGATGGCGAAGCTCTCGCGACTCGGGTCCGGGTCGGCCGCGTAGAGGCCCTCCTCCTCCCAGATCTGCTGCCAGCGCTGTTCGACGCCCTGCGGTTTGTAGAGCGGATCCATGCGCGAGGTGTGGTCAGGCAGCGACTATGGGGAGACCTTAGCGGACGTGGCCGCGAAGGCGGTCAGCTCTGACGGCTGCAAACGCGTCGCATCGCGGCGTCCTCGGTCGCGCCCATAGAACACCGCTATGGGCGTTCCCTGCGTCCTTGCGCTGCTTGGTTTTCGCTCGCCAGAGCAGGACCGCCCTCACGGCCACGCCCGCTCGCCGTCTCGCGCTTCGGCTGCGGCCAGGTGCCGCCGACCTGCTCGAGGATCGCCTCGAGCAGCGCGAACGAGCCGAGGACGTGGTCGCGCGCGAGCGCCCGCGCGCCTCGGGGACTGGCGGCGACGAGCGCCTGCCGGATGGCGCGGTGCTGCTCGGCGTTCCTCGCGTACAGGCCGTCGATCGAGTGGTCGCCCGGCGCCCAGACGGCCGGGCCCGAGAAGGAGCGGCGCGAGCTCTTCGCGAGCTGCTCGACGAGCGGCAGGTCGGCGACCCGGTAGATCACGTCGTGGAAGGCGTGGTTGGCGCGCACCCAGTCGCCGGTGATCGAGCGGCGCGCCTCGCCCGGCTCGCGCGCGCGGAGATCCTTCGAGATCTTGGCGAAGTGCTGCTCCGCCTCCTCGAGCTCGGCGAGATCCTCGGCCGTCATCTTCGTCGCGGCGACCTCGGTCGCGAGCGCCTCGAGCTCGGCGCGCACCATGAACGCCTCGTGCAGCTCCTCCCGCGAGATCGTGCGGACTCGGACGCCCCGGTTCGGGACGAAGGAGACGAGCCCGAGCGCCGCGAGCCGGCGGAGCGCTTCGCGGATCGGCGTGCGCGAGACGTCGAACTGCTCGGAGAGCTGCTCCTGGCGGAGGACGGTTCCCGGCTCCAGCTCGCCGGAGACGATCGCCTCCTCGATCACGAGCGCGATGTCGTCGGCCTTTGTGCTGTCGAGGGACATGCGGCGAGTGTACGCCGCGTCTCGCCACTACTCGTTGTCGTGGTCGCGCTCGCAGAAGTCCGGGCACGTGCACTCGGCGAGCTCGGCGGTGCAGGGCGCGTCGGCGTCCGGCAGCTCGGCCTGCTCTGTCTCGGTCGTGACCAGCGTCTCGCTCATCTCGTCCTCCTCAGTCGAGTCGTTCGTAGGCGGGCAGGGTCAGGAAGTCCTCGAGCTCCTCGGAGAGCGCGACCGCGGCGAAGAGCTGCTTCGCCTCGTCGCCCGCCTCCACGAGCTCGATCTCGTCACGCACGCGTTGCTCGTCGACGCGGCCGTGGCGCACCCACTGCCAGATCTGGGAGCGGGAGATCTCGGCCGTCGCGGCGTCCTCCATCAGGTTGTCGATCGCCGCGGCGCCGACGCCGTGCAGCCAGGCGTCGAGATAGCGGACGCCGACCGAGACGTTCGTGTGCACGCCGGCGTCGGTGATCTCGCCCGGCGTGTCGGCAATGGACAGCAGCGCCGCCTCGTCGGGCACGACCTCCTCGCGCAGCCGCTCGAGCTGGTTCGGCCGCTCGCCCAGCACGGCGTCGAACACCTCGGTGCAGGTCGGGACGAGATCGGGATGCGCGACCCAGGAGCCGTCGAAGCCGTCGCCCGACTCGCGCTCCTTGTCCTCCCGCACCTTGGCGAGCGCGATCTCGTTCGCCTCCGGATCCTTGCGGGACGGGATGAACGCCGCCATGCCGCCGATCGCATGCGCGCCCCGCTTGTGACAAGTTGTCACAAGCAGCTCCGTGTAGGCCCGCATGAACGGCACCGTCATCGTCACCTGGATGCGGTCGGGCAGCACCCAGTCGCGCGCGCGGAACTTCTTGATCGCGCTGAAGATGTAGTCCCAGCGGCCGGCGTTGAGCGCGCAGCCCCAGTCGCGGAGCTCGTAGAGGATCTCCTCCATCTCGAACGCCGCGAGGATCGTCTCGATCAGGACGGTGCAGCGGATCGTCCCGGGCGGGAGATCGAGCTCCTCCTCGGCGAGCGCGAACGCGTCGGCCCAGAGGCGCGCCTCGAGGTGCGACTCGAGCTTCGGGAGGTAGAAGTACGGCCCGCTGCCGCGCTCGAGTTGCTCGCGCGCGTTCCGCGCCATGTGGAGGCCGAAGTCGAACAGCGACGCCGAGACCGGCTCGCCGTCGACCAGCGCATGCCGCTCGGGCAGATGCCAGCCACGCGGCCGGATCAGGAGCGTGGCGACCTCCTCGTTCAGGCGGTACGTCTTGTCCGGCGTCTCGAGCGAGATCTCGCGCCGCACCGCGTCGGTCACGTTCCGCTGCCCCTCGACGACGTTCTGCCACTTCGGCGAGCACGCGTCCTCGTAGTCGGCCATGAAGACACGGGCGCCGGAGTTGAGCGCGTTGATCATCATCTTGCGGTCGACCGGGCCCGTGATCTCGCAGCGGCGGTCGCGGAGATCGGCCGGCGCCTCGGCCACGCGCCAGTCGGCGTCGCGAACGTCCTTCGTCTCCGGCAGGAAGCGCGGTAGAGCGCCGGCGTCGAGCTCCAGCTGCCGCTCGTGCCGCCGCTCGAGCAGCTCGCGCCGCCGCGGGTTCAGCTCGCGGTGCAGACGCGCGACGAGGTCGAGCGCCTCGCGGGTGAGGACTTCCTCGTCCGCGGGCGCGAGGATCTCCACGTCGGCGAGCGTGCTCACACCGGCTCCTTCGTAAACTGAGCCTCCTCGGTGGAGCCCTTCAGCGCGAGCGTCTCGCTGTCGGGCGCGACGGCCTGCGTGACGAGGTCGAAGTAGCCGGCCCCGACCTCGTGCTGGTGCCGGGTCGCCGTGTAGCCGAACTCCTCGAGCTCGAACTCACGCTGCTGCAGGCGCACGTACGCCGGCATCTGCTCCGCGGCGTAGCCGCTCGCGAGCTCGAACATCGCCGCGTTGAGCGAGTGGAAGCCGGCGAGCGTGATGAAGAGGAAGCGGTAGCCCCACCCGCCGAGCGTCTCCTGGAAGGACGCGATCTGGTCGTCGTCGAGGTGCTTGCGCCAGTTGAAGGACGGCGAGCAGTTGTAGGCGAGCGGCTTGCCCGGGAAGCGGTCGTGAATCGCCTCCGCGAACTCGCGCGCCTCGCCGAGATCCGGCGTGGAGGTCTCGAACCAGACGAGGTCGGCATAGGGCGCGTAGGCGAGCCCGCGCGAGATGGCGGCGTCGATCCCGTCGCGGACGCGGTAGAAGCCCTCCGCCGTCCGCTCCCCCGTGACGAAGTCGCGGTCGTACTCGTCCACGTCGCTCGTCAGGAGCGCGGCCGAGAGCGCGTCGGTCCGCGCGACGAGCACGGTCGGGACGCCGCAGACGTCGGCGGCGAGCCGGGCGGCGTTGAGCGTGCGGACGAAGTGCTGAGTCGGCACGAGCACCTTGCCGCCCAGGTGGCCGCACTTCTTCTCGGAGCTGAGCTGGTCCTCGTAGTGGACGCCGGCGGCTCCGGCCTCGATCATCGCGCGCATCAGCTCGAAGGCGTTGAGCGGGCCGCCGAAGCCGGCCTCCGCGTCGGCGAGGATCGGCGCGAGCCAGTGCGTCCCGTTCCGCCCTTCGGCGTGGTCGATCTGGTCGGCCCGGAGCAGCGCGTTGTTGAAGCGGCGGACGACGGCCGGGACGCTGTTCACCGGATAGAGGCTCTGGTCGGGGTAGGTCGCGCCGGCGAGGTTCGCGTCGGCGGCGACCTGCCAGCCGGAGAGATAGATCGCCTGGAGGCCGGCGCGCACCATCTGGACGGCCTGGCCGCCGGTCAGGGCGCCGAGAGCGCGAACCGGCTGGTCGGCCTGGATCAGCTGCCGCAGGCGTTCGGCGCCGAGCCGCGCGAGTGTGTGCTCCTCGACGACGGAGCCGCGGAGGCGGACGACATCCTCGGCCGTGTAGGTGCGCTCGATTCCGCTCCAGCGGTCGTCCGTCTGCCACTGAGTCTCGAGTTCCCGCGCCGCGTCCTGGATCATCTCGCCTCCTTACCCGTCGATTTCGGATCCCAAATCTACCCGAGGCTGGGGACGTTACACCACGTGAGGCGTACGGATCGGCTATCTAGGATCCCAGACTAGAGGAGGTAGTACCGGTACACGACCTCGGCGACGCAGACGGGCTTGTCCCCGCC
Organism: uncultured Actinomycetes bacterium; assembly: GCA_963720065.1. Taxonomy (GTDB): domain Bacteria; phylum Actinomycetota; class Thermoleophilia; order Gaiellales; family Gaiellaceae; genus Palsa-739. The sequence continues at coordinate 47,677 of CAVREH010000038.1, forward strand.
CTCGCGCTCGATCGTCGCCGTCATCGTGACCTGCCGGCCCCAGTCCTGCTCGTCGACCTCGCCGACGACGAACGAGCCGCGGACGCGCGAGCCAGAGGGCACCGGCGCCGGGAACCGGACCTTGTTGAGGCCGTAGTTGAGCGCCATGCCGGCCCCGGGGTCGTCGTGCGGCAGCACCTCGTACGACATCTGCGGCAGGAGCGAGAGGGTGAGGTACCCGTGCGCAACCGTGCCGCCGAACGGCGTCTGCGCCGCCATCTCGGGATCGACGTGGATGAAGTTGTGGTCGCCGGTCGTGTCGGCAAAGGCCTGGATCTTCTCCTGCGGCACCTCGATCCACGACGAGGGGCCGAAGCTCGCTCCGACCTCGATTGGGCTGCTCACGCGACTAACGCTACGCGACTTTCGCCGGGAAGGCGCAACACTCTCGCCTATCGACCATGGATAGACATGGATAGGTGGCCACGTCGATCCATGTCCTGCTCACGGATTCGCAGCACGACTTCCTGAGAAACGAGTCGGCTCGGAGCGGGCTGTCCATGGGCGAGCTCGTCCGCCGCGCGCTGGACGCAACCTATCCACTCGAGTCGCGGCGCCAGGTCGGCGGGTTCGAGCTCAACCTCGGGCTTTGGCGCCGGCTCGACGCGGCAGTCACCGGACGACGCTTGAGGCGCGTCGACTAGGCGGTCTGCTCGACCGGCTCGTCGGGCTCGTCGCCGGCGGCCTCGGCGCTCGTGACGAGCGTCGGGCGGATCCCCTGCGAGATCGTCTCCTTCGTGATCACGCACTTCGTCACGTCGCGGCGGGACGGCAGCTCGAACATCACGTCGAGCAGGGCCGCCTCGATGATCGACCGGAGGCCGCGCGCGCCGGTCTCGCGCTCGAGCGCGCGGTCGGCGATCTCCCACATCGCGTCCTCGGTGAACACGAGCTCGATGTTGTCGTAGCCGAAGAAGCGCTGGTACTGCTTGATGAGCGCGTTCTTGGGCTCCTCGAGGATCTGGACGAGGTCCTCGCGCCGCAGCTGGTGCACGGCAGAGACGACCGGCAGTCGGCCGATGAACTCCGGGATCAGGCCGAAGTTGAGGAGGTCCTCCGGCATGACGTCCGCGAGCAGCTCCGACGACTCGATGTCGTGCTTCGAGCGGATGTCGGCGCCGAAGCCGACGGCGTTCTTGCCGATGCGCCGCGCGATGATCTTGTCGACTCCGGCGAACGCGCCGCCGCAGATGAAGAGGATGTTGGTGGTGTCGATCGAGAGGAACTCCTGGTGCGGGTGCTTGCGCCCGCCCTGCGGCGGCACCGAGGCGACCGTCCCTTCGAGGATCTTCAAGAGCGCCTGCTGCACACCCTCGCCCGACACGTCGCGCGTGATCGACGGGTTGTCCGCCTTGCGCGCGACCTTGTCGACCTCGTCGATGTAGATGATCCCGGTCTCGGCCTTCTTGATGTCGAAGTCGGCGGCCTGGATCAGCTTGAGGAGGATGTTCTCGACGTCCTCGCCGACGTAGCCCGCCTCGGTCAGCGCCGTCGCGTCGGCGATGGCGAACGGGACGTTGAGGATCCGCGCGAGCGTCTGCGCGAGCAGGGTCTTGCCGCAGCCGGTCGGGCCGAGCAGGAGGATGTTCGACTTCTGAAGCTCGACCTCGTCGTCCTCCTGGCCCATCTGCACGCGCTTGTAGTGGTTGTAGACGGCGACCGAGAGCGTCCGCTTCGCCTCCTCCTGCGAGACGACGTAGTCGTTGAGGACGGCGTAGATGTCGCGCGGGCGCGGCAGGTTGTCGAGGTCGAGCTGGGCCGGAGTCGTCAGCTCCTCGTCGATGATCTCGTTGCAGAGATCGATGCATTCGTCGCAGATGTAGACGCCCGGGCCGGCGATCAGCTTCTTCACCTGACGCTGGCTCTTGCCGCAGAAGCTGCAGAGAAGCTGCTCGTTGCCGTCGGTTGCGCGTGCCATAGCTCTTCTTCTACCTCGATCCGGGGGATTCGTCTACTGCCCTAACGGTGGGCAATCACCTGGTCGACGATGCCGTACTCGTCTGCTTCGTCCGCATTCATGTAGTAGTCGCGCTCCATGTCCTTCGAGACCTTGTCGACGGGCTGATTCGTGTGGTGGGCGATGATCTCCTCCAGGCGCCGCTTGAGACTGATGGTTTCCTTGGCCTGGATCTCGATGTCGGTGCCCTGACCCTGGAAGCCGCCGGAGACCTGGTGGATCAGGATCTTGGAGTTCGGCAGCGCACTGCGCTTTCCCTCCGTGCCGGCCGCGAGCAGCAGCGCGCCCATCGACATCGCGATGCCGACGCAGATGGTCGCAACGTCCGGCTTGATGAACTGCATCGTGTCGTAGATGGCGAGCCCCGAGTAGACGGAGCCGCCCGGCGAGTTGATGTAGATGTTGATGTCCTTGTCGGGGTCCTCGGACTCCAGATGGATCATCTGGGCGACGATGAGGTTCGCGACGTTGTCGTCGATCGGCGTGCCGAGAAAGATGATCCGCTCGTTGAGCAGCCGCGAGTAGATGTCGAAGAAGCGCTCGCCGCGCGAGGTCTGCTCGATGACGGACGGGATGATGAGGTTCGACGGCGGGTACGGCGGGTTCATGATCGGGCTCCTTCGGTGTGCTGCTGATCCGGGGGCGGCTGGTCGGGGTCCAGAGTTTCGTCTCGGTCGGGGGATTCTCCTTGTCGGGCGTCCAAATCGCTTCCCGCGCCTCGGCCTGCGCGAGCGGGATGCGCTGGACCTCGCCGGCCACCTGGTCGAGCGCCTTGCGCAGCCGGAGGTCCTCGCGGAGCGACTCGAAGCGGCCGTTCTCACGCAGGGCCACGAGCATCTCCTCGGTGTCGTCGCCGAGCGCCTCGGCCTGCTCGCGTACGAGCTCCTCGACCTCGGCATCCGGCACCTCGAGCCCGAGCTCGTCGGCGACCGCGTCGAGCACGAGCTCGCGCGCGACCGAGCGCTGGGCCTCGTCCTGGAGCCGCGCGACGAGTTCCTCGGGCTGCTGGCCCGTCATGGCGAGGAACGTCTCGACCGAGACGCCGCGCGACTCGACCTGGCGGGCAAAGCCGCGCAGCAGCTCGCGCGTGCGCGACTCGACGAGCGGCCCGGCCGCCTCGACCTTGGAGGCGGCGACGAGCGCGTCGGCCGCGTCGGCGCGAAATCGCGTCTCGATCTCGTCCTCGATCTGGTCGCGGAGGCGGGTCTCGATGTCGGCCCGCAGCTCGGCGAAGGTCTCGAACTCGGTGGCGGCGCGCGCGAGGTCGTCGTCGAGCGGCGGCAGCACCTTCTCCTTGATCTCCTTGACCGTCGCGGAGAGGGATTGCGTCGAGCCGTCGGCGAGCTCGAACGAGATCTCCTTCGTCTCGCCCGCGTTCATCCCGACGAGCCCCTGCTCGACCTCCTCCACGATGGCGCCGCGGCCGAGATCGACGACGTAGTCGCGCCTCGTCTCCTCCTCGGCCACGAGATCGACCACCAGCGTGTCCTCGGGACCGACCGGGCGGCCCTCGACGGGAACGAGCTCGGCAACCGTCGCCCGCAGCGCGTCGAGCTCGCTCTGAACGAGCTCCTCGGGCACCTCGACCTCGGCGACGCCGACCTCGAGCCCCTTCCAGTCGGGCAGCTCCGGCTTCGCCTGAACCGCGACCGTCGCGGTGAACTCCCAGTCCTGGTCGTCGGACGCGGGCAGCTCGAACTCGTAGTCCGGCTGCGCCACGGGCCGCACGCGGCTGCGCGCGGCGGCGTTCCAGAACCAGCCGCCGATGTGGCTCTCGACCGCCTCGGTCATCAGCCGCTCGCGGCCGACGCGCTGCACGAGCACCTGGCGCGGCACCTTCCCCTTGCGGAAGCCGGGGATCTTGACGCTCTGCGCGAGGTCGTCGGCAGCGTGCTCGACGGCGTGGTGCACGTCGTGCGACGGAACCTGCACGGTCAGCCGGACTCGGTTCTCCGGCAGCTCCTCGACCTGGGACTGCACGCGGTCCATTCAAGCAGGGAGCGGCCGGGCGAGGTCGAACGACCGAAGCACGTGAGCGCCTGGAACCTGAGCCTGCTCGGCCTGGCAGGAGCCATCTGGCTCACGATCTTCACGGCGATGGCCTACGCCGTCCGCGTTCGAGCCTGACTGCTGGTGAAGTGCGGGCGGAGGGATTCGAACCCCCAAGCTCGTGAGAGCACCGGCCCCTAAAACCGGCGTGTTTACCAGTTTCACCACGCCCGCGCGGAAGGGCGACACAGTCTAGGGATCCGAAGGTTCCGCCAGGTCTGTCGTCGGAGGTCAGGGCTAACGGCCCGACCCTGCGTCAAACTGCCTCACGTGCAGCTCGTCGATCTCAACGGGCGCGATGGACGAGGCCGTTCTGAGCGTCCTCAGGCAGTCCCACGGCCCGGTAGCGGCGTTCGAAGAGGCGAGGGGCCACGACCGCTCCGGCGGGTGGCTGTTATTGGCTGGCAAGAGGGAGACGAGATTCTCGCCTGCGCTGGGGCAGAACAACACCCGGGTGCCACGATCGGTATCAACTCGATTGCGGTTGCGCCGGGCTGGCGAAACCGCGGTCTTGCCCGCGCTCTCATCGACTCGCTCGCTGAGCGTATGGGCGCCGACCGGGTCGTTGCGGAAACCGACGACGATGCTGTGGGCTTTTACCGCAGTTGCGGATTCACCGTCGAGGACGCGGCTCCCAAGTTCGGCCGTCCTCGTTACTGGTGCGTTCGCGAGATTTCGAACTGACCCACTAACTGGCCGGGATGCATTGCACTCGGGCCAGCCCGACCCAGATTGCGATCTACAGCAAGGCCGCGGTCGCACGCCTCGACGAGTTCATCGGCCCGAAGAGGTAGCAACCGTCAGTAAGGGCGGTCGTGACCAGCGTCGCTCGGTAGAGTCGCGGCTCTGTGGCTGGAATGAGGCCAGAGGACGTCTATGCGCTGACGAGCGTCGGGGACCCGCGCATTTCGCCCGACGGCAAGCGCGTGGCGTACGCCGTCACCCGGATCGACGAGGAGACGAGCGCCTACCGCACGGCGATCTGGGTGGCGCCGCTCGACGGTTCCGGGGAGCCGAGACAATTCACCTCCGGCGAGCGGAACGACGGCTCTCCGCGCTGGTCTCCCGACGGGAGGTGGCTCGCCTTCGTCTCGAATCGCGACGGCGACGACGAGAAGAAGGCGAAGGGACAGCTCTACGTCCTGCCTGCGCACGGCGGCGAGCCGCGGCGGCTGACCGACGGCAAGGAGAGCGTCGAGTCGATCGCCTGGTCACCGGACTCGAGCCGGATCGCCTTCGCGCGCCGCGTGCGCGACGAGGCGTACGAGGAGGAGGACGACCGCAAGCGCGCGCCGCGGCGGTTCACCCGCGTCTTCTACAAGCTCGACAGCGTCGGCTGGACCGGCGACCGGCGCAAGCATCTCTTCGTCGTCGGCGTGGACGGCGGCGACGAACGGCAGCTCACGGACGGCGACTACGAGGACGACGGCCCGCCCGCCTGGTCTCCCGACGGCAAGCGCCTCGTCTTCAGCTCCTTGCGCGGCGACAACTGGGACATCGAGTTCAACGAGGCGCTGTACGAGCTCGAGGTCGACTCGGAGGGGGCCGAGCCGAAGCGGCTGTCGCAGGAGGACGAGAACGCGAGCAACGCCTCGTTCTCGCCCGACGGCGCGCTCATCGCCTACATCCACTCCCCCGAGGACGGGACGTTCCCGCACCACAGCCAGATCGCGGTGATGCGGCCGGACGGAAGCGACCGCCGCGTCCTCACGGCCGCGCTCGACCGCCAGTGCGCTCCGTTCCCGGGCGCCCGCGAGCCGGTATGGGACGCCGACCGCATCGGCTTCGCGGTCGAGGACGGCGGCAACGTCCACCTCTACACGGTCGCGGCCGACGGTTCGGGCGAGCCGGAGCTGCTGGTCGGAGGAGAGCAGTCGACCGGCGTCTACGACCTGGTGGACGGAGTGCTCGTGTACACGGCGAGCACCCACGGCCGGCCGCACGAGCTCTTCGACAGGGAGGGAAAGCGGATCACCTCGGTCGCCGACGAGTTCGTCGCCGGGCGGGATCTCGCCGAGGTCGAGCGGTTCACCGCCACCTCCGCCGACGGCACCGAGGTCGACGCGTGGCTCGTCCGCCCTGCCCGGCTTCGACGAGCAGCGGCGCTATCCGACGCTCCTCACGATCCACGGCGGCCCGTTCTCGCAGTACGGGACCGGCTTCTTCGACGAGGTTCAGGTGTACGCCGGCGCCGGCTACTGCGTGCTCTTCTCGAACCCGCGCGGAGGCTCCGGCTACTCGGAGGAGTGGGGACGTGCGATTCGCGGCCGCCGGGCAGCGACGAAGGGCCCGGCTGGGGCTCGGTCGACTACGAGGACCTGATGGGCGTCGTCGACACCGCCCTGGAGAAGTTCCCGTTCCTCGACGCGGACCGGCTCGGCGTCCTCGGCGGCTCCTATGGCGGCTACATGACGTCGTGGGTCGTCGGGCACACGAAGCGCTTCAAGGCGGCGCTGTCGGAGCGGTCCGTCAACAATCTCGTGAGCGCCTTCGGCTCGAGCGACCTGTTCTGGATCTTCGAGCGCCAGTTCGGCGGGCGGATGTGGGAGAGCATCGACGAGTGGCTGCAGATGTCGCCGGCGACGTACGCGCGGGACATCGACACGCCCTGTTCGTCGTCCACTCCGAGAACGACCTCCGCTGCAACATCGAGCAGGGCGAGCACCTGTTCATCCTCCTCCGGGTGCTCGGCAAGGAGGTCGAGATGCTCCGCTTCCCGGCCGAGAGCCACGAGTTGTCGCGCTCGGGCTCGCCGATCCACCGCGTGCAGCGGTTCGAGGCGATCCTGGAGTGGTTCGGCCGTTACCTCGAGCCCGGCAGGAACTGATGCGCGCGGTCGCAACGGCGGCCGGCGCGTTCGCGCTCGTGCTCGTCGTCCTGCTCGCAGCCGTGGGCCAGCTGGGGAAGATCGACGGGCAGACCCTGGCCGTCGTGCTCGCAGCCGCCGCGATCTCCGCCGTCGTTGCCGCCTTGCGCTCTAGCCGAAGCGGGCGATAGCGCGGGCGCGGCGACGCTCGGCCTCGAGCTCGCGGTCCTTCGGCGCCGCGGTCGTCACGAGGTCGGCGAGCAGGTGCTCCGTGAGGTGCGCGATCTCGTGGACGGCCCGGTCGAACGCCGCCTGGTTCGCCTGCGACGGCTTGGTCATGCCGCTGACCTTGCGCACGTACTGCAGCGCGGCGGAGTGGACCTCTTCGGAGCTCGCGGGGGGATCGAAGTTGTAGAGAACGCGGATGTTCCGGCACATGCCCCGATGCTACGCGAGGTCGGGTCAGTCTCAGCGGGTTCTCAGCGCGTCGCCAGGAGGGTCTTAGCGCGCCCGCGCATCGTGGAATCAGCAACTGCCCACGAGCAACGAAAGGATCAACCCATGTTCTCCAGCCGGCTCACCAGGTCCCGCCATCGGCGTCGCGGCGGTCGCGGTTGGAGGTGGCGCCTACGGCATCATGGACGCGACCGCCGGCAACGGCTCAGCAACTGCCACTGTGCCCGCGTTCGCGCCGGGCGGCAGGGGATCCAACGCCCGCTCTGGTCCGGCCGCCGGTGGAGCAGTGGGCACCATCGCCGGCGTGTCGGCGTCGGGCTTCACGCTGACGACCTCAACGGATCAGACGGTGACCGTCGACACGGCGTCCTCGACGACGTACAAGGACGGCCAACGGGTGCTCGTGCTCGGGACGGTGAATGGGACGACGATCACGGCCGGCCGGGTCATCGTGCAGCCGGCCGACAACGGCGGGTCGGCGACTTCCTCGGTCGTCCCCTTCCAGCGTGGAGCCGCGGCCACGTCGAAGCAGGTCGGCCAGGTCCCGGCGGACTACCGCCAAGGGTCAGGGACGATCGTGAGCGGAACCGCAGCGAACAAGGCGACCGAAGCCGCGCTGGCCGCATACCCGGGAGGCATCGTCGACCGGGTCGTGAAGATCGGCAACGGCGAATACGAGGTCCACAACATCGGCGTCAGCTGGCCACACCACGTCTTCGTCAACGAGAGCTTCCACGTCGTCGGCGCGAATTAGCCCGGGTCGCCGGCCAACAACTCCTGCAAAACACGCTTTTCATGGCCCCGGGAGGAATCGAACCTCCGCACGCAGCTTCGAAGGCTGCCGCTCTGTCCGCTGAGCTACGGGGCCAAGCGACGAAAGCGTAGCCCTCGTCCCAGCGGCGCTACGCTGTGCCGGCTCGGTGGCGGTAGCTCAGTTGGTAGAGCTCCGGGTTGTGGTCCCGGTGGTCGCGGGTTCGAGTCCCGTCCGCCACCTCGACGCAACGGGGCCGCGCGGCGCGGCCCCGTTGCGCAAGTGCTGAAGCCGGAACGCGTTCCCCGGAGAAGATCCGGAGCATCTCGCGGTTGAAGGCCGGGATGTCGTCCGGCTTGCGGCTCGTGACGAGGTTCCCGTCGACGACGACCTCCTGGTCGACCCAGTCGCCGCCGGCGTTCCGGATGTCGGTCTCGAGCGTCGGCCACGAGGTGACGCGCTTGCCGCGCACGACCCCGGACTCGACGAGCACCCACGGACCGTGGCAGATGACCGCCATCGGCTTCCCGGCATCGTGGAACCCGCGCACGAACGAGACGGCGGTCTCGTACCCCCGCAGCTGGTCGGGGTTGCCGACGCCGCCAGGGATCAGGAGCGCGTCGTAGTCGCCGGGCGACGCCTCCTCCACCGTGCGGTCGACCGGAACCGTGTTCGCCGGCTCGAAATGGTCGAAGCCCTGGATCTCGCCGTCGTGGATCGAGACGATCTCGACGCCGGCCCCGGCCTCCTCGAGCGCCTTCCGCGGCTCCTCGAGCTCGACTCGCTCGAACATGTCGGCGGCGAGGATCGCGACCTTCTTGCCTTTCAGCACGTCTGCCATTGCAGACCCCTCCTTGGTCAGTTGCTGCGCAGCGCCTACCCGGCGCCGCGAGACCTATGCGTACGTCTGGCGGAGGTAATCCAGATAGGGCTTGGCGGCGATCGTCGAGCCGGTGGCGCGCCGCAGCGTCTCCTGGGGCGAGAACTTGCGGCCGAGCTCGTGGATGTGCGTGCCGAGCCACTCGCGCAGCGGTGCGAACTCGCCGCGGCCGACCTGCTCGGAGAGGTCGGGCAGATCGCGGGTGGCGGCCTGCCAGATCTGCACCGAGGCGACCGTCCCGATCAGGTACGTGGAGAAGTAGCCGATCGACCCGCTTGACCAGTGGACGTCCTGGAGGACGCCGTGCGCGTCGTCGGGAACCTCGACGCCGAGGTAGTCCCACATCTTCTCGTTCCAGCGCTGCGGCAGGTCGCGCAGCTCGAGGCGGCCCTCGACCATGTCTTGCTCGAGCTCGAAGCGGAGCATCACGTGCATCCCGTAGGTGACCTCGTCGGCCTGGATCCGGATCAGGCTCGGCCGGACGGCGTGGATGGCCGCGTGGAACCGGTCGAGGCCGACGTCCCCGAACTGCTCGGGGTAGGTCGCCTGCAGGCGCGGATAGAAGAGCTGCCAGAACGGGCGGCTGCGGCCGACGAGGTTCTCCCAGAGCCGGCTCTGCGACTCGTGGATCCCGAGCGAGCAGGGGCCGCCGGTCGGCAGCCGTTCGAGGTGCTTCGGCTGCTGGTGGCTGTAGAGGCCGTGGCCGTATTCGTGCATCGTCGAGAAGAGCGACTCGAGCGAGTCCGGGTGGTAGTTGGTCGTGATCCGGACGTCGTCGCGACCCGAGCCGGACGCGAACGGATGCTCGGTCGGGTCGATCCGCCAGCTGTCGGGCCGGTGGCCGAAGAGCTCGGTCACCTCGTACGCGAGGGCGCGCTGGCGGTCGGGCGGGAAGTCGCCGGTGAGCAACGACGTGTCCGCCTCCCGCTCCCGCAGCTCGGCGATCAGCTCGACGAGCGGCGGCTTCAGCTCCTCGAACAGCGCCCGCACCTCGGCGGTCTTCGTCTGCGGCTCGTAGTCGTCGAGGAGCACGTCGTACCGCTCGTCGGCTCCGGCCGCGACGCAGTCGACGTACTCGAGCTTCAACTCGACGGTCCGCTCGAGCACCGGCAGGAAGGAAGCGAAGTCCGACTCCGCCTTCGCCTTCACCCAGACAGGCCGTGCCTCGGCGGCGACGTGCGCCATCTCCGCCCGCAGCGACGCCGGCACATTCACCGCCTTCTCGTAGTCGCGGCGGACGAGCGCGATCAGCGCCCCGTCGTCGGAGGCCGGATCGAGCGATTCCTCGACCGGGCGCAAGTCGTCGAGCCAGCGGCCCACCTCCGGATCGGTGAAGCGCTCGTGCATGAGGCGGAGCAGCGTCGCGAACTGGTCGGCGCGGTGCGCGGTGCCGGCGGGCGGCATCATCGTCTGCTGATCCCAGGAGAGGAGACGCGCGACCTTGCCGAGGTCCGTGACCTCCGCCAGCCGCTCCTTCAGCTGCTCGAGCGCATCCGCCATCGGCGGCAATCTATCTACGCCGCCGCGCGCTCTACCCTGTTGACCGGCGCCCGTAGCTCAGTGGACAGAGCGGCGGACTTCTAATCCGCGGGTCGAGGTTCGAATCCTCCCGGGCGCATGTGGGTACAGAGCGAACGATGACGCGCTGGAGCATTCGCCGGCGCGGGCCGTTCAAGGTGCTGTTCGCCCACCACCGCGAGCAGGAGGCGCACCACGTCGTCGTGCTCATGGTCCTCGCCGCCGCGATCTCGCTGATGGCCACGATCTTCGTCGCCGGCGCGGCGGGGTACGGCGCCGTCGCCTCGCATCTCCGGCACGCGAACTGGTACTGGATACCGTTCGCCATGGCGGGCGCGGTCGCCGCGCACATCGGCTACACGTTCGCGTACCGCGAGGTCGCTCACGTGGGCCGCGGCGTCAAGCTCAGTGCCCTGCGGGCGGGAGCGATCGTCGCCGCCGGGTTCGGGATGTTCATCCCTCGCGGCGGGTTTGCGGTGGACATCGAGGCCCTCGAGGATCTCGGCGTCCCGCCGGAGGAGGCGCGGGTGCGGGTGCTCGGGCTCGGCTCGCTCGAGTACGCCGTCCTCGCGACCGGCGCGCTGATCTGCTCGATCTTCCTGCTCCTCGACCATGAGCACGCGCAGCGCGGGGTCACGCTCTCGTGGCTGATCGGCGTTCCCGTCGGAACTGCCCTCGCCCTGGTCGCGGCCCACTACCGCACGTGGATCTGCCGCGGGTGGCTGAAGGGGATCCTCGGCCCTCCACTAGAGGCGATCGGGGTCGTCGGGCAGATCGTGGTGTCGCCGCGCCGGCACGGCGCCGCCGCGTTCAGCGGGATGGCCCTCTACTGGGCGGGCGAGGTGTTCGTCCTCTGGGTCTGTCTCGCCGCCTTCACCCGCACCACGCCGTCGGTGGCGGCGGTCGTCGTCGGCTACGCGACCGGCTACGCGCTGACGCGGCGGACGCTCCCTCTCGCGGGCGCCGGCGCAGTCGAGGCGCTGCTGCCGTTCGCGCTCGTCTGGGTCGGCTACGGGCTGGCCCCGGCCGTCCTCGCCGTCTTCGCCTACCGCGTCTTCAACCTCTGGCTGCCGCTCGGGCCGGCGGCCCTCGGGCTCTACCACCTGCAGCAGCGAGCTCCGGAGGGCGCGACCGCGCTAGCGGCGGACGCCGAAGTCGGTCGTGACGATGACGACGCGCCGGCCGCCGTAGACGCCGGGAGCGTGCGCGACGCCGACGGCTGAGACCCCGATCTGGCGCCATTGCGGCGTGAGCAGATTCTTCAGATGCGGAGGGCTGGCGATCCACAGCTTCATGGCATCGCCGGCGCTCAGGCTCGGCGACTCCCAGACGAGGTTCTCGCCGACCGACCAGTAGGAGTAGTTCTTGGCGGTGTAGTAGTGGCGGATCCGCCGCCAGAAGACGGTCCCGTCGGCCGAGGAATGGGAGAAGTAGCCGCGCCGGCCCATCTCGTCGGAGTGCCGGCGCGCCGACCGGTCGAGCGCCGCCGACTCGCGCAGCGCCGCGAGCCCACGGGCGACGCGGAACCTGTTCACCGCGGCGAGCACCTGGTGGTTCAGCGTCGCCAGATTCTTCTCCGGGCGACTGGTCGCCAGAGCCGAGTCGGCGAGGAACGCGGTCGCGGCGAGCGCGGCGACAACCAAAGCGAGACGGAGCGCTCTCATACCCACAGGGTTGCGGCGATCGCGGACGACAGCCATGGGCCGTTCGGCGCAAATCCGCGTAGCGGCGGTCCTACGCCTGCAGTGGTTTCGACCCGGCAGAATGGCACAACGATGTCGCTCCGAGGCGAACCGCTCGAGCAGCAGGTGACGCTCCCGGACGGGCGCGTCGTCGCGGTCCGGGTCGGCGTCGCCGAGGACTCCTACATCCCGCGCCGCGAGCTGGACACGGTGGTGCTCGAGCTCTGGGACGTGGGGCGCGGCGAGCATCTCGCGGGGGTCTCGACCGTCCTTTCGGCGGACGACGTCGGCGCCGCCAGGATGCTGGTGCGCGAGGTCGTCGGGGGGCTCGGCGACGGATCGCTCGAACCCACCGCCGGCGCGCTCGAGCCACTTGCCGATAGCGTTCCGCCGCAATGAGCACCGCCACCGTGCACACGAACCACGGGCCGATCGAGCTCGAGCTGTTCGAGGGCGAGGCGCCGACGACCGTCGAGAACTTCCGCAAGCTCGCCGGGGACGGGTTCTACGACGGCGTCATCTTCCACCGGATCATCCCCGACTTCATGATCCAGGGCGGCGACCCGACCGGAACCGGCTCGGGTGGCCCCGGCTACAGGTTCGAGGACGAGTTCAACGACCACCCGGTCGTGCGCGGCGCGCTCGCGATGGCGAATGCAGGACCGAACACCAACGGCAGCCAGTTCTTCATCGTGACGGCCGAAGCGTGCCCCTGGCTCGATGGCAAGCACACCGTCTTCGGTCAGGTCACCGGCGGGATGGACGTCGTCGACAAGATCTCGGCAGGTGGCGACGGACGCCGCGGACCAGCCGCACGAGGACGTCGTCATCGAGCGGATCGATCTCTGAGCGCCGCCAGGAGCGGCAGCGCGTACCAGAGCACGCGCCGACGACCGCGAACAGCGACGCGGCGGCCGCGATCGCGGCTCCTCGCGAGAGCACGAAGTCCATGACGAGCAGGACGACCGCCTCCAGCGAGACGGCAAAGGCGGCGATGCCCGCGATCGCGAGCCGGCTGCCGACCCGGACCATGGTCTCCTTGTTGCCGTGCCGGAACCGGAGCCGGTGATACGAGCTCGGCGCCGCGAGCAGGGCAACCGACAGCGCGGCCGCGAGAAAGGCGACGACGAACACGTCTCGCTGGAACACCGTGGTCTTCGGCCAGCCCTTGGCGAACGGGACGGCGAGGAGGAATGCCAGCAGCACCGTGACGCCCGGGAGGACGATGCGCAGCTCGTTCAGCAGCTCGATCAGCTCGCGGTCGGCCCGCTCCTTCGGCGTCTCCTCCTGCGCCTGCCGTGCGTCGGCCATGCGGCGGACGCTACTGCCTGACGGGGGTCGAGTTAAAGGTCTGCCGCGAATCGGCCGAACGACGCTTACATGCGGCTTGCAGATCGCTTAGATACGCCTCATCGATGCCTGCTCTGATGCTCTCGTGCCCGGCCTGACGCGACGCCTCTTGCTCGCCGTCCTGGCGACGCTGGCGCCGGCCGTAGCCGCCTCTCCGGCCGGCGCCGCCGGGCACACCACTCGGAGCGTGCGGGCCGGCGCGAACGTCGGCATCGTCGACATCTACACGACGCTCGGCTACGAGCACGGGGTCGCCGCGGGCACCGGGATGATCCTCACGCGCTCGGGCGAGGTCTTGACGAACAACCACGTGATCGAAGGCGCGACGAGGTTCAAGGTCGTCGACGTCACGACCCACCGCCGGTACACGGCCACCGTCGCCGGCTACTCGGTCTCGCGTGACATCGCGGTGCTGCAGCTCGCGCACGCGTCGGGGCTGCGAACGGTCAAGCGCGGCGGCGCCGTTCCCCTGCACGTCGGGATGCGGATCGTCGCCCGGGGGAACGCGCAGGGCCGCGGAGGCCCGCCGAAGGTCGCGCGCGGCCAGATCATCGGCCTGCACCAGCAGATCTCCGCGAAGGACGAGGGCGGCGATGTCGAGACGCTGAACAACGTGATCGCAACGGATGCGCCGGTCGTGCCGGGCTACTCCGGCGGGCCGCTCGAAAACAGCCAGAACCGCGTCCTCGGAATCGTGACCGCCGGCTCGACCTCGGGCCTGCCCCGCGGCTTCGCGATCCCGCTGAAGCAGGCGCTCCAGCTCGCGCGCCGGATCGAGAGCGGCAGGCCGAGCGCAAACGTCCACGTCGGGCCGACCGCCTTCCTCGGTGTCGAGCTCAAGGACGTCTCGGCCGGCGCCAAGATCGCGTCCGTCGTGCCGGGGAAGCCTGCCGACGCCGCGGGGCTCGTCAAGGGGGACGTCATCACGTCGCTGAACAGCGCCAAGATCTCGTCGGTCGCGAACGTTCGCAAGGCCGTCCTCTCGCTCGTGCCCGGCAAGGCCGTCCCGATCGGCTGGACGGACACGAACGGCACTGCCCAGACCGGCACCATCACGCCGGTCAGCGGCCCGCCGCAGTAGCGTCCTCCACGATGAGCCTGACGCTGCGCCGCAAGCTGGTGTGGGGCTGCTTGCGCCTCGCCCGGCTCCCCTCCCTGCCGCCGCCGGTCGTCGACGCGGAGGCCGAGGCCGGGTTCGCCGCGGCCGCGGATGCGCTCCTCGCGGGCGAGACGGTCGCGATTCCCGAGCCGCGGCTGAACTTTCTTCGCTGGCTCGCGCAGAACCGCCCGGTCGTCTTCCACGGCTCGCCGCGCCGCGACCTGAGCGAGCTGTCGACCGAGCGGCAGTCGCGCGATGCGACCGCCTGGGGCGATCAGCAGGCCGTCTATGCCTCCACCGATCCGGTGTGGGCGATCTACTTCGCTTGTCTTCGCCGTGATCGCGGCTGGAAGGGGACGCGGAACGGGAGCCTCGGCCAGGCGGGCGGGCCGCTCTATCCGCGCCGCTACTTCTTCCTGCACAACCGCGGCTCGGCCTCTCCGGACCGGTTCGGGCCCGGCTCGCTCTATCTCCTGTCGCCGACCGGCTTCGTCTCGGACGAGCCGCTCGCCGGCGCCATCGACACGGCGCACCTCGTGTCCCGCGAACCGGTCAAGCCGCTCGCCCGGGTCGACGTCACCCCGGCCGACTTCCCCTTCCGCGCCCGCATCCGCTACTACCGCGACGGGGAAGCCGCGTGGGTCTCGCTCCTCCGTGCCTAAGCGGCGGTCTCGTGCTCAGCGAGGATGGGCCGAGGCGGCGAGGCAGCTCTGCGGTTGTCGAACTCGATCAGCGTGAGGCTCACCATCGCGTGGCACGAGACGTCCGGGCACTCGCAGATGAACTCCCACGTCTCGGCCGGCGCGCCCTCGGTCGCCAGCTGACGAATCGAGTCGTTCACCTGTCCGAACATGCCGACCGCATTCATCTCTGTCTCCCGATTCGCTACAATCTTACGACGCTGGATGCAGGATATTGAATACACGATACTGATAGCGCATGTCAAGTCCTGAGCAACCGGGCACGTGGACGTTCCTCACCAACCACGCCCAGGTGCTCCTCTGTCTCGCCGAGACGCCCGACATCCGGCTGCGCGACGTGGCCGAGCGCGTCGGCATCACCGAACGCGCGACTCAACGCATCCTCTCCGAGCTCGTCAAGTCCGGATACGTCAAAACCACTCGCGTCGGACGCCGCAACATGTACACCGTCGACCGCGAGCACGCCATGCGCCACTCGGCGCAGCTCGGCTACGAGATCGGCGCCCTGCTCGAAGCAATGAGCGGGAGCAGCTAAGCCGTCCGACGGCGGAGAGTCGCCGCTCCAAGTGCGATGGCGAGGGAGATGGAGCCGGTGACGACGAGGCAATCGACTGCGAACCACACGTCGTCGATCTCGTTCGCGGCCGTGCGCGCGAGTGCGTCGTAGGCATACGTGAGCGGGAGGGCATACGAGATTGCCCGGAGCCACGGGGCCATCTGGTCGCGTGCGACGAAGAGGCCGCAGAGCAGGATCTGGGGCAGGACGACGGCGGGCATGAACTGGACCGCCTGGAACTCAGTCTCGGCGAAGGCGCTGACGAACAGGCCGAGCGTGCTTCCGAGCACGGCGTTGGCCACCGCCAACACGACGACGAGCCAGTTCGGTCCGGCAACGTCGAGGCCGAGCAGGCCGAGCGCAAGTAGCGAGACGACCGTGGCCTGCACGACCGCGACCAGGGCGAACGCGGTTCCGTAGCCGGCGAGGATGTCGATCTTGTGCAGCGGCATCGTCATCAGCCGCTCCAGGGTCCCGGAGGTGCGCTCGCGCAACATCGTGACCGAGGTGACCAGGAACATCGTGATGAACGGGAAGAGCCCGAGCATCGGCGTGCCGACCTTTTGGAACACGGGCGAGTGCCGTCCGAACAACTGCTGAAGCAACACCATGAGCACGCAGGGCACGCCCACGATGAGGGCGATTGTCCTCGGATCGCGGCGAAGCTGGCCCAGCACCCGCAGCGCGACCGCACTCGTGATGCGCACGCTCACACCCCTTCCTCGATGAGACGCAGGAAGACGTCTTCGAGGTTTTCCTTCCCTGTCTGCCGGCGCAGCGCAGCCGGCGTCCCCTGGGCGAGCAACGTTCCCTCGCGCAGGAGCAGCAGCGCATGGCACCGGTCAGCCTCGTCCATGACGTGGCTGGAGACGAGCAGCGTCGCGCCTCGCTCGGCTAGACCGTGGAAGAGCTTCCAGAGGTCGCGGCGGAGGACCGGGTCGAGGCCGACCGTCGGCTCGTCGAGCACGAGCAGATCGGGCTCGGCCAGGAGTGCCGCCGCGAGCGACACGCGCGCACGCTGACCACCCGAGAGCCGGTTCACGAGACGCCCGCGGAACTCCTCCATCGACACCTCGGCGAGCACGCGGTCGACCGCCGCCCGGGACTCGCCCAGAACACGCGCGAAGAAGACGAGGTTCTCGCCGACGGTGAGATCGCCGTACACCGACGGCGCCTGGGTCATGTATCCGATCCGGGACCGAAGATTCGCAGACCCGGCGGGACGCCCCAGCACTTCGACGCTGCCGCTCACGGTCTTCTGGACGCCCACTATCGCGCGCAAGAGGGTCGATTTC
This sequence comes from uncultured Actinomycetes bacterium, assembly GCA_963720065.1. Taxonomy (GTDB): domain Bacteria; phylum Actinomycetota; class Thermoleophilia; order Gaiellales; family Gaiellaceae; genus Palsa-739. The sequence continues at coordinate 64,816 of CAVREH010000038.1, forward strand.
CCGCTCCCGCTCGGCCCCAACAGGCCGGTCACCGAGCCCGCCTCCACGTCACAACTCAGGCCCGGCAAGACGACCGCGTCCCCGCGCACGACCCGTAGGTCGACCACTCTGATCGCGGCGGCTGCCCTCACCAGCCAGGATCGTAGAGAGAGAGCGGGTGGCGGGAATCGAACCCGCGTAACTAGCTTGGAAGGCTAGGGCTCTACCATTGAGCTACACCCGCAGAGCGCTGGGTACGGTAGCGAGATGCATCCCTCGGCGGAGGCCATCGGGCTCGCGCCGGCGCTCGCGGTGGGACTGGCGCTCGCGTACCGCGGCAGCCCGGTCTCGCGCGCCCGCGTCGCCGCCGGCGTCCTCGGCGTCGGCCTCGTCTTCGCCGCCTTCGTCACCCGGCTCGAGCCGCTCGCGAACCACACGTTCCTCTGGGCGCACCTCCTCCAGAACGTCGTCCTCGCGGAGTGGGCTCCCGTGCTGCTCGTGCTCGCGATCCCACCGCGGCTGGCCGGACGGGCGGGCGGGTTCCCGCTCTTCCGTCCGTTCGTCGCGCTGCCGCTGTGGCTGGCCGCGTACTACACGTGGCACCTGCCGTGGATCTACGACGCGGCGCTCCGCAATCCCCACTCGCTGCTGCACGTCGAGCACCTCACGTACCTCGTGGCGGGCATCTGCGTCTGGTGGCCGGTCGTGCACGGCCGTTACTCGGCCGGCGCGAAGGCCGCCTACCTCTTCGCCGCCTTCGTGCTCGCCTCGCCGCTCGGCCTGCTGCTGGCGCTGATCCCCCGCGCGATCTATCCCTTCTACGTGCACGCGCCGCGCACGTGGGGGCCGGGCCCGCTCGCCGACCAGCAGATCGCCGGTGTGACGATGGCGGCCGAGGAGGCGCTCGTCTTCTTCGGGGCTTTCACGGCCTTTCTGCTGCGCTTCCTCGCCGACGAGCAGGCGGGAGGGGCCTTCAACGCGAGCGTGTCGGCGCGAGCAGCCGGCTCTCGGCCGGTTGGCCTTCGCGCAGCTCCCGGCTCCGCTCGGCCTCGGCATTGACCTCGGCGCCGAGCAGCAGTGCGAGCGCGGCGAGCCATAGCCAGGTGAGCATGATGATCACGGCGGCGAGCGACCCCCAGGTCTTGTTGTACGAGGAGAAGCTCGCGGTGTAGAACGCGAAGCCGCCCGAGGCGGCGAGCCAGATCACGGTCGCGAGGACCGAGCCGGGCGTGATGAAGCGCCAGCGTGGGTGCGCGACGTCCGGGCCGAGATAGAGGAGTGTCGCGAACGCGGCCAGGAGGCCGGCGACGAGGATCGGCCACTCGGCGATCCACCAGATCCAGCCGATCGCGCCCGAGGCCGCCCCGGCGTGCGCCGCGACGAGCTGCTCGAGCGACGGCCCGAAGATGAGCAGGGCGGCCACGAGCAGGAATGCGAACCCGATCACCGCGACCAGCTCGATCGCGACGAGGCGCTTACGGACGAACGACCGCCCGTCCTTCCGCTCGTACGCGAGGTTGAGCGCCGTCATGTACGTCGTCATCGCGCCGGTCGTCGCCCAGACCGCGAGCACGAGGCCGACGATCGTCATCGCGAGACCGGCCGCGGGACGCTGGTCCAGCCGGTGCAGGCTCCCGCCGAGGAGGCTCGTCGCCTGGGCTGGCATGACGTGTGAGAACTGCGCCATCAGGGACGAGATCGTCTGCGGGCCGACCAGCAGCGTGAAGAGGCCGACCACCACGAGCAGCACGGAGGGGATGGCGAAGAACGTCGAGTACGCCAGCGCCGACGCGAGCATCGTCCCGTTGTCCTCGAGGAGCTCCTTGAACGCCCGCACGACGATCGCCCGCCAGTCCCGGAACGACAGGTCGAGGAGCCCCGGGTCGTCGAGGCGCGGCTCGTCGCGCTCCGGCTGCGGCGACGGCTCGTGCGCGATCGGAGCATCGTCGGGGGCCGGACGACGAGTCTCCCTCGTCTCTCGTGTGCTCATGGGGACGCAACGACCGTGACCCCGATCGGGTTGCGGAGAATCGGGGTGGGCAGACTCGAACTGCCGGCCTCCCGGACCCAAACCGGGTGCTCTACCAGGCTGAGCTACACCCCGAGGCGACCCAAGTGTAAGCCCGGCTACTCCGACTCTATGAGCGCCCGCAGTTCCGCGAGCTTCTCGCCGCGCAGCTCGTCGCGCTCCCCGCGGTCGATGCGGGCAAGCAAGTCGCGGACGAGCGGGGCGAGCTCGAGTGGGTTGAACGGCTTCGTCACGTAGTCGACGCCCCCGATGTCGAGCCCCCGCGCCCGGTCGCGGAACTCTGCGCGCGCGGTGAGGAAGATGATCGGGATCCCGCGCGTACGGTCCTCCTCGAGCAGCTCCTCGGCGACCCGCCAACCGTCGAGGCCGGGCATCATCACGTCGAGGAGCACGACGTCGGGCTGCTCCTCGCGCGCGAGGTCGAGCCCCGTCTTGCCGTCCGCGGCCTCGAGCACGTCGATGCCCTCGGCCTCGAGGTTGACGCGACAGAGCAGCCGGATCGGCGCCTCGTCGTCGATCACCAGCACCCGCACCTCGCCCCTGTCCGGCACCGGCCGCGTATACCCATCCATGTCGCCACTCATACTCGTCACGAGCCTCCCGTAATTGAATCGGCAACGGCGGCCGGCAGCTCAAATGCGAAGCGGGATCCCTCGCCCTCCTGCGACGAGACCCAGATCCGGCCGCCCATCGCGGTCACGAGGCCGCGGGCGATGAACAGCCCGAGCCCCGTCCCGTTGGCGCCGGTGCGCAGCTCGGCGTCGGACCCGCGGTAGAACTTGCGGAAGATCTGCTCCTGGTCCGACTGCGGGATGCCGATCCCCTCGTCGGCGACGCTCACCTCGACGGCGTCCTGCCGCCGGGCGGCGCCGACGGTCACCGTGCCGCCGTCCGGCGAGTAGCGCAGCGCGTTCTCGACGAGGATCGCGCACACCTGCCGCAGCTTCTCGGGATCCGCCCGCGCGGCGAGAGGCTCCTCGGGCAGCTCGACGACGAACCGGTGGCCGTTGACCTCGGTCGCCGAGACCGTGTCGAGCACCTGCCCGAGCACGTCGCGGACGTCCGTCTCGGCGAGGTTGACCTGGAGGTCGCCCGTGTCGAGGCGGGCGACGTTGAGGAGCGTGTCGACGATCGAGGTCAGCCGCTGCGACTCGGAGGCGATGTAGCGCAGGAACGTCTGGCGTTCCTCCTCGCCGAACATGACGTCCTGGCGAAGCAACGTCTCGGCGAAGCCGTAGATCGAGGTCAGCGGCGTGCGGAGCTCGTGCGAGACGGTGCTCACGAAGTCGGACTTCACCTGCTCGACCAGCCGGTCGCCCGAGATGTCGCGGAAGGCGAAGATGCGGCCGGCGACGGCGCCGAGCGGATCGCGCATCACCGCCTCGGTGACCGACAACCAGACCTCCTCGCGCCCGCGCATGATCGGGACGAGCCGGTCGCCACGAGCAGCATCGTCCGGCGACTCGAGGGTCCGCTGCAGCACGTCGACGGGCGCGCGGCCGAGGGCGACCGACGCGGGGACGCCGGTGATCAGCTCGGCGGCGCTGTTCCAGAGGACGACCTTGCCCTCGCGGTCGACGGCGACGATTCCCTCCGCGATGTTGGCGAGGATCGCGACCGACCGCTCCCGCTCGAGCGCGACGCGTTGGTACAGCTCGGCGTTGGAGAGCGCGGCCGACGTGCTCGCGGCCACGGCGAGCAGCGCTTCGATCTCCTCTTCCCGCCACTCGCGCGGCATAGAGGCGTAGACGGCCAGCACGCCGACCGTCGCTCCCTCCGCGCCGCCGACCGGCACGCCGAGGAAGGCGTCGTGGCCGGCCTGGAGCATCGGGTCGAGGCTGCGCAGGCGTTCGTCCTCGCCTGCCCGCGCGAGGGCAATGGGGACCCGGATTGGAGGACGTCGCCGGCGAGCCAGCCGCCGGCCGTGCTCCGCGAGCCGAGTGCGGCTTCCGCACCCTCTCCGGCGGCCGCCGTGACGACGAGCTCCTCCCCGTCCAGCAGGCGGAAGGCTCCGGCGTCGGCGTTGACGAGCGCCGGCGCCTGCTGCACGACCTCGTCGAGCACCGCCGCCGGGTCGAGCTCGCTCGTGATCAGCCGCCCCGTGCGCGTGAGCTGCTGCGCGAGCGCCCGGGCGCCGCGCTCGGCCTCGAACAGCTCGCTGCGCTCGAGCGCGCCGCTGGTGGCGTCGGCGAGATGGCGGGCGAGCTCGAGGTCGTCGTCGCTGAACGAGCGCTCCTCGGCGAAGAAGATGAGCACGAGGCCGCGCCCGGCGTCGCGCGGGGCGTCCACCGGCACGGAGATGAGCGACACGTAGCGATTCGCGGCTGCGGCGGCGTGCAGGTCGGGCAGCAGGCGCTCGTCGTCCGCGATCGACGAGGAGACGAGGATGCGCCCCTCGAGGGCGGCGCGGAAGAGCGGGCTCTGGCCCCCCCAGGCTCGCTCGGCGAGGATCTCGCGCAGGTCGGCCGGCAGCTCGTACGTCCCGACGGCCTCGAGCCGCCCGCTCGAGGGCACGAGCACGGCGGCCGAGCTCCCTCCCAGCGCCTCGGCAGCGGCCTGGGCGATCGCCTCGAGCGTCGCGGCGCGGGAGAGGGACTGCCCGAGCACCGACGCGATCCGGTAGAAGCCGCGCTGGATCCGGGCCTGCCGCGCGCTCTGCGTGAACATCTCGGCGTTGCGCAGCGCGAGCGAGGCGAGCCCCGCGAAGGCCTCGAGGATGTTCGCGTCGCGGTCGACGAAGCGGCGGTCCGCTCGCGGCGCCCGACGCCGAGCACGCCGTGCACCTCGTCCGCTCCAGAACATCGGCGCGGTGATCACGTCGGTGAAGCCGTCGTAGGCCGGGTGCGGAACCGGCGTCCCAGATCTCGCGGTACACGCTCTCGATCAGCGGCCGTCCCTCGCGGACGGCGGCGCCGGCCAGGCCCTGGCCCATCGGGAACTCGAAATCGAGCAGCGACTCGTCGAAGCCGTGCACCGCGACGCAGCGGAACACGCCGCGCTCGCGGTCGAGGAGGTAGCAGTCGGCGGCGTCGGCGTCGAGGAGCTGCGGCGAGCTGGTCGGCCAGCCGCTGCAGCACGACCGGCAGGTCGAGCTCGCTGCTGAGCACGTGCGCCGCCCGGAGGAGGGCGCTCTGCTGCGCGAGCTGCTCCTCGTTCCGCTTCAGCGCCTCCTCGAGCGCGACGCCGGCGCGCAGCCGCTCGAGCGCGACGGCCGCCTCGGAGGCGAGCGTCTGCATCACCGCGAGATCCTCGGGCGAGAAGACCCGCGGCTCGTCGAGCGTCGCGACCGAGATCACGGCGATCACCCGTTCCTCGACGAGCAGCGGCACGAACGCGGCGCTCTTCGCTCCGTCGGCTCGACGAGTCGGCGGCTGACGACGCTCGAGTCGGCCGTGTCGTAGACCGTCGAATCGCCGTCGGCCTCGAACACGGCGCTCGCGATTCCCGACGGCTCGTGCTCGAGGTCGAGCCGCAGGTCGCGCCACCAGTCGACGTCGTCGCCGCCCGAGCGGGCGAGATAGCCGGTCGCTTCCCGTCCGTCGTCGGAGACGAGCGTGAGAGCCGCGAAGCCGACAGCGAAGAGCTCGGCGATTTCGTCGAGCAGCGTCCGCGCGACCCGCTCGACGTCTGCGCTCCGCGCCAGCTCGCTCGGCGACGCGGCTGACGCTCTCGAACTCCCGCGTGCCGCCGGCTCGCCGGCTCTGCTGCGCGCCGCCGCGGCGGAGAATGGCAGGCAGGAGCATCACGGCGGCTGCGGCGCGGCCGAGCGCGCGAACGGTCGGAAGCTCTGGGGTCCGCACTGGGCGGTGGAGATTGTACGGAGCGGCGCCGGACCTGGCCAGAAACCGGCCCCGGACATGGAAAAGCCCGCCGCTCGGGGGGTCGGTGCGGCGGGCTCTCCCGATTGCTCCCCGCAAGGCGCCCGAAGACGCCGCGGTTCGCATCGCCCAGTGCCAGAGAGGGAGAGCCCGGTCACGGGCGGGACAATGGGCCGTCCGGCCCATCTTTGTACGCGGGAAAGATCGCGTCGTGCGGTTCTTCTCACTCGCCCCTAACGCGGCCGCGGCTAAGGTGGCCCCGCCGTGGTGAAACGCCTTCTTCTCGCCTCGCCGCGAGGTTATTGCGCGGGGGTCGAACGGGCGGTCGAGACGGTCGAGAGGGCTCTGGCGCTGTACGGGAGCCCCGTCTACGTCCGCAAGCAGATCGTCCACAACTCGCACGTCGTCGACGACTTGCGCTCACGCGCGGGGCCGTCTTCGTCGACGCGCTCGCGGAGGTGCCGGCGGGTTCGCCCGTCGTCTTCTCCGCGCACGGGATCGCGCCGGCGGTGCGCCTCGAGGCGGACGGCCTGGGCCTGACCACAATCGACGCAACCTGCCCGCTCGTCACGAAGGTGCACGCGCAGGCCCGCCGCTACGCCGAGGCCGGCTACGCCCTCGTCCTGATCGGGCACGCCGGCCACGAGGAGGTCGAGGGCACGCTGGGCGAGGCGCCCGACGCGATCGTCCTCGTCCAGTCGGCGGAGGACGCCGAGCGCGTCTCGCTCCCGGCCGACCGGCCGCTCGCGTACATCACTCAGACGACACTCTCGGTCGACGAGGCGGGCGAGATCGTCGCCGTCCTGCGTCGCCGGTTCCCTCACATCGAAGGGCCGGCGCGTGAGGACATCTGCTACGCGACCTCGAACCGTCAGTGGGCCGTGAAGGAGCTGCTGCCGGAGATCGATCTGCTGCTGGTGATCGGCTCGCCCAACTCCTCGAACTCGCAACGCCTCGTCGACGTCGCCCGGGCGGAGGCGATCCGGCGCATCTCGTCGACGACGTGCGCGGCATCGACGCCGCGCTGGCTCGCAGGCTGCGAGACGGTCGGCCTGACTTCGGGCGCGTCGGCCCCGGAGCGGCTTGTGAGCGAGGTCTGCGACTGGTTCGCGGCGCGCGGCGCCGAGGTGTGCCAGCCGGCGGCCGTGCACGAGGACGTGAGCTTCAAGCTCCCGGTCGAGCTGCGCCGCGCCGAACGCTCCGCCGCCTGACGGCCGGTGGCAGCCACCCAAACGAAACGTTCGCCAGAGCGTTGCGCAACCGTGACGCGGTCGCTCGCAACCCGGAGCCACTCGTAACACAGACGTGACGGTGGCTGCCACCGGCCCGAGCAGCTAGGCGCGCGACCGCTAGTTCTTCTCGAGCCCCAGCTCGCCGCCCGCGACGCGTAGCTCGGTCGCGAGTACCTCGCGTGCAATCCAGTCCCCGTGGCGGTCGGCAAGCTCACGCTGGGCGTCGGGGATCGTGAGGACGATCCGGTCGGTGAGCTCGAAGCCCTGCTCCTTGCGGAGCGAGTTCACGCGGTGGATGAGCTCGTACGCCTCGCCTTCGAGCACGAGCTCGTCGTCGAGGCCGAGGTCGAGCGCGACGGTCACGCCGTCGCCCGAGGCGACCGCCCAGCCCTCGCGCCCGCCGCGCTCGACGAGCACCTCGTCCGGCTCCAGCTCGCGCCCGGCCGCCCGGAACCGGCCGTCCCCCAGCTCCTCGAACTCGCCGGCCGCCAGAGCCTGGCGCACGGCACCGAGCCCCTTGCCGAGCTTCGGCCGAGCACCGGCAGGTTCGGCTTCACCCGCAGCTCGACCGCCTCGACCGTCCCGAGCTCGACGTCCTTCACGCGCAGCTCGTCTGCGATCTCGTCCAGATGGCCGTCGAGACTCGTGCCCTCGACGACGAGCCGGCGCAGCGGCTGCCGCAGCTTGATGCCGGAGCTCGAGCGCGCCTGCCGTCCGAGCTCGACGACCCGCCGGACGGCGGCGATCTCGTCCAGGAGAGCCCGGTCCGGATCGACGGTTTCGGGCCAGCCGGCGAGATGCACCGACTCCGGCCCGTCGAGGACGAGCGTCCGCCAGAGGTGGTCGGTGACGAACGGGAGGATCGGCGCGAGGACGCGGAGCGACTGCACGAGCGCGTACCAGAGCACTTGCAGCGCCGCCTCCTCCCCGTCCCAGAAACGCCGCCTCGACCGGCGGATGTACCAGTTCGAAAGGTCGTCGAGATAGGCCTCGAAGTCGCGCATCACGTCCGGCGACAGCCAACGCTCGTAGCCGCCTTCGGCGTCGGCCACGAAGGCGCGCGTCCGCTCGACGAGCCAGCGATCGAGCGGCTCGACGGCCTCCGGCTCGAGGCTCTCCCACGTCGGCCGGAAGCCGGCGATGTTGCCGTAGTCGACGAAGAACTTGACGGAGTTCCAGAAGGTCAGGAGCTTGCGCTTGACCTCGTCGGCCGGCCCGAAGCCGAACAGGAGGTTCCGGTCGGGCGGCTGCGCCGCGAACTGCCAGCGCATCACGTCCGCCCCCATGCGCTCGAACGCCTCCTCGGCAGGCGATCGTGTTGCCCCACGACGCGTGCATCTCGCGGCCGGTCTCGTCGAGCATCTTCTCGTAGCCGAGGACACGCCTGAACGGCGCGCCGCCCGTGAGGACGACCGACATGAAGAGCTGCGAGTAGAACCAGAGCCGGATCTGCTCGCGCATCTCGGAAACCCAGTCGGCCGGGAACCACTTCTCCCAGTAGGCGTGGTCGGGCAGGTCGGCCGTCGTCAGGCCCTTGGCCGCACCGGTCCCGAATCCCTCCGGCACCCACTCGTCGTTCTGCCAGCCGAGCGTCGAGAACTGCACGATGCCTGCGTCGAGCCAGACGTCGCCGACCTCCTTGATCCGCTCCACCGGCTCGCCGCACTCGGCGCAGCCCACCGCACGCGGTCGATCCACGGCCGCCGCAGCTCCTCGAGCTGGTCGAGCCCCGAGAGGGCGCGTTCCTCGAGCTCGGCGCGCGAGCCGATCACGTTGAGGTGGCCGCAGGCGCAGTCGATAGAACGGCAGCGGCAGGCCGTAGTAGCGCCGGCGGGAGATGTTCCAGTCGCCCATGTTGCGGAGCCAGTCGTCCATTCGCTTGCCCATGTACTCCGGCGTCCACTCGACGGTCGCGTTCGCGTCCAGCATCGGCTGCCGGATCCCGCGGACGGAGATGAACCAGTCGTCGACGACCGGAAGATCAGCGGCGTGTGACAGCGCCAGCACTCGGGATAGCGGTGCACGTGGACGTACCCGCCTCGACGAGGACGCCCCTCTCTCGAGGACGCCGATGATCTGCTCGGCCGACCTCGGTGGTCGCCTGTCCCGTGCAGCCAGCCGAAGCGCGTAGAAGCGGCCCGACTCGTCGATCGGCGCGAGCACCGGCGAGGTCGTGCACGCTGCGAGAGCTCGAAGTCCTCGGCGCCGCAACCCGGCGCGATGTGGACGATGCCGGTGCCCTCGTCGAGCGAGACCTCGTCCCACGGGATGACGCGATGGTCGACGCCTCCTGGGCGGCAGATCGTCGAACGGGCCGCGTACTCCCAGCCCGACGAGCTCCGCGCCCGGCGCGCCGATCGCTCGAAGCGCTCGTCCGGATAGCGCGCGACCGCGACCCACTCGCCGTCCTTGCGGCGGCCGTACTCGGCGTCCGGCTTGACCGCGGCGGCGACGTTGGCCGGCAGCGTCCACGGCGTCGTCGTCCAGACGACGAGCGACTCGCCGGTCCGATCGATGCAGCGGGAAGCGGACGAAGAGCGACGGGTCGGCGCGATCGACGTAGGAGCCGATCAGCTCGTGCTGGGAGATCGAGGTGCCGCAGCGCGGACACCACTCGGTCGAACGGTGCCCTTTGTACAGCCAGTCCCGTTCCTGAACCGACTTCAGCATCCGCCAGACGTACTCGATGTTCGTGTCGCTGAAGGTGAAGTAGTCATGGCCCCAGTCCATCCACTGGCCAAGGCGGATCGAGCCGCGAGTCAGGGCCTCCGCCGATCGCGACGACCACGTCGCGGCAGCGGCGCGCGAACTCCTCGAGGCCGAACTCCTCGATCTCGCGCTTCGAGTTGAGCCCGAGCTCGTTCTCGACCTGACCTCGATCCACAGACCCTGGTGTCGAAGCCGTTCTGGTACCGCTGGTCGAAGCCGCGCAGCGCCTTGTACCGCTGGAAGACGTCCTTGAGCGTGCGCCCCCAGGCCGTGTGAACGCCGAGCGAGAACCTGTTCGCGGTGACCGGGCCGTCGAAGAACGAGAACGTCGGGCCGCCGCGGTTCTGCTCACGGAGCTTCGCGAACGTGTCCTCGGCGTCCCAGCGCGCGAGCATCTCCTGCTCGAGACCGGGATGGTCGGGTTTGTCCGGTAGAGGCTGGAAGATTGGCTTCGGCATCGGGAAGGCAAGTCTAGGCTGAGGCGTTCCAACCTTCGGAGCCTGGGTAGAACCGGCTCCACCCGAATCGAACACCGAAAGGAAACGATGGCAAACGACGTCACCGAGACCACCTTCGACACCGAGGTCCTGCAGGCCGACGAGCCGGTGCTCGTGGACTTCTGGGCCGAATGGTGCGGGCCGTGCCACGCGGTCGAGCCCATCCTCGAGCGGATCGCCGACGAGCGCAGCATCAAGCTCGTCAAGGTGAACATCGACGAGAACCAGGATCTCGCGATCCGCTACGGGATCCAGTCGATCCCGAACACGATGCTCTTCGAAGGCGGTGCGCCCAAGGCCTCCGCCGTCGGCGCGATGCCGAAGGGCATGCTCGAGCGGCAGCTCGGCTTCGAAAGCTGAGAGAGCGCGGGTCTTGGGACGCTGCAAGCGCCGGCGGCACAGCCACCGGCGCGCGACGAAAGCCTGTCCGGCCGCCTTCGGCGGCCGGGGCGCGCTCTACAGCGCCCTCACGAAAAGCTGGTGAGCTAGTCCGCGGTCTGGGCCGCGTCGTGGTCCTCGACGAAGCGCAGGAAGTCGGCGTGCTTCGCGAGATAGGCCTCGAGCTCTCCGAGACCGGCACCGGCCCAGTCCTCCAGCCACGTCTCGGCGATGTCGTCCTCGATCCGGTGGAAGCCGCGCTCGCTCATCTGCTGCGCATGATCGACACGAAACCCGACAATGCCTATGGGCCGTTCGGCTCAACTTCACGGACGGCCGGACCTAAGCGACTCTGAGGAGGAGAGAGCCTCGCCGCGCCGTTCCGCCACTCAGCACGAGCTCGCCCGGATCGAGTTGCTCGCCGGGTTGCCCGGCGAGACGCTCGCGGCGCTCGGCCAGCGCATGGAACGCCAGGAGGTCGCGCCCGGCACCGTCCTCGTGCGCGAGGGCGAGCCGGACGACCGTTTCTACGTCCTCCTCGCCGGCGTCCTGGCCGTCAGCCAGCGCGATCTCGGCGCGCGCAGCGTGCTCCGGCCGGGCGACTACTTCGGCGAGGTGGCGCCGGCGATGTCCATCCCGCGGACGGCGACGGTGTCCGCGATGACCCCGGCGGTGGTCGCGAGCTGCGACCGCGCGACGTTCGACGAGCTGCTGCGGCCGCTCTTCGCCGACGACGCCTAGGAGGGTTTGGCGGAACGGTGCTCGTCGCAGGGGTGCGATGGGCGTCGCGAGGCAAGGACGCAGGGAGCGCCGATAGCGGTTCCTATCGGCGCGACTGAGGACGCCGCATCGCGGCGCACAGCGCGGCCCTGCGGCACAGCGACTGTTTCGCCAAACCCTCCTACAGCTCCGCGAGCACCGCGTCGCTGAAGGCGGGCCACGCCTCCTTCGCCCAGTCGCCGAACCGCCGGTCGGTGAGGACCCCGCAGGCGGCCCCCGCGTCGGGATCGACCCAGAGGAAGGTGCCGCTCGCGCCGAAGTGGCCGAACGTGCGCTCGGAGTTGTGGGTGCCGGTCCAGTGCGGCGACTTCGCGTCCCGCAGCTCGAAGGTGAGGCCCCAGTCGTTCGGCTCCATCCTCCCGAGGCCGGGCAGGACGCCGGTGAGGCCCGGGAACTGGACGGTCGTCGCCTCGGCCAGCGTCTCGGTCGCGACGAGGGTCGGCCGCAGGAGCTCTCGGCCGAGCGCGAGGAGATCGTCGAGCGGCCCGCGGTAGCCGTGGGCGGGCGAGCCGTCCAGGCGGCCGGCGAGGCCGAGCGGCCCGACGACCGCCTGCGCGAAGTAGTCGGCGAACGGCATCTCCGCCCGCTGCTCGAGCAGACGGGCGGCGAGCTCGATGCCCGTGTTCGAGTAGATGCGGCGGCGGCCCGGCCCGGTGATCGGCTGCTCGCCGTCGACGGGCAGCCCGGAGGCGTGGGCGAGCAGATGGCGGAGGGTCGCGCCCGGCGGCCCTGCGGGCTCGTCGAGGTCGACCGTCCCCTCCTCGAGCGCCACGAGAATCGCGAGGCCGGTGAGGAGCTTCGTGACGGACGCCCACGGGAGCTCGACGTCCCGGGGCCCGTGGGTCGCGAAAACGCCGCCGGCACGCGTGACCCCGGCCGCAGCGACGCGCGCGTCCCAGCCGTCGATCGCACGCAAGGCGTCCACGCGCCGATACTGGCCCAAAGAGCCAGGGCCCGGTAGCAGATACCAAGCCACGTCCGAAGAGGACACGGAAGCCGCAACCACGCCACTCGCGTCCTCCCCGGCATGTCCAACCGGACCTGTCTCGGTATCAGATACCGAGACAGGTCTTGAAGCGGCAGGTAGGCTCGCCGCGCCATGAGGCTGGCCACGCTCGCCGGGCTCTACGTCGCCGTCGTCCTCTCGGCCCAGATCGGCGCGCAGAAGTTCATCCGGCTTCCGTTCACGCACCTCGTGGCCCCCGGCGGGGTCTATGCGATCGGCGTCGCGCTCGCGCTCGTCCAGCTCGCGCACTACAGCGGCGTGACGCGACGCGAGGGCGCGATCAATGCGCAGCTCCTGATCGGGCTCGGCTTCGTCGGCTCGGCGTTCTTCGCGGGCTACATCGTGATCCTCGTCCACTCGCATCCCGGAGTCCCGGGACAGGAATTCGACCGCGTCGTCGGCTCGACGTGGCGCATCGTCGCCGCCAGCCTCGCGGCCTTCATCGTCTCGGAGACCGTCGACAACCTCGTCGGCGCGCCGCTGCGGGGGCGCGTCCATGACGGCGTCCGCGTCGTCGCCTCGGCCGGGGCTAGCGCCCCGCTCGACAGCTTCGTCTTCCTCGTGCTGGCCTTCGGCTGGTCGGGATTGCACTTCTTCGACGGCCAGCTCGTGGGCAAGCTCGCGTCGTCGGTCGTGCTCGGAATCCCGCTCGTCGTGCTCGGTCGACGCTTTCTTCCTGCAAACCGCGGAGATAATCTCGTCGCCGCATGAGCGATTCGCTGATTCCGCCGTCGATCACGGGCAAGGGCTCGCACTTCCCGCCCGGCGGCAGCGTGCTGGACCACGCCTTCGGCGCGAGCGACCCGTACACGCTCGGCGTCGAGGAGGAGTACATGCTCCTCGACGGCGAGACATTCGACCTCGTCCAGCACATCGACACCGTGCTCGCCGCGGTGGCGGGCCACGAGCTTGAGCCGCGGATCAACTCCGAGCTCATGCAGTCGGTGCTCGAGGTGGCCACGCCGGTCTGCCACACGCCCGCAGGGGTTCGACAGCAACTCCTTCGCATCCGTCGCTACGTCACCGACGTCGCGCGGGAGAAGGGCCTGCGAGTCGGCTCGGCCGGCACGCATCCGTTCTCGCTCTTCGAGGCGCAGCGGATCACCGCGAAGGACCGCTATCGCGCGCTCGTCGACCAGATGCAGTACATCGCGCGCCGCGAGCTGATCTTCGGGATGCACGTGCACGTCGCGGTCGACGACCCGGAGAAGGCAATCCAGGTCGTCAACGCGCTGATCGCCCATCTCCACGAGCTCGTGGCGCTGTCGGCAAGCTCGCCGTTCTGGCGGGGAGAGCCGACCGGGCTTCGCTCCTCCCGCCACATGGTCTTCGCCGCCTTCCCGCGCTCGGGCCCGCCGCCCCGCTTCCGCGACTACGCCGACTACGCGCAGGTCGTGAACCAGCTCGAGAGGACCGGCTGCATCCAGGACTACACGCACATCTGGTGGGACATCCGCCTCCATCCGCGGCTCGGCACGATCGAGATCCGGATCTGCGACGCGGTCACGCGGCTCGAGGACGTGATTGCGATAACGGCGTACTGCCAGGCGCTCGTCAAGCACTACGCGGAGCTCGTCGATCGTGGCGAGGAGATCCCGTCCTTCCACCGCATCCTCACGACCGAGAACAAGTGGCTCGCCGCGCGCTACGGCCTCTCGGCACCGGTGATGGACCTCCACACGGGCCGCCGCAACCGGCTGCCGGTGGCTGCGCTCGTGCGGCGGACGCTGCAGACGCTCCGCCCGCACGCGCGCGACCTCGGCTCGGAGGAGGAGCTCGCCGGGGTCGACGAGATCCTCCGCCGCGGCAACGGCGCCGACCGGCAGCTGCACGTCTTCAACGCGAACAAGGACATCGTGGAAGTCGTGCGCGAGATCGCAGCGGCGACCGAGGTCGCACCGGAACCGGAGCCCGAGCCGGCAGCAGCCGCGTAGGATCGAGCGATGCTCGAGGTCCTGCAGAGGGCGCCGCTCGAGGCGGTCGTCTGGACGACGCCACGCGAGCGCGCGAGCATCGGCGACCTCATCGACGACCGGCCGCTGCTCCTCCTCTTCTATCTCTTCGACTGGTCCACGACCTGAACGAGCGAGCTCGAGCTCCTGCGTGACAGGAGAGCGGAGCTGCAGGAAGCGGGAGTCGAGCCGTTCGCCATCTCGCGCGACTCGCCGTACACGCACGTCGCGTGGATGCAGGCGCTCGACCTCGATTTCCCGCTGATCTCCGACTGGAACGCCGAGGCGACGCACGGCTTCGGCGTCGCCTACGAGCACAACGGGATGCGGGACGTCTCGCGACGCAGCGCGTTTCTCGTGGACGTCGAGGGCATCATTCGCGGAGCGTGGGCCTACGAGCCGAGCGAGCTGCCCGACATCGACGAGCTGATCGCGGCGGCGCGCGCCTTGTAGCGCGTCAGACGGAGCGGAAGGCCCGCCAGGTCACACCGGCGGGCTTGAGCTGAGCTTTCCAGACTGCCCATGAGGGCTTGGCGAGCTCGCCTCCTCGAAGACCGCGGCCGCGGACAGCGATGAGTTTCCGGCGGCCGCACGGTCTCTTCCCAGAGGTCGCCCGATTCCGCGACACTCTCGACAAGTCCCGCGAACCGCCGAGGAGAGGATCGATGTCCAAGACACTTCTGACAGTCGCCACCCGCAAGGGCGCCTTCATTCTCGAGAGCGACGACCGCCGCGACTGGACGCTGCGCGGCCCGTACTGCGAGGGATGGCCCGTCTATCACGCCATCTACGACCCGACCACCGGCGACATCTACGCCGCCGCGGCGAGCGAGTGGCACGGCTCCTCCGTCTGGCGCAGCCCCGATCTCGGCGAGACCTGGGAGATGTCGTCCGAGGGCCTCTCCTACGGCGACGAGGACGGCCGCAAGATCTCGAAGGTCTCGACGCTGGCCCGCGCGGGCGACCGCCTGCTGGTGGGCGTCGAGGCGCCGGGCATCTTCGAGAGCCGAGACAACGGCAAGACGTGGTCGCTCCTCTCGACCCTCTCCGGCCAGCACGGCAGCGAGGCGCTGGGACGACCCGGCGAACCAGCCTCCCGGCCACCTCGGAATCTCGGGCTTCGTCACCGACCCCGACGACTCCGACAACTTCTTCGCGATCGTGCAGGGAGTCGGCGCGTTCGAGACCGAGGACGGCGGCTCGTCGTGGACGCCGCGCAACAACGGCCTGCGCCGCGACTGGCCGCGCCGACTACGAGGACGTCGGCTTCTGCGTGCACAAGCTCGTCCGCTCGCTCCGACCCGCAGCGCATGTACCAGCAGAACCACGTCGGCATGCACCGCTCGCGACGACGCCGGCAAGTCGTGGACCGAGATCACCGAAGGACTGCCGGGCGACTTCGGCTTCGCGGCGGCCGTCCATCCCCACGACACCGAGACGTTCTACGTCGTCCCGGTCGACGGCGGCCACGGCCGGACGATGCACGAGGGCAAGGCCACGGTCTGGCGCACGCGCGATGCCGGCTCGAGCTGGCAGCCGATGCGCAACGGCCTGCCGCAGGAGAACGCCCACCTCGGCGTCCTGCGCCAGGGGATGACGATGGACACGCACGAGTCACGCCGGGCGTCTACTTCGGCTCGAGCACCGGCCAGGTCTTCGCGAGCGCGGACGAGGGCGACACGTGGAGCGAGATCGCGAGCTATCTGCCCTCGATCTCCTCGGTCGACGTCGGTCGTGCTCGATTGACGTGGCGGACGTCCGGCTCCCAGGGACGCTGACGCCGCTCTTTCCCGGGCTGCCGCGGCGGGTCGAGGTCGAGGCCGCGACGGTGCTCGGCGGCGATCGACTCGCTCGAGACGCGGTGGCCTGGGTTGCGCGACCGCCTGGTCGCGGAGGGCCCGAGCCTGCGCTCGCACATCCACGCCTACGTCGACGGCGAGCGCGCCGGGCTGGATACGCCGATCGCGGAGCGCTCGCGCCTCGACGTGATCGCCGCGATCAGCGGCGGCTGACCGGGAGGCGCAGCGGAGGCAGCTGTAAGGGTCGCTCACGGCTGCGCTCGGCCAGCAACTGCCGGCGCCGGGCCGCGAGAAGGTCGAAGACGGTGACCGAGCCGACGGGGGCGCCGGCCTCGCGGTCGACGACCACCAGCTCGTCGACCTCGTAGGCCGCCATTCGGCCCGCGACGACGCGCAGCACCTCGTCGGGGAACGCGACGACTCCGTCGGCGGCGCCGCTTTCGTCGAGAGGCTCCGGCGGCCGCATCACCTCACGCACGAACATCGCCTCCAGCGGGTCGACTGCGTACTCGCGCATCACATGGAAGCCGCGGCGCGCCACCTTCTCCGTGATGATCGACCGCTTCAAGAGGAGGACGCTGAGCAGGAACGCGGTCGCGGAGGCGACGAGCAATGGCAGCACCAGGCCGACCTCATGCGTCAACTCGACGGCGAACACGATTGCCGTCAGCGGTGCGCGCATCGCTCCAGCCAGCGTCGCACCCATGCCGAGGACCGCCCACACGCCGGGGCGCCCGCCGAACGCGTGTCCCAGCAGCCCGCCGGCGGCCGCCCCGATCAAGAGCTGCGGTGCGAGCACGCCGCCGCTCGTCCCAGACCCGAGTCCGATCGCCCAGATCGCAAGCTTCACCACGAGCAGCAGAGCCAGCCCGCCGAGCGCGATCCTTCCTCCGAGCTCGTCGCCGATCGTGCCGTAGCCGACGCCGAGCGCGCGGGCGTCCACCAGGCCCCCGATCCCGATCGCGAGCCCGCCGATCGCGGGCCACCACGACCAGTGGAACGGCAGATGCTTGAACGCGTCCTCGGCGCCGTAGACCGCGGCGGTCACCACCCAGGCGAGAAGACCGCAGGCAATCCCCACGGCGAGCGCCTCGATGCCGAGCAGCGCGGTGAGCCTGGGGGCGACCGAGAGCGGGAAGAGCGGCGCCTTCGAGAGGAGCCCCAAGCTTGCGAACCACGTCCGCAGCGTGGACGCCACGCCGACCGAAGCCGCAATGGGGACGAACGAGCGAGGCCGCCATTCGAAGACGAGGATCTCGACGCCGAAGAGCACGGCCGCGAGAGGCGTCCCGAAGACGGCGGCCATCCCGCCGGACGCACCGGCCACGAGGAGAGTGCGCCGTTCACGCGCCGTCAGGTCGAGGAACTGCGCGAACACCGAGCCGACCGCGCCGCCGGTGAGGATGATCGGCCCCTCGGCGCCGAAGGGACCGCCCGAGCCGATGCTGATCGCGCTCGAGAGCGGTTTCAGGAAGACGAGCCGAGGCTCGACCTTGCTGCCCCTGATCAGGATCGTCTCCATCGCCTCGGGAATTCCGTGCCCGCGGATCCGCTCCGAGCCGAAACGGGCCATCAGACCGACGACGAGCCCTCCCACGACCGGGATGAGGACCGTCCAAGCGCCGAACCGTTGCAGCGTCGGCGGGACGAGTCGCCAACCGAGATCGCCGTAGTACGCGAGATGCGTGAAGAAGCCGATCAGCGCCAGAAGCGCAAGGGCGACTCCGGCCGAGAGGGCGCCCACGACGAGGGCGAGGCCGACGAGCTTCAGGACCGACCGATCGACCGTGAAGTCCGCGAGCCCCCGCTCGCCGTCGAAGCCGGACCGGAGATCGGCGCCGCCGATGCTGTCTCCGGGAAGGCGTCCGTCGATCCGCTCGGTATCGGAGGCCACGGACTTTCATCGTAACCCGATCCGTGGACCTGACACCCCGATCAGCTGAGGGCCGCGGCGGCTCCGGAAGAGCGTCGCTACTCCGCGCTACCAGCTCTTGATCCGGCGCGAGGAGTCGCGCTCGGCCACGCGCACCCTGGCGTCCACGGCAAAGCAGCGGTCGGGAAGCGCCAGCACCGGGTTGAGGTCGAGCTCCGCGACCTCCGGCAGGTCCTCGGCCAGCAGGGACAGGCGCAGAAGCAGGTCGACGAGCGCGCCCACGTCGGCGGGCGGGGCTCCCCGGAACCCGGCGACGAGCCGGCCGGCCTTGCCGGAGGTGACGAGCTCGCCGGCGTCTCGGTCGGTGAGCGGCGCCAGCCGGAACTGCGCCTCGCCGATCAGCTCGGCCAGCACGCCACCGGGGCCGAACGCGACGAGCGGGCCGAAGACGGGATCCTGGACGGCGCCGGCCAGCAGCTCGGCGCCGCAGCGGACGAACGGCTGGACGACATAGGGAGGCCCGATTCGCTCGGCAGCTTCGAGGACGGCTGCCTCGTCGGCGAGGTCGAGAGCGATGCCGCCCTGCTCGGTCTTGTGCGCACCAGGCGCAGCGGTCTTGAGCACGACCGGGAAGCCGAGCTCGCTCGACGCCTCGACGGCCGCCACGTTCGTGGCTGCGACGCGCTCGGGCACGAGCGGAACGCCGTACGCCTCGAGCAGAAGGCGCGTCTGCTCGGGATCGAGCCAACCGCCACCGGCCGCGAGGGCCTCGCGCACGACGGCCTGGGCCTCGTCGCGGTCGCACTCGAGCTCGGGCACCGAGCCCGCCGGCCGCCGGAGCCACTCGCCGCGCTCGACTGCCAGCGCCAGCGCCTTCGCGGCGGCCTCGGGATAGGCGAAGGACGGCACCTGCGCGACGCTCTGCAGCGCGAGTGGAGCGCCCTTCGCGCTGAGGAACGCGCAGAGGACGGGCTTGTCCACCGCCGTCGCGGCCGCCCGGCTGATCGCGGCTCCGACCGCCTCTTCGTCGGTGCCGACGGTCGGGACGAAGAGCACGATCGCCGCGTCGTACGACGGATCGGCGAGCACGGGCGGCAGCGCGAGCTCGAAGCTCTCCGCGCTGGCGCCGCCGAGCAGGTCGATCGGGTTCGCGGCGCTGCCCTCGGCCGGCATCACCGTCCCGAGCGCGACGCGCGTCTCCTCGCTCGGCGGAGGCAGCTCGAGGCCGAGCGCCTCGCACGCGTCCGCCGCGAGGATCCCCAGACCGCCGGCGTTCGTGACGACGGCGACGCGGCGCCCGCGCGGCACCGGCTGAGCGGAGAGAAGCGAGGCGACGTCGATCAGCTCGTCGAGGGTGCGGGCGCGGATCACGCCCGCATCTGCGAACAGGGCGTCGGCCGCCGCATCCGAGCCGGCGAGCGCCGCCGTGTGCGACCCCGCAGCGCGAATGCCGGCGCGCGTCGTGCCGCCCTTCAGCGCGAGGATCGGCTTGCGGCGGGCGAGCCGGCGCGCGATGCGCGCGAACGCGCGTGGGTTGCCGAAGGACTCGAGGTAGAGGACGACGAGCTCGGTCGCCTCGTCGTCCTCCCACCACTCGAGCAGGTCGTTCGACGAGACGTCGGCCTTGTTGCCGATCGAGACGAAGGAGGTGACGCCGAGGCCGCTCGCCTCCGCGCGCTCGAGCAACGCGAGGCCGAGCGCACCGCTCTGGGACGAGAAGCCGATCTTGCCGGCCGGGAAGCTGCGCGGCGCGAAGGTCGCGTTCAGGTGAACCGCCGTGGAAGCGATCCCGAGGCAGTTCGGCCCGAGCAGGCGCGCGCCGTGCGCGCGAACGAGCTCGAGCAGGCGCTCCTGCCGCTCCGTCCCTTCACTGCCGGTCTCGGCGAAGCCCGCCGAGATGACGACGAGCGCACGCACGCCGGCCGTGAGCGCCTCCTCTGCCGCGTCGAGCACCAGCTCGCCCGGCAGGCAGATCACGGCCAGGTCGACTCCGTCCGCGATCTCCGCCACCGCGCCGTAGCCGTGCACACCCGCGACGGAATCGCCCTTCCGGTTCACCGGGTACACGGAGCCGGCGAAATCGCCCGTGAGGATGTTGCGGAACAACTCGCCCCCGATCGAGCCGCGGCGCTTCGAGGCCCCGATGACGGCGACCGAGCGCGGCTGGAAGAACGGCTCGAGCGAGGCCCGTACCGCGACGTGGTCGCGCTCGGCCACATGCTCGCGATAGGCGTCGGTGGGGGCGATCGCGAGCCGGATCTCGAGCTCTCCGCCCTCGCCGGCGCGGGTGACCGCGAAGCCGGCGTTGCGGAACACGCGGAGCATCGTGTCGTTCTCGTGCAGCACCTCGGCGACGAACTCCTCGACTCCGGCCTCGCCGGCTGTGGCAGCGAGCCGCTCGAGCAGGCGCGTGCCGATTCCCCGCCGCTGGAAGTCGTCGCCGACTGCGAAGGCGATCTCCGCGGCGCGCGGGTCGCGCAGCCGAACCCAGTTCGCGACGGCCACGACCCGGCCGTCGAGCGACCCGAGCAACGCGCCCCGCTCCTGCCAGTCCGGCTCGAGCACGGGCTCGACGAGCTTTGGCCCGAGCACGGGAAAGCCGTGGAAGCGGAGATACCGGCTGTGCTCGGACAGGCCGGAGAAGAACTCGAGCAGGGCGTCGGCATCCTCCGCGGCGGGCGCTCTCAACCGGAGCGTCGAGCCGTCGCGGAGGATGACGTCGGTCGCCTGGGCCGCCCGTTCCGCCGTGGCGCTCATTGGGCGATCTCTGCCCAATGAGCGTGTGGAGGGGGCGTGGGGGAACCGGGAGGTTCCCCCACACGAGGCGGGAAGAAGGGGGCTCGTGGGGGAAACATGGTTTCCCCCAGGAACCGGAGCCGAGCGACGCTCACGCAGCCGCCACGTGCTCGACGGACTTACCGCGCGGGCGGACGACGAGCACCGGACACGGCGCCGAGTGGACGAGCCCGGTCGAGACGCTGCCGGACAGGAGCCGCTTGGTGGCGCCCCAGCCGTGCGAGCCGACCACGATCAGCTGCGCGTCGTACTCGCCGGCCTTCCGGCAGATCTCCTCGACGACGAACCCGTCCACGGCGACCGTGGAGCAGTGGACGCCTTCCGCCTCGGCGGCGTCCGCCACCAAAGCCAGGAGCGCCGTCACGCGGTGGTGCTCGGCCGCGGTGAGCTCGGTGACGACGTCCGCGTAGCCGTAGCCGACGTAGCCGACGGTGGGGACGGCGGCGTGCACGACGGAGACGACGACGAGCGGAGCGTCGAGCCGATGCGCCAGCGCGAACGCCTCCTTCTGCGCCTCCTCCGCAGAGGGCGAGCCGTCGGTTGCAAACAGGATCGGTCTGGCACTTCTCATCTCGGGTCCTCCTTCTCGGAGCCGGAGGACGGCGCCCCGACGGCGCCGCCCTCTTGTCCGGCGGGCTACGCGGTGACCGGCACCTCGTGCTGCTCGACCAGCTCGCCTGCCACCGGAGCGGCTTCGAGCACGACCTTCAGCGCGTGGCGTCTCGGCCGCCGCTCCGAACACGTCGTACGCGTGCTCCGTGTCCTCGAGTGCGAAGCGGTGCGTGGCGAACGGCGTGGGGTCGAGCTTTCCCAGCTCGATCAGCTTGAGGAGCTTCGGCGTCGTGGTCGTGTCGACGAGACCCGTCGTGATCAGGACGTCGCGGATCCACAGCTTCTCGAGGTGCAGCGTCGCGGAGTGGCCGTGCACGCCGACGTTGGCGACGCGGCCGCCCGGGCGGATCAGGTCGGTGCAGAGCTCGAACGTCTCCGGCACGCCGACCGCCTCGATGGCGACATCTGCGCCGAGCCCGCCCGTCAGCTCCATCACTCTCGCGACGGCGTCCTCCTTGCTGTTGTTGATCGTGACGTCGGCGCCGAACTCGAGCGCCTTCTCGAGCCGCGACGCGTCGAGGTCGATGGCGACGATGCGGCCCGGCGAGTGGAGCTGCGCGGTCATGATCGCCGCGAGCCCGATCGGGCCGGCACCGACGATCGCGACCGTGTCGCCCGGCTCGACGCCTCCGTTGAGGACGCCGACCTCGTACGCGGTCGGAAGGATGTCGGCGAGGAACAGGACCTGCTCGTCCGAGAGCTCGTCCGGCACCTTGTAGACGGAGGTGTCGGCGAACGGGACGCGGGCGAATTCGGCCTGCAGCCCGTCGATCAGGTGGCCGAAGATCCAGCCTCCGCCGCCGGTGCAGAGCCCGTAGCGGCCTTCCTTGCAGAACCGGCAGCGGCCGCACGAGGTGATGCAGGAGACGAGCACGCGGTCTCCCGGCTCGAGCGTCGTGACGGCACGCCGATCTCGACGACGGTTCCCACGGCCTCGTGGCCGAGGATCGTGCCCGGCACCACCTCGGGCACGTCTCCCTTGAGGATATGGAGATCGGTGCCGCAGATCGTCGACGCGTCGATCTTCACGATCGCGTCCGTCGGCGCCTGGATTGTCGGGTCGGGGACGTCCTCCCAGGCTCGCCGGCCCGGCCCGTGATACACGAGTGCTTTCATCTCGCGCCTCCTTTTCCCCGAGTCTCGGCGCGCGCGGCGCCCGCGGCATCGGCGGCGCTACGGAGAGGCCCTGCGGCTTTCCCGCACGGCGTTAGGCTTGCTCCATCGACGCGCTGTCCGTCAACGAAGGGCGGCTGCGAGCCCTCTTTGCAGCAGGGCTCGCAGTCACCTCCGAGCTGTCGCTGGACGCACTCCTGCACCGGCTCGTGGAGGCCGCGGCCGAGCTGACGGGCGCCCGCTACGCGGCGCTCGGCGTGATCGACGCAAGCGGCTCGGAGCTCGAGCAGTTCGTCACCCACGGCATCGACGACGAGCTGCGCGCGGAGATCGGCACGCTGCCGCGCGGGCGCGGCATCCTGGGGGTGCTGATCCGTGAAGCGAAACCGCTGC
Source organism: uncultured Actinomycetes bacterium (assembly GCA_963720065.1). Taxonomy (GTDB): domain Bacteria; phylum Actinomycetota; class Thermoleophilia; order Gaiellales; family Gaiellaceae; genus Palsa-739. The sequence goes on from CAVREH010000038.1 coordinate 87,782, forward strand.
GGCTGCACATGCTGTCGGAGGATCCGCGTTCGGTCGGCTTCCCGCCGGCGCATCCGCCCATGCACAGCTTCCTCGGCGTGCCGATCATGACTGCGCGGCGTCGCCTACGGCAACCTCTACCTCACCGAGAAGCAGGGCGGCGAGGACTTCACGGAGGAGGACGCGGAGCTCGTCACGCTGCTCGCAGGCCAGGCTGCGGCGGCGATCGAGAACGCGCGGCTCTACGAGGCGTCGGCGCGCTGGTCGCGCCAGCTGCAGTCGCTCGAAGAGGTCGGGAACGCGCTCGCCACCGAGACCGATCTCGACCGCCTGCTCGACCTCGTCGCTACGCCGCCTGCGGCGAACTGCTGGGAGCGCGGGTCGTCGCGCTCGCGCTGCCGGTCGGCGGGCAACGAGCTACGGTTCGCCGCCGTGGCCGGGGCCGGCGACCTGCTGGGGACGACCATCTCCCGCGCGGCGTCGAAGAGCGGCGCGGTGCTCGAGCGCCGGCGCAGCGAGCGCATCGACTCGGTGATCGACGACCCGGAGGTGGACCGGGAGGTGACGAGGCGGGCCGGGCGCGCACCGGGATGTGGGTGCCGCTGATCGCCCGCGACCAGGCGATCGGCGTGCTGGAGATCCACGACAAGGAGGGTCCCGACCCCCGCTTCTCGCACGACGACTTCCGCCTAGCCGAGACGTTCGCAGCCCGCGCCTCGGTCGCCGTCGAGCTGTCGCAGCGGGTGGCGCGCGACGCCGTGCGCCGGGTAGTGCAGGCGCAGGAGGCCGAGCGCAGCCGCCTTGCGCGCGAGCTCCACGACGAGACGGGGCAGGCGCTGACCTCGATCCTGCTGGGGCTGAAGCCACTCGAGGAGGCGCTCGCGGACCACCCGGCGCGCGCCGCCCTGGCCGAGCTGCGCGAGCAGGTCGTGACCGCCCTGCAGGACGTGCGCCGCCTCGCGGTCGAGCTTCGCCCGGCGGTACTCGACGACTTCGGCCTCGTGCCCGCGCTCGAGCGGCTGACCGACGGCTTCGCGGAGCAGCCGGACGTCCGCGTCGACTTCCATTCGGCGCTGGGCGATCAGCGGTTGTCGAGCGAGGTCGAGACGACGCTCTACCGTGTCGTGCAGGAGGCGCTCACGAACATCGTCAAGCACGCGCACGCGCACAACGTCAGCGTCTCGATCGCCCAGCGCGGGTCCGCCGTCGCGGCCGTGATCGAGGACGACGGAGCCGGTTTCGACCAGAGGGTCGTGCGCGAGGAGGGTGTCGGGCTCCTCGGGATGCGCGAGCGGCTCTCCTTCGTCGACGGGCGGCTGGAGATCGAGTCGCGCCCGGGCGCCGGGACGACGATCGTCGCGGAGGTGCCGCTCGGGTGAGCATCCGGGTCCTCATCGTCGACGACCACGCCGTCGTTCGCAGCGGTTTGCGGCTCCTGCTGGCCGCGGAGGAAGACCTGGAGCCGGTCGGCGAGGCGGGCAGTGCCCGTGATGCGATCTTCCAGGCGCGGGCGCTGAAGCCCGACGTGATCCTCCTCGACATCGTGATGCCGGACGAGACCGGTCTCGACGTGCTTCCTCAGCTCAAGCACGAGAACCCGGAGGCGAAGGTGCTCATCCTCTCGATGCAGGACGAGCCTCGTTACGTGCGCGAGGCATTCGCGGCGGGCGCCAGCGGCTATGTCCTCAAGGAGGCGGCCGACACCGAGGTCGTGGCTGCGGTTCGCGAGGTCGCAGGCGGCGGCCGGTACGTCAACCCCGAGCTCGGCGCCCGGCTGGTGAACGCCGACGCCGAGGCGGCGAAGCTCGCCGAGCAGGATCCGCTCTCGGAGCGCGAGCGCGAGGTGCTGCGCCTGCTCGCCCTCGGCCACACGAACCAGGAGATCGCCAAGATGCTCTACATCTCGGTGCGCACGGCCGAGACGCACCGGGCCCACATCATGCAGAAGCTCCGGCTGCAGACCCGAGCCGACCTCGTCGCGTACGCCCTCGAGCGCGGGCTGCTCGAGCCCGAGTAAGAACTCCATTCGGGATGACCACGCGCTGACCGGGTGCGATGGTCGAGTGCGAGACAAGGACGCAGGGAGCGTGAATAGCAGCGCTATTCGCGCGACCGAGGACGCAGGATCGCGCCGACCAGCGCGGCCGGGCAGTCCGTACTTCAGTTCGAGACGAGTTCCAAAAACTACTCCGCCGACTCGTCGAGCAGGTGGCTGAAGAGGCTGTGCACGGCAGCTGCGGCCGCAGTCGACTCGGCCGAGGCCAGACGCTCGCGGAGCTCGAGCAACCAGGCCGCCAGGGCCGCATCGGCCGTGACGTCGAGCGCTTCGAAGGCGCAGCGTCCGCCGAGGGCCGCGCCGCCGGGCTCCCAGAACGGACACGCGTCCCCGCTGCAGGCCTCGACCTTGCCGACGGCCGCTTCGAGCGTGCAGAGCCGCGTCGTGCGCTCGCTTCCCATGCGGCCATCCTCCCCCGCCGGGCCACCGGAAGGCGTCGGGCCGCGCGCGGATCCCGGCTGCGGCCTTTCCGGTACTTCCCGGAAAGCGTGAGGGCCGCTCTGCAGCGGCCCTCACTGTCCAGCGGTGGAGTCGGGCTGCTAGGCCACCGGCACCGCGGGAGTCTTCTTCAGCTTCGGCTTCCTCGCAAACGAGAGGACGGTGTCCGGATTCCGGAGCGCCCCGGCGCCCGCGAGGATCGCGAACCCGAACCCCGAGAGGAGAAGGGCGATCCCGACCACGATCCCGAACAGGCTGACCTGCGAGGCGAGCTGGCTCATGTTGAGCGCACTCGTGAGCGCGGTCTCGCTGATCCAGATCTGCCGGGCACCGTTCTGCACCGGCTGCTTCGTCGTCGGATCGATCGCGGCGTACTGCGTGTTGTCCGTGCCGCCGCCCACCATCAGCTGGGACTTCGGCGTCCCGGGCTTCGCCTGGTAGATGCCCATCTGGGCGTAGGTGAAGCCGCCCGTCGCCTCGAGCGCGTGGATGTGCATGTACTGCGCCATCGCCTGCGCCTCGGGGCCCGTGTTGATCGTCTTGCCGGCGATGTCCATCGTCGGCCACTGCTTGACGGCCGATGCGATGCCCGCCTTCTGCGCCTCGGCCTTGATCGCCGACGGCGTCATGTCGGATCCCGCGACGATGTACTCGTGCGAGAGGCTGTTGTTGACCGTCTGGCGGCCATTCACGCCCATCACGATGGCGACGACGCCAAACCCGATGAGCACAGCCGCTGCGACGAATCCTCCGATTTCCAGTGCCTTGCGCATGTCCCGACTCCTTTCGAACCGTGGTGCGTTTCCAGCAGTGTCGGGCGCAGCGGCGCGAGCTCCATCCGGGTCGGTGCGGAACTGCAGCGCGGGGCTTCCCACGTCTCGACTGCGGGAAAGCCGCAGACGCGATGTCCTCAGGCGGAGGCGAAAGTCTCGCGCGGGCCGAGACCGGCCGCGATCGCGCGGGCGATGTCGAGCGTCGAGATGACGCCGATCGGGCGGCGGGAGCCCGGCCCGGTGACGGCGAGGTGCGCGATGCCGTACTGGGCCATCAGGCTGCCGGCCTCGCCGATCGAGCTGTCGGCCGCGACGCTGACGAGCGGCGTCACAGCCGTCGCGCCCGCGGTCAGCGCGTCGAGATCGAGCCGCGTGGCCGCGACGAGATCGAGGTCGGAGACGACCGCCCACAGGCGGGGCGCCTCGTCGTCCTCGTCCGTGTGGTCGAAGACGAAGATCGCGTGCACGCCGTGGGTCGCCATCATCCGGGCCACGACCCGGAGCGGCGTCTCCGGCGGGCAGCTGAGGACCCCGTGGCTCATCGCGTCGCCCACCGTCCCCGTCTCGAACGGGACCGGGACGTCGTCGTGGCGATGCCCTACGTACACCATGAGCCGATGGTCGCCGCACCGTGACGCAGCCGCATCCGGGCGAACTACGGAACTGAGGGCGGGGTAAGCGCGGAGCCGACGGCAGCGGTCCGTACAGTCGCGGAACCCGAATCCGTAGTTGTTCGGATGCCGCACTCGTCCTGCGGTGCCAGCATCGTGCGTGATGGAAGACCGTCGCAGGCACGTCGTCGTCGCCGGAGCGGGAGTGGCCGGGCTCGAGACCGCGCTCGCGTTGCAGGCGGTGCGCACCGGAGCACGTCTCGGTCGAGCTCATCGCGCCGGAGGACGAGTTCGTCTACCGGCCGCTCGCGGTCGCCGAGCCGTTCCACGTCGGCGAGGTACGGCGGTTCCCCCTCGTGCAGCTCGTGGCTGCCGCCTGGCGGCGTACTGCGCCACGGTGCGCTCGTCGCGGTGGATCCCGACGAGAAGCGCGCCACGCTCGCGGACGGAAGCACGGCCGAGTACGACGTTCTCGTCCTTGCGCTCGGGGGCCACGCGCTCCCGCCGTCCCCGGAGCGCTGACGTTCCGCGGTCGCGAGGACGGCGAGGAGCTGGCACGCCTGCTCGAGCGGGTGACCAGCCTTGATGTGAAGCGGCCGTCTTCGCCGTCCCCGCCGGGTCGACCTGGGAGCTGCCGCTCTACGAGCTCGCCCTGCTCACGGGCGAGTACCTCGCCGAGCACCTGACGCATGCCGAGCTCACGGTCGTCACCCCCGAGGAGCAGCCTCTCGGCCTGTTCGGGACGAAGGCGAGCGCGGCGATGCGGCTGCTGCTCGAGATGCGCGGGATCGGCCTGGCGGATGGCGCCGGCCGCCAGCGGCGTTGCGAATACGGCGTGCTCCGGCTCGCGGGCGGCGGCGAGGTCGCCGCTGACGCCGTCGTGGCGCTGCCGATGCTCGAGGGGCCTCGCCTCGACGGGATCCCGCAGGACGAACGCGGCTTCGTCCCCACCGACGAGTTCGGCCGCGTCGCCGAGCTGACCGATGTGTATGCGGCAGGCGATCTCACGCAGTCCTCGATTGAGCAGGGTGGCATCGCAGCTCAGGAGCAGACGCGGTCGCCGACGCGATTGCCGCCGACGCAGGCGCGCCGGTGCAGCCGAGACCATGTCGCCCGTCCTGCGCGGACTGCTCTTCACCGGGTTCGTGCCGCGCTTCCTGCGTCACGAGGAAGGCGGCCCCTCCTTCGTAGACACGCAACCGCTGTGGTGGCCGCCCGGCAAGATCGTCGGCCGCTACCTGAGCCCATTCCTTGCCGAGCACCTCGGACTGGCGGCGTCGTTGGACACAGCACCGGCGGATGCGCTACCGGTAGAGGTCGCGGTCGACGGCCCAGCCTGGACGCCAATCCCGAGCTCCACCGAGGGTCAGGTGGCCATGAGCGCGTAGTGCCGGCCGGCCCGGACCGGCGTACGATCCGTCCGTGCGCCATGGCTGAGCTGCCGGCAGGGACAGTCACCTTCCTGTTCACGGACATCGAGGGATCCACCGGGCTGCTGAAGCGGCTCCGCGAACGCTACGGGGATGTCCTCGCCGAGCACGAGCGGATCCTGCGCGACGCCATCGAGGCGGAGGGCGGCCAGGTCGTGGACACGCAGGGCGACGCGGTCTTCGCGGCCTTCCCGCGCGCGACGGCAGCGGCGGCGGCGGCGGTGGCCGCGCAGCGCGCGCTCGCCGCAGAGCCCTGGCCGGACGGTGAGGCGGTGCTCGTCCGGATGGGCCTGCACTCGGGCGAGCCGGCCGTCGGCCGCGACCGGTACGTGGGAATCGGCGTCCACCGAGCAGCGAGGATCTCGGCCGCGGCGCACGGTGGCCAGGTGTTGATGTCCGGAGCGACGCGGGCGCTCGTCGAGGACGACCTCCCGGATGACGTCCGGATCGCCGACCTCGGCGAGTTCCGGTTGAAGGACATCGACCGGCCCGAGCGTCTCTATCAACTGAGCGCGGAAGGCCTGCCGAGCGAATTCCCTCCGCCGCGCACCGACGAGGGCGATGCGGCCGCGGTTGCGCTCGCCGAGACCGTCAGCCGAAGACGGTTCCTGCCAGGTCGCCGCACCGCGGTCGCGATCGCGCTCGCAACGCTCGTCGTGGCGGGTCTGGCCGCGTACCTGGTGATCGACGGCGGGCAACCTCACGCCGCGGCCGTCGCCGCCAACTCCGTCGGCTTCATCGACGGCCACAACGGTCGGGTGACCAGCCAGGTCACTGTCGAGCAGGCACCTACCGCTGTCGCCGTCGGCAGCGACGGCGTCGTCTGGGCGGCGGACGCGAACGCCGACACCGTGTCGCGGCTCGATCCGTCGACGGGGGCGGTGCAGACGATCCCGGTCGGCGCAGGCCCGAGCGGGATCGCGGTCGGCGGCGGCGGCGTCTGGGTCGCCAACCACGACGACGACACGGTCAGCTGGATCAGCCCGCAGTCGAACGCAGTCGTCGGCGAGCCGATCCCGGTCGGTGCGGGGCCGACCGCCGTGGCGTACGGCTTCGGCTCGGTCTGGGTCACGAACGCGGACGACCGTACGGTCACGCGCATCGCGGCCGCCACCGGCAAGGTGAAGAAGGTCATCCGGACCAACGCAGCCGGTGGCGGGATCGCCGTCGGAGGCGGCTCGGTGTGGGTCACCGACGAAGCGAGCCATAGCGTCTTCGGTATCGACCCGACGGCCGACAGGGTGACCTCGACGGCGACCGTCGGGGCAGGCCCGACCGGCATCGCCTACGGCGACGGCTCGCTCTGGGTCGCGAACTCGCTCGACGGGACCGTCTCCCGCGTCGACGCGACAACCGGTCAGTCACAGGCGCTCATCCACGTCGCCGGCGGACCGTCGAGCGTCAGCTTCAGCGGAGGCACCGTCTGGGTGAGTGCGGAGTTCGGAGCCCGCGTGGTGCGCATCGACCCGAGACACGACGCCGTGGTCGGCTCGACCCAGATCGGCAACGAGCCGGCTGGGCTCGCGGCGGACGACGGCGGCGTCTGGGTCGCAGTGCAGGCCTCCGGCAGGGGCCACCGGGGCGGTCGTCTCGTCGTCCTCGGCGGCGGTCCCGACACGATCGACCCGTCGCTCGCCGACGCAACCAACTCTCTCTTCCTGCTCGGGGCCGCCTACGACAGCCTGACGAGCTTCCGCCACACGGGCGGCGTGGCGGGCACGCAGATCGTGCCCGACCTCGCGGAGGCCCTGCCACAGCCGATCGACGGCGGCAAGACCTACACCTTCCACCTGCGGCCGGGCATCCGCTACTCGGACGGTCGCCCGCTACGCGCCGCCGATTTCCGCCACGCGCTCGAACGGGTGCTCGAGCTCGGTGGTCCCGCGACGCAGTACTTCGCGCACCTCGCCGGCGCGGCCGGCTGCATCGGACACCTGCGCGAACACAGTCGTTGCGACCTGTCCAAGAGCCTGATCGTGCAGGGGGCCTCGACTCTGACGATCCGGCTGCCCGCGCCCGATCCCCGTCTCTTCTACGAGCTCATGGGGCTCTACCCCATCCCGCCGGGCACACCTCTCCACGACGTGGGGACGAAGCCGCTCCCGTCGACAGGCCCGTACGCGATCCGCAGCTATGTCCCCAATCGGCTCGTCACGCTCGTCCGGAACCGCTACTTCCGGTCCTGGTCGGCGGCTGCGCGGCCCGAGGGTTACCCCGACGAGATCGACTACCGCGTGCTCGGCAACGAGAACAAGGGGGTGCGCGACGTCCTCGCCGGCAAGGTGGACCTGCTCTTCGAGGGAAACTTCGCTGGCTCACGGATCGTGCAGCTGGCAGACCACTATCCGAGCCAGCTCCACCTTGACCCTGAGGAAGCCACGACCTTCGCTTTCCTCAACGTCAAGCGCGCACCGTTCAACGACATCCGCGTGCGCCGAGCGCTCAACTATGCGGTCGACCGGGGTCGGGCGGCAACTCTGCACGGTCCACTGCTCGCAAGGCCTACCTGCCAGTTGGTCTCGCCCGCCATCCCGGGGTACAAGCCTTACTGTCCTTACACGGTCGCCCCGGGCTCGAGCGGCACGTGGAAGGCGCCCGACATTGCGAGGGCTCGCGCGCTGATCCGTGCCTCGGGCACGCGTGGTGACAAGGTCGTCGTCTGGTCGTTCGACTACTTCCACGCCGAGTCGGAGTACTTCGTCTCGCTCCTCCGGCAGCTGGGTTATCGCGCGCGGTTGCGTTACATCCCGGACATCAGCCGCTACTTCGCGGCGCTCGCTGCCAACCCGAGCGCCCAGGCCGGCTTCGCGGGCTGGTTCGGTGGGAACCTCCCGATTGACACCTTCGACGAACTGGAATGTGACACCGGCCCCTCCAACTGGGCGCACTTCTGCGATCCACGGATCGACGCGCAGATCACCCGGCTCGCCAAGACAGAGCCTCTCGATCCCGCCGGCACGGCTCCCCTGGCGGAGAGGATCGACCGCGAACTGACCGACGCGGCCCCGTGGGTGCCGCTCTTCACCCCCCGGCTGCCCGACCTGACGTCCGCTCGCGTCGGGAACTACGAGCTCAACAACGGTTTCGTCCTGCTCGACCAGCTCTGGGTCAGATAAGGCGCGTCACATGCCCATCGCGTGGTAGCCGCTGTCGACGTACAGCGTCGTGCCGGTCACGTTGCCCGCGCCGTCGCCGAGGAGGTAGGCGGCCGCAGCGCCGACGTCGTCGGCGGTGATGTGGCGGTGGAGCGGCGAGCGCTCCTCGACGATGTCCTCCATCGTCGTGAAGCCCGCGATGGAGCGGGCCGCGAGTGTTCGAACCGGGCCGGCCGAGACGGCGTTCACGCGGATGTTCTTCTGGCCGAGATCCCAGGCGAGGTAGCGCACGCACGCGTCGAGGGTCGCCTTCGCCACGCCCATCACGTTGTAGTGCGGCACCGCGCGCTCGCCGCCGAGGTACGTCATCGTCAGGATCGAGCCGCCGCCGGCCCTCTCCAGCAGCGGCTCCGCCGCGCGCGCGCAGGCGACGAGCGAGTAGGCACTCACGTCGACCGCGAGCCAGAAGCGGTCGCGCGGCGTGTCGGTGAAGCGGCCCTCCAGGTCTTCGGCAGCAGCGAAGGCCACGGAATGGACGAGCAGGTCGAGCTCGCCGCCGAACACGTCCCCCACCTCGGCGAAGACCCGCGCCACGTCCTCGTCGGAGCGGACGTCGCACTCGGTCACGAGCGGGGAGTCGACCGAGCCGGCCAGCTCGCGGACCGTCCCCTCGATCCGCTCTCCCTGGTAGGTGAAGGCGAGGCTCGCGCCGCCCGCCGCGAGCTCGCGCGCGATCGCCCAGGCGATCGAGCGCTTGTTGGCGACGCCGAGCACGAGGCCCCGCTTGCCTTCGAAGGTTCCGGCCATAGCCCGCGATCCTAGAGATAGCCTCTGCTCCGTGAGCCGGGTCGCGGTTGTCACGGGCGCCTCCTCGGGCATCGGCCTGGAGATCGCCCGCCTGCTCGCGGCGCGAGGCGACCTCTGCATCCTGCTCGCCCGCCGCGCCGACAGGCTCGAGGCGCTCGCCGAGGAGCTCGGCGGCGAAGCCGAGCCGTGCGACGTCTCCGACCGCGCGGCCGTCGACTCCGTCGGCGCCCGCGTTCTCGAGCGGCACCCGCGGATCGACCTGCTCGTCAACAACGCAGGCATCCCGGGACGGACGCGCTTCCTCGACGGCGATCCCGAGGTGATCGAGCGGCTGATCCGGATCAACTACCTCGGCGGGGTCTGGGTCCTGCGCGCCTTCCTGCCGGGCCTGCGTGCGGCGGCGCCGGCGGACGTCGTCAACATCGTCTCGGTCTCGGGCGTCGTCGCCGGGCCGCCGAGCGGCCCGTATTCCGCCTCGAAGCACGCCCAGCTCGCCTTCTCCCGCACGGTGGCGGCCGAGCTGCGCGGCGAGGGGATCCGCGTGCACACGGTCAAGCCCGGCTTCACCGAGACGGAGGGGTTTCCGCAGAAGTGGCTACCCACGCGCGTCCAGCGCGTCGTGATCGGGCCGGAGGAGGTGGCGGCTCACGTCCTTCGCTCGCTCGACGAGGGCCGCGGCGAGACGACCGTCCCCTGGTACTACGGTCCGATGGCCCCGCTGCAGGACGCGATGCCGAACGTTTTCACTCGTGTCCTTTCGCGCATGCCGAAAGCTCCCTAGACTGGCCACATGGTCGAAGAGGTCGAGGTCAATGTGTCAACGCAGGATGTGATCGCCGTCGCGGAGTTCCGATCGGCTCTGCGGCACTTCCTACGGCGAAGCGAGAAGATCGCCCGCCAGTCGGGCCTCACGCCCCAGCGCTACACGCTGCTGATGATGATCAAGGGCGCCCCCGACGGCGGTGAACAGTCGACGGTGACCGAGCTGTCCGAGCGGATGCAGCTCGCGCAGAGCACTGTGACCGAGCTCGTGCGTCGCGCCGAGAGCGCGGGGCTGATCGAGCGCGAGCAGTCACAGCGAGACGCGCGAGTCGCTCATCTGCGGCTGACCCCGGAGGGAAACCGTCGCCTGATGCTCTCGTTCACCGAGCTCGAGACGGAACGCAGGCAGCTACGCGAGGCGTTCGCGAGCCTCGAAGGCGGGGTCACCGGACACTGAGCAAGTACCAGCCGGCGCTCGCGACGAGGACGCGGGCGTCGGTGCCGACGATTGCCTCGGCGTGCGTGCGACGGTCTCCCTCGCAGCCCGCGAGGTCGAGGTAGGCCGGGAGCTCGCGCCGCTCGTCCTCGTGGCGCTCGCGAACGAGTGAGAGCCCGCTCGCCGCGAACAGCTCCCGCAGCTCCCCGTCGGCGAGCAGGCGCGTGTGCGAGGGATCGCGCACGGTCTCGAACTCGTGCAGGCACTGCAGCCGCGGCCGGATCGTCGGGCGCGAGCTGGTCGACGACGAGCACGCGGCCGCCGGGCCGTGTCACCCGCGCGAGCTCGGCGACGAGGCGCTCGGGCTCCGTGACGTGATGGAGCGTGCGCTGCGTGCCGGCGAGATCGAAGGCGCCGTCGGCGAAGGGCAACGCCGCCCCGTCTCCCTCGACGAACTCGGTGTTCGGCCGCGCGCGTGCGCGCGCGAGCTCGAGCAGCTCGGGCACGGGGTCGAGCCCCACGACCTCCCGCACCAGCGGAGCGAGAGCGAAGGCCAGCGCGCCCGCGCCGGTGCCGACGTCGAGCGCGCGCTCGTCGCCGCGTGGCCGGACGAAGTCGCGAACCTCCTCCGCCAGTCGCGCCGCGCGGTCGTCCTGGCGCGCGGCGACGCGGTCCGCGGTGCGGGCGAAGCGGTCAGTTGACGACGACACGGCGCGCGCGGGTCGGATCGGAGTTGATCCCGCAGGCGATCTCGTACCCGATCGTCCCGGCCACCTGCGCGTGGCGCTCGATCGGCAGGCCGTCGCCGACGATCGTGACCGGAGTTCCGGCCGGGAGCTCGCGATCGAGCTCGACCGCGACCGCGTCCATCGAGACGGTGCCGACTGCTCGCCGCGCCTCACCCTCCACCAGGACCTCCGTGCCGGTCAGGTCCCGGCGGAAGCCGTCCGCGTAGCCGACCGGGACGATCCCGATCCAGGTCGGCCGCTCGGCGACGAACCGCCGGCCGTAGCCGGTGCTCTCGCCCGGCTGCAGCAGGAAGACCCGTGCGAGCCGGCTCCGCCACGACAACGCCGGCCGCAACCCGTCGACGGTCGGATCCGTGTTGAACGGCGAGATCCCGTACAGCGCGATCCCGCAGCGGGCGGCGTCGAAACGAGCGTCGGGCAGCCGCAGCGCGGCCGCGCTGTTGGCGACATGACGGGTGAGGTGCGAGTACGGCTCGGTCGCCTCGCGGAACCGCTCGATCTGCCGCCCCGCGAACTCCGGATCGGTGTCCGCGGTGGCGAGGTGGCTCATCAGTCCCACCACGTTCGCGGACGGCTCGGGCAGCTCGGCGAGGCCCCACCGGCCCATCCCCGTGTCGAGCTTCAGGTGGACCGGGATGCCCTCCGGGATCTCGCCGGTGACCGAGACGACGAGCTCGAGCCTCGCCTCGCGCGCCTCGGCTAGCTCGTCGGTGGGGCACATCACGATGATCCGCGCCTCGGCGAGCACGCGACGCAGCTCGAGAGCCTCGGCGACGGTGACGACGCAGAGCGCCGAAGCCCCCGCCTCCAGCGCGGCGCGGCCGACGTCGGTCGCGCCGTGGCCGTAGCCGTTCGCCTTCACGACGGCCCAGAGCTCGGCTCCGGCGAGCGCCTCGAGCAGGCGCCGCGCGTTGTGGCGGATCGCCCCGAGGTCGATCGTGATCTCGCTCCGGTGCATGCCCCTAGTCTCGCGCGAGCGCGCGCGGCAGCGCCTCGATCACGTCGCTCGCCACGAGGCCGTAGCGCTGCGCGGCCTTGTGTGACGCGAGTTGCTGCGCAGCGCACGCCGCCGCCGCCGCTAGTTGCGGCTCCATGCCCTTCGCGAGGAAAGCGACAGTAACGCCGGTGAGGACGTCGCCCGTGCCGGCGGTCGCGAGCGACGGCAGGCCGAGGGCGCACACCAGCACGCCGCGGCCCGGCGCCGCGACGAGGGAGTCCTCGCCCTTGAGCACGACGACGGCGTTGAACGACTCCGCGGCCTCCTGCACCGAGGCGAGCCGGTGCGCGGCGATCTCCTTCGACTCCCGCCCGAGCAGGCGCGCGAGCTCGCCCTCGTGCGGAGTGAGGACGCGCGGCGCGGGCCACTCGCCCGGCTCGAGCTCGAAGAGCGCGTCGGCGTCGACGACCGCAGGCAGCTCGACCTCCGCGAGCAGCCGGCGGACGAGCGCCTTCGCCTCCTGCTCGCGGCCGAGGCCCGGACCGACCGCGAGCGCGTTCGCCTTCGCCGCCGCCTCGAAGACGTCCTCGAGCGGCCGCTTGACGGCCTCCAGCACGAGCGTCTCGAGAACCGGGAGCGTCTCGGCCGGGGCGGCGATCGTCACGTAGCCGACGTCGGCGCGCAGCGCGGCGCGCGCGGCGAGGGCCGGCGCCCCCGTCAGGCCGCGCGAGCCGCCGACGACGAGGACGTGGCCGGCCGTGTACTTGTTGTCGCGCGCCGAGCGGCGCGGGACGCCGGCGAGGATCTCCCAGGTGACGAGCCGATGCTCGGTCTCCGCCGCCTCGAGGCCGATGTCCGCGACCGCCACCTCGCCGGCGTGGAAGCGTCCCGGCGCGACCGCGAGGCCGACCTTGGGGCCGTGCATCGTCACCGTCACGTCGGCGTTCACCGCCGCGCCCGCAACCTCCCCACTGGACGCGTTCACGCCCGATGGAATGTCGACGGCCAGCACCGGAACGCCGGCCGCGTTGATCTGCTCGACGAGCTGCGACGTCTCCTCCCGCGGAGCGCCCTTCAGTCCGGTGCCGAGGAGAGCGTCGATCACGACGTCCGGGCTCTCGTCGACGAACTCGCGGCCCTGCGCCTGGAGGATCTCGGCGGCGATGCGCCCGTCGCCGCCGTTCGCGCCGCCGCCCGCGTGGAGAGCGATCCGCCGGGCGTCGGGCCAGCGGCGCAGGAGCTCTTCCGCGACCGCCGCCCCGGCGCGCTGCATCATCGCGTCGACGTCGTGGCCGGCCTCGGCCGCGCGCATCTCGTCGGCCGTGTAGAGCGGCTCGAGCTCAGCCATCGGTGGCGACCGCGACCGCCTGCGCGAGCTCGCGCGAGTGCGTCATGGAGAGGTCGACCGAGCCGACGCCGAGCGCGGCGGCGCGCTCGGCGAGGCGGCCCGAGAGTCGCACCGCCGGCTTGGGCCGTCCCACGATCTCCACCTCCTGCCACGCGAACGCGCGGGCGACGCCGAAGCCGAGCGCCTTGCCGACGGCCTCCTTGCCGGCGAAGCGGCCTGCGTAGCTCTGCGCCGGATTCGGACGGGAGTCGCAGTAGGCGCGCTCCGCCTCGGTGAAGCAGCGCTCGCGGAAGCGCGCGTAGCGCGCGAGCGCGCGCCGGATCCGCTCGATCTCGATCAGGTCGGTGCCGACGTGGACGCTCACGCGATGTGCTCCTCGAGCCACTCGGGGAGGTGCGCGATCGAGGACACGATCCCGTCGGGCTTGATCCGCGACTGCTCGACGGCATCGGGCCGGAACTTGCCGGTGCGCACGAGGACCGCACGCATCCCCACGCCACGGGCGCCGGCGACATCCGTCTCGAGATCGTCCCCGACCATCCAGGCCATCGACGGCTCGGCGTCGAGCGCGCGACAGGCGGCGTCGAAGTAGGCGGCGCTCGGCTTGCCGAGCACCGTCGCCGCCGTCTGCGCCGCGTACTCGAGCCCGGCGACGTAGCAGCCGGAATCGAGCAGAGGGCCTCGCTGCGTCTGCCACCAGCGGTTGCGGTGAAGGCAGTACAGGTCGGCGCCCATCTCGAGCTCGGCGAACGCGCGGGCGAGGTTCATGTACGAGAAGACGAGGTTCGTCTCGGGCGAGTCGTCCGCGCCGCCGATCAGGACGGCGTCGACGTTGTCGCCGACGAGCTCGATGCCCTCGAGGTCGCCGACCAGCGCGTGCATGACGAGCGCGAGGACACGCCGGCCGCGGAGCGCCTCGACCGCCGCGTCCGCGGTCGTCTGCACCTCCCCCACTTCCAGCTCGATCCCCATGGCCTGCAGGCCCACAGCGAGGTCGGCCTTCGAGCGCGTCGTCGCGTTCGTGACGAACCGGAGCCGGTGCCCGGCGTCGCGGAGCCGGCCCACGGCAGCTGCCGCACCCGGCAGCGGCTGGCCGGAGACGTGCAGGACGCCGTCCACGTCGAGCAGAATCGCGGCCATGAACGGCGAGTCTATTCGCGTGACGCGCTCGGTACTCCTCCCGCTGGCGGAAGTCGAGCTGCAGGTCTCGCGCTCGAGCGGGCCTGGCGGCCAGCACGCGCAGAAGTCCGAGACGCGGGTGGTCGCCGTCTTCGACGTCGAAGCGTCGAACGCGCTGAGCGAGACGCAGAAGCGGCGCGTCGTGGCGAAGGCCGGTCCGGTGCTGCGGGCGGTCGCGCAGGACGAGCGGAGCCAGTCGCGCAACCGCGAGCTCGCGGTCGAGCGGCTGGTGGCCGCGCTGCGCGAGGCGCTCCGCGTCCCGCGCAAGCGCAGGCCCACGAAGCCCACCGCCGCTTCCCGCCGGCGCCGCCTCGACCAGAAGCGGCGCCGCGGCGAGGTCAAACGACTGCGGCGTCCCCCGGAGTAGAACTCGGCGCGCGCTCGACCTCGACGTGCGGGAGCCATTCGAGCCAGCGCGGTAGGTACCAGCTGCGCCGGTCGAGCAGGGTCAGACTCGCCGGCAGCACGACCGAGCGGATGATCGTCGCGTCGAGCAGCAGCGCGATGGCGACGCCGAAGCCCATCTGCTCGAACATCACAAGCTTCCCGGCCGCGAAGCCGGCGAAGACGACGACGATGATCAGCGCCGCCCCGGTGATGATCCGCGCAGTCGACGACACGCCGCCGACGACCGCGTCGCGCGTCGAGCCCGACACGTCGTAGCGCTCCTTGATCCGGCTCATCAGGAACACCTGGTAGTCCATCGAGAGGCCGAACAGCACCGAGAACAGGAAGAGCGGCACCCACGCGTCGATCACGTGCGTGTGCTGGAAGCCGAACAGGCCCGCGCCGTGGCCGTCGAGGAAGACGAGCGTCAGCAGGCCGTACGCGGCGCCGACGGACAGCAGGTTGAGGAGCACCGAGACCAGAGCGACGACGACCGAGCGGAACGCGATCGTGAGCAGGATGAAGCTGAGCCCGAGCACGAAGAGGAGCACGTACGGGGTCGGGTTCGTCACGGCGTCGAAGTAGTCGACGTTCTCGGCGGTGACTCCGCCGACGTAGACCTTTGCGCCGCTGCCGTCGAAGATCGACGGGATGACGTTCGCGCGCAGGTCGCGCACCGCCTTGACGGCGGCGCCGCCGACGGGATCTCCCCGCACCGGAGACGTGAGCAGCGCGACGCCGTTCCGCGCAGACGTCTGGATCGTCCCCGCGCCGAAGCTTCCTTCGGAGGCCAGCCGGCGCTCGAGCCGCACGAGATCACGGTGCACGGCGGCCGGGTCGCCGCCGACGGCGACGATCCGCGCCGGCTCCGGATTCTGGACGGGGAAGGCGCGCTGGAGCAGGACGTAGCCTTGCTTCGAAGGCAGGCTGGAAGGCAGCGTGCTGACCCCGTTCGCGCCGATGTGCAGCCCGAAGATCGGCAACGCAAGGGCGAGCATCGCGCCGACCGACAGCGTGAGCGAGAGCGCCGGCCGGCGCAGCACACCCTCGACGATCCGCTTCCAGAAGCGACCCTCAGCCGTGTCGGCGCGACCGAGGTTCCGGCCGAGGTAGGGAACCCGGAACGAGTTGACGCGATCGCCGACGAGGCTCAGCAGCGCGGGCAGCAGCGTGAGCGCCGCCGCCACGGAGACGACGCCGACGAGGATCGCGCCCAGCGCCAGGCTGCGCATGATCGAGGTCGGGACGATGAACATGCCGAGCAGCGCGATCACGAAGGTGCTCCCGCTGAACAGCACGGCGCGGCTGGCGGTTGCGCCCGTGCGGGCGATCGCGTCCTCCTTGGCCAGCCCGTGCCCGCGCTCCTCTCGATAGCGGGACACGACGAACAGCGAGTAGTCGATCCCGAGCGCGAGCCCCATGCCCGTGAGCATGTTCACGATGAAGACGGAGAGCGAGAACTCGAGCGACAGAATCGCGACCAGCCCGAGCGCGACGATGATCGAGAGGATCGCCATCAGCACGGGCACGAGCCCGGCGAAGAGAGCGCCGAAGACCAGAACGAGAACGATGAGCGCAGCAGGCAGGCCGAAGGCGAGCTCACCCTTCTCGAGATCCGTCTGCGACTGCTTCCCGAAGTCGTAGCCGGTGCTGTGGTAGCCGGTGATGCCGACCTGGAACGCGCCGCCGTTCGCGTTCTCCACAACCTGTTCGACCTTGGCGGCATCGGAGTCGCTGCGAATGCGGACGGAGAGCAGCGCCGCGTGCCCGTCAGCCGAGGACGCGACGAGCCGGACGTGGCTTACGACGCCCGTAGCCTCGACCTTGATCCCAAGCCGTCTTCCGAACGAGCCGAACGGCTTCGACGTGATTTCGTAGCGCTGCGAGCTGATGACGATCACGTCCTGCTTCTCGCTCGCGACGACCCCAGGGAACGCCCGAGCGATTTCGTGCTTGGCCTTCGTCGACTCCGGATTGCCCTCGACCTTTCCCTGCGAGCTCAGCCCGTGCAGCGAGGTCGCCACCAGGGCGAGAGCCACCAGCACGGCGGCGCCCCAGAGCGCCAGCGTCAACCGCGGCCGCGCCGCTGACGCACGAGCGAGCTTCTCGGTGAGTCCCATCTCTCCCTTTGCGTATAGTCCGTTCCGGATCGTCCGGAGCGTACGTTAGGCTGGACGCCCATGTCAAGTTCCCAACTCACGCCGGTCTCGTACGTCGTGCTCGGGCTGGTCGCCCAGGGCGCGACGACCTCCTACGACATGAAGCAGAAGGCCGCCCGCTCGGTCGGCAACTTCTGGAACTTCCCACACTCGCAGCTCTACGCCGAGCCCGCCCACCTCGTCGAGCTCGGGCTCCTGGACGAGCTGCGCGAGGCCGAAGGTCGCCGGCGGCGGGTCTACACGCTCACGCACGCAGGACGGGCAGCGCTCGACGACTGGTTACGGGAGCCGACGAGCGACCAGCCCCAGATCCGCGACACCGGGCTGCTCAAGCTGTTCTTCGGCGACGGCATGAGCCCCGCCGAGATCGTTGCGCTCGCCCGCGAGCAGGAGGAAGCGCACCAAGCGCGGCTGACGATCTACGAGACGATCGAGGACGCCGTCACGAATCCGAGCCACGCCGCGGTCGTGCGCGCGGGGCTCCTGCACGAGCGGACGTTCGTCGAGTTCTGGCGCGAGATCGCCGCTACTCCACCGTGACCGTCTTCGCCAGGTTGCGCGGCTGGTCGACGTTCAGGCCGCGCAGCCGCGCGATGCGGTAGGCGAGGAGCTGGAGCGGGATCACCGCGAGCGACGCTTGCAGGAAGTTCGGCGTCCGCGGCACGTAGATCACGTCGTCGGCGTGATGCTGGATGTCCTCGTTGCCGTCGGTCGCGATCGCGATTACGTGCGCGCCGCGCGCCCGCGTCTCCTGGATGTTGGAGACGATCTTGTCGTAGACGTGGATGTTCGTCGCCACGACGACGACCGGCGTCCCCTCGGCCAGCAGCGCGATCGGCCCGTGCTTCATCTCGCCGGCGGAGTACGCGTCGGTCGGGATGTACGAGATCTCCTTCAGCTTGAGCGCGCCCTCGAGCGCGACCGGCAGGCCGATGTGGCGGCCGAGGTAGAGGAAGAACGGCGCATCGTGGAAGCGCTGCGCGATCGACTCGATCGGGTGGTCGCCGTCGAGGAAGTCCTGCATCTTCTGCGGCAGCTCGTGCAGACCTCGTCGAGGATGAACTCGATCTCGTCCTGCGGCAGCGTGCGCCGGATCTCGGCGAGCTCAGCGCGAGCAGGTAATCAGCGCCACCTGCGCGGTGAAGGTCTTCGAGGCGGCGACGCCGACCTCCATCCCGCTGCGCGTGTAGAGCGTCGCTCCGACCTCGCGCGTGATCTGCGAGTCCCCATCAGGTTCGTGATCGCGACGCGTGCGCGCACCGCTCTCGCGCGCGAGCTTCATCGCCTTGATCGTGTCGCGCGTCTCGCCCGACTGGGAGATCCCGATCACGAGCGTGTCCTCGCCGAGCACCGGGTTGCGGTAGATCCACTCGCTCGCGATGTCCGGCTCGACCGGGACGCGCGCCCACTCCTCGAGGACGTAGCGGCCGACGACGCCGGCGTGGTAGGCGGTGCCGCAGGCGACGATCACGATCCGGCGCAGGTTGCGGACCTCGTCCTCGGTCAGGCCGAGCGCCTCGAGCACGAGCTTGTGCCGCGGCGGACGCGGTCGCCGATCGTCTCGCGCCACGGCTTCGGGCTGCTCGTAGATCTCCTTGAGCATGAACGTCTCGTAGCCCGCCTTCTCGGCGCTCTCCTCGTCCCAGTCGACCTCCTGCCGCTCGGGCGCCTCGACCTCGGCGCCGTCGACGGAAGAAGCGGACGGCCCTCGGGCGTGATCTCGACCACCTCGCCGTCGGGTCGGGTGGATGACGGTGCGGCGTCTCGCTGAGGAAGGCGGCGATCGAGGAGGCGAGGAAGTTCTCGCCGTCGCCGAGCCCGACCACGAGCGGCGTCTGGTAGCGGACGCCGGCGAGCAGGTCGGGCTGGTCGTGGTGGATGGCGACGATCGAGAAGTGGCCCTCGAGCTGGGGTAGACCCGGCCGAGCGCCTGCGGCAAGATCGCCGTCGTACTCCTCCTCGAGCAGGTGCACGACCACCTCGGCGTCGGTCTCGGAGGTGAGCGTGTGGCCGCGCTCGGTCAGCTGCGCGCGCAGCTCGAGGTAGTTCTCGACGATCCCGTTGAGGACGATGGCGAGCCGGCCCGGCTCGCAGCCGGTGAGCGGGTGGGCGTTGTTCTCGGTCACGCCGCCGTGGGTCGCCCAGCGCGTGTGGCCGAGCCCGTGGCGCGAGTGGGAGCCGTTGGGGCCGGCCGCCGCGACGAGGTTGCCGAGGTTGCCGACCGCGCGCACGTAGTCGAGCGCGTCGTCCTCGCGCAGGGCGATGCCGGCGGAGTCGTAGCCGCGGTATTCGAGCCGGCGCAGTCCTTCGAGCAGAAGCGGCTTGGCGTCGCGCGTCCCGACGTATCCGATGATTCCGCACACGTCTGCTCCTTTCCCCGCTGGGCACGGAAAACGCTTCCGAAAACACAAAGAGCCCGGCCTCATGACCCGATCGCTGCGTCGCGAAGGGTCAGCCGAGCTCGCGTGTCACCAGCGCGGCGATTTTAGCAGAGAGCCTCTCGGCCATTTCCGGCGTCTCGGCCTCGGCGAGCACGCGGACGACCGGCTCGGTGCCCGACGGCCGCACGAGGACGCGGCCGGTGCCGTCCAGGTCCGCGTTGACCTCTTCGACGGCCGCGTACAGCGAGTCGGGCAGCGGGCCGCGGCCGGCGCGCGGCAGGTTCCGCATCATCTGGGGGAAGCGCGGCATGACGGCGACAGCGTCGGAGAGCGCGCGACCGTGGAGCGCGCGACAGAGGAGGAGCCCCGCGACCAGGCCGTCGCCCGTCACGTGGCCGTCGAGCCAGATGAGGTGGCCCGACTGCTCGCCGCCCAGGAGCAGGCCCTCCCGCCGGAGGGCCTCGAGCACGTAGCGGTCGCCGACGTCGGTGACGACGACGCGAATGCCGCGCTCCTCCATCAGGCGGAGGAAGCCGAGGTTCGTCATCGTCGTGACGGCGACGCCGTCCACGCCGAGGTCGAGCGCGAGCACCGCGAGGATCTGGTCGCCGTCGACCGCCTCTCCGCGCTCGTCGACTGCGAGCATCCGGTCGCCGTCGCCGTCGAAGGCGATGCCGAGGTCGAGGCCGCCGGCGCGAACGGTGTCGGCGAGCAGGCCGAGATCGGTCGCGCCGCAGCCGACGTTGATGTTCGCCCCGTCCGGCTCGTTGCCGATCGCGACGACCTCCGCGCCGAGCCCCTCGAACGCCTGCGGCGCGAGGCCGGCGTAGGCGCCGTTCGCGCAGTCGACGGCGATGCGGAGGCCCGTGAGGTCGGAGCCGAACCGCTCGAGCACGTGCTCGAGGTAGCTGTCCGCTGCGACCTCGACGCGGTCGATCTCGCCGCCCCCCGGCCTGGGGCTGTCGAGCAACGCCTCGATCTCCTCCTCGGCGGCGTCCGTCAGCTTGCGGCCGTCGCGGTCGAAGAACTTGACGCCGTTGTACTCCGGCGGGTTGTGCGAGGCGGAGATGACCGCGCCGAGATCGAGGCCGAGCAGCGCAACCGCGGGCGTCGGCAGGACTCCGGCGAGCACCGCAGTGCCTCCCGCGGAAGCGACTCCTCGTGCGAACGCCTCCTCGAGCTCCGGGCCGCTCGCGCGCGTGTCGCGCCCGACGAAGACGCGGCCCCGGCTGCACCAGGCGGCCGCCGCCTTGCCGAGCCGCTCGACGAGGTCGTCCGTCAGCGACTCGCCGACGACGCCGCGGACGCCGTCCGTTCCGAAGTACTCCCGCGCCACGGCGCGGGACGATAGCGGCTCACATCGTGAACACGAGCTTGCCCCTGACGTGTCCTTCGCCGAACGTGCGCAATGCGTCCTGGGCTTCGTCGAGCTCGTACGTCCGGTCGATGGCGGGCTTCAGCGCTCCTCTCTCGAGCAGATCGGCGAGCGTCTGGAGGTCGGCGTCGTTGAACTTCGCGACGAAGAAGCGCGCCTTACCGAGCGACGTGAGCTTCGTCGCAAAGATGTGCCCGAGTGGCCCGAGGATCGGGGTGTGGCCCGGAGAGCCGACGACGACGACCCGCGCGCCAGGAGCGAGCACCCGGCGCAGCGCGCGCCACGAGCGGCTGCCTGCGACGTCGATGACGACGTCGTAGTGGTCGCCGGTGCGGGTGAAGTCCTCCTGCGTGTAGTCGAGTACGCGGTCGGCTCCGAGCTCCCGGGCGCGCTCGACGTTGCGCGTGCTGCACACGGCGGTCACATGGCCGCCGAGAGCCTTCGCAATCTGGACGGTCATCGTCCCCACGCCGCCGGAAGCACCGTTCACGAGCACGGTCTCGCCCGGCTGGAGAGCTCCGTGGTCGCGCAACGCCTGGAGGGCAGTGAGTCCGGCGATCGGCACCGCAGCAGCAGCGTCGAACGTGACGTTCGCCGGCTTGTGGGCGAGCGTCTTCGCGACGACGTACTCCGCGTAAGCTCCGTCCCGGCCGCCGAAGACCTCATCGCCCGGAGCGAATCCCACCACGTCCTTGCCGACGGCCTCGACGATCCCGGCAAAATCCGTCCCGACTTGCCGCGACCTCGGCTTGAGGACGCCGCCCATCATCGGACGGAAGAGGACGGGCCGGCCGACCAGCTGATACCAGTCCGCCTTGTTGACGGAGCTTGCGTGGACGCGGACGAGGACGCGGTCGTCCTCGAGCGGCGGCCGCGCGATCTCCTCGATGCGGAGGACCCCAGGATCTCCGTACCTATCGCGAACGAGCGCCTTCATCATCGGTCTCTCCTCCATACGCTGTAAGTTTACAGTGTAAGATGACATACAGCGTAAGCTATGTCAATGGCCACCACGCGACGGAAGCCCCTGAGCCGCGGGCGCATCCTCGACACCGCACTCGTCCTCGTCGACGAGGAAGGGATCGAGGCGCTCTCCATGCGGAAGCTCGGCCAGGCGCTCGGTTACGAGGCGATGTCCCTCTACAACCACGTCGCGAACAAGGACGACCTGCTCGACGGGATCCTCGACCTCGTGCTCGCGGAGATGGAACCGCCGGATCCCGACGGCGGCCTCCCCGCGATCCGCGCGTCGGCGCTGTCGGCGCACGGGGCGCTGAAACGCCACCCGTGGGCGGCGAGCATGCTCATGTCGCCGGCCCGCATCCGCCCCGCCCGCATCCAATACATGGAGGCCCTGCTGGCGTGCCTGCGGCGCTCCGGACTGTCCGCGGACACGACGTACCACGCCTACCACGTCCTCGACGCGCACATCATCGGCTTCTCGCTCTGGGCGTCGACCCACGGGAAGATGCCGGACCACATCGAGGATGCGCGCGCCTGGTTCGACGAGATGATCCCGGTCGCCAGGCTCCCCTACCTGCACGAGCACGGGCTCCAGCACCTCGACGAGGGACCGCACCACGACGTGAGTGCGTTCGAGTTCGCGCTCGACCTATTGCTCGGCGGCCTCGAGCGACTGGAGAACTAGCGCTTCGAGAACTGCGGCGCCTTGCGCGCCTTGTGCAGGCCGGCCTTCTTGCGCTCGACCTGGCGCGCGTCGCGCGTGAGGAAGCCCTCGCGCTTGAGCGGGATGCGCAGCTCCGGGTTCGCCTCGACGAGCGCGCGGGCGATCCCGTGCCGCACCGCTCCAGCCTGTCCGGTCAGCCCGCCGCCGTGGACACGGACGCGGAGGTCGTACTGCCCCTCGAGGCCGGCCACCTTGAGCGGCGAGACGGCGATCGTCTGCCAGACGGAGCGCGGGAAGTACTCCTCGAGCGTACGGCCGTTGACCCAGGTGGCGCCGCCGCCGGGCCGGAGGATGACGCGCGCGACCGAGGTCTTGCGCTTGCCGGTGCCGCGATACTGCGCGATCTGGCTCACTGGCCGGACTCCAAAGGCTTCGGGTTCTGCGCCTCGTGCGGATGCTCGGGGCCGGCATAGATCTTGAGCTTCGTGATCTGCTGCCGTGCGAGCCGGTTCTTGGGGAGCATCCCCTTGACGGCGACGCGGAGCACCTCGGTCGGCCGGCGATCGAGCTGCTCGCGGAGCGTCCGGCTGCGCAGGCCGCCGGGATAGCCCGAGTGGCGGTAGTACCGCTTCTGGTCGAGCTTGTTCCCGGTCACGTGGATCTTCTCCGCGTTGACGACGATCACGAAGTCGCCCGTGTCGACGTGCGGCGTGAACTGCGGCTTCCGCTTGCCGCGAAGCGTGTCGGCGATCTGGGTGGCGAGGCGGCCGAGCGTCTTGCCCTCGGCGTCGACGAGATACCACTCGCGCGTGATCTCTCCCGGCTTGGCGCTGTAGGTCTTCATAGAAAGCGGCGGACTGGTGCCCGCCGGCGGCCGATTGTAGCGAAAGCTCGGCGCATTCCTGCCTCGAACGCCGCCGCTCCGCCGTGCGACGGGTGGCGGACGTAGGGAACGTCGAGGGCCGCCGCCGCGACGCGCCCGACGGCGATCGCGACGCGGCCGCGGGTCAGCTCGCCGAGGAACGGGGACGCGGCTTCGACCTCGGCTCGCGTCGGCCGCCGGTTCGAGCTCTCGCTGCCGGGATGCGTCGGCACCACGTTCCACAGCAGCACGTCGTCCTCGACGCCGAGCTCGCCCAGCACGCGGTGGACGATCGTCGCGGTCGCCTCGGCAGGCCCGGAGCCCGTGAGCTGGCGCTCGGACGTGAACGGGATCCCGCTCACGCGGGCGCCGCGGTAACCGGCCGCCTCGCCGACAAGGACGACCGTCGCGCCGGCACGGGACGCGAGATAGGCCCGGAGTCGCTCCTGCAACTGCGGTGACTCCGCGTACTGGTTGAAGGTCTCGCCGATCTCCGTCGCGGCGAGCCGCTCTACGAGCTCCAGCGGTTCCACTTGACGAGCTCGTCCTGCCGGCGACGCCGCTGCGTGGCCCGGCTCGTCTTGGAGCCCCAGCCAGGATCCGGGCGCGGATAGCCGAGGCTGATGCCGGCGACGAGGGTAAGGTCGTCCGGGATTCCCAGGATGTCGCGCAGCGTGCGCTCGTCCTCGCCAAAGATCCCGTAGACGGCTGCCGCAAGACCCTCCTCGATCGCGGCGACCAGGATCAGCATCATCGCGGCGCCCGCATCGACGTGCCAGAACGGCACCGGCCACTCGATCTCCTCGCCGTCCTGGAGCTTGTCCTCGCTCTGGTAGCGCTCGTGGTAGTCGGCCTCGCGGGTCATGACGAAAACCTGGGCGGCGGCGGTCTCGAACCACGGCTCGACACCCTCGAGCGGCTCGTCGTCGCCGAGCGTCGCGATCCGCGCAAGGAGGTCCGGATCGTCGACGACGAGCAGCCGCTGTCCTTGTGAGAACCCCGCACTCGGCGCGCGCCGGACCGTCCCGACGATCCGATCGAGCACCTCGCGCGGCACCGGCTCGCCCGTGTAATGGCGAACCATGCGGCGCTGCCGGAGCAGCTCGTAGAAGGACGAGTGCGCTACTCCCACTCGATCGTCGCCGGAGGCTTCGAGGTCACGTCGAGCACGACGCGGTTGACGCCCGGGATCTCGTTCACGATCCGGGCCGAGATCGTCTCGACGAGGTCGTACGGGAGCCGCGCCCAGTCGGCCGTCATCGCGTCGTCGCTCGTCACCGCGCGGATCACGATCGGGTAGCCGTACGTCCGCTCGTCGCCCTGCACGCCGACCGAGCGGATCGCCGGCAGGACGGCGAACGACTGCCACAGCTCGCCGTACAAGCCTGCGCGGCGTACCTCCTCCTGCAGCACCGAGTCGGCCTGGCGCAGGATCTCGAGCCGCTCCTGGGTGACCGCGCCGATGATCCGGATCGCGAGGCCCGGCCCGGGGAACGGCTGGCGCCAGACCATCCGCTCGGGCATCCCGAGCTCCTCGCCGACCCGCCGCACCTCGTCCTTGAACAGGAGCCGCAGCGGCTCGACGAGGCGCATCTTCATGTCCTCGGGCAGGCCGCCGACGTTGTGGTGCGACTTGATCGTCGCGGCGACGCCCTCGGTGCCGCCCGACTCGATCACGTCGGAGTAGAGCGTTCCCTGCACGAGCCAGCGGACGTCGCCCAGCCTGCGGGCCTCCTCCTCGAAGACGCGGATGAACTCGCGGCCGATGATCTTGCGCTTCTGCTCGGGCTCCTCGACCCCGTCGAGCAGCTCGAGGAAGCGCTCCTGGGCCTGGACGTGGACGAGCGGGACGTGGAAGTGCTCGCCGAACGTCTCCACGACCTGCTCGGCCTCGTCCTGGCGCAGCAGGCCGTGGTCGACGAAGACGCAGGTGAGCTGCTCGCCGACCGCCTTGTGCACGAGCAGCGCCGCGACGGCAGAGTCGACGCCGCCCGAGAGCGCACAGAGCACGCGCTCGCGACCGACCTGCGCGCGGATCCGCGCGACCTGCTCCTCGATCACCGCGGCGGGCGTCCAGCTCGGCGGCGCCTCGGCGGCGCGGTAGAGGAAGTTCTTCAGCACGTCCATGCCGTGCGGCGTGTGGACGACCTCGGGATGGAACTGGACGCCGTACAGCCCGCGCTCCGGCGCCTCGAACGCCGCGACCGGCGTCGCCGGCGAGCTGGCCACGACGCGGGCGCCCTCGGGAGCCGCGACGACCGTGTCGCGGTGCGACATCCAGACCGTCTGCTCGGGCGGGGTGTCCGCGAGCAGCCGCGACTCCGTCGCCTCCATCGAGGTGCGCCCGAACTCGGAGACGCCGGTGCGGTCGACGCGGCCGCCGAGCTCGAGCGCCATCAGCTGCGCGCCGTAACAGATGCCGAGCGTCGGCACGCCGAGCTCGAACAGCGCCGGATCGACGCGCGGCGCGTCGTCGGAGTAGACGGAAGCCGGGCCGCCGCTCAAGACGAGCGCATACGGGTTTCTCGCCCGCACAGCCTCGGGCGTGATCGTGTGGGCGACGAGCTCCGAATAGACGCGGCACTCGCGCACGCGGCGTGCGATCAGCTGCGAGTACTGCCCGCCGAGATCGACAACGAGGACAGGCCGGTCCTCCGGGACCGGAAGCTCCGAGAACCTCGGCCTCCTCAGCGCCGATAGTTCGGCGCCTCCTTCGTGATCGTCACGTCGTGCGGGTGCGACTCGCGCAGCCCCGCCGCCGGTGATCCGCACGAAGCGCGCGCGCTTCATCTCGTCGATCGTCGCCGCGCCGCAGTAGCCCATCGCCTGGCGCAGGCCGCCGACGAGCTGGTGGACGACGTGCTGCAGCGGGCCCTTGTAGCCGACGCGTCCCTCGATCCCTTCCGGGATCAGCTTCTCGACGTCTTCGACGTCGCCCTGGAAGTAGCGGTCCTTCGAGAAGCCGCGGGCCTTCATCGCGCCGAGCGAGCCCATGCCGCGGTACTCCTTGAAGCGCTCGCCCTGCACGAGGATCACGTCTCCCGGAGTCTCGTCGGTGCCGGCGAGCATGCCGCCGAGCATGACCGCGTCCGCTCCCGCCGCCGACTGCCTTGGCGATGTCGCCCGACGACGTGATGCCGCCGTCCGCGATCACCGGCACGCCCTCTTCCCCGCGACGCCGGCCACGTCGTGGATCGCGCTGATCTGCGGCACTCCGACGCCCGCGACGACGCGCGTCGTGCAGATTCCGGACGGCCCGATGCCGACCTTCAGCGCATCGGCGCCCGCGTCGATCAGCTCCCGCGCCGCCTCGGCGGTCGCGATGTTGCCGGCGACGACTTCGACCGGCACCGCGTCCTTGATCCGCCGCACCATCTCGAGCACGCCGGCCGAGTGGCCGTGCGCGGTGTCGACGACGATCGCGTCCACGCCTGCGCCGACGAGCGCCTCGGCCCGCTCGAGCGCATCCGGACCGACCCCGACCGCGGCACCCACCCGCAGCCGGCCCTGCTCGTCCTTCGTCGCCTCGGGAAACTCGATCTTCTTCTGGATGTCCTTGACCGTGATCAGGCCGCGCAGCCGCCCGTCGGCGTCGACCACCGGGAGCTTCTCGATCTTGTTGCGGTGGAGGATCTCCTCCGCCTCCGCGAGCGTCGTCCCCATCGGCGCGGTGACCAGGTTGCGCGCCGTCATGAGCGCCGAGATGGGCTGGTCGACGTCGTTCTCGAAGCGCAGGTCGCGGTTCGTGAGGATGCCGACGAGGACTCCGCCGTCGTCGGTGATCGGGACGCCGGACACCTTGTAGCGCGCCATCAGCTCGAGCGCCGCACGGACGGGCGCGTCGGGAGGCAGCGTCACCGGCTCGACGATCATCCCGGACTCGGAGCGCTTCACCTTGTCGACCTCGGCGACCTGCGCCTGGATCGAGAGGTTGCGGTGGAGGATGCCGATCCCGCCCTCGCGCGCGAGCGCGATCGCGAGGCGGGCTTCGGTCACCGTGTCCATGGCGGCCGAGACGATCGGGATCGCGAGCTCGATCGAGCGAGTGAGGCGGGCGCGCGTCGACACGTCGTTCGGCAGGACGTGCGACTCGGCGGGCACGAGCAGCACGTCGTCGAAGGTGAGCCCCTCGCGACCGAACTTCCGGTCGAGCTCCAGCAGCCGCTGGACGTCGTCCGCGTTCAGCTCTGCTGCCGCATGCTCCGTCAAGGAGAGCAGGGTAACAAGGAGCGTTGACAACGTCCTAACACCGCGCAGTTACCGTCACGCCGTGCGGTTCCTCGTCGCCACCGCGGGACTTCTCGTGCTCGCCGGCTCGGCGGTCGCGGGGCGCCCCGCCCCCCACACGCTGCGCAAGAGCGCGGGCGGGCCGATCGCGGCGATCGCGCAGAACAACGGCGTCGCCGCCTGGCTCACATCGAGCACGAAAGGTGCCTGCAACGTCGTGCACATCCTCTCGCCGGGCAAGCGCGACCGGAGCCTCCCGCAGCCTTCGTCCGCGAGCATGACCTGCCGCTGGAACCTGCAGGACGGGCAGCCGCAACTCGCCGTCGCGGCCCAGATGTCCACGGCGCTCTGGACGCTGCACGAGGGCGGTCCTTCGCCCCTGGACTGGGTCATGGCCGCCTCGATCGGGGGGCCTGAGCGACAGCTGAAGCGTTTCGCCCACGCGAGCGACGGCACCGGCCAGTGGCTCGCCGGCGTCGCCGGGGCGGGCAAGACGCTCGCCTACTCGTGGGACGACGTCGAGTACGTCAACCCGTCCAAGTGCCTCTCCGGGCACCCGTGCAAGCAGAAGATCGCGGACGGCGGGATCCGCATCGTCACGCGCACGACCGACGCGCCGCTGCCCGGAGCCAGGCCCGCGCTCCAGCTCGCCGCCGCGGCCGGGCGCATCGCGTACGTCCCTGCCACGACGGCCAAGGGCCGCCCCTCGACGAGCGCCAACAACATCCTGCAGGTCGTGGACGCCACGAGCGGAGCCACGGTGGCCCAGGCCTCCGTGCACGGGTTCCCGCTCGCAATCGCGCTCTCCTCCAACGTGCTCGCGGTTCTCACGACGCTGACCGGCCCGCACGACCGGATCTCGTGGTTCTCGGCGACCGACGGGACGAAGCTCGGCAGCGTCCTGGTCTCCCCGCAAGCGGCACCGCAGCTCGCCGCGAGCGACCGGGTGATCGTCTACCGCGTCGGCCGCCTGCTGCGTGACGTCTCCACCCACACAGGCCACCTTCGGAAGCTCGTGCAGACGGGTCTCAACTACGTCGGCCTCTCACTGGCCCGCGGCCGGCTCCTCTGGGCCGAGAACCACAACCACACCGGCCGCCTCCGCGCTCTCGCCCTGGGCTAGCTCGCGAGACCTTCGGTCTCGCTCGCTGGGCTAGGGAACTGCGCGAACGGGAGACGCGGTCTCCGGTTCGCTCCGTGCAGTAGGGCTTGCCTGGGTTAGCGCCATTCGAGCGTCTTGTTCCGTCGCGGGCGAGCAGGCTTTGCGTGCTCGCCCGCTGGTTCGCGGCGTCGTAACGTGCCGTTACGCCGCCGCCTCGACCCCACAGAGGCTCGAAACGATCGAACCATGTGGCACCAAAGGCCGGAGGCTAAGACACGGCGAAGCCGGACTTAGCCGCAGGCCGGACCGCGCTCGCGCCGGCCTCCGCCGCGCGCGAGCGCACAACACAAGCGTCCCACCCAGCAGAGCATCCAAAAGCAAAACAGCACGAAGCGCGCCCGAGATCGCAATCTCGGGCGCGCGGAGTTCCTTCTCCCAGCTCGGAAACGCGCAGCGTTTCCGAGCTAGCTGCGCGCGAGCGCAGCCAACTCGACGATCTCGACACCGGCGGAGAGCCGGGCGGCCTCGCGCGGATCGAACCGCCCGGCGCCGAGCTCGACGACCGACGCGGCCGCACAGCCGACCGCAGTCCGCAGCGCGTCCTCGACCGAGCGGCCGTTGAACCGCTCGGACAGGTAGCCGGCCAGGAGGACGTCCCCGGCTCCGACCGGCGCGATCGGCTCGACGCGCGGGATCGACGCGCGAAAGCGCTGCACACGCCGCTCCTCGCGCACGAGCGCGAAGCACGACGTCTCCTGGGTGATGAGGACGTTGCGGGCCCCGATGTCGGCGATCGTGTCGAGGGCCATCACGAAGTCCTCGTCGTCCATGAACTCCTGCCCGACGAGGCTCTCGGCCTCCTGCTGGTTCGGCGAGACGAGATACGGCTCGGCCTCGACGCCCAGCCGCAGCGGCTCTCCCTCGCAGTCGAGCACGCACTTGATGCCGCGGCGGGTCAGATCGTGGATCGCGTCGGCGTAGAAGTCGTTCTCGACGTCGCGTGGCAGCGAGCCGCTGAAGACGACGAAGCTCGCGACCCGCGAGAGGTAGTGGAGCTTGTCGGTGAGCATCCGCAGCTCGTCCGGCTGCACGGCCGGGCCCCACTCGTAGACCTCGGTGAGCGCGCCCGCGGTCGGGTCGACGACGGCGATCGAGGTGCGCGACTCGTCGGAGATGCGGACGAAGTCGCTGAGGATTCCCTCGAGTCCGAGGTCCTCCACGATCCGGTCGCCGGTGCGCCCGCCGGCGAGCCCGGTCGCCACCACCGGAGTCTCCAGCCCCTTCAGCGCGCGCGCGACGTTGACGCCCTTGCCGCCCGCGCTCGTGAGGCTGCTCGACGCGCGGTGCCGGTGGCCGAACTGGAAGTTCGGGACGGTCAGCGTGCGGTCGACCGCGGCGTTGAGGGTTACCGTGACGATCACTGCGGATGCACCACGCCGGTGCGGAGGTTACTGGACGCGGATCGTCTGACCGACGCGGAGGGCCGTCGGGTCGATCCCGGGGTTGAGCTGCTCGAGCTTGGCGACCGTGGTTCCTTCCTTGGTCGCGATCCCTCCCAGCGTGTCGCCCGACTGGACGGTGTACGTCTTCGCCCGGTGGTGCGGGTGACTGTGCCGATGCTTCTTCTTCGTCTTCGACGTGACCGTCGTGGTCGGCGGGCTCGCGCGGTGATGCTTGCCATGCTCGAACCCTGCGCGGACGACCAGCGCCCCGATCGTGATCGCCGCGAGGAAGGCGACGGGGGCGGCCCAGCGCGTGAAACGACTCCGGTCCACCGCTCAGCCCACGGCGGCGACGGCGCGCAGCTCGCCGGCGAGCCGCTCGGCCTCGGCCGCCGCTGCCTCCTGCCAGCCCGCGCCTCGGTCCGCGTAGAGGACGGAGCGCGAAGCGGAGGGGAGCGCGCTCGCGGCGCCCGCGGTGAAGGCGGCGGCGAGATCGTCGAGGCGGCCGCCCTGGGCGCCGACGCCCGGCAGGAGCAGCACGGCGCGCGGCAGCAGCTCCCGCACCGTCTCGAGCAGCTCCGGATGCGTGGCGCCGACGACGGCGCCGACCGAGGAGAGCCCGCTCTCGCCCACGAAGTCCTCTCCCCACCGGTCGACGTGCTCTGCGACGTGCTGCCAGAACGGCCGTCCGTCCGCGAGCGGGAGATCCTGGATGTCGGCACTGCCCGGATTCGAGGTCTTGACGAGCACGAACACCCCGAGCCCGTCGTGCGCGAAGAACGGCTCGAGCGAGTCGCGGCCGAGGTAGGGGTTCACCGTGACCGCGTCGGCCAGCGGCGCGAACGCGGCGGCGTAGGCACGGGCCGTCGACGGGACGTCGCCGCGCTTCGCGTCGGCGATCACGAGCAGGCCCGCCTCCCGCGCGTAGCCGCATACCTCGACGAGCGCGGCCCAGCCGTCCGCGCCCTGCGCCTCGAAGAACGCCGCCTGCGGCTTGACGGCGACCGCAATCCCGGCGACCGCGTCGACGATGCCGCGACAGAACTCCACGACGCCGAGCCCCTCCGGCATCAGCGCCGGGTCCGGATCGAGGCCGACGCAGAGCGGCGCGCCCTTGCGCTCGACCGCGGCTGCGAGCCGATCCGCGAAATGACCCGCTCCGCTCACGCCTATCAGGATACGAGCCGCCCGGGACAATCGGTCCCGGGTCGGACCAATAAAGAGGCCGCCCGCAGGCGGCCTCTCGATCCTCGGAGGAGACTTGGCTTGTCGCTAGTAGGACGACGTCTGCTTGACGGCCGACTTGAGACCGCTACCGGCCGAGAACTTCGGAACGCGCGCCGCAGGGATGTGCACCTTCTCGGTCGGGTTGCGCGGGTTGACCCCCATGCGCTCCTTGCGCTGCGCGGTCGAGAACTTGCCGAATCCTGTGAACGCCACTTCGCCGCCGCCCTTCAGCGTGTCGACGACGGCCTCGAGAAACGCGTCGACGGCCTTGCCCGCGTCGCGGTTCGACAGCTGCGCGCGCCGGGCCACCTCGGATACGAACTCCTGCTTCGTCACTCTGCTCCTCCAGTCGTAGACTGCTTGCTGGGCCTGAACGACCCTACCAACTCCGTGTTTGCGGCTCAACCATGCGGTTTTGCGGGGGTTTTCTCGCCCTGGAGCAAGTCTCCTGCCCGGAAAAGGGGCCGCAGACGGACCGCGTGGCGCGCGAGAGCGTCGGCTCCGCCCTCCTCCCGGTCGATCACACAGACGGCCGTACGGACGACGAGCCCGGCCTCGCGGACCGCCGAGACCGCCTCCACGAGCGCCCCTCCGGAGGTGACGATGTCCTCGACGAGGCACACGAGCTCGCCCTGTTCGAAGGCGCCCTCGAGCCGGTTCGCGGTGCCGTAGGCCTTCGCCTCGTCGCGGACCATCACGAACGGCAGCCCGCCCGCGAGCGAGGCCGCGGCGGCGAGCGGGACGGCGCCGAGGACCGGCGCGGCGAGGCGGACCGCGTCCGGCTCGTGCTCGCGGGCGGCGGCGGCGATTCGGTCGCCGAGAGCGGCCAGGAGATCGGGCCGCGTCTCGAAGCGGAACTTGTCGAGGTAGTAGCTCGAGCGCTTGCCGGAGCGGAGGACGAAGTCGCCCTCGAGGTAGGCCGCCGAGACGATGGCTTCGCGGAGCTCTGCGTCGGTCATGACTCTCGCGCCGCCAGCAGGACCCGGCGGGCCAGCGGCAGCAGCCGGGCCGCCTCGGGCGAGCCGGCTCCGAACGTCACGAAGGAGCCGTCGTCGAAGTAGACGTCGAGCCGCTCGCGGCTTCCGCCGAACCAGTGCCGGTAGGCAGCCGTCCCGGCGAGAGCGCCGCTCGCGAAGCCGGCCAGGGCGAACAACCTACGTTTCATCGGCCTCAGGGCCGCGTTCAGCGGCCCGGTCTTCCCGCCGGGCACCGGTGGCTTCGCCGCCGGTGCTTCCAGCGTTGACCGCTCCGAGGCAGCGCTTCAGGTCGTAGAAGACGAGGCCCGGTGCCGCCCGCCCTCGGGCGACCGCGACGATCGCCCGCTCGCCCGCGCCGGCCACGGCGAACACCTCCCCGCCGGCGAGCTCGGCGTGGAGCTGGGTGACGCGGCCCTGGTCGCTCCGGAACGCGGCGGCGCCGTCGAGCAGCTCCCGCACGGCGCGTGCGAGGACGCTCGCCCGCGGCTCGGAAACGCCCACCGACCCGGCGAGCTCGCCGTCGCCGGTGACCACGGCGGCCGCCTCGATCTGCGGCGAGATCTCGACGAGATCGGCGAGAGCAGCTGCCGCGTCCATCGCTCCGACGGTATCAAGGTGCAGACTCTGCATCCGTGCGGATCCGTCGGCGCCAGCTCGTGCACAAGTTCTTCGCCGATCGCGGCACCCACCTCGCCGCGATGGTCGCGTACTTCGCGCTCCTCTCGTTCGTGCCCCTCGTGTTCCTCGCGCTCTCGCTGTTCGGCCTCGCCCACCGCGCCGACGTCGGCACTTCTTCGTCACAGGAGCTGAAGCACGCGTTCCCGGGAACGTCGCTCGACAGCATCATCAAGCTCGTCCGCCGCGTGCAGAACAACGCGGCGGCGCTCGGGATCATCGGCGGCGTCGGCCTGCTCTGGTCGTCGCTGTCGTTCTTCAGCGCGCTCGAGTCGGCCTTCAACATCATCTACGGGCTGCCGAACCGGCGCTTCCTGGCCGCGGAAGGGGATCGCGGCCGCCCTGATGGCGGCCGTCCTGACCACGCTGTTCGCAGCCTCGTGGTCGGCGCCTTCGGGGTGAGCGTGCTCAAGCATCACCTCCGGTTTGCGGACAGCTCGGCCGTCGCCTACATCCTCTCGTTCGGCGCCTCGTTCGCCGGTGTCTTCATCTTCCTGCTGGTGATCTACACCTGGCTGCCGAACACCGAGGTCAGCTGGCGGGAGGCACTTCCCGGCGCGATCGCAGGCGCCGTATTCCTCGAGGCGTCGTTCCTGGCGCTGCCGTTCTTCGTCCGCCATGCCAGCGTCAACCTGACGCTGCGGACGCTCGGCGGACCGGCGATCCTCATCGTCTGGCTCTACGTGATGGCCAACGTGATCGTCTTCGGAGGCGAGCTCAACTGGTGGTGGCGCGAGCGCCGAGTACAGGCGCCCGCGTCGCTACCGCTGACCGGACGCGAGGAGCCTCCTCCGGCGTAGAGGGAGCATGAAGCCGAAGACCGTGGCGATGCTTGCGCTCGTGGCGGCGCTCGCCGCCGGCTGCGGCGGCTCGGAGAAGCCACGCTTCCGGTCCGCGGCGGGGTGGCAGGTCCTCTCGGGTCACAACGAGCTCGCGGCCGCCAACGTCCCCTTCGCCCCCGCCGATCGCAGCACGACGAGCCCGCCGTCTCGCACGGTCGCGACGCTTCCGCGCCGCGGCGTCCTGATCTGGGCGATGGTCTCCCGTCCCGGCGAGCCGTCTCCCGGCTTGTCCACGCCGCTGCCGCTTCGGCTGCGCGAGACTGTCCCGTCCAATCCCTTCGAGGGCTTCCGGTGCGCCCCGGCCGTCACGACGGACAACTGCGACTCCGCGTCCGGTTCCGTCCGCCACCTCGAGGCGTGGGTCGGAAGGAACTACCTCGACCTCTACGTCTTCCTCGGCGCCGACCGTCCGCCAGTCACGTCCATCGCCGCCGCAAACGCGGAGCTGGCTCGACTGCAGCTGCCACACGGGCCTCAGAAGACCCCGGCGCCTCCGGTCTGCCCCCGCCGAACGGCCGCGGAGCCTACGGCACGCGACTGAGCCGCTCCGCGGGACCACCGGGATCGGCGGTGACGGTGTCCGGCGCCCTGGGCGTCCTCGGCGAGGACGGCACCTATGGCGGACAGACCGCCAAGGCCGTCGATGCCTACTGGAACCTCGACTTTCACACGTGGTGGTCGGTGCTGGGGCCGAAGCCGCTGGCCGCGACGGCCGGGTCGCCGGTAAGGCCCCTCGGCAGACAGGGCGTCGCACGGCGCTGCACGTATCGCCTCCGGGTCACCGTCCCGTCCGTGCCGCCGGGGCGCTATCCGATCGTGGTGCTGTCCGGAACGGGTAGAAGCCAGTCGAGCTTCGCGCCGGTGACCTTCCGGGTCACGGAGTGATAGCCAGCGCCTCGAGCAGCGCACGGGCCGCTCTCGCACGGTGGGAGTTCTCCGCCTTCCAGTCGTTGCCGAGCTCTGCGACCGTCTGCTCCTCGCCGTTCGGCACGAAGATCGGGTCGTAGCCGAAGCCCTCGTCGCCGGCCGCGCTCTCGGCAATGCGCCCTTCGAGCGTGCCCGTGCCTCGCAGCTCCCGGCCGTCCGGCGAGAGCAGAACGAGCTCCGAGACGTAGCGGGCACGGCGGTCCTCCACGCCCTCGAGCTCGGCGAGAAGCTTGGCTACCGCCGGCGGGCCTTCGGGCGCGTAACGCGCCGAGAGCACGCCGGGCCGGCCGCCGAGCGCCTCCACCTCGAGGCCCGAGTCCTCCGCGAGCACCCAGCCGTCCCCGTGCTCACGGCCGAACCGCGCCTTCATTGCCGCGTTCTCGTAGTACGTCGCGCCGGTCTCGGGCGGGTAGTCGTCGCGGTCGAGCGGCGTCAGCTCCCACCCCCGCAGGAGCTGCTCGAGCTCCCGCGCCTTGTGCCGGTTGCGTGACGCCAGGACGGCGCTACGGGAGCTCACGCGCGACCGCCTCGGCCTGCAGCGCAGCGATCTCGCCGATCCCGGACGCGGCCAGCTCGAGCAGCTCGTCGAGCGTCTCGCGCGCGAACGGGTCGCGCTCGGCCGTCGCCTGCACCTCGACGAGGCGGCCGTCGCCGGTCATGACGACGTTCATGTCGGTGTCCGCGCTCGAGTCCTCGGCGTAGTCGAGGTCGAGCAGCGGCACGCCCTCCACGACGCCGACCGACACGGCCGAGACCGAGTCGCGGAACGTGCGCGAGAGGCCGAAGCGGTCGAGCGCGCGCATCGCGGCGACGTACGCGCCGCAGATCGCCGCGCAGCGGGTGCCGCCGTCGGCCTGGAGGACGTCGCAGTCGAGCCACAGCGTCCGCTCGCCGAGCGCCTCGAAGTCGGCGACCGCGCGGACGGCGCGCCCGATCAGCCGCTGGATCTCGACGGTCCGTCCCTGCTGCTTGCCGCGCGCGGCCTCCCGCTGGACGCGCTCCCCGGTCGAGGCCGGCAGGAGCGAGTACTCCGCGGTGATCCAGCCGCGGCCCTGCTTGCGCAGCCAGCGCGGCACGTCCTCTTCGACCATGGCCGTGCACAGCACCTTCGTCCGTCCCTGGGTGATCACGACCGAGCCGTGCGGGTTCTCGAGGTAGTCCGGCTCGAAGGAGATCGCGCGGAGCTGGTCCGGCTTGCGTCCGTCCTCTCTCATGCCGCAGCCTCGAGCGTCGCCACGGTCACGTGCTCGACCTCGCGCACCGGCAGCTGGAGGAAACGGCGGCCGAGCTCGCGGAACGCCTCGGGGTCGCCGGTCGTGAGGAAGCGGTAGGCACCCTCGCGGCTGCGCTCGTTCTCGACGCCCTTCCGCGCCAGCGTCTCGGCCACCTCGCGGGCCGTCTCCTCCGCCGAGAAGACGAGGGTCACGTCGCGGCCGAACACGCGCTCGAAGATCTTGCGGATCAGCGGATAGTGCGTGCAGCCGAGGATCACGGTGTCGACCCCCTCGGCCTGCAGCGGTGCCGCGTACTCGCGCACGGCGCGCTCGGTCTCCTCGCCGTACGGGTCGTCGCCTTCGATCAGCGGCACGAGCAGCGGGCACGCGACGCTGGTGGAACGAGATGCCGGCGTCGAGCGCGTGGACCAGCTCGGCATAGCGGCCCCCCTGCACGGTCGCCTCGGTGGCCAGGAGCCCGACGCGGCGGTTGCGCGTCGCCTGCACCGCGGCGTGCGCCTCGGGCGTGATGACGCCCACCACCGGCACCGCCAGCTCCTCCTGCAGCCGCGGCAGCGCCGCCGAGGTCGCGGCGTTGCACGCGACGAGGATCAGCTTCACGTCTTGCTGCTCGAGATAGGCGCCGATCTCGCGCGCGAAGCGGCGGATCTCCTCCAGCGGCCGCGGCCCGTACGGCAGGCGCGCGTGGTCGCCGAGGTAGACGAAGTCCTCGTTCGGCATCGTCACGAGGCACTCGTGGAGGACGGTCAAGCCGCCGACGCCGGAGTCGAAGACGCCTACGGGGCGCGAGTCCATGGCGAGCATCGTAAATGCGCGCTAGCGTTGGCCTCGTGGGTCGGGTGCGGATCGTCTTCGCCATCCTCGCCGCAGCGCTCGTGTGTGCCGGGAGCGCTTCGGCCGCGTCGGGCTGGACCGCGGTCACGATCGACGCCTCGGATTCGACGCCGCTTGCGTGCGCCTACCTGGTCCCGAGCGGCACCGCTCCGGCCGGCGGCTGGCCCGGCGTCATCCTCTTCCACGGGCTGGGCGGGTCGTACGCGGACATGGAGCCGATCGGCTCCGCGCTGGCCCAGTTCGGCTTCGCCTCGCTCGCCTGCGACGCCCGCGGGACCGGCGCCTCCGGCGGCGAGTTCGGGCTCGACGGAACGAGAGACGTGCAGGACGCGCAAGACCTCTTCACCTGGTTCGCCGCCCGAAGCGACGTCTCGAACACCCAGATCGGCGCCTTCGGTCTTTCGCTCGGCGGCGGGGAAGTCTGGAACGCCGCGGTCGCCGGCGTCCCCTTCAAGGCGATCGTGCCGGCGATCACCTGGACGAACCTGGGGACCGCGCTCAATCCGGACGGCGTGCCGAAGACGGGCTTGGTCGGGATCCTCTCCCAGGCCGTCCCGATCGCGAACTGGGATCCGGCCCTCGCCCAGGCCGCGCAGTCGCTGCTGCAGGGCTCGGTTAGCCCGGAGGTCACGAGCACCGAGGCGGCCCGTTCCTCGCGCTCGCACCTCCACGCGCTCAAGGTGCCCACGCTCCTGCTGCAGGGACGGCACGACTTCCTCTTCGACATGGACCAGGCGATCGCCGCGTGGAAGCTGCTCGCCGGCCCGAAGCGCCTCTACCTCGGCGACCTCGGCCACCCGCCCGCCGCTAACCCCACGGCCGAGGAGCCCGTCTACATCACGGACGCCGCCCTGTGGTTCGTCCACTACCTCCCCGGCGGATCGGCGACCAACGAGGGCGTCGAGCTCGCCCACGATCCCTGGGACGGGACGACGACCATGTACAAGAAGTTGCCGCGGACCCGGACGGCGAGCGTCAACCTCCCCGGCAGGTCCCTCATCGAAGGCTCCCACTACGCGTTTCGCTCGGCCCGCCTGACCGGCGGACCGCACGAGACCTTCGGCGACAGCTCGGTCACCGTGCGCTACTCGGGCGCCAAGAGCTGGACACACCTCGTGGCGACGATCTCGATCCAGGGGGGCAGCACGGTGGTGACCGAGGGAGCCGCCCCGATCAAGTCCTCGTCCGGCGTCGTGAAGATCCCGCTGATGAACGAGGCCGTCCTCTTGCCACGCGGCAAGAGGCTCAGGGTCAGGCTCGGCGCGACCTCCTGGGACGACGCGTACCACCTCGGCATCCCGATCTACGCGAGCCTTCCGCCGCATGGAGCCTCGATCAAGATCGGCAGCGGGACGCTGAAGCTCTCCTTCCTGAAGCGCGCGGTCTCCAAGTAGCGTCCGCGGCATGGCCGCGACCGTGCGCATCGGCACCTGCTCGTGGGCCGACGAGGCGCTCTCGAAGTACTTCTACCCGCCCAAGCTGCCTGCGAAGGAACGCCTTGCCTGGTACGCCGAGCACTTCGACACCGTCGAGGTCGACTCGACGTACTACCGCCTCCCGGGCGAGTCGATGGTGCAGGGCTGGGCCGAGCGGACGCCGGACGGCTTCACGATGCACGTCAAGGCGTTCGGGCTCATGACGCGGCATCCCGTCAAGGCCGAGGTGATCCCGGAAGACTTGCGCGAGGAGATGCCCGTGGACGAGCGCGGCCGCGTCGACCGCCCGCCGCGCGAGCTCCGCGGCGAGATCTTCCGCCGCTTCCTCGACGCGCTCGAGCCGCTGCGCGCCGCGGGCAAGCTCGGCGGGATCCTCTTCCAGCTACCGCCCTACATCGTGTTCAAGGACGCGTCGCTGGAGTACCTCGAGTGGGCGCGCGAGCAGCTCGGCGGCGACGAGATGCTGGTCGAGTTCCGCCACCGCTCGTGGCTCGACGACGAGCACCGTGCGGCCAGCCTCGCCTTCCTCGAGCGGATCGGCGCCGGCTACGTCGTCGTCGACGCCCCACGCTCGGACACGGCACGCAACCTCGTCCCGACCGTCGTCGCGACGACCTCGCGCACGGCGTACGTCCGCTTCCACGGCCGCAACCTCGGCACCT
The DNA here is from genome assembly GCA_963720065.1 of uncultured Actinomycetes bacterium. Taxonomy (GTDB): domain Bacteria; phylum Actinomycetota; class Thermoleophilia; order Gaiellales; family Gaiellaceae; genus Palsa-739. Next base: position 126,759 of record CAVREH010000038.1, read on the forward strand.
GGAACAAGCGCGGCGGCTCCGCGGCCGAGCGCTTCGACTACCTCTACTCCGACGAGGAGCTCGGCGAGTTCGTCGAGCCGTTGCGCGAGCTCGCGGGCCGGTCGGAGCAGGCCTATGCCTTCTTCAACAACAACGCCTCGTCGGAGGATCCCGACAATCCGCTCGGACGCGTCTCGCAGGCCGCGACGAACGCGCAGCAGCTCCGCCGGCTGCTCGACGTGAACCGGATCGCGGCGAGCGGCGGAACATAGGCTGGCGCCGTGAACGTCCTCTCGGTCACGCACGGCGAGGACGCCGGCCCTGAGCTGTTCGGCCCGCTCGTCGCCGAGGCCGGGCACCGGCGCGACGACTGGAGCTTCGAGCGCGGGACCCCGCCGCCGCCGCTCGACTCGTACGACGCCGTGCTCGTCTTCGGTGGCTTCATGCATCCCGACCAGGACGACCTGTTTCCGTGGTTGCCGGAGGAGACCGAGTGGCTGCGCGACCTGGTGGAGCAGCGGATGCCGACGCTCGGCATCTGCCTCGGCTCCGAGCTGCTGGCGAGAGCGACGGGCGCGTGGGTCGGGCGGCTTCCCGTCCCCGAGATCGGCTGGGGCGAGATCGAGCTGACGGAGGCCGGCGGCACCGACCCGGTCTTCTCGGCGCTGCCGGCGCGGTTCGAGGGGCTGATCTGGCACCACTACGCGCACGACCTGCCGGAGGGAGCGGTCGCGCTCGCGCACAGCGCCGCGTCGCTACAGGCGTTCCGCCTCGGCGAGGCGTGCTGGGGCGTCCAGTTCCACCCGGAGGTGACCGAGCCGCAGCTCGGACGGTGGATCGGCGACGAGGGCGATCCGCCGCCGGATCCAGAACGGTTGCGCGCCGAGACACGCGCGCGGATCGGCGGCTGGAACGAGCTCGGGCGGCGGCTTTGCCGCTCGTTCCTCGCCGCGGCCGAACGGCTGCGTGCCGCCTCCTAGAGGGCGCCACCAGGCACTGACCTCCGCCCCGGCCCGCGATCACGCGGCGCCAGAATCCAACCGCGACTTTGGCAAGGCCACCGGCCTTGCCTGCAGCCGCGTTCGGCCTCTGGCTTGGTGCTCGCGACCCGGATGCTAGAGGTCACCACCTGATGCCACCCTCTGCACTTGCCCTCGCCCTCGCGGCGGCCGCCCTCCACGCCGGCTGGAACGTCTTCCTGCGCGGGTCCGAGGACGTTGAGGCCCGCACCGCCGTCGTTCTCGGGCTGTCGGTGCTCCTCTTCGCTCCGGTCGCGGCTGCCACGTGGTCGGTCTCGTGGTCGGTCGCGCCGTACGCGGCCGCCTCCGCCCTCCTCGAGGGCGCGTACTTCGCGCTCCTCGTCGTGGCCTATCGCCGGCGGGAGCTCTCGGTCGTCTACCCGATCGCGCGCGGCTCGGCCCCGATCCTCGTCCTGCTCGGGACGGCCGTCGTCCTGAGCCGCCACGTCTCGGCCGGGGCGGCAGCCGGCGTCTGCCTCGTCGCGGTCGGGCGTCCTCGTCCGCGGTGTGACCCGGGGAGCCGAGGGAGTGCCCATCGCGCTGACGATCGGTTGCGCGATCGCGGGCTACACGCTCGTCGACAAGGAGGGGCTTCGGCACGCCGCCTCGATCCCGTACCTCGAGCTCGTGCTGGCCCCGGTGGCGCTCGTCGCGGTTCCGCTGGTCGCGCTGCGGCGAGGCACCCCGGCGCTACGAGCGCAGCTGACGGCGTCAACGGTCGCCGCCGCCGTCGCGTCGTTCGGCGCTTACGCGCTCGTGCTGGCGGCACTCCGGCTCGCGCCCGCTCCCGAGGTCGCCGCGGTGCGCGAGACGAGCGTCGTGATCGCAGCGCTCCTCGCCGGGGCCTTCCTCCGTGAACGCGTCGGGATCGGACGGCTCGCAGGCGCCGCCGCCGTCGCGGGCGGGGTCGCGCTGATCGCGCTGTCTTGACTCCGTCCGGTTGGCGGGTCACGATTGCGCCGGTCGGAGGGTCTCGAGAGGCGGAGGTGGTCGGAATGGAGCTCGACTGGAAGCGCATCAACACGCTAGACCGCGTGATCATCGTGGGCGCAGTGGTCGCGTTCATCGCGCTCTTCCTGCCGTGGTACGGAGCGAGCGTCGGGCCGTTCAGCGCGTCGGTGGACGGCTGGTCGGCGGGCTTCTCGGCCTGGGCCGGAGGGCTGCTGCTCACCATCGCGGGCGTGCTCGTCGTGCTCCGCCACTCGGGCGCCAACCTCGCAGGAGGCCGGGTCGGCCCATCGATCCTGATCGCAACAGTGGCCGCTCTCGGGCTGCTGCTCGTGATCATCCGCTGGGTTAGCTTCCCGACCTATCACTCCGCCGGCTTCAGCGCCAACGTCGGAGCGCGGTACGGCATCTTTCTCGGCCTTGATCGCCGGAATCGCCGAGGTCACGGCCGGGGTGATGGCGATGCGCGCTTCCGGCGAGCAGATGCCGTGGGCTGCGGCCGAGCAGGCCCCGGCCCAGCCCGAGCCGGCTCAGCCGGTGCAGGCCGAGCCGCCCGAGGCTCCGCCCGCTCCCGAGGAGTAACTAGCGCTCGAGCGGCAGCTCGTCGTGGCGGCTCCACTCGTGCCAGGAGCCGGCGTAGTTGCGCGCGTCGTAGCCGGCCGAGCGCAGCGCGAGCGTGGCCAGGGCCGAGCGAGATCCGGAGTGGCAGTACGCCACGATCTCCGTCCCCTCGGGCAGGCCGACGAGGTCGCGGACGCGCTCGGGCGGAGCCGGCCGCCCGGGCCCCTCGAACAGCTGACCGACGTCGAGGTTCCGCGCGCCCGGGATGTGGCCCTGGCGCGGGTCGCACTTGTTGCCGCGCCGTCCTGAGTACTCGTCCGGCGTCCGCACGTCGAGGATCGTCAACGTCGCATCGCCGAGTCGGCTTGCAAGCTCCTGCCGGGTCGGAAACGCCTGCGGATTCGCAGCGAGGTCGGTCGCCGCCTCCCGCACAGGCTCGAGCTCGACGGCACCCTCCTCGAGCTCGCCGTCCCAGCCTGCGATGCCGCCGAGGAGGATCGCGACGCTCGGATGCCCCGCGAGCTCGGCCATCTGCACCGCCGGCATCGCCCCGACGCCGTCGCCGCGATCGACGAGCACGAGCCGCTCGCGACCCGTGATCCCGTGCCGCCGCAGCCGCAGCGCGATCTCCTGCGCGAGCACGCGCGCCGACTCCTCGTCCGCGGCCGGCGGAGGCGAACCGAGCACGAGCGGCCGGGAGCCCGGGATGTGCCCGCGCATGTGCGCGTTCGGGCCCCGCACGTCGCCGACGACGAGATCGTCCTCGCCGAGATGCTCCGCGAGCCACCCGGAGTCGACGACCGCCCTCACAGCGCGGCGACGATCCCGGCTTCGGCTGCGATCGCCGGCCGCTGCTCGAGCCGCGCGAGCCAGTCCGCGAGCGAGGAGAAGCCGTCGAGCTCGACCCCGAGCATGTCGCGCGCGCGCAGGAACCACGGCACGAGGGCGATGTCCGCGAAGCCGTAATCGGCGCCGTTCAGGTACGGCCGCTCGCCGAGCAGCGCGTCGAAGCGGCCGAGCGCGGCGTCCAGCTGCTCGCGCGCCCCGTCCTCGCCGCGGCGCAGCGCGTAGTAGGGCGAGGTCAGCTCCTTGTCGCGGAAGACGAGGAGCCGGACCGCGGCCCGGTCGGCGGGATCGGACGGCAAGAGCGCCGGCTCCGGGTAGCGCTCCTCGAGGAACTCCATGATCACGGCCGATTCCGGCAACGGCGGGCCTCCGTCCTCCTCGATCACGGGCACACGGCCGGTCGGGTTCTTCTCGTACAGCCAGTCCGGCCGGTCGGAGAGGTCGATCTCGACCGTCTCGACCTCGGCTGGAAGCGTCGCCGGCGAAGCCGGCGACGCCCGGCCAGAAGACGGGCCGCCCGCGGCGGCCCGGGGGAGGCCCTTCTCGGCCAGAACGATCCGTACTCGCGCGCAATACGGGCAGCGGGCGGCGTCGTACAGCGTGATCACGGTTGCACCCCCATCACGGTTGCGATCTGTTCGTACAGCTCCTGGGCAGGAGGTAGCTCGCCCGGCGAAGCGGCGGTGCGCGCAACCTCGCGCACCTGCCTCGGGTCGGCACCGGTGAGCCGTCCGACGACTGTCGCGTTCGCGCCCAGGGCGTAGGCATCGCCCGGCGGCAGCGGCCCGTAGTACTCGGGAACGGACTGGTACTCGTCGACGTCGGCGCCCCGGTCGAATAGGTCGTACCGCACGACTGCGCCAAGTTGGATGCCGAGCGAGACGGTGACACCGCCGCTCGTGTACGAGAGCTCCTTCGCCAGCGCCTTCAGCCTCTCGGGGTCCGCGTCGGTCGCGTCGGAGCGCACGCGCACCCAGTTCCCCTCGACCTCGACCTCCGGCTCGAGCCGCAGCACCTTGACGGCGTCCCGCTTGACCTTCTCAACGTCGTCGGTCTGGACGTGGACGAAGCCGAACGTCGGCCCGTCCGCCTGTGCGAGGCGCTGCTCGAGCGCATCGACGGGCGCGGCGACCACGAGCTCGACCGGCTCGAAACCCCAACGCTCGTACACGGCTCGAGCGTCGGTGTTCGACGCGAGCACGTGTAGCTCCAGCATCTCCAGGCCCCGCTGGCGCACGAGGTCTACCGCCTCGCGCATGAGCTCAGCCGCAAGACCCTGGCCGCGTGCACGGGGTCGCACGTGCAGGAAGTCGAGCTCTGCAGTCCTGGTCCCGATCGTCGACACAACGGCGATCCCGTCTTCGTCCGCGAGCAGAACGCCGCCGTCGGCGAGCGCCTTCTCGATGCGCGCAAAGTCGTCGTCATGGTCCGGGTCGCGCCACGGCGCGTCCTGGATCTCGCTGCCGAACTCGTTCCAGAGATCGTGGACCAGCGGCAGGTCGTCGGCAGTCGCTTGGCGGATCACGGGATGAGGAATTGTGCGAGCAAGTAGTGCGCCGTCAGGTTCTGGAAGGGCTCGAAGCGCGCGCCGGTCGCGCGGACGTCGACGTCACCATAGAGCGCGCGCACGGCCTTACGCAGCGCGAGGTCGCCGGCCGGCCAGGCGCGCGGCCGGCCGAGGTAACGCGCCAGGAACCAGTCCGCGGTCCACTCGCCGAGGCCGCGCAGCGCTGTGAGCTGCGTCTTCACCTCGTCGTCGGGAAGCAGTGCCAGCGCTTCGAGATCGAGGTCCGAGCGCGCGAGCCCGATCACGTACTCCGCCTTGCGCCGCGAGAAGCCGAGCGAGAACAACTCGTCCTCCGACGCGGCCGCGACCCGTTCCCGCGCCGGGAACGACCAGACCCGGCCGACCCGCTCGCCGAACCGCTCGACGAGCCGGTTGCGCATCGCGAGCGCCGCGAAGAGCGAGACCTGCTGCGCGGTGATCGCGCCGACGAGCATCTCGAACGGGTCGGGCGCGAGGGTCGGACGGAAGCCGGCCAAGCGGACGACGAGCGGGGCGAGCTGCTCGTCTCCCGCAGCCCACGCAGCGAAGGCCACAAGATCGAACTCGAAGCCGAGCACCCTGCGAACCACCGCCTCGATCTCAGCATCGAGCGGCTCGACCTCCACGCCGCCTGCCGCCGCGACAATCCGCACCTCCCTCCCGCCGACGGCGCGGTAGAGCGCTCCGTCCTCCCACACGGTCGCGAGGTCGAGCCCGAACGCGCGGAAGCGCGCGGTCGTCAGCTCGAGCGAGAACGGCTGCGGAGCCCGGACGAGCAGGCTAGAGGTGAGAGGTGAGCCCGGCGCCCGAGGCGTCGGAGCCCTCGGCCGCGTCGCCGTCCTGCGCGTTCGCGTACCAGGAGCGCCAGTACGTCCCGTCGTCGAGGTCGCGCGCGAACGCCGACAGCTTGAGCGGGTGGAAGGTGTCGCACATCACGGCGAGCTCGTGCGTCTCGTGCATCCCGATCGCCTTCTCGGCCAGCCCCGGCTGGGGCCCGTGCGGCAGGCCCGACGGATGGAGCGTGATCGAGCCCACCTCGACGCCCTTCCGCGAGCCGAACTGGCCGGAGACGTAATAGATCATCTCCTCCGACTGCAGGTTCGAGTGGTGGTACGGGATCGGCACCGCGAGCGGGTCGAAGTCGAGCTTGCGCGGGCAGAACGAGCAGATCACGAAGTTCTGGCCCTGGAAGGTCTGGTGCGACGGCGGCGGCTGGTGGATGCGGCCGGTGATCGGCTCGAAGTCGTGGATCGAGAACGTCCACGGATAGAGGTAGCCGTCCCAGCCGACGACGTCGAACGGGTGGTAGTCGACGATGTACGTCTGGTAGCCGCCGCGGACGCGCACCTTGACCGGGTACTCGCCGCGCTCGCGGACCGTGTGCAGCTCGGTCGGCGGATGGATGTCGCGGTGGTAGTACGGCGCGCCCTCGATCAGCTGCCCGTACTGGTTCCGGTAGCGGCGCGGGATCTCGATCAGCCCAGGCGTCTCGAAGACGAGATACCGCTGCGGGCCTTCCGGCTTGAAGCGGTACGTGGTGCCGCGCGGCACGACGACGTAGTCGCCCTCGGAGTACGGGAGGTCGCCGAAGATCGTCTCGAGCGTGCCGGAGCCCTCGTGGACGAAGATGACCTCGTCGCCCTCGCCGTTGCGGAAGAAGTAGTCCATCGACCCGGACGGGCGGCAGAGCGAGATCTCGACGTCGTTGTTCCACATCAGGAGGCGGCGGCCGGTGACCTCGTCGCCGGCGGGCTCGGTGTCGAACGTCTTGAGGTGCAGGTGTCCGTGCTGCTCGGGCACCCACTCCTCGCGCTCGATCGGCTCGAAGCCGCCGCGCTCCATGACGCGGCACGGCGACTGGAGGTGGTACAGGATCGACTCGTTGCCGGTGAAGCCCTCGAGGCCCATCACCTCTTCGGTGAGCAGCGTCCCGTTGTCGCGGAACTGGACGTGACGCTTGCGCGGAACGTCGCCGAGGCGCTGGTAGAAAGGCATGCGTGGGACTGTATCCCGGCTCCGCGGTTCAACGGCTCGCTGACGGCGCGCAGGAGGCGCTCGGGGACGCCTTCGTCGGCGCGTACCTGCACGGCTCGTTCGGCGGCGGATACGCGGACGAGTGGAGCGACGTCGACTTCCTCGTGCTTACGATCCGCGAGCTGAGTGCCGAGGAGGCGAGCCGGCTCCAGGCGTTCCACGCGGAGTTCTATGCGGACGGCCCGAAGCCGTGGGCGCAGCGGCTGGACGGCTCGTACGCGCCCCTCGAGTGGTTCCGCAGCATCGACGCACAGCGGCGACCGTTCCTCTATCTCGACCGCGGCTCGTCCCACCTGATTCCCGACGCGCACTGCAACACGACCGTCATCCGGCACCTCGTGCGCGAGCACAGCATCGTTCTCGCGGGGCCGGATCCGAAGGGCGAGATCGACCCCGTGTCGACGGACGAGCTCCGCGCCGAGGCGAGGACGACTTTGGAGGAGTACGCCGCGTGGCTCGAGCGCGATCGCGACCTGTTCCGCCGCTTGGAACAGGGCTACCTCGTGCTCACCGTCTGCCGTCTGCTGTTTACGGCCGCGACCGGAGAGATCGCCGGCAAGGCCCAAGCGGCGGATTGGGGGACGCAAGAGCTCGATGCGCGGTGGCACCCGCTCGTCGAGCAGGCGACCACGGACCGGGGCGATCCCGCACGACCGGGCCACCTCGCGGCGCCAGCGAACCGGCTCGACGAAATGACGGCGTTCGTCGAGTACGCGCTAGCCCAGCGCTAGGTCGGCGAGGCGTTTGCCGATCGCCGGCGCGAACTTGAAGCCGTGCCCCGAGCACGCGGAGCCGACGACGACCCGGCCGCGCCGCTCGAGGAGGAAGTGCTGGTCGACCGTCGTCGTGTAGAGGCAAGCCTGGGCCTCGACGGGCGCGGGATCGACGTCGGGGAAGCGCTCGTGCACCCACGCGGAGATGCGCTCGACGATCGCCGGATCGGGCTCGCCCTCGGCAGCGGGGTCGGCCTCGGCGCCGGCGTGATGGGCGCCTGCCTTGAGCCCGTACACGGGGTCGTGGAGCGAGTACATGCCGTGGCCGCCGGTCCCGGCGTCGAGGTCGACGATCGACGGGGGCGGCGGGCCTTCCCGCTCGAAGTAGGCCACGGTCTCGCGCGTCACCTTCACCGGCACGTCGGGGACGAGGTCACGCACCCACGAGCCGGCGGTGACCACGACGACGTCCGCGTCGAGCTCGTCGGTCGACTCGATCCTCCGGTTCGTCTCCACCTCGACGCCGGCCGTCTCGAGGAAGGCGTGCCGCGCGCGGTCGGCGAACACGACCCCGGCGACGCCGGTGTGCAGCGCGCTCCAGCCCTCCGGGAGAATCGCGCCGTGCGCGCCCACCTCGTCCCGGTCGAGCAGCCGGTACGGCACGCCGCACTCGTCGAGCGCACGGGCGGACGTGAGCGCGGGGTCCGCGACGAGCTCGAGCAGCCCGTAGAGGCCGAGGAGGCTCGGGTCGAGCTCCTGCCAGCCGTCGTACGCCTCCTGGGCGAAGCGCACCCAAGCCGGCTCGGGATACGAGAGGCGGAAGATGCGGGTGCGCCCGTGGCTCGAGCCGCGGTCGTGGTCGAGCCCGAACTGCTCGTGCATGGTCACCTCGGCGCGTCGCTCGCGCAGCGCCCACGCGGTCGCACAGCCCATCACCCCTGCGCCGACGATCGCGACCTTCACCGGACGATCAGATCCCCCGGATAGAGCGCCGTGTTCTCGGCCGCCTGCGCGACGAGCCGCTCCCAGTCGGCGCTCGGCGGCGCGCCCTCGTCGGGCGTGGTCACCACCGGTCCGAGCGTGAGGGCGAAGTCGCGCTGCTTCGCCCCCTCGAGCTGCGGCGCGATCCACTCGACGAGCGGTGTGAAGCCGCCGATCGCACCGTCGGCGCCCAGGATCGCCGCCACGCGTTCGACCTGCTCGGCTCCCGGCACGCCGGGGTCCTCGCCGACCGCCTTGATCGCAGCCGGATTCGCGAAGACGAAGTCGCCGGCGTCGTCGAAGATCCGGATCGAGGGCGGGTGCAGCACCGGCGCGCGGAAGACGACGTCGGCGAGCGGATACTCCGCGTGCTCGCGCGCCTGACCGCCGCCGGTAAAAAACGCCTGCAGCGTCTGCGCCGCGAGCTGGATCACCGTCTCACCCTCGATCCGGCCGGGCCAGCCGCGCTCCAGCTCCTGGTCGCGCGGGGAGAACATGCACAGCTTCATCGCGGTTCGGTGTGTACCACGACGTCCGCGATCTCGGGCCGCTCCCTCCGGATCAGCTCCTCGATCCGGCTCGCGTCGGCATGCGCGGCCGCGAGCGTGTCGGCGCCGAGCCGCAGCGTCAGGAAGGCGACGAGGCCCTCGTCGGTGTCGACGAAGCGCAGCTCCGCCGGGTCGATGCCGAGCTCGGCGCGGACGATCCGGCGCACGGTCGCGGCGTAGCCGGCGACCTCGGTGCCCGCGGCTTCCTCGCCGAGCGGCTCGAGATGCGTTCGGACCGACGACACCTCCGGCACCGCCCGCTCGATCGCCCGCTCGACCTGCTCGGCGATCGCGTGCGCCTCCTCCAGCGAAAGCTCTCCGGGAAGCTTGAGGTGAAGCGAGAGCTCGGTGCCGCTGTCGACGGAGACGACCGAGACGTTGTGCACCTCGCGAACGCGGGGCACGTTGAGCGCCGCGGCATGCGCGCGCTCCCGCACGTCTGCGTCGGCGACCTCGACCGGCTCGACGTGGACGACGACGTCCGCTTCCGGCAGCGCCGACTGCACCGCACGCTCGACGGCGTCGGCCGCCGCGTGACCCTGGGGGACGGCCGCGTCGTAGGCGACGCCGATCACGACGTCCGCGAACACACGCCCGGCCGCCTGCCGCATGCGCAGCCGCCGCAGCTGCACGGGAGGCTGGACGCCGACGATCGCCTGGCGCGCCGCCTCCTCGGCGTCGGCGGGCGCGCGATCCATGAGCACGTCCACGTTGCGGCGCATCAGCCGCGCCGCCGCGATCAGCACGAGCACGGCGACGAAGAGCCCGGCGACCGCATCCGCCCCCGGGTAGCCGGCGCGGACGAGCAGCAGGCCGGCGAGGACGGCGACCGAGCCGGCGAGGTCGCTGCCGAAATGGAGCGCGTTCGACGCGAGCGCGGGGCTCGAATAGGCCCGCGCCCCACGCCACGAGGCAGTCGTCCGGGCGACGTCGATGCAGATCACGATGCCCATGACGAGCAGCGCGTACCAGGTCGCGTTCACGCTCGTGCCGCCGTCGACGAGCCGCACGATCGCGCGCCACATGATGAAGACGCTCGCGAGGACGAGAATCGCGCCCTCGGCGAGCGCGGCGAGGTGCTCGGCCTTCCCGTGGCCGTACTGGTGGCCGGGATCGGCGGGGCGCACGGCGACGCCGACGGCGAAGAACGTCAGCAGCGCCGCGATGAGATCCGTGCCCGAGTCGGCCGCGGCCGAGACGAGACCGAGGCTGTGAGTCGCGAGACCCGTACCGAGCTTGAGCGCGATGAGCGCAGCCGCCGCGAACACCGACCAGAGCGCGGCTTTCCGCTGGGGCTCCACGCCCCGAAGCGTAAAGAGGGCTCAGGTCAGGGCGATGGGCTCCGGCGGCCAGATGAGTGCGTCCTGCCGGAAGGCGAAGTGACAGCAGCGCGGCTTGCCGAGCGCGAACGGCGCGATCGAGGAGAGCTCGACCTCGGCCTCCGCCGGGCTGAGCACCCAGCGATCGTGGTGCATCTCGGCTCTCGCGTCGGCGGCGAAAAGCCGGTAGCGCTCGGTCAGGAACGCAGCGAGCGAACCGGGCCTCGCGTGGAGCGTCTCGGCCGTCGCGCGGTAGCGCACGGCGAACACCCGGCCCGGCTCTCCGATCCGCACGCATTCGGCTTCCTGCCAATCCCCTGCCGGCTCGAGGGTCATCCGCGCGTGGAAGGCGGGCACGTGGTAGATCCGCCGCACGCCCAGCGCCGCCAGCCGGCTCGAGGCGTCGATGCTGAAGAACCAGACTCCCGGCAGGCCGTCGGGGCCGCGGACGTACGTGCGGACGTTCAGCTGCAGGAAGCTCGAGATGCCGGGCACGGGCAGCACGCCGCGGGCCCGCAGCGCACGCACGCGAAAGAACACGACGCTGAGCCAGGCCGTGCCGTCGTGCTCCTCGATCTCGAGCTCGTCGGGAACGCGCACGCGGACATCCGCGGTGGGCACCGGCCAGTGCGCCAGGAACACATGCTCCCACGTCTGGCCGAGCGTCCAGCGGCTCTCGGGCAGCGGGAACGGGCGGTGCCCGACGCTGCGCAGCGTGCGTGCCTGCCGGCTCGCAGCCCTCGCATCGTCGAAGAGATCCGTCTTAACGCTCCTAGAGGTTGCCGCGCAGCGCCTGCTCGCGCTCGATCGCCTCGAACAGCGCCTTGAAGTTGCCCTCGCCGAAGGTCGTCGCTCCGTGCCGCTCGATCACCTCGAAGAAGACCGTCGGCCGGTCCTGCGCCGTCTTCGTGAAGATCTGCAGGAGGTAGCCGTCGTCGTCGCGGTCGACCAGGATCTTGTGGTCCTGCAGCACCGAGTAGTCCTCGGCGATCTCCCCGACGCGGCCGGGCGCCTCCTGGTAGTACGAGTCGGGCGTGTCGAGGAAGACGAAGCCGCGCTCCTTGAGGTTCTCGACGGTGCCGACGATGTCGGTCGTCGCCAGCGCGATGTGCTGTGCGCCGGCACTGCCGTAGAAATCGAGGTACTCCTGGATCTGGCTCTTTCGCTTGCCCTCGGCCGGCTCGTTGATCGGGAACTTGACCTTGCCGCTGCCGTCCGCCATGACCTTCGACATGAGCGCCGAGTACTCGGTCTGGATGTCGTCGTCGCCGAAGTGGATGATGTTCGTCATCCCGAAGACCCGCTCGTAGAACTCGACCCAGTAGTCCATCTTGCCCAGCTCGACGTTGCCGACGACGTGGTCGATGTTCGTCAGGCCGGCACCGGTCGCCGGGCGGCCGTTCTCCGAGCTGGAGACGTAGCCGGGCAGGAACGCGCCGCTGTAGTCGGCGCGGTCGACGAACGTGTGGATCGTGTCGCCGTAGGTGGCGATCGCCGAGCGCTCGACCGTCCCGAACTCGTCCTCGTCGGTCTGCGGCTCCTGCACGCTGCGCGCCCCGCGCGCGACGGCCTCGCTGTGGGCCTGCGTCGCGTCGGGCACGGTGAGCGCGATGTCGCGGACGCCGTCGCCGTGCTTCGCGTGGTGCTTCGTGATCTCGTGCTCCTCGTGCAGCGCGCTCGTGACCACGAAGCGGATGTCTCCCTGCTCGAGCACGTAGGAGGCGCGGTCGCGCACTCCCGTCTCGGGGCCTGCGTACGCGGTCCGCGTGAACCCCATCGCGTGCTCGTAGAAGTACGCCGCCTGCTTTGCGTTGCCGACCCAGAGCTCGATGTGATCCCAGCCATTGAGCGGCATGAAGTCTTCGGCCATGGGCCGATTATGCCTCTAGTCCGAGGAGAGGACGCGCCAGGCGGCGAAGGCGATGAGGAGAAACGCGAGACCGGCGAAGAGCGCGGTCTCCGTGAGTTGCAGCGGCCAGAAGTGGGTCACGGGCTGGTAGACGACGTGGAAGACGGCCTTGCTGATCCCGGGTGCCGCGGCCTGGACATGGCCGCCGAGGAAGCCGCCGCCGCCGTGCATGCTCATGATCTGGTTGCCGTTGATGGTGGCGCTGGAACTGATGACGTGTGCGTTGTAGAGGAAGCTCGGCTGCTGGGCACCTTTGTAGGTTGCCTTCAGTGGTGCGACGAGGTGGTCGCGGACTGAGTAGTCGACGAAGATGCGGGCCGCGAAGTAGCCGACGAAGGCGACGGTGAGCGAGGTGGCGGACCGGCGCCAGATCGCGCCGAGCGCGAGGGCGAGCCCGAGGGCGAAGAGCGTGTAGCCGATCACGACGGTACCGGTGGTGTCGTAGTTGCCGGTGTCGAGGCGTCCGTAGATGTGGACGTTCGGCGTGCGCCACCACGTGAAGAGCAGGATCAGCGCACCGCTTGTGAGCAGGGCGGCGAGGGCCGCCAATCCGAGCTTTCCGGCCAGCCAGCGGCTGCGGGTGATGCTCTGCGTCCAGGCGAGCCGGTACGTGCCGTGCTCAAGGTCGAGGATGAAAGGTGCGGCGAGCAGCACGCCGATCAGGCCGGGGATGAGCGTGAACCAGTTGGCGAGCGTCGTGAGCGCCTGGAAGCGCTGCTGGAAGTTGCCGAGCTCGTTCCCGCAGAGCACGGGCTTGCTCGGGGTGATGGAGAGGCAGGCGGCGAGCCCGTCCTGGTGGTAGGCGTTGGCCATGTTGATTCCTGTTGGAATGAGCAGTGCCACGAGCAGGGCGAGGATGCCGAGCGCGATGAACGTCTCGGTTCGTTGCAGCCGCCAGCTGAGCCAGATCACGACGCCACCGCCTCTCGCCGCTGCGCGGCGGCGCTCTGACCGAGATACGCGAGCACGATCTCCTCGAGATCGAGCTCGTGCACGGTCCAACGGGAGTCGTAGACGTGGCCGTTCGCTCGCACGAGCAGCGCTCGTCTGCCGCTCGGCGTGGCTGACTCGCACCACGTCGTGCATGCGTTCCACCTCGTCGGCGGCGTCGCGCGGGCCGGTGAGAAGCCGGTGCGAGGCGACTATCTCCTCGATCGAGCCGGCGAGCTGCGTCCGGCCTGCGGCGAGGATCACCAGGTGGTCGCAGACCCGCTCGAGGTCGGCGAGGATGTGGGACGACAGGACGACGGTGATGTCGCGCTCGGCCACGGCCTCGAGCACCGACTGGAGGAACTCGCGACGGGCGAGCGGGTCGAGCGAGGCGACGGGCTCATCGAGAAGCAGGAGCTCCGGCCGCTTCGCGAGCGCGAGCGTGAGCGCGACCTGCGCCCGCTGTCCGCCCGACAGGCTTCGTACCTTCTTCTTCAGCGGCAGGTCGAGCGTGGCGATCCGGGCGTGGGCTGCGTCGTCGTCCCAGTTCGGATTGAGCCGGCGGCCGACGCTGAGCATCTCCTCGACCGTGAAGCCGCCGTAGAGCGGGTGCTCCTGCGCGAGGAAGCCGACGCGCGGCAGAGCCTCGGCGGCGTCCTCCCGCGGGTCGAGGCCGAGCACGCGGACGGATCCGGCGCTCGGCCGGGTCAGCCCGACCGCGAGGCGCAGGAGCGTCGTCTTGCCGGCGCCGTTCGGGCCGACGAGCGCGGTCACGCTGCCGCGCGGGATCTCGAGCGCGCAGTCGCGCAGCGCCCACTGCGAGCCGTAGCGCCGGCCGAGCCCGTGAGCCTCGAGCGCCGCGGTCACGCGACCCTCCGCGCCGAACCGCGCTGCTCGGAGAGAAGCGCCTCGATCGCCTGCTCGTCGAGGCCGGCGGCGCGGGCTCGCCCGAACCACTGTCGGAGCGAGCGCCGCAGCTTGCCGAGGTCGTCGCCGAGCGGCGACGGCGCCGAGGTCGCCACGAACGTCCCCTGGCCGCGGCGGCCTTGCGCGATTCCCTCGCTCTCGAGCACCCCGTACGCCTTGAGCACGGTGTTCGGGTTGATGGTCAAGCTCGTGACGGCTTCCTTCACGGTCGGCAGCTGGTCGCCGGGCCGGAGGATCCCCAGCTGGACGGCGTGCCGCACCTGCTGCACGAGCTGCAGGTACGTCGGTACGCCGGAACACGAGTCGAGATGAAACTCGATCAAGGCCATATATCTAGTTTTATAGATAAAGTCGGGACCGTTGTCAAGTCGTCGACTCATTCCGCGGTCGGCACGCGCGCCGGCTCCCGCCGCCAGACCCGCTCGAGCGCGATCCCCGCGAAGATGAGGACGCCGCCTGCGATCTCGAGCGTCTGCAGGCTCTCGCCGAGCAGCACGAGCGCGAAGAAGACGGCGAGGAACGGCTGCAGGTTCCCGAACAGGGCCGCCCGGGACGGGCCGACGCGGTCGATCGCGGTGAACCAGAGGATGTTCGTGAGAAAGAGCGGGCCGACCACGGCGTAGACGAAGCCGAGCCAGACCTTCCAGCCGAAGGAGAACGACTGGTCGGCGAGCTGTCCCGAGGCGAGCGCAACCGCGGCGAGCGGCACCCAGCCGATCGCGAGCACGACCGCGCTGATCCGGTAGGGCGAATAGCGGCGCATGAGCGGCCTGATCGAGACCGTGTATGCGGCCCAGGTGAACGCCGTTGCGATCGCGATCAGGTCGCCGCCGAGCGAGCTGCTCAGGCCGCCCGAGGCCGCGGCGGCGACGAGCCCGACGCCGGCGAACGTCAGGAGCGCTCCGATCCAGAATGCAAGCGACAGCGTCTCGAGCCCGAGCACGACCGAGATCAGTCCGATGAAGACCGGCGTCGCGCCGAGCAGGAGCGCAACCGTCGAGGCGTGCGCGAGCTTGACTCCGTAGACGAAGCAGACCTGGTTGAGGAAGATGAAGAGCGCCGCGAGCAGGACGTATGCTCAGATCCGTCCGCGCGATCCGGAAGGAGCGCTCGCGCCGGTACGTGAAGATCCAGAACAGCGCTATCGCAGCGAAGTAGCGGATCGTCCCGTACGCGAGCGGCAGCCAGCCGTGCTCGAACATGTACTTCGTGACGGTGATGTTGAGCGCCCACAGAAGGACGGTCCCGAGCAACATGGCATCGACAACGGAGGGGCGCCGCACGCCCTCGAACGTACCCTTTAGGCTCCGCTGCGATGCCGGAGCCGACCTTCGCCGACGTCGACGAGCTCGTCGGGCCCGCGACGCCGCACTTCGCCTACCAGCTGCGCGCGCGCGTGCGCGAGCTGGTGCTCGACCTGCCCGAGGAGCACCCGGTGCGGCAGTACGCGGAAGAGAAGATGGAGCTGCTCGACCGGCTCGGGCACGCGTCCTCGAAGGCGGCCGACAGCCGTCGCGAGCCGCAGACGCGGCCAGGCTGGAGCGAGTGCCGAGCTCGGCGCCCGCCGACGAGCCGCTGCCGCGCGCATGAGCCTCGAAGGTTCCTCGGTGCTCGTCACCGGGGGGACGCGCGGGATCGGCCGCGCGATCGCGCTCCGGCTCGCGGCCGACGGAGCCTCCCGCGCGGTGCTGGGCTACATGCGCAACGACACCGCGGCCGAGGAGGCGGCGGCGCTCGTGCAGGAGGCGGGAGCCGAGGCGGTGCTGGTGCGCGGCAACGTCGCGGACGCGCGGGTCGTCGAGGAGCTCGCCGCGGGCGGGCCGTATCGGGTCGTCGTCCACAACGCCGCCACCGGCGTGATCCGGCCGGCGCTCGAGACCGAGGACAAGCACTGGGACTGGACGATGGCCGCAAACGCCCGCGCCCTGCTCTCGCTCGCGCGCGCGACCGTGCCTGCGATGGAGGAGGGCGGTTCGATCCTCGCGATCTCGAGCCTCGGGTCGCAGCGCGTCCTCCCGAACTACGTCCTCGTGGGCACGTCGAAGGCCGCGCTCGAGTCGGTCGTGCGCTACCTCGCGTTCGATCTCGCGCCGCGCGGGATCCGGGTCAATTGCGTCTCGGCGGGCGTCGTCGACACCGAGGCGCTCGACTGGTTCCCGAACAAGGAGCAGATGCTCGCGTCGGTGAAGCGGACGCCTGCGGGGCGGCTCGTGGAGCCGGAGGACGTCGCCGCGGTCGTCTCCTTCCTCTGCTCGCGGGACGCCGCGATGATCTGCGGGCAGACGCTGGTGGTCGACGGCGGCTACTCGCTCGGGGCGTAGCCGCCGCGGTGGAGCCCACCGAGGAGAACATCCGCGCCTGGGACGACGCGCACCGGGCCCGCGCGGAGCCCGCGGAGCTGCCGCTGATCGTGCAGCGCACACTCGGCGACCTGAACGGCAAGCGCGTCCTCCACCTCCACTGCGGGACGGGCGAGGCGACCGCCGCGCTCGCGGAGCTCGGCGCCGTCGCGACCGGCGTGGACGCGCGGCCCGCGGCGCTCGAGACGGCCCGCGAGCGGTGGCCGAAGATCCTCTGGGTGGACGGGAACCCGCAGTCGCTGCCCCGCCAGCTGCGGCGCCACCGCTTCGACCTCGTCTACTCGGGCGAGGGCGTGCTCGGTCACCTCGACGACCTCGCCGGCTGGGCGACCGGGATCGCGGCCGCATTGCGCGAGCACGGCGAGCTGCTCGTCTTCGACGACCACCCTGTCGCGGATTGCGTCGACGGCTTTCTCCACTGGCGTCACGACTACTTCCGCGACCCGGCCGATCCGGACCGACTGTGGCGGATCGGCCAGGTCGTGAGCGCGCTCGTGCGCGCCGGGCTGCGAGTCGATGCGCTCGAGGAATACCCGGGCGGCACCGCGCGACGCGGCCACGACCGCCGCATCCCGGCGACGTTCCTCCTCTACGCGCAGCGCGCCTAGCGTGTCCCGAAAGGACACGGCCGGTGCCAGGCACCGGACGTGTCCCGTCAGGACATCCGTTCGAGTGCCTCGGCGAGCTCGGCGTCGGTGATCGTCAGCGGCGGGGTCGCCTGGATCAGGGAGCCGTCGAGGCCGGCCGGGACTACGAGCACGCCGCGTGCGAGCGCTTCGTCCGCGTCGCCGTGGCGCGCCCGGAGCAGCCCACGACCATGCCAGCCCGCCCGCTCGAAACGCTCCCCCGCCTCGCGCACGCGGTCGAGCAGCTGCGGCACCTCCGCCAACACGACGAGCGCGCCCGCGCACGCGAGCGGGTTCCCGACGTGCGTGTGCGTGTAGACGTCCTCGGGCCCGAGCTTCCAGGCCTCCTCGAGCCCGTCGCGGTAGAACAGCGCCGCCGAGAGCGGCAGGCCGCCGCCGAGCGCCTTCCCCACGCAGAGCACGTCCGCAACCTCCTCGCCCGGCCACATCTCGCCGACGCGGCCGAGGCCCGCGAAGATGGAGTCGACGACGAGCAGCGCCCCGGCCTCGTCGCAGCGCCGGCGGAGCGTCTCGAGGAAGCCGTCGGGCGGCACCCGCGACCCCGCTCTCCCCTGCACCGGCTCGACGATCACGCAGCCGGCGTCCTCCGGCAACGTCCCGGGATCCTCGCCGTACGGACGCCTGTGCACCGGCCCGGGCAGCCACGGAGCGAACGGCTCGCGGAACCGCTCGAAGCCCGTCGCGGCAAGCGCGAGCAGCCCGGTCCCGTGATAGGCGCCGTCGAACGCGACGATGCCCGGCCGCCCGGTTGCGAGCAGCGACGTCCGCAGCGCGATCTCGACCGCATCCTCGCCCGTCACGCCGAGCTTCGCGGGCCGCGGCAGCGCGTCGCGCAGTAGCACCGTCACCTCGGCCTCGGCCAGATCCCCGAGCGCGTGCACGACCTCCTGCTCGCGCCACGCCTCGAGGATTCGTGCGTTGCGGTGGCCGAGCGCCGCGACCCCGAAGCCGCCCGTGAGGTCGAGCAGCTCCCGCCCGTCGGCGAGGGTGACGCGGCAGCCCTCGGCCCGCGCCCAGATCACCGTGCCCCGAGCCGGAGGACGCGCCCGGCAGTCGCCTTCGCGATCGTCCCCGCCATCCCCGGGTTCTCCTGCAGCCGCCGCAGCGAGTAGCGATACCAGTGCTCGCCGAAGGGGACGTAGACGCGCAGGCGGTGTCCCTCCGCGACGAGCTCGTCGCGCCTCTCCTCGCGCACGCCGAGCAGCATCTGGAGCTCGTACTCGACCGGCTCGAGCCCACGCTGCGAGATCCGCGCGAGCGACTCCCCGATCAGCCACTCGTCGTGCGTCGCGACGCCGACGTAGCAGCCGGCCTCGAGCAGCGCGTCGAGGGCGAGAAGGAAATTCGCGCGCACCGCCTCGAAGTCGGTGAACGCGATCGACCCCGGCTCGAGATAGATGCCCTTGCAGATTCGGACGCTCGGCCGCAGGTCCGCGAGCGCCTGCACGTCGTCGAGCGTGCGCCGCAGCCGCGCCTGGAGCACGACGCCGAGGTTGTCCTGCCCGTCCTCGCGCAGCTCGCGGTAGAGCCGGAGCGTGTCGTCGGTGGTCGACGAGTCCTCCATGTCGATCCGCACGAAGTTCCCGTAGCCGGCCGCGGTACGCACGACCTCGAGGAGGTTCTCGCGACAGAGCCCGTACGAGAGGCCGAGCCCGAGCGCGGTGAGCTTGACGCTGACGTTCGAGTCGAGCGAGGCCTCGTCGATCGCGGCGAACACGTCGCGGTACGCCTGGGCTATCTCGCGCGTCTCCTCCTCCCGCGTGATCTCCTCGCCGAGGACGTCGACGGTGGCCATCTTCCCGCCGCCGTTCAGCCCGCGGACGCACTCGACGGCCTCGGCCAGCGTCGCGCCGGCGATGTAGCGCGACGAGAACAGCTGCACCACGGGCTTCGGCACCGCCGGCAGGAGGCGAACGAGGGCGGAGTCGAGCAGCGACACGGGCGCGGCGATTCTATGCGGGAGGGGTTGTTGAACCGCCAGAACGGGAGTACCGTCAGAGCGACCACTGCGGCGCCGTCAACCCATGAGGAGGCGCAGGACGATGCAGTGGATCGACGAGGCCGACGCGGTATTCCGGGGCGGCGGCGTGAAGGGGCTGGCTCTCGCAGGCGCGCTGTGCGGGTTCGCCGAGCATCCGACGAAGCCCGTGCACACGTGGAAGAGCGTCGCGGGCGCGAGCGCCGGCGCGATCATCGCCTGCTACCTCGCGACCGGTCACGACGCCGAGGAGATGCTCGAGCTGATGCAGAAGACGAGCTTCGGCCAGTTCGCAGACTTCCCGGGCCACAACAAGGAGCTCGGGATCGCGCGTCTGCTGGCCGAACACGGGATGGCGCCGGGCAAGGCGTTCGAGCGCTGGTTCGACGACGTCCTCGAGGGCGCGACCTTCGCCAAGGTCCGGAAGCCGCCGGCACAGGGGCAGGACGAGGAGTGGTGGTTGAAGCTCATCGCCGTCGACGTCACCGGAGGCCACCTGCTCGTCCTCCCCGACGATCTGCAGCACTACCGCGACCCGGCCACGGGTACGCAGATCGACCCCGACGAGTTCCCGATCGCGCGGGCGGCTCGGATGAGCATGTCGATCCCGTACTTCTTCGATCCGGTCGAGCTGCAGGACGAGCAGGGCCGGACGTGCCTGATCGTCGACGGCGGGACGCTCTCGAACTTCCCGGTCTGGCTCTGGGACGTCGACCCGAAGGTCACGGGCCACGCCCCGACGCGGCCGACCTTCGGCTTCACGCTCTCCGGCGGCCACGGCTTCGGCCCTCCGGGTTTCGTCACCAAGGTCACGCCGTGGCACCTCCGCTTCGCGTTCGACATCTTCCACACCGCGGAATCGGCCTGGGACGAGCGCTTCGTGTCGCACTCGACCCGGGTCCGCACGCTCGCCGTCGATGCCGACGACGTCGGGACGACCGACTTCGACCTGTCCCAGGAGAAGCAAGAGCTACTCGTCCACAACGGCCGGGAAGCGGCGAAGGCGTTCCTCGACGCCTTCTCGCTCGACGACTACGAGAACACCTACCACGCGGGACTCGCGCAGAGCGCGGCCGCAGGAGCAGCCGCCTAGGGGGTCTCGCGCATGAACCCCTGGCGCGCGGCGCTGACGAGCGCCACGGCCTCGGGGAAGAGGACGCGCATCGCGTCGCGGAGGGCGATCGCCTGCTCGTCGACGCCGCCCTGCGGCTGCAGCTGCTGCAGCGCGGCCGAGGTCAGCTCGACCGCGGTGTTGAGCGTGAGCGTGGCGAACTGCTCCCGCTGCGCCTCCTGGACGCTCTCGGCCTGCTGCTCGGCGAACTCGCGCAAGCCGCGCATGATCTCGTCGGGGTCGCCGCCGAACGGGAATCCAAAGCCTCCGCCTTCCATGCCAACCAGCTTAGCGGCGGCGCGACTGGATGAAGACCGGCCCGAAGAGCGTGAGGCCACGGATCCGGACGCGCGGGGCGTTCGGCGGCACGTCACCGGTCGAGCCTTCGAGCGTCGGCGCGAAGATGGAGACGATCGACGACTCCACCTCGATGTGCTCCGGCACGGTGACGAAGAGCGGGGCGAAGACCGTGAAGACGTTGATCACGGCCTCACCGGTCGGCAACTGTGCCTCGCGGAGGTTCAGGCGCACCGGCGCGAAGAGGGAGATCACAAAGTTGCGATCCGCGAAGGAGCGGCGACCCGAGCGGCTGACGGGTGCGAAGACGCCGACGAGCAGCCGCGTGCGCCGACGGACGGGAGAGGCGGTCGGCGCGGCGGCCGGAAGGTCCGCCGTGAGCAGCTCGAGCTCCGCGTGCGAGCGTGCGCGGTAGGCGAGCGCCGTGCGCTCTGCGAGCTCCTCGAGCGTCAGCCGGCCCTCGGCGGACGCGTCGCGCAGCCGCACGACCGCCTGCTCCCGCTCGGCATCCGAGGCACGCTTCTCGAGCTCGTCGCTCACTCCAGCGGAATCTTGTAGTTGCCCTCGACATCGGCCGCAAGCTCCTCGACGGATCCGAGCGCCCCCTGCATCGCCGCCGCGAAGGGAGACGCCCCGCTCTCGCCGAGTGCCTGCTCGAGCCGCCGCGACGCGGAGCCGAGCGCATCGAGATAAGCGCCGCTCGCGACCCGCGGCTCCTGTCGCAGCGTCTCGGCGAGGGCCGCCGCCGCGGCCTCGGCTTCCTCGATCCCGTCGGGGTTGTCCGTCTCGCGCAGCTCGGCGAGCCTGGCTCGGAGCTCCGGGAGGTGGCCGCCGCCCGCGGACTCCTCCGCCACCTCGCACAGCGCAGCGAGTGACGCAGCCTCCCGCACGAGTCGTCCATCGGTCACCGGCTCCGCCTCGGCGCTCAGCGCGAGCCAGTTGCGCCCCTCGGCGGACTCGAAAGCGCAGAGATAGACGCGCCGGCCGAGCGTCTCGGCCACGAGGACGCCGGCCAGGTCCTCCCCCGGCTGCGCGAAGGCGGCAGCGGCGCTCGCGATGCGCCCCACGTCCTCGACGACGGTCATGCGGCCAGAATAGGGCTGTGGAGACTTCCCCCCGTACGCACCACGCGCGCGAGCTGTTCGCGCCGCTCGGCCCGACCTACGACCGCTACGCCCGTCTGCTCTCCTTCGGGCAGGACCCCCGCTGGCGCTCGTTCCTCGCCTCGCGGATCCCGACCGAAACACATCGAGTGCTCGACGTCGCCAGCGGGACGGCGGCCGTGGCGATCGAGCTCGTGCGCGCGGACCCGGGCCGGACGGTGGTCGGCGTCGACCAGAGCCCGGAGATGCTCGCGGCGGGACGCGAGCGCATCGCGCACGCGGGACTGAGCGACCGGATCGAGCTCCACGAGGGACGCGCCGAGGATCTGCCGTTCGCCGACGGGGAGTTCGACGCCGTCAGCTTCACCTACCTGCTCCGCTACGTCGACGACGTACCCGCGACGCTGCGCGAGCTCGCCCGGGTCGTCCGCCCCGGCGGGACGGTGGCCATGCTCGAGTTCGGCCTCCCGCGCGGCGCCTGGCGCCCGCTCTGGGAGCTCTACGTGCGCGTCGGGCTGCCGGCGGCGGGCGCCGTCGTCTCGCCGGGCTGGGGCGGTGTCGGCCGCTTCCTCGGTCCGAGCATCCGCGACTTCTGGCGCGACTGGCCGGAGCCGCGCCTGCTCGACGCGTGGCGTGAGGCAGGTCTCGCCGAGGTCGCGGCGCGGCGGCTCAGTCTCGGCGGCGGCATCGTCGTCTGGGGACGGCGCGCATGACCGAGGCGCGGCCGCGGCCGGCGTTCTACGCGCTCCGTCCCGGCGGCTGGCGCGACTACGTGACGCTGCTCCATCCGCCGTACACGCTCTGGCACCTCTCGTACGTCGCCGTCGGGGCCGCGCTCGCGCCGCGCATGGACTGGGTCCTGCTCGGGTGGACGACGCTCGCCTTCGCACTCGCGATGGGAGTCGGCGCGCACGCTCTCGACGAACTGCGCGGCAGGCCGCTCCAGACCCGCATCTCGCCGCCGGTGCTCGTCACGCTGGCGGCGGTCTCGATCTCAGCCGCCGCCGGAATCGGCATCGCGGTCGCGGTGTCGCGGACCCTCTGGCTCCTCGTCTTCGTGGCCGTCGGCGCGTTCCTCGTCGTCGCGTACAACCTCGAGCTGTTCGACGGGAGGTTCCACGGCGGGCTCTGGTTCCCGGCGGCCTGGGGAGCCTTCCCCGTGCTGACGGCGTACTTCGCCTCGGCCGAGACACTCCGCGCGCCCGCCTTTGCGGCCGCGGGTTATGCCTTCGCCACGAGCTGGGCGCAGCGGCGGCTCTCGACCCCGGTGCGGCTCGTCCGGCGCCGGGTCGTCGCGGTCGAAGGCGAGATGCGGCTCGACGACGGGACGACGGTGCCGGTCGACGCTGACACGCTCGCGGCCGAGGCCGAGACCGCACTGAAGATACTCGCCGCCGCAACGGTGCTCATCGCCGTTGCCCTCCTGCTGTTCCGCGCGGGGTAGCTCTACACTCGGGACGATGACGCTGAGAACGATGGCCGATCTCGTCTTCGCCGGCGGCGTCGTGCTCGCCGCGCTCGCGCTCGCCGGTGCCGCGCTGCGGCGCGCCGGCACATCTGCTCTCGCGATCGTCGCCATCCTCGAAGGGGCCGCGGCCGTCGGCGCCTGGGTCGCGTTCGCCCTCCGCCACGACCGGTCGCTGGCCGTCGCTGCGGCCGGGCTGACGGCCTGCACGCTGGCGGCCGTCGGCGCCGTTCTCCTGCGCCGTGCGTTGAACCGGGTCGGAGCGATGGACGCCCGGCTCGCCGAGACGCAGGCCGACCTCCTCTCATCGGTCGAGCGGGAGAAGGTCGCGCTGGGCAAGGAGCTCCAGCTGACGCTCGCCCGCGCCCGCGCCGACTCCCGCTCGCTGCTGGAGGAGCAGGAACGGCAGATCGCCGAGGAGCGGCGGACGCTCGTCGCCGAGTGGGAGCACGACGCGACGTCGGCGCTCGCCGAGAAGCTGAACCAGGTTCAGGCGCAGACCGAGCAGCGGCTCGCGGGGTGGTCGCAGGATCTCGATCGAATCGCCGAGGCGACCAAGCTGCGGATCGCGGAGCTCGAGCAGCGCCAGCAGCAGGTGCTGCGCGAGATCGAGCTGCGGCTCACCGCGGACGCCGAGCGGCTGTCGGCCGAGAGCGAGGAGCAGCGAACGGGAGTGGCGCGGCTGCGCACCGAGCTCGCCCGCACGCTCGACGACGCCCTCGCCCTCGCACGCAGCGAGCTCGAAGTGCATGCAGCCGATCGCCGCAGGGCACTCCACGAGCTCGAGGAGCGGATGGCCCGCCGCGAGCGCGACCTGGCGGAACAGGCGCAGCGCGAGGAGGTCGACGCGGTGCAGCGTGTGAAGGCCGGATTCGAGGACGTTTCCCGGCGGCAGATCGAGCAGCTCGAGCGCGCCGTCGACCGAGCAGTGGCAGCGCATGCCGATGAGGCCGCCCAGCGATTCGCGCAGCTCGTGAAGAGCTCCCGGGAGGACGCGGCGAAGCGCCTGGCGCGCGAGCTCGAGCGCGCGGTGAGCACCTTCTCCCGTGAAGCCGAGACGGTGCTCGCGGAACGGCTGGCGCACGTCGGCGACGCAGGCGCGCAGCGGCTCGAGCACAGGGTCTCGAACGTGGGCAAAGAGCTCGAGCGGCGCCACGACGAGCTCGTCGCCGCCCAGGATCAGCGCCTGAGCGAGCTCGAGAGCGAGATGCGGCGGCGGCTCGAGGATCTTCGCTCAGACGTCGACGCGGAGCGAGGCGTGCTCGAGGCGCGTCTGCAGGAAATCCTGCGCCGCTATGCGTCGGCGGCAGCCGTCCGCGGCACCTGACGTCCTTTTAGGACTCGTCTCGAAATGAAGCACGGACTGCCCGGCCGCGCTGGTCGGCGCGATCCTGCGTCCTCGGTCGCGCGAATAGCGCTGCTACTCACGCTCCCTGCATCCTTGTCTCGCACTCGACCATCACACCCGGTCAGCGCGTGGTAATTCCGAGACGAGTCCTTACAAAAAGTTGTCCTAACAACGCCCGGAAGGGTTCGTCGGTAGCAGCACGAACCTGGTGAGCCATGAGCGAGATGACGACCACCCCCATCCTCGATGAGCCCCTCTTCGACGAGCGATCGAAGGTCGAGAGCTGGCGCCTTCACATCCTGATCGAGGCCGGCTATCCGCTCTCGCTCGCCGAGCGGCTCGCCGTGAGCGAGGCCGACCTCCATCTCGCCTGCGAGATGCTCGGCCGTGGGTGCCAGCCGGACACGGCTGCCGAGATCCTTCTGTAAGAGTCCCGCGACTAGGCTGCTGCGGTGGCCAAGGTCGAAGCGCTGCCGTACGGCGATCGCACCGTCTACTCGGTCGCCGCGTTCAACCGCGGGGTCGGGCAGTGGCTGTCGCGCCTCCCGACCGTCTGGGTCGAGGGCGAGGTGACCGAGCTTCGCCGGCACGAGCGATGGGCGACCGTGTTCTTCACGCTCAAGGATCCGGCCGACGGCTCCTGTGTCGGCGCGTCGATGGCGCGCGGGAGGTTCGACGCGCTGCGGCTCGAGCTCTCGGATGGTGAGCGCGTGCACGTGCTCGGCAGGCCGGAGCTGTACGAGCAGCGCGGGGAGTTCAAGCTTCGTGCACTCTCGATCGAGCGCTTCGGCGTCGGCGCCCACCTCGCCTCACTCGAGCGGCTGAAGGCGAACCTCGCCGCCGAGGGGCTCTTCGCCGACTCCCGCAAGCGGCCGTTGCCGCTACTGCCGCGCCGCATCGGCATCGTGACCGGGAACGATGCCGCCGCGAAGCGCGACGTCGTGACGACGATCTGCTCCCGTTTCCCGCCCGCGTCGGTGCTCGTCGCAGAGACCTACGTCCAGGGCCCGCGCGCCGCCGCCGAGATCGTGGCGGCGATCGGCGCTCTCTGCGAGCACCCGGACGTCGACGTCGTCGTCCTGACTCGCGGCGGGGGCAGCTTCGAGGATCTCCTGCCCTTCAGCGACGAGCGCGTCGTCCGGGCGGTGGCCGAGTGCCCCGTCCCCGTGGTCTCGGCGGTCGGGCACGAGCAGGACACGCCGCTCTGCGACCTCGCGGCGGACGTCCGAGCGTCGACGCCGACGGCCGCCGGCAAGCTTGTCGTCCCGGAGCTGGCTGAGTTGTTCGGCAGGCTCGACCGCGCCCGCGGGGCGCTCGCGCGCAACGTCCGGCGCTCGCTCGACCGGGACCGGCAGCGACTCACCCGGTCGGTCGAACGGCTCCGCGCCCGGCCGAGCATCGCCCTCGAGCGCGAGAGGCAACGGCTCGAACGAACGCGCGAACGGCTGCGGCTGGCGCCGGCGCTCGCGGTCGAGCGGAAGCGGGCGGCGCTCGAGAAGACCGCAGGGAAGCTCGCGGCGTTGTCACCTGTGCAAACACTCGAGCGAGGGTACGCGATCGTCCGGACGGACTCCGGAGAGGTCGTGGCCTCGAGCACCGGCGTCTCCGAGGGTGCACACGTGGACGTCACGCTCGCCGACGGAGGCTTCGGCGCGCGGGTCGAGGAGGTGACGCCGTGACCGAGCCGGCGGAGCAGACGTTCGAGCAGGCGCAGGCGGAGCTCGAGCAGATCGTCGAGCGGCTCGAGCGCGGACAGGCGCCGCTCGACGAGGCGTTGAAGCTGTGGGAACGAGGCGAGCAGCTCTACGCCTTCTGCAAGGCGAAGCTCGACGCTGCGGAGGGGCGCGTCGAGGAGCTCGCCCGCCGCGCGGAAGAGTCGCGACCGGAGGCCTAGACGAGTTCTTAGCTCGCGGCCGCGCGCTCGGCCGGCCGAGCGGCATCCTCGGCCGACTCCTCGGGCGGCACCTCCGCCTGGTCGGCCGTGGGCATGACGCGCAGCATCGCGAACGACAGCCCCTCGCGGGCGAGGAAGAGGAGCCCGACACCGATGCCGACCGACGCCTCGATCGCCTGCAGCCCGAATCCGTAGGCGACACCCACGCTGTACGACACGCCGTAGCCGACGAGCGCCGACGCGATCGCGACCTGGACGAGGCCGACGTTGCCGGGCCAGAACGGGAGGATCGTCACGACGTTCATCACGAGCAGGACGACTCCGGCGGCCGGCAACGGCGCATGGATGTCGAACGCGCGCATCGCCGTGTAGACGGCGAGGAGCTGGCACGTCCAGCCGCAGATCTGGAAGAAGATCGCGGCGGCCGTCCACCCGGCGACCGCATCACCACGAGCCCCGCGCGAGCCATCGTCAGCAGCCGGCGCACAGGGCCGAGCCCCTCGATCGCCAGCTCGTGGTGCTGCCGGCGCGCGCTGACGAAGGCGAACACGAAGAGCCCCACTCCGAAGCCGATCACGACGAGCAGGGTCGCCCGCGCCGACGACGGGATGCTCGCCGTCACGACGACGTAGAGGATCAGCAGAAGCACCGGCACGATGTCGAAGACGCGGTGCGCGAACACCGTCCCGACCAGCGTTGCCCACGCCCCCTTGCGTCCGGGCATCTTCCGCGTCAGCACGGCGACCCGCGCGAGCTCGCCGATCCGCCCCGGCAACAAGGCGTTCGCGAACAGGCCGACGGAGAAGGCCGAGAAGACGAGCGGCACGCGAGGGCGAGGCGGCTCCATCGCCGAGTGGATCACGGTCGTCCAGGCGAGAGCGCGAGCGATGACCGAGAGGAGGTTCAGCGCGATCGCAACGACGACCCACTCCCAGCGCACCGCGCTGAACGCGCCGCCGATGGACGAGACGCTGTTGCGCCTCCACCAGAACAGACCTACGAGCGCCGCCAGGACGACGAGCCCCAGGAACAGCCCGCAGGACGCGGCTCCTGGGCAGCCGCAGGAGCTGGCTGGGCTCGAAATCCATCCGGCCATTATCGTCGCGGCCCGGTGCATCTACGCTCCCCTCACGATCGCGAGATCGTCCGTCTCGCGCTGCCGGCGCTCGGCGCGCTCGCGGCCGAGCCGCTCTACATCCTCGCCGACACCGCGATCGTCGGCCATCTCGGCCGGCCACAGATCGCCGCGCTCGGGCTGGCGGGCACCGTGCTCGCGGGCGCGTTCACGATCTTCAACTTCCTCACCTACGGGACGACGGCGGTCGTCGCACGCGCGTCCGGCGCGGGCCGTGAGGACGAGGCCGCCGGGATCGCGGCGCAGGCGCTCTGGGCTTCGCTCGGGATCGGGTTCGTACTGCTCGTCGCCTGCGAGATCGTCGCCGTGCCGCTCCTCGACGGGCCTCGGCGGCCACGGCCGGTCCGGCGACTTCGCACTCACCTACTTCCGGATCGGCGCGGTCGGGCTTCCGGCCGCACTCGTCGCGCTCGCCGGCCAGGGCTACCTGCGCGGCGTCTCGAACCTTCGACGCCCGCTGGAGATCGTCGTCGTCGCGAACGTCGCTCAATCTCCTCCTCGAGATCGTCTTCGTCTACGTCTTCCACTGGGGGATCGCGGGCTCGGCCGCCGGTACCGCGATCGCGCAGGCCGCGATGGGCGCGGCGTTCGTGGTCGAGCTGCTGCGGCCGCACGCGCTGTCGCGGCGACCGAGCCTGCGGGAGATGCAGCCGATGTTCGCGGATCGGGAGGCAGATCTTCGTGCGCACGGCGGCGCTCTATGCCTCGTTCCTCGTCGCCGCCTCGGTGCTCGCGCGCATGGGCGACGCGGAGCTCGGCGCGCATCAGATCGCGTACCAGCTCTTCATCTTCCTCGCCCTGATCCTCGACGCGCTCGCGATCGCCGGCCAGGTGATCGTCGGCCGGATGCTCGGGGCCGGCGACGCAGACGGCGCGTACGCGGCCGCGGTCCGCATGATCTGGTGGTCGGTCGTGGTCGGGCTCGTCTTCGCGATCGTGCTCGAGCCGCTCTCGGGGGTGCTGCCGCGGGCCTTCACGAGCGACCCGCGCGTCCTCCACCAGGCCGCGCTGCTGTGGCCGTTCCTCGCGGCGATGCAGCCGCTCGGCGGCGCGGTCTTCGCCCTCGACGGGATCCTCATCGGCGCCGGCGACACGCGCTTCCTGATGTGGTCGATGCTCGCCGCCAGCGCCCTGTTCATCCTGCTCGCCGCGCTCTCGCTCGCGTACGGCTGGGGCGTGATCGGAGTCTGGGTCGCGCTCGACGTCCTCATCGCCGCGCGGCTCGCGCTCCTCGGTCCACGCTTCCTCAGCCGCCGCTGGGCCGTGGTCGGCTGGACCTAGGGTCACGGGGGAAACCATGTTTCCCCCGTGAGCCCCCTTCTTCAGGGTCAAGACCGAGGGCTAAGATCCGCAGATGGAGGGCCTCGCCGAGCTCCACACCCACCTCGGGGGCTCGGTTTCCTCCGACATCCTTTGGTCGCTCGCCCACCGGCAGGGCATCGCGCTACCGGTCAAGGACTTCTGGGACTTCGACCGGCTCGTGACCGTGTCCGACCCGCGCGGCGTGCCCGATCTCGACGCCCTCGACGCGATCTACCACTGGACGGAGCTGATCCAGTCGAGCCCGGCCGCCGTCGAGGTTTCGGTGCACGGCGCGATCGGCGGCGCGTACCGGTCGCAGGGGATCACGACGCTCGAGCTCCGCTTCAACCCGATGAAGCGGAACCGCGGCGGCGAGCGCGACCTCGACCACATCATCCTGGCCGCGATCCGCGGGCTCGACGTCGCCAGCCTCGAGTACCCGCAGGTGCGCGCGGGCCTGATCCTGATGATGGACCGCACCTTCACGCCGCACCAGAACGAGATCATCGTCGAGAAGGCGATTCGCTGGGCGCCGCGCGGCGTCGTGGGGATCGACATCGCGGGGCCGCGGCCCGGCGGCGAGCGCTACGACTACGCGCAGGTGCAGCCGATGGTGGAGGAGGCCCGCGCCGCCGGCCTCGGCGTGACGATCCACGTCGGCGAGGAGGGTGGTGAGATGGGCCGCGCCGAGATCGGCGAGGTGCTCGAGCTCCTGCGTCCCGACCGGATCGGGCACGGGATCCTCGCGGCCGGCGACGACGAGCTGATGAAGGAGCTGAGCGAGCGCGAGGTCGTCCTCGAGATCTGCCCCACTTCGAACCTCCTGACGAAGGCACTGGCCGACGAGGATGCGGTACGCGACGTCTTCCGCACCTTCGTCGACCACGGTGTCCTCTTCACGATCGCCACCGACGGGCCGGAGATGATGCGGACGCACCTGCGCGACGAGCTCGACCTGCTGCTGCGGATCGGCGCACTGACGCAGGAGGAGCTCGACGAGGCCAACGCACGAGGCCACGACGCGAGTTTCCTCGGGGGAGCGCACGCCGCAAGCCCGAATACCCCCGTCGGCCGATAGCCGCTAGGCCGGCGCGGCCGTAGCGTGCCCGGCCATGAGAGGCACCGACGAAGCAAAGCCCGACCTGACCGAGCGCCAGCTCCAGATCGTTGCGCTGATCGCGCGCGGGTGCTCGAACGACGAGGTCGGAGAGCGTCTCGGCATCTCGCCCAGAACGGCGAAGGCGCATTGCGATGTGCTGCGCCAGAAGCTCGGCGTGCCGAGGCGGCGGCAGATCCCTGCCGCATTCAAGGCGCTCACCGGCGAGGACCCCCTCGCCCGTGAGCTCGCGCCGGCCCTTGCCGGCGCTGGGGGCTGACGGCGACCCGCGCTCGGGCCCTACCCCGAGCGCGGGGCCCCCCGCTTGCAGCAGTCGTGACATGCGACTGAGGGAGGAGTAGGGTCCTCCGATTCCGGGCGCTTCGGGCCGGCAGGGGAAATGGTGGAGACGATCACAGCGGCGGCGTCGCCCGCGCTCGACCACATCATCGAGCGTCCGCGCTTGATCGCGCGGCTGCGCGAGGGCGGCGGCGCACGCGTCTCGGTCCTGGCGGCTCCCGCGGGCTACGGGAAGACGACACTCGCCCGCCAGTGGTCCGAGCGGCAGACCGGCCCGGTCGCGTGGTATCGCACGACGCGCGCCTCGGGGGACGTGGCGCTGCTGGCGGTGCAGCTGGACGACCTGCTGGCCTCGCTCGCGCCGGAGCTGCCGCGCGAGCCGGAGAAGGTCGCAACCATCGCATCGGTCAACCCGAGCCCGCAACCGCTCGGCCGCGCGATCCTGCGGACGTTCGAGACGCTGCCGCAGGACATCCTCCTCGTCGTCGACGAGTGGGAGGCGGCGGGAACCGACGAGGCCGAGGAGCTCCTGTCGATGCTGGTCGAGGGTCTCGGCATCCGGTTCCTGATCACGACGAGAACGCGACCCGCGTGGTTCACGCCGCGCCTGGAGGTCTACGGCGAGGGTCTCGAGATCGGCATGGACGAGCTCGCGATGACGGAGGACGAGGCAGTGAGAGTGCTTGCCGCTGCCGGGGCGGTTGCGGGCCGAGCGAGCCTGATGCGCACCGCTGACGGCTGGCCCGCCGTCCTCGGACTCGCTGCAATGAGCGGGGACGTCGACTTGACGTCGAGCCGTCTGATGTCACAGACGCTCTACGACTTCCTCGCGAGCGAACTGCTCGCCGCTGCGAAACGGGAGACGCAGGACGCGCTGATGTTGCTCGCCGTCGCGTCGCTCACGGACGTCGACGTCGCGCGCTGCGTTCTCGGCACGACCGCCGACGGCGTGATGGACGACGCCGTCGCACGCGGCCTGATCTCGGTTACGGACCGCAAGTCACTCTCGCTCCATCCCCTCCTGCGGGAGCTGCTGACTCGCCGTTTCGAGGACACCGCCGAGGAGGCGCGCGGGGCTCTCCTCGCGCGAGCACGGAAGCTGTTCGAGCTGCGCCGGTGGGACGAGGCGCTGTGCGTTGCCGAGGTGGCGAAGAATGCGGCCTTCGCCACCGAGGCAATCGGAGCAGCCCTGGACGACCTCCTGGCGGCCGGCCGGACGAGCAGCCTCCAACGCTGGGTCGCCGCCGCGCGTTCCGCGGGGGCCGAAGGCGGCCTCATCGATTACGCCGAGAGCGAGGCGCGACTGCGAGGCAACGATCTCGACCAGGCCATGGCCCTTGCGACGCAGGCAGCGAGTTCACTCGAGGGAGATCTGGCCGCGCGCGCCTACCTCGTCGCGGGCACGGTTGCCCACCTGACCGACTGCTGGGAGCTAGCCGAGGAACATGCCAATTCGGCGGCTGCGCTGGCCCGAACTGACACGACTCGCGAGGCAGCGCTCATGATGCGCTTTCTTGCTGGAGTCGGGCCGGAGAGCCCCGATCTGCGTGATCGGCTCGATCACTACAGACGCAACTCCCGGTCGGGAATCCGGCAGTCAGTGAGGTTCGCAGGCGGAAGCCTGTCACTCGCGGATTTGGAAGGTGGGCTCGATCAGGCGATCGACTGTGCGCGACGTGCGCTGTCGCTGGCGGACCCTGCAGTCGATCCCATTGCACATACCGGGCTCCTGAGCATGTACAGCTATGCACTGATGTTGACCTGTCGCTATGAGGAGAGCCTCAAGCAGATCGACGTCTTTCTGCGTGTTGCAGAGACCTATGGTCTCGAGTTCCCGATTCCATACGCGCAGCTCCATCGTGCGAGAGCGCTCACCGGATCGGGAAGATTCGCTCCTGCAGCTCGGACACTTTCGATGGTCGAACGCCGGGTGCGCGACCAGCCGAGCGGCTTTTTCCTGGGCAACCTTGCGATTGCACGTGCTCGCGTCTACGCAAGTGTCGGCGACCTGCAACGCGCGATCGACGTCTTGTCACCAGGACCTGTGCAGCGATCGAGCAAGACCCTCCGAGGCGAATATCTCGCTTGGCAGGCCCTCTTCTACGCAGCGCGAGGAGAGTCTGCTCGGGCCTGCATGCTTGCTTCGGATGCTCGCTATGCGAGTCGAGCGCTTGAGGGGCGCGTAGTGTCATCTCTCGCCGAAGCGATCCTCGCCCTGGAGCAGAGCGACGGGGATACGGCAACCGCTCGACTCCAGTTCGTCATTGACAGCGACATCTGGGACCCGGTAGTTATCGCGATTCGTACAACGCCCGCGCTCGGTGCGTTCCTTGCAGAGCGGGCTGAGTGGCGTGGTTGGCTGCAACGGGTGCTCTCTGCTTCGTCGGACAGCTCGCTCGCAACCAGATTCGGCCTTCAGATGCCCCGCGCGGCCAAACGTACAGCCGAGCTCACGCCACGCGAGAGCGAGGTTCACGAACTTCTCGCTCAGGGCCTAACAAATGAGCAGATCGCGAGGCAGCTGTATATCAGCCTGTCCACCACGAAAGTACATGTGAAGCACATCTACGAAAAGCTCGGCGTTCGATCGCGGCTCGAAGCAGCCCGCGCGCTACGTGACGACGTCTAACGCCACCGCGACGTCTTCCCTGTCCTGCTCAATCTGCGCCCGCTCGCGCATGAACGAGGATCCGCGGCCGGATCGGTAGTTCTCGTCGGCCGTCGCAAGAATCGCCTCGAACGCGGCCACCACCCCTGTGTCGAACTGCGTTCCCACTGCCTGGGCAAGGCGCATTCGAGCAACCCGGCTGGGGAGCGCTTCGCGATAAGGGCGGTCCGAGGTCATCGCGTCGTACGCGTCGGCTACGCCGATGATCCGGGCGAGCAGCGGGATCTCTTCACCGTGGATGCCATCCGGGTAGCCCATGCCATCGATGCGCTCGTGATGCGACCGAACGACGTCCGCGATCTCGGAATAATCGTCGACATTGCGGAGGATCCGCTCTCCGATTTCGGAGTGTTGCTCCATTTGGCGGCGCTCCTCGAGAGTCAATGGGCCGGGCTTCTCGAGCAGGCCAGCCGGCAAGACCGATCTTGCCAATGTCGTGCACGAGGCCACAGAGATGAACGAGCTCCTGTTGTCGCCCGACAACCCCATGCGCTGTGCAATGTCTCGCGCATAGATCGCGACCGCTGCTGAGTGACCTGCCGTGTACTGATCTCGGGCATCGAGAGTCGCAACAAGGGCCGTGGCGAACGAGAGGCTCGCTCTCCGAAGTTGATCATTCGCGGCAGCCAAACGACTTGTCGCCTCTTTCTCCTCCCGATAGAGGTGAAGAAGCCGCTGCGCGGCGAGTGTCGGAACGAAGAAGACGAGCACGAGCTCTAGCGAGTAGGTGTGGTACGCGTAGACGAAGAGCGTTAGCACTGGCACGTAGAGCGGCACTGTGATCCAGGAAAGTGATGCGATCGTCTGAAGATCGGGCGACCGGATCGATACCGCGCACGACAGGCTGTTGCGGTGCTGAAAAATCCGCCAACGGACAGGAAGACAAGGGAACCAACAAGGCTGGCCAGGAGATATTGACCGAGGTTGCCGGGCTGCGGGAGAAGCTTCACGACGGCGAGTCCGACCATGGCGCCAGTGAGTCCGCGAATCGGCGTATACACACTCCACTTGAGCGGCGACTTTGGAAGATCTAGCGCAGTCGAGGGGCCCCAACGACAAAGGCTCCGAGCGGCCCGAAAACGACAGCAGAGAAGACGAGCGGGAGGAACGCGACTGATGGTTCAGCCGCTCGTTGACGGCGATGCTCTGTCGTTCGGCGAATGCGGCGATGCGGCAAGGAACAATGCCGCCCAGATTGCGGCAGGCTGTAGCCCTCGAGGAAGAGAGGCCGATTACCGCCCACGAGGCCGCCCACAGTGACGCCGGCCCATGCGAGAGATCGGCGATCCGCAGTAACTAGACCATTGACCAGGCATCAAGCCTTGCGTATCCCCCAAAAGGGGTATAGGCTGACGTCGCCGTCAGTCCCCGATCGATCGGAGTTCTCAATGCGTTCCCTTGTTCGTCTCGCGGCCCGCGCAGGGTCGAGGGGCCACGAGAAGCTGGTAAAGCCGTCGGATAGTCCGTTATCCACAGCCTCGGTTCATCCCCCGCGCGGGGGATCCGGGTAAGAGCTGGGAGACGGATAGACCGATTCACGGGCGCCGGGTGATCTTCACCCGGCGCTTCGTTTTTCCTTTGTCCACAGTGCTGTGGACGGAATATCTCTAGCCGATGATGCCGCGGCGGAAGCCCACGGCAACCGCATGCGCACGAGAGCGCGCCTGCAGCTTGGCCAGCAGGTGCCGGACGTGCGACTTGACCGTCTCCTCCGACAGGAACAGCTTCTGACCGATTTCGCGGTTCACGAGCCCGTCGGAGATGAGCTGCAGCACCTCGACCTCCCGCCCCGTCGGCTCCTGCTCGAGCTCACGAAGCGGGTTCTGGAGCGGGATCACGTCGGCCCCGCCGGTGCCGCGACGCCGCGCCGCAACTTCCTCAAAGCGGCGCGAGTGCGTCAAGTACCGGCTGAGGATCTCCTTGCGCTCAGCAGCATCCACGCCACGAGTATCGGCTCACTATCCATGCCGCTTTAGCGCCTCGGCCTACCTCGAACGGGTGTCAGTCCGAATTCGGCGCAGCCGAGGGATTCGAGCGCCCCGACGTGTCCTGCGGCAGCGCCGAGGAATCGGCCTCCGCCGGCGTGTGCTGCTCGGCCACTCCGACGCGCTGCAGCGCGGCCTGATCGACGTTGAGCGGATGGTGGCAGGCGGCGAGATGTCCGTTGCCGTAATCGACGAGCGGAGGCTCCAGCTGCGTGCACACATCCGTCGCGTAGCGGCAGCGCGGATGAACCGGCAGCCGCTCGGCGGATTGATCGGGCTCGGAACGTCGCCCTCGAGCACGATCCGCTCGCGCTTCTCGGCCAGGTCGGGATCCGGGATCGGAACCGCCGAGAGCAAGGCCTCGGTGTAGGGCATGATCGGGCGCGTGTAGAGCTCCTCCGCCGGGGAGAGCTCGACGAGCTTGCCGAGGTACATCACCGCGATCCGGTCGCTCACATGGCGGACCACGCCGAGGTCGTGCGCGATGAAGAGGTAGGTGAGCTGGAGCTCGTTCTGCAGGTCGTCCAGCAGGTTCAGCATCTGGGACTGGATAGAGACGTCGAGAGCCAAGACGGGCTCGTCCGCGACGATCAGCTTCGGCCGTAGGGCCAAGGCGCGCGCGATCCCGATTCGCTGCCGTTGACCGCCGGAGAACTCGTGCGGGAAGCGGTTGTAGTGCTCCGGCGAAGGCCGACGCTCTCGAGTCTCGCCGACGCGCTGCTTCTGCTCGGCCCGGCTGCCGAGGTTGTGGATGCGCATCGGGTCGGACACGATCGTCCCCACGCGCTTGCGCGGATTGAGCGACGCATAGGGATCCTGGAAGACCATCTGCATCTCCCGCCGCAGCGGGCGCATGGCCCGCGTCCCGAGATGCGAAATGTCCCGCTCCTGGAAGATGATCTGGCCGTCTGTCGGTTCGAGCAGCCGCACGATGGTGCGACCCAGGGTCGACTTGCCGCACCCGGACTCACCCACGAGCCCGAGCGTCTCCCCCGGCCGGATGACGAAACTCACGTCGTCGACGGCATGCACGCGAGCAACCTCGCGCTGCAACACGCCGCTCCGGATCGGGAAGTACTTCTTGACGTGGCGAACCTCGAGCAACGGGGCGTCGGCCGACGCGGCAGCCTGGTCGAGAGCCGTCACGCCGCTGCTTCCGAACCGGGCGAGATCGTCTCGTCGCGGTGGGCGCGCTTGAACTCGACGTCGAGCCAACAACGGTCGAGATGGCCCGGCGTGCCGACGCGGTTCTCGAGCGGCGGCTCCTGCTTGCACTTCTCGAACGCGTGCGGACAGCGCGGGCGGAACTTGCAGCCTTCCGGCGCATTGATCAACGACGGCGGCATCCCCTCGATCGTGTGCAGGCGCTCGACGCGCGGCCGGTCGAGGCGCGGGATCGACCCCAGGAGGCCCCACGTATACGGCATCTGCGGGTCGTAGAAGATGTCCCGCTTCGAGCCACGCTCGACGACGCGCCCGGCGTACATGACGATGATCTCGTCGGCGATCTCGGCGATCACGCCGAGATCGTGGGTGATGAAGATCACACCCGAGTTGAAGTCATCCTTGAGGCGGTTGATCAGGTCGACGATCTGCGCCTGGATCGTGACGTCGAGGGCCGTCGTCGGCTCGTCGGCGATGAGTATCGACGGGTTGCACGACAAGGCCATCGCGATCATCGCTCGTTGCCGCATCCCGCCGGAGAACTCGTGCGGAAAGCTGTCGACACGCGTCTCAGGGTTCGGGATGCCGACCTGCCGGAGCAACTCGATCGTGCGCGCCCGGGCCGTCCGCTTGTCGACGTTCTCGTGCGCCTGAATCGCCTCGACGATCTGCTCGCCGATTCGGTAGACGGGGTTCAGCGAGGTCATCGGGTCCTGGAAGATCATCCCGAGCTCGTTGCCGCGATAGTTCTGCATATCGCGGTCCGAGACCTTCAGGAGGTCCTTTCCCTTGTAGAGGATCTCGCCCTCGAAGCGCGCATTCACGCCGCGCGTCAGACCCATCATCGTCATCGCGCTCACGCTCTTGCCCGACCCCGACTCGCCGACGATCCCGATCACCTTGCCGCGCTCGAGCTCCATGGAGATCCCGTCGACCGCGTTCACGGTCCCGTCCTCCGTGGCGAACTGGACTTTGAGGTCGTTGACCTCGAGCAGGCGTTCGGCCATCAGGTCAGCCGGATCCTCGGGTCTAGGTATGCGTACGCGACGTCGACGACCGTCGAGAAGACGACGATGAACGCCGCGCCGTAAAGCGTCACGGCGATCAGCGGCGGCAGATCCTGCGTCGCGATCGACGTGGCCGCGTAGTAGCCGACCCCGTGGATGTTGTAGACGTACTCGGTGATGATCGCCCCGCCGCCGAGCACCGCGGCGAAGTCGAGCCCGAACAGGGTCACGATCGGAATGAGCGAGGCGCGAAGCGTGTGCTTGACGAGGATCCGGCGGGAAGGAGACCCTTCGCCTTCGCGGTCCGCACGAAGTCCTCGTTGATGGTGTCGAGGATGTTCGAGCGCAGGACCCGGCCGTAGAAGCCGATGAAGAGGATGGCGAGCGTGAACCACGGCAGGAGCAGGTGGTAGAACCACTGCCAGGGGCTCGTGGTCAACGGGACGTAACCGCCGTCGGGGAACCACGACCAACGATTCTCGCCGGCGAAGTAATAGCGAAGCATGATTGCCAGCCAGGCGACCGGCAGCGAGATGCCGACCAGCGCGAGCACCGTGATCGCCTTGTCGGTGAAGCGCCCGGCCTTGACGGCGGAGATCGTTCCCACCAGGACTCCGAAGCCGAGCCAGATGATCGCGGCCCCGATACAGAGCGAGAAGGTCTCCGGCAGCCCCTCCTTGATCTGCTGGACGACGTTCGTCCCGTCGTAGTACGAGATGAGCTGCCCGCTGAGCAGCTGCTTCATCATGTCGAAGTACTGCACGAAGACGTTCTTGTTGAGCCCGAGCTTGTGCTCGATCGAGATGACGTTCGCGTTTGTCGCATTCCGGCCGGCGATGCGTTGCGCGACGGCCGTCGGACCGCCGCCGGGGAGCTTGAAGAAGATGAGGTACGTGATGAAGCTGACGGCGATCAGGACGATGATCATCCCGAACGTCCGCCGGATCAGGAACGCCACCATCTAGCGCTTCGCCCCTCTCAATGCTCGATCCTCACCTTCGCGCGCGGGTCGAGCGCGTCGCGCAATCCGTCGCCGAAGACGTTGAGCGAGATCACCGTGATGGTGATCAAGATCCCCGGCAGGATGGCCAGCCAG
This sequence comes from uncultured Actinomycetes bacterium, assembly GCA_963720065.1. Lineage (GTDB taxonomy): Bacteria > Actinomycetota > Thermoleophilia > Gaiellales > Gaiellaceae > Palsa-739. Next base: position 164,975 of record CAVREH010000038.1, read on the forward strand.
GGGTCGCTCGCGACGATCAGCTGGCCGTCGGCGATCATCGTTCCCCAGGAGGGCTGGGGAGGCTGGACGCCGGCGCCGAGGAACGAGAGGGCGACCTCGGTGAGGATCGCGTTGGCGACGATCAGCGTGAAGAGCACGAGCACCGACGAGGCGATGTTCGGCAGCAACTCCGAGAACATGATTCGCAGCGGTCCGGCGCCCTGCGCGGTCGACGCTTCGACGAATTCGCGGTTCCGCAACGCGAGGACCTGGCCCCGCAACGGTCTCCCGATGTACGGGATGAATACGAACGCGATGACGGCCACCGGGATCCAGAGGCTGCCCGCTGCAATGTTGATCGGCCCGTGGTGGAAGCCGTTGATGTTGAGCGCGGTGCCGAGCGCGATTCCGAGCAGGATGACCGGGAAGGCCCAGATCAGGTCGAACAGCCGCGAGATGATCCAGTCGGTCGGGCCGCCGAAGTAAGCCGCGAGCAGCGCGAGGAGGATCGCTATGGCGGTGGCGATCACCGCCGAGCCGATGCCGATCGTGAGCGTGTTGCGGCCGCCGTAGAGAAGTCGCGTGCCCACGTCGCGGCCGAGCTGGTCGGCGCCGAAGAAATAGGGCCCGGCGGATGCGCCCCACTGCGGGCCGATGGGGACCCCGGCGCCGGCATGCAGCGTGACCGTTCCGTTCTTGTTGAAGGTCACCCCGCCAGTCGCGATGACCGGAATCGTCTTGCCGTTCTCGTGGATGACGCCGCTCGCGTTCTCGTTGGTCGGGCCGAGGTGTGAGACGTGGCTCGCATAGAGCGGGGCACCCACGTAACAGAGCAGTAGGACGAGGATGAATACTGCGAGGAAGGCGAGCGCGGTGTAGTTGCGGCGGAGGCGGCGCCCTGCCAGCGCCCACGGGCTCTTGCCCTCGATCTTCGACCCCCCGCCCTCGTCCGCCGCCAGCTCGGCGGCGGTGTCGAGAGTGAATTCCTCTTGGGTGGTTCCGGGGGTCGCCACTGATGGTTTGGATGAGAGGAGTCGGCGCGGCGGCGATCGCCACCGCCACGCCGACGGTTACCTCGTTACTTCATGCACATCTCTGCCACGTCGTCGAACCAGTCGTCGAAGACGTCGCAGTTCGGGTTCATCTTCGTGGAGAAGAACGACGTGATGACACCGTTCAGGAACGGAGCCTCGGTTGCGTCCTTGACCATCATCGTGTTGTCGAGTTTGGCCCAGTCGTTCGTCGTGCTCGACGAGAAGGCCTGCGCCGGGGGCAGGGCGGCGAGCTTGGCGATCTCCTTGTTCGTCGAGGCGATGTTCACGTTCGAGTTGTTGTTGTTGTGCTGATTCGTGATGTTCGGCCCGTACTGGAGCACCCGGAACCAGTCCGTCGGGTACGGGTAGTCCTCGAACCAGTCGGTGAAGCCGATCTGAGCCTTCGTCTTCTGGTTTCCGATGACGACGAAGTACTGGGCGCTGGCGAGCTCGTGCATCACTGCATGCCAGCCGATCTTGTTCAGCTGGCTACCGAGATACTCACCCTGCGCCTTGTCGATCGAGTCGTCGGAGATCGTGTACACACCGACGGTCATACCCTTGGTTCCCGACTGTTGCACCAGCTGCTTGGCCTTCGAGAGGTTGTACGGATACGCGGTCGGAGTGATCTTCTTGTACTGCGGATACGTCGGCGGCAGGAAGTTCTCCGTCGGCACTCCGAGACCGCCGCGCAGATTGACCAGCGTCTGCCGGTTGATCGCGTAGTTGACGGCCTGCCTTGCCTTCAGGTTGTTGAAGGGCGGAGTGCGCTGGTTCATGAAGAAGTAGTACGTCGACGGCGTCCGCCAGAGCTTGATCTGGGAGCTGTACTTCGACTGGAGCTCCTTCAACCGGTCGGTGGGAAGCGTGTTCTCGTCGTAGTCGTACTGGCCCGACGTGATGTATTGCGCCGACTGCGCAAGGTCGCTCGTCATGACCGCGACGATCTTGTCCGGGTTGCCGTTCGGGATCCCCGGGATCGGCTTCCAGTGCGGGTTCCGCAGCGCGACGAACGAGCGGCTCGGCTTGTAGCTCGAGATGTAGTACGGGCCGTCCGACGCCGGAGGCGGATTCTCCGTGTCCTTCTGCGGCGTCGACGAGGGCACCATCGCCGCGAACGGCGTCGTCAGGATGTACTCGAAGTCCGACTGCGGCTTGATCAGCTTGATCTCGACCGTGCCGGCGCTGTCGTTCACGGTGATCCCCGAGATGTCCGAGCACTTCGTCGGGTTCGCCTCGCAGGACTCGCTGCCAACAATGTTGTTGAAGAACCCGATCCCCGGCGAGTTCAGCTTGAAGTCGCGGATGATCGAGTTCTTGAAGTCGCTCGCCTTGATCGTCTGGCCGTTCGAGTACTTCAACCCCTTGCGGATCGTGAACTTGAAGTCCGTGCCGTTGGTGTTCACGACCGGCAGGCTCTGCGCGATCGCCGGGATGATCTTCGTGCAGTCACCGACGGGAGCACACGTCTGGTACTGCTTCTGCAGCAGGCCGAGGTAGACGTCCTGGAAGATCTGCCACGACTCGAGCCGGTACGAGAGGCCCGGGTCCATGTAGTCCGTGGTTCCCCAGACCACCTTGATCTCCGGGAAGGTCTTCCCCTGGGGGGCGCTCGTCGACGCCGCCGTCGTGCCGCTGCTACCGCCACCGCCGCAGGCGCTCACCACCAGCACCAGCCCCGCCGTGACCATCGCCGCGACTGCGATGGATCTCACTCGCTTCGTCCTCACTCTCTCTTCCACCTCCTGGGTAGCGAGCGTTTGTGCTGGGCCGGACTGGCCCCGCCCATAGGCCGTTTGGCCTAGGCCGAACCTAGCAATACCGACTACTTCTTGCTGACACAGATGCTCGCGTAGTCGAACTCGTACAGGACGTTATTGACGTAACAGGCGAGTTCTACGCGCTTGCTAAAGAAATCCGTACCTTCCTGGTTGAGGAACGGCGCCCACGGCGCGAGGCGCATCGTCTGTCGGTCGAGGCGCGCCCAGCGGCGATCGACGCGACGCGTGAGCTTCGGCGGGCGGGTCAGCCTCTCGATCTTGCGGTTCACCCAGGGGACGCCGAAGTTCGCGTAGTCGAGTTGTGCGTCGGCCTGATCTGCTGGCCGTTGAGGAGGACGCCGAACCAGTCGAGCGGGTGCGGATAGTCCTGGAACCAGTCGGCGAAACCGATCTGGGCGTGCGTCGACTGGCTCGCCGAGCGTCGCCCAGTAGTCGCTCGCGGTCACGACGTTCTGGCGGGCGTTGAAGCCGAGCGTTGCGGAGGACGGAGACGAGGTATTCGGTGAACGGCAGGTCGGCGGTCACGTCGTGGTTCCAGACGATGACGCGCTTGCCGCGCTCGCCCGACTCGCGCACGAGGCTGCGCGCCATGCGCAGATCGTGGCGGTAGAGATGGTGCGGCCGGAAGGACGGATAGCCCGGCGGCAGGACGTTCTCCGTGGGATTTGCGTTCGCCAGCCCGCCCGCGAGGTCCACGAGCGACCGGCGCGAGATCGCGTAGTTCACGGCGCGCCGCACCGCGAGCTGGTCGAACGGCGCGACCTGCGTGTTCATGAAGAAGTAGAGGAGGTTCGCCGGCGTGAAGACGTCTGAGGCGCTTCGGGAACTTCTGCTCCATGCCGGCCAGCCGCTTGCTCGGGACCGGCAGTAGCTCATCCAGTCGTCCTTGCCGGTCATCACGCGGTGGAGCGCGAGCGAGGCACTGGGGACGATGTCCCAGGTGACACGGTCGGGATTGCCGGCGGGCACGGCGCCGTGGAAGCGCCAGGCCTGGAAGTACGGGTTCCTCTCCTCGACGATCCGCGGATTTCGGCGGGTAGCTCTTGATCACGTACGGCCCGGTTGCGGGGAGCGGATTGAGCGACGTGTCCGCGGCCGGCGCGCTCGCGGGCACCGGCGCCGCGAACTCGGACGCGAGGACGTTCGAGAAATCCGCCTGCGGCGTCGCGAGGTGGATGACGATCGTGCCGGTCGTGTTGTTGATGACGATCGCCGCGGATGCCGCCCTTCTGGTGCTGCGCGAAGGCATCCGCGCCGACGATGTTGCCGGAAGAAGGCAGCGCCGGCCGAGTCGAGGATGAAGTCCCGCTCGATCGTCTGTCTTGAAGTCGCCCGCCTTGACGCGGGTCGCCGTTCGAGTAGCGAAGTCCTCCGCGCAGCGTGAGCGGTAGGTCCGCGGTCGTGCGAGAGCGCGGCAGCGTCCGTGCGAGGTACGGGACGAGCCGCGCGCCGGCCGGTCCGCTGACGTGCTTGTACCCGAGGAGCGGGAGGTAGACGTTCCACATCACGCCCCAGCCCTCGGTCGTGTCGGAGAGGCCCGGGTCGAGATAGTCGGTCGACCTCGTCCATCGCAATCCGGAAGTCCGGGAACTCGTGCGGGTTCGCCGGCGGCAGCCGCTGGTCGAGGCAGCGGTGGTCGAGGCGGCCGTCGTGGTGCGCGTGGCCGTCGTCGTGCGAGCAGTGGTCGCGGACGGGGTCGCGCGACCGGAGCCGCCGCAACCTGCGACGACGACGAGCGCGAGGAGCGGAAGCGCCGCTGCCGCTGCGACCGCGCCCACTCTCCCCGGAAAGGCGGTCGGGTCCACGTGGGCGGCGAAATCTAGCGCTCGGGCGACACTTCGGAGGCGGGGCCGAGGCGCACGAGCGCGCGCCGGCGCTCGCGGAGCTCCGCCGGCTCATCCTCCTCGACGACGCCGTCGACTCCGTCACGCCTGCGTCGCGTGGAGGATGCGCCGCCGCCGACCCAGAAGGCGACGTGATCGGCTCCCTCCGGCGGGCCGTAGGTGACGAGGTCTCCGGCGCGGAGGTCGGTCTCGGACAGCTTCTCGCCTGCCTCCTCCTGCTGGTCGGCGTCCCGCGGCACGAGGCGTCCACAGGCCCGGAACGCCATGTGGACGAGGCCGGAGCAGTCGATCCCGGCGGAGGTCATGCCGCCCCACTCGTAGTGCGTGCCCAGCAGCGTCCGCGCCTGGTCGACGGGATCGGCGGCGACGGGGCGCAGCCAGTCGGCGTCGGGCTCGCCCCCGAGGTCGGCCCGTCGCACCCAGCCCGGATACGCGTAGGCCGTCTCCACTCGGGCCCAGTCGCCGCGCTCCTCGAGCACCCGTAACGGCTCGCCGGGCAGGGCCTGAGTCACCTGCTCCGTTTCGCCCGAAGGAGCGGAGCGGAGCGGCGCGAGCTGGCGTGCGAACGTATGTTCGCTTAGGCTCTCGGACATGCAGCTCAGGCTAGACGCGGCCGACCGCCTGGTGGAGCTCGTGGAGGAACAGCGCGGGCCGGTCCTGGCGGAGGATGCGGCGCGGCGTCTCTTCGCCCTCCGGCAGGCGCCCGTCGCCCTCGCGCGCTCGCTGCTCGCGGACGTCGTCGAGACCGATGCGCGGCTCTCGTGGAGCGGCGACGCCGTGGCTCTCGCCGAGCCGCCCGGCGCGGCGCTCCTGCTCGAGAACGCGACGTACGTCGTCGTCGACCTCGAGACGACCGGGCTGCGGCCCGGGCAGTCCGGGATCTGCGAGATCGGGGCGGTGCGCCTCCGCGGCTTCGAGGTCGAGGCCGAGTTCGAGACCCTCGTCGATCCGGGACTTCCGATCGGCTCCGGGGCGAGCGCGGTGACCGGCCTCCGGAACGAGCAGCTGCGCGGCGCACCGCGGCCGGCCGAGGCCGTACGGAGCTTTCTCGCCTTCGCCGGCGACGCGGTCCTCGTGGCGCACAACGCACGTTTCGACCTCGCGTTCCTCGACCGCGAGACCGAGCGGCTCACGGGCTCGCGCATCGGCTCGCCGGTCGTCGACACCGTGCGGCTCGCGCGGACGCTGCTCGCCGGGCGCGTGGCGGGCTTCGGCCTCGGTCAGCTCGCGTGGTTTCTCGGTACGTCCGAGCGGCCGTGCCACCGGGCGCTGCCGGATGCCCGCGCGACCGCCGAGCTGCTGCTCGCCCTGATCGGGCTCGCGCAGGAGCGGGGCGCCCGCACCGTCGCCGAGCTCGCGGAGCTCGCGGCCACGAGGACCCGGCGCCTGCTCGACAAGCGCCACCTCGCGTTCGGAGCGCCGACCCGACCCGGCGTCTACCTCTTCCTCGGCCGCAACGACCAGGTTCTCTACGTCGGCCGGGCGCGCGACCTGCGGGCACGCCTGCGCTCGTACTTCCACAGCGAGCGGCAGCGGCCGGCGGTCGAAGCGGCGGTCGCGGCGGCGGAGCGGATCGAGTGGCGGGTGAGGGGTTCCGAGCTCGAGGCGGCGCTCGAGGAGCTGCGTCTGATCCGCGAGCTTCGTCCGCCCGGCAATGCGCGCGTGTCGCGGCCGGAGCGGCAGGTCTGGCTGCGGCAACGGGGCGACTCGGTCGTGGCAACGACCAGCCAGGTCCAGGCGAGCCGTGTCAAAGCTAGTAACAGTCTGTTACTTGGTCCGTTGCGCTCACGGCAGACGGCGCAGCTCGCAGCCCGAGCGCTGACTCCGGACGAGCTCGCCCGTCCCGCTGCCGCGCTGCCGCGCTGCCACCGCCGGTTGCGGGAGCTCGCCGACGCTCGCCGCTTCGAGGATGCGGCACGGCTACGCGACCGGGTCGCAGCTCTGGAGCGGGTTTGCCATGAGCTCGCGCGGCTCGACCGCGTGCGGCGGCTCGCGTGCTGCGTGCTCGTACCGGCCACTGAGCCCGCCTACGTACGGGCGTTCTTCGTAGCCGGTGGCCGAGTCGCGGCGGAGCGAACGCTGCCGCCCGGCGGCGGCGCAGCGCTCGAAATCGAGGCCGGCCTCGCCGCCGCGAACAGACATGTCGAACCTCGTAACAGACTGTTACAAGGTGATTCGGGAGAGCTCGACCTCGACGAGCTCCTCCTCGTCGACTCGTTCCTCCGCCGCCCGCCGCCGGAGCTCCGCGTTGCGCCGCTCGACCGCGAGGCGATCCTGCGAGCGAGGAACTCGGTTCCCAGCTAGGCCGCAGCGACCGAGATGAGGTCGCGCAGGGCGCCGAGCCGGGAGAGCGCCTGGCCCTCGAGCTGGCGGACACGCTCCCGCGTCAGGTCGAGCTCGTTGCCGATCGCCTCGAGCGTCCACGGCTCGCCCTCGAAGCCGAAGCGCAGCTCGAGGATCCGCCGCTCACGCTCGGGCAGCGCCTCGAGCGCCGCCGCATACTCTGGCGGCGGAGCGACTCCTCGGCCTCGTCGAACGGATCGGCCGCCTCGCGGTCGGCGAACAGGTCGCCGAGCTCGCCCTCGTCGTCGGCGCCGACCGTCTGGTTCAGCGAGACCGACGCGTTCGCGGCGCCGAGAGCCTCGTCGACGTGCTGCATCGGCAGGCCGGTCGCCTCGGCGAGCTCCTCCTTCGTCGCCTCGCGGCCGAGCTCGACCTCGAGCCGCCGCGCCGCGCGCGACAGCTTCTGCTGGCGCTCGACGACGTGGACGGGGACGCGGATCGTGCGCGCGTGGTTCGCGACCGCGCGCTGCACCGACTGGCGGATCCACCAGGTCGCGTAAGTCGAGAACTTGTAGCCGCGGCGCCAGTCGAACTTCTCGACGGCGCGGTTCAGCCCGAGCGTTCCCTCCTGGATCAGGTCGAGGAACGGGACGCCGAGGCCGCGGTAGCCCTTGGCGATCGAGACGACGAGCCGCAGGTTCGACTCGATCATGCTGGCGCTTCGCCGACCGGGTCGCCGCGCTCGATCCGCTTCGCGAGCATGACCTCCTCGGCGGCGGTGAGCAGCTTGTGGCGGCCGACGTCGGCGAGGAAGAGCTGCAGGCTGTCGGCCGAGCCGGAGATCGCGACGGGCCGGGTCGGCTCCTCGTTCGTCCTTCTCCTTCTCGTCCGCCTCGCCGTCGGCTCGCCGGCGGCCGGTGCGGCAGCGGCCGGCTGGCCGATCTCGAGCCCGGTGCGCTCGAGCTCGCGCGTCAGCTCCTCGACTTCCGTGCTCGTTGAGCTCGTGCTCGGCCGCGAACGCCTCGAGCTCGGCGGGGTCGATGTAGCCGCGCTCCTCGGCGCCCTCGACGATGGCGCGGATCTGATCCGACTCGAGCAAATCGTTGCAGCTGGTTCTGCGTCAGCGCTCCCTCAGTCCTTTCGTCCTGCTTCTTCGCTTGCCCGCAAGCCTTCTCACCTTAGGAGCGAAGTCCTCCGGTTACCACCCTCGCCCGGGAATGCCGCCGCTCCCGGTCGCTCGAACGACCCGCGCGGCAAGTGTATTCCGCGCGTCGACCGGCCTGCGAGCATAGGACGCGGACAGGTCGGCGAAGTTTGTGAGAACCGCTCAGGAAGCCTTGCGGCGGCGGCCGCCCTTCTTCGCCGGCCCCTTCGCGCCGGCGCTCGGCGAGGAGCTCGAGCGGCGCGGTCGAGCGTGACCGTCTCCGGGTCGTCGCCGCGTGCGAAGGCTCGCGTTCGTCTCGCCGTCGGTGACGTAGGGACCGAAGCGGCCTTCCTTGAGCACGATCGCCTTGCCGCTCGGCGGGATCGGTGCCGAGCTCCGCGGAGCGGCGCGCAGCGGCTCGCCGGCCGCGCCGCGGCTTCGGGCTGGGCGATCAGGGCGAGCGCCTCGTCGAGCGTCGATCGTGAGGAGCTGCTCCTCGGACTCGAGCGAGCGCGTCTCCTTCTCCTTCTGCACGAACGGCCCGTAGCGGCCGTTGCGCGGCGACGACCTCCTCGCCGTCCTGGTCGACGCCGACGCATGCGCGGCAGCGTCGAGCAGGCGGAGCGCGTCCTCGAGCGAGATGGTGTCGAGGGACATCGACTTGAAGAGCGAAGCGGTGCGCGGCTTCTCCTTCGCGCCCTCCGGCAGGACCTCGGTGACGTACGGGCCGTAGCGGCCGGTGCGCGCGACGATCGGCAAACCCGTCTCGGGATCGGCGCCGAGCTCGCGGTCGCCGCTCGGCTGCGCGAGCAGCTCCTCGGCTCTCTCGACCGTCAGCTCGTCGGGGGCGAGCTCGTCCGGGACGCTCGCCCGCTGCCCGTCCCGCTCGAGGTACGGCCCGTAGCGGCCGACGCGGAGGACGATCCCGTCGCCGATCTCGAGCGAGTTGATCTCCCGCGCGTCGATCGCCCCGAGATCCGAGACGAGCTCGTGCAAGCCGGCGTCGCCGTCCCCGAAGTAGAAGCGGCCGAGCCACTCGACCCGCTGCTCGTCGCCGGCCGCGATCCGGTCGAGGTCGTCCTCCATCCGAGGCGGTGAAGTCGTAGTCGACGAGCTGGCCGAAGTGCTGCTCGAGGAGGTCGACGACCGAGAAGGCGAGAAAGGCCGGCACGAGCGCCTGCCCCGCTTGAAGACGTAGCCGCGGTCGAGGATCGTGCCGAGGATCGAGGCGTAGGTCGACGGCCGGCCGATGCCGAGCTCCTCGAGCGTGCGCACGAGGGTTGCCTCGGTGTACCGCGCCGGCGGGCTCGTCTCGTGGCCCTGCGGGCTCGAGCGCGCGCAGCTCGACGCGCAGTCGCCCTCGGCGAGGTTCGGCAGGCGGCGCTCCTCGTCGTCGTCCGGCGCCGCGCGGTCGTCGTCGCGGCCTTCCTCGTAGGCGGCGCAGGAAGCCGCGGAAGGTGATCACCGTGCCGGCGGCGCCGAACTCGACCGTCTCGCCGCGCTCGACTCGCCGGCGATCCGCAGCGAGACGGTCTGGCCCTGCGCGTCCTTCATCTGCGACGCGAGCGTCCGCATCCAGATCAGCTCGTAGAGCGCGTGCTCGTCGCGCGAGAGCTCCGCCGCACCTGCTGCGGCGTGCGGAAGCGGTCGCCCGCCGGCCGGATCGCCTCGTGCGCCTCCTGCGCGTTCTTGACCTTCCGCTCGTAGCGGCGCGGCTCCGCCGGGACGTAGTCGGCGCCGAACAGCGACGTGACCTGCTCGCGCGCGGCGGCGAGCGCCGACTCCGACAGCGTCGTCGAGTCGGTGCGCATGTACGTGATGTAGCCGTTCTCGTACAGGCGCTGCGCGAGCCGCATCGTCGTCTGCGCGGAGAAGCGGAGCTTGCGGCTCGCCTCCTGCTGCAGCGTCGAGGTCATGAACGGCGGGCCGGGCGGCGGGAGTACGGCTTGCGCTCGACGCGGCGCGACGCTGGAACGACGATCCCTGGAGCCGGTCGGCGAGGCCGCGCGCCGCCTCCTCGTCGAGCTGGACGAGCGTCGGCCGTCGCGAGCTTCCCGTCGGGGCCGAAGTCGCGGCCCGTCGCGCGACCCGCTGCCCGTCGAGGGAGACGAGCCGCGCCTCGAAGGGCTTCGCTGAAGCGCCCCCCTCGCCGCGGGTCGAAGCGTCGCGAGCAGGTCCCAGCCACGCGGCGGCGCGGAACGCCATCCGCTCGCGCTCGCGCTCGACGACGAGGCGCGTCGCGACCGACTGGACGCGCCCGGCCGAGAGCCCGCGCATGATCTTCTTCCACAGCACCGGCGAGACCTCGTAGCCGTAGAGCCGGTCGAGGATGCGCCGCGACTCCTGCGCGTCGACGAGCCGCTCGTCGACGTCGCGCGTCTCGCCGAGGGCGCGCTCGATCGCCTCGCGCGTGATCTCGTGGAAGACCATCCGCCGCGCCGGCACCTTCGGCTTCAGCACCTCGAGCAGGTGCCAGGCGATCGCCTCGCCCTCGCGATCCTCGTCGGTCGCGAGCAGGAGCTCGTCGGCGCCGGCGAGCTGCTTGCGCAGCTCGGCGACCGTCTTCTTCTTGTCGGGGTCGACGACGTAGAGCGGCTCGAAGTCGTGCTCGACGTCGACGCCGAGGCGCGCCCACGACTCGCCCTTGTAGCTGCTCGGGGATCTCGGCGGCGCTGTCGGGCAGGTCGCGAATGTGGCCGACGGAGGACTCGACGATGAAGTCGGGCCCGAGGTAGCCGGCGATCGTCCGTGCCTTCGCCGGGGACTCGACGATGACCAATCGCTTCGGCATCGGCGGGTCACGATAGCCACCGGCCGGGCCGGCAAAGGCGGCCCGGGGTCTTTCCGGCCCGGCGCCGCCGGCTTTGCCGGCGGCGCTTCCAGCCCCTCGGCGGAACGTGATACTCAGGGGCATGCGCCCGCCGCTCCTCTACAACGTCGTCGCCGTGCTGAGCTGGCCGGTTCTGCGCGGGCTGTTCCGGCTGCGCGTGCAGGGGCGGGAGAACCTGCCCGCCCGGCGGGTGCGTCCTGGCGTGCAATCACCTCTCGAACTTCGACCCGTGGCCGCTCGGAATGCCGCTCTGGCCGAAGCACTGGCTCCGCTTCATGGCGAAGGCCGAGCTCTACTGGTGGCCGGCGAAGTACGTGCTCAACGCCGCCGGCGCCTTCCCGGTGCACCGCGGGCGCGCCGACGTCGACGCCGATCCAGACGGCTGTGCGGCTCGCGCGGGAGGGCAACGTCGTCGTGATGTTCCCCGAGGGTACGCGGCGCACGAAGGGGCTGGTCAAGAAGCACGAGGCGCGGCCGCGGTCCGGCGCGGCGCGGATCGCGCTCGAGGCCGGCGTGCCGCTCGTGCCGGCTGCCGTGGCCGGCACCGACCGGCTGCTCGGGCTCGGGCCGCTGCGGGTCGCGTACGGCGCGCCGATCGAGATTGACGGACCTGCGCGGCAGCGACGACCTGCGCGGGTGCGGCACAGGAGGCGACCGAGCGGTTGATGAAGCGCATCGAAGAGCTCGAGGCGTCTCTGTGAGCGTGCTGCTCGCAGTCGACGGCGACTCCTTCGCGCATCGCGCCTACCACGCGCTGCCGAAATCGATCCGGCTCAACGCCGTCGTCGGCTTCACGAACATGCTCGTCCGGCTCTGGCAGGCGGAGCAGCCGGACGCCGTCCTCGTCGCCTGGGACACCCTCTCGGTGCCGACCTACCGTCACGAGGCGTTCGAGCCGTACCAGTCGGGAGGGTGTTCGAGGACTCGATCTCGAGCAGCTCGAGATCCTGCCGGAGGTCGGTGACGCGCGTTCGGCTTCGTCGTCGGCGAAGGCGCCGGGCTACGAGGCGGACGACTTCCTGGCGGCGGCGGCGCGGGAGTGGCCCGGCGACGTGCTCGTCGCGACCTCCGACCGCGACGCCTTCCAGCTCGCGAGCGAGCGCGTGACGATCCTGCAGCCGACGCGCGGCGTGAGCGAGCTCGCGCGGATCGGCCCGGCCGAGGTGCGCGAGCGCTACGGCGTCGACCCGGAGCAGGTGCCCGACCTCATCGCGCTGCGCGGCGACCCGTCCGACAAGCTGCCCGGCGCGCGCGGGATCGGGCCGAAGAAGGCGGCGGAGATCCTCGGGCAGTACGGCGACGCTCGAGGCGGCGCTCGCCGACGGCCGCTTCGCCGCGGAGGCGGAGGACTTGCGGCTCTTCCGGCGAATCGCGGCGATGGACGCCTCCGCCCCCCTTCCTCCCCTCGCAGAAACATCCCCGACGTGGGCGGAGGCGTCCGCCTTCCTCGAACGGCTCGGCCTCGGCGGCGTCGCGGCGCGCGTGGGGGAACTGTCGACGTCCTGACGCATCCCGCGTTCGCGCGGCTGCATCCGACGGGCGGCCACCCGGAGCGTCCCGAGCGGCTCGCGGTGCTGCTCGCGCACCAGCACGTCTGGAGCGAGGGCCGCGCCGCCACGACGGAGGAGCTGCTGTCTGCCACACCGCCGAGCATGTCGACCTCATTCGCTACGTGGAGGATGGGCTCTGGCTCGACGGCGACACGCGTCTGCACCGCGACCACCTTCGAGGCCGCGGCGCTCGCGGCGGGAACCGCGATCGAGGCGGCGCTGCGGGGTGGCTTCGCCCTCGTCCGCCCGCCGGGTCACCACGCCTTGGCCGGGCGCGCGATGGGGTTCTGCGTGTTCAACAACGTCGCGGTGGCCGCGCGGGCGGCGCAGTCCCGCCGCGGGCTCGAGCGGGTCGCGATCGTCGACTTCGACGTGCATCACGGCAACGGCACGGAGGCGATCTTCCGCGACGACGACAGCGTCCTCTTCGTCTCGCTCCACCAATGGCCGTTCTACCCGGGCAGCGGCGGCCCGGACGACCAGGCCGAGACGACGCTCAACGTCCCGCTGCGCGCGCGGTTGCGGGCGACGAGGAGTACCTCGAGGCGTTCGACCGAAGGTCGTCGAGCCCGCGGTCGAGCGATTCGAGCCCGAGCTCGTGCTCGTCTCCGCAGGCTTCGACGCGCACTACGCGGACCCGCTCGCGGACATGCGTGTCACCGAGGACGGCTTCCGCGAGCTCGCCCGCCGCTGCCGGGCGCCTGTCCGACCGCGTCGCGGCGGTGCTCGAGGGCGGCTACGACCTGGAGACGCTGCCCGACCTCGTCGACGCCGCGCTTGAGGGCTTCACCTCCTGACCGGACACGTCTGGTGCCAGGCACCGGACACCTCCCGACCCGACATGTCCGGTGCCAGGCACCGGACATGTCCCGACGGTCAGGCTCGGGCCAGGGCGAGTTGCTCGAGAGCTTCGCGGCGGGACGAGACGCCGAGCTTGCGCAGGAGGCTCTTGACGTGCGAGCGGACGGTGTGCTCCGAGATGAAGAGTCGCTGGGCGATCTCGTCGGTGCCGTGGTGCTCGTCGAGCAGCAACAGCACCTCGAGCTCGCGGGCGGAGAGAGCCTCCGCGATGCTGTCCGGCACGCCCGAGCCGCGGCCGCCGCTGCGGACCTGGTCGAGCAGCCTGCGCGCGACGGGCCCCGAAAGGGCTGCGTCACCGTGGACGACGCCGTCGAGAAACTCGGCGATCCGCTCGGGTGACTCGGTCTTGAGCAGGTAGCCCGCGGCGCCGCCGCGAATCGCGGCGAGCAGATTCTCCTCGGTCCCCGAGGCGGTCAGGACGACGACCTCGCACCCCGGCGCGACCTCGCGGAGCCGAGGCAGCGCGGAGAGGCCGTCGAGGCCGGGCATGAGAAGGTCGAGCAGAACGAGGTCGGGCTGCGTCTGCCGCCGCGGTGGCGATCGCCTCTTCGCCGTCGGCCGCGAGCCCGGCGAGCTCGAAGCCGTGCGAACGCAGCAGCGCCGCAAGCGCCTCGCGGGTGAGCGGGTGGTCGTCGACGACGAGGACGCGCGCCGGCATGCGTCCTTATCGGCAGCCGCGCTTCTGCCGACAAGACCCATGTGAGAAAGCAGCGCACCGAGCTGCAGGCATGGCTATGGGGAGAGATCGTCCTCTCCGGGCTGCTCGCGGCCAGCCTCGCGCTGCTGCTCACGTATCCGACGCTCCGGACGCAATACGACCGGCCGCAGCTCCTGCTCGTGCTCGAGACGACGATGGCGCTCGCGGGAGTGCTCGTCGCGCTCCTCGCGGGCGTCCGCTTCTCCGTCACCGGCCTGCGCACGGATCTGCTGCTCGCGGCCGGGTTCCTGATCTGGTCTCTCTCGACGGTGGCCTTCGCGATCATCCCCGCCCTCGGCACCGCTTCACTCGATCGGGCGGACGCCTGGGCGGCTCTCGCCGGCAGCATCGCCGGCCAGGGCCTCATCGCCGTCGCGCCGTTCGTGGGGGGCCGCAGCCGCCTCCGTGACCGGGCCATCCGCGACACGGTGCTCGCGGCGGCCGTCGCGCTCGCCGCGGCCTGGCTCCTGTTCCGCGCCCACGGCAGCGCGTTGCCGGGGCTGACCGCGTTGCCGGGCGTAGCCGCGCCGCCCGGCCTCGACTCGGTACTCGCGGTGCAGGCGTTCCTCAACCTGCTCGCAGTCATCGGCTGGGGACGGCGGCTCGCGAAGACGGGCGACGATCTCGCGAAGTGGCTCGCGCTCGGCTTCACGCTTCTGCTCTTCGCGGCCCTCCACCTCGTCTTCGCCCCGCCGCGCGGCACGAACTACGTCGCCGCGGGCGAGTATCTGCGCCTACTCGCGTTCGCCTTGATGCTCGTCGGCGCCTGGCGGGCCATCCGCTCGGCCGAGCTCGGGCGCGCAGTCGCGGAGGAGCGCGCACGCGTCGCGCGCGAGATCCACGACGGGCTCGCCCAGTATCTGTTCGCGGTCTCGACGCACGCGCAGATGCTCGAGGCGGGGGTGCCGGTGGGCGAGGTCGGCCCGCAGCTCAAGCAGGCGGCGGCGCTCGCGCAGCAGGAGGCGCGTTTCGCCATCCTCGCCCTGTCGTCGGCGAGCGGCACGGCCCCGTTCGACTCGGCGTTGCGCCGCTACGTCGAGTTCCTGACCGCCGACGGCGAGCTCGAGGTCGACCTGGAGATCGACCCCGCGATCCGCCTCGCTCCGGACGAGCAGATCGAGATCTTCCGCATCGTGCAAGAGGGGCTCGGCAACGTCCGGCGCCATGCGAACGCGACGCGCGCCGAGGTCGTGATCGGCCGCCGCCCTTCGGGCGAGCGGTTCGTCGCGATCTCCGACGACGGCGAAGGCTTCCCGCCCGACGCGCGGACCGGCGGGCACGGGTTGCGCAACATGCGCGACCGGGCCTCGTCGATCGACGGCGGGTTCAGCGTCCGAAGCACCCCCGGTCGCGGCACCGCGCTCGAGGTCGTTCTGCGCACCTGAATCGACCTTCCCAACGGCCGCGGCTCGGCCTAGAGTCCAGCGCCGTGGATCGCTTTCTGACAGTGCTCGCCGCGGTCGTGTTCTGTGGCGTCCTGGCGGCGACGGCGATCGCCGGCAAGAAGCGGCCGAACCAGCACTTGACGATCTTCTCCGACTCGTCCGGGGCGTCGCTGAACTGGGACTCGACCGCGAGGCGGATCGTCGAGAGCGGCAACCGCGTCCGGTTCGAGCTCCGTCCGTGCGGCCGGCTGACCCAGCCGGGCTGCCTGACCTCGAACCCCCCGCCGAGCGTGCTGGCGAGGGTGCGCAGGCTCGGCCGCGCGGTCGCCCCGAACGTCGTCGTCTACCTGGGCTACAACGACGATCCCGCGACCTATCGCCGCGGCCTCCCGGTCGTGGTGAAGGCGTTGTGGAAGCGAGGCGTCCAGCACATGATCTGGCTCACGCTGCACGCCACCAGCAAGCAGTACGTCGACACCAACCACGCGATCTATGCCGAGCAGCAGAAGTGGGGCCCGACGATGACGGTGCTCGACTGGAACCACTACTCGGAGTCCCACTCCTCGTGGTATGCGTCGGACGGGATCCACATGACGGGCACGGGGGCAGTCGCCTATGCGACCTACCTCCACCGATCGCTCAAGAAGCTCGGCCTGACAGGACCGAAGCCCGCCGGCTAGAGAAGCCCCGCCGGAGCGGGGCTTCTCTCACCTGAGGTGCGGACTGCGATCAGCTGCCGCTCGGTGCGGAGCACGAGGTCGCCCAGGTGCACGCATTGAATCCGTCGGCGTCCGGATCGGGCGCGGACGGTGTGCCGATCACGTTGTTGTTGGAGTCGATGAGGTCCATCTCCTCCGACGTGTTGAGGTTCGCGGGCCGGCCGTTGACGGTCGCCAGGTCGAAGGCGGGCGAGGTGAGGTTCGGGAGCGCTGCAAAGCCGGCGTTCGCACCGAGGATCAGCGGCGTCTCCTCGATCCACTCCGCCGTCGCGTGGGTCGAGCTGTAGGGCACGGTCTGCGAGAACGTCTCGTTCTCGGTCACGTCCTGGAGCGTGATCACCCAGACGTTCGAGTCCGGCACCGTCTCGGCGACCGAGGCGTGCATGTGGTCGCCGGGCTTGATCGTCATCGAGATGCCGATCGACGGGCCGGGGATGACCTCCCACCACGCCGAGTACGCCGACCCGCCGGCCGCCGGTGCGTCCTGCTCGGTGCCTGTCTGGATCAGCGTGTTGTCGCCGACCGTGCAGCCGGCGTCGACGCAACCGCCGCCGATTCCGATCCAGTCGGACGAGTACTCGTCCTGCCCCTTCGTGTGCGAGCTCGCGGCGGGCACCGTCCAGTCACCGGCAATCGAGTTGAAGAGGGTGCCGCCCAGCGCGAGCGACCCGAGGTTGTAGCCGAACCAGTTCGAGCTCTCGTTCGTGTTCGCGCGGACGTGTAGTAGCTGCCCATGGGCGCTGACGCCGGGAGCAGCTCCGGCCGAAGCGGCAAGCCCGAGAGCCGCGCAGAGAGTTGCGAGCAGCGCGATCGAGACGCGCATCTATCGCCTCCTTGGAGGTCGCAGCGGACACCCCCATGCCGCCCGCGATTGGCTGTGTTCCTCGCTCCGGCTACCCGAGACCGGCTTGATTCAAACGCCACATGGGCTTGGACAGTGCGCCTGGTTGACCCGCCTCCGCGCCGGTGGGATGATCGGCCTTCGGAGGAGGGACGGATGGCGGCAGGGTCTGGCCGGTCCATAAGCATCACGACGCCGCTCGGCAGCGGTGTGCTGCTACTCACCGGGTTCTCCGGCCGCGAGGCGATCTCGGAGCTGTTCGACTTCCAGCTCGACCTCGTCGCCGCAAACAGCGCTCAGATCCCATTCGAGGCGCTGCTCGGCCAGCCCGCCACGGTGTCCCTGACCCTCCCGGCGGGTGGGCCGCGATTCTTCAGCGGCATCATCAGCCGGTTCAGCCAGGGTGCGCGCGGCCCGAAGTTCACGAGCTACCAGGCCGAGCTCGTCCCGTCGTTCTGGCTCTCGACGCGCAGGCAAACGAGCCGCATCTTCCAGGACTTGTCCGTTCCGGACATCCTGCAGTTGCTGCTCTCGGGCATCCCGACCGAGTTCCGGCTCGACGGGACGTTCGAGCCGCGCGACTACTGCGTCCAGTACCGGGAGTCCGACTTCGCGTTCGCCAGTCGCCTGATGGAGGAGGAGGGGATCTACTACTTCTTCGAGCACTCGAGCAGCGGCCATCAGCTCGTCGTGGGGAACTCGCCTCGGGGCAACCAGGACCTCCCCGGCCCGAGCTCGGTCGTCTTCGACCCGACCGGGGCAGGCCGGCCCAACTCCACGGTCGTCTTCCAGTGGAACAAGGACCAGGCGGTGCGCTCCGGCCTGTACACGCTCCGCGACTTCAATTTCGAGCTCCCGGACGACAACCTCGAGGAGCACGCGTCGATCCTCGACAGCGTCCCGGTGGGCGTGGTGACCCACCACTTGAAGCTTCCGGTCAACGAGGGCCTCGAGATCTACGACTACCCCGGGGGCTACGCCAAGCGCTTCGACGGTGCGGCCGAGGTCGCGAACATCGACGCCGACGGGCAGCGCACCGTTGAGATCCGGATGGAGCAGGAGGCGGTGCCGAGCATCCAGGTCGGCGGGGCCGCGACCGCGCCGCAGCTGACCCCCGGGTACGCGTTCACGCTGCAGCAGCACTTCAACGGCAACGGCCGCTACGTGCTGACGAGCGTCGAGCACTCGGCCCAGTCGCCGAACCCCGGCGGCAACGTCATGTACACGAACCAGTTCACGTGCATCCCGGACGGGCTCCCCTTCCGGCCGGCGCGCGCGACTCCGCAGCCGACCATTCCGGGTACGCAGACGGCCTTCGTCGTCGGCCCGGCGGGCGAGGAGATCTTCACCGACGAGTTCGGGCGGGTGAAGGTGCAGTTCCACTGGGACCGCGACGGGAAGAACGACGAGCACTCGTCGGGCTGGATCCGCGTCGCAATACCTCCCGGCGCACCGTTCGCCGCTCCACAGATCGGCTGGGAGGTCGTTGTCGCGTTCGAGGAGGGCGACCCGGACCAGCCGATCGTCGTCGGCACCGTCTTCAACACCGACCGGCGACCGCCACCGCCATGACCGAGAGAGGAGAGGACGTGACCACGCAGGAGACCACCCGTCGCGGGATCCTCGGCCGCGGTCTGCTCCTGCTCGGGGGGCTCGGGGCGGCCGCGGGCGGCAGGATGGCACTCGGGCACGGCGGCAGGGACGCCTCGCTCATCCTGTACGGGCGCAACTGGCGCGGCTACGGGCACGGCCATTCCGGCGCGCTCCCTCTCGCCGGCGACCGCGTCTCGGTTCGCGGCGACCTGCTCGCGCAGCCGGGAGGCGAGCCGGTCGGCGAGTTCTTCGCCACGGCCTTCGCGCTCGGCGGCGCAACGCATCCGGCGCAGAGCGAGCGTCTCGAGCTGCACACGTTCAAGCTCCGCGAGGGAACGCTCTTCGGGACCGGGACGGCAAGCGGGATCGAGGGAGCGTTCGCAGTCCAGGGCGGAACCGGCCGCTTTGCGGGTGCGCAGGGCACCTACTTCGCGCGGCAGGGACACATCGAGCTGGGCGGCGACGGCGGAGCCGAGTTCGTGTTCGCGCTTCGCGCCTAGCCGGCAACCGACGAATAGAAAACCCCCGCAGTGCGGGGGTTTTCCGTAGCAGGCCTGTAAGCCGGAGTATCGCCATGAGTTTCGGAGCAGCGTCCTTCGGCCTGCCGAAAGGACGGACATGCGCCAAGAGCTCGCCGATTTCCTCGACTACTGCCGGCATCGAACGGCGGCTAGCGCCGCTGACCTGCTCGGCCTACGAGCGCGACGTCGGAACCTGCGTTGCCTTCCTCGAGCGCGAGGGACTCGTCAAGGTAGGCGAGGTGCGGCCGCTGCACCTGCGCCGCTTTCTCGCGGAGGAGTCCGTGCGGCGGCCGGCGCCGTCGAGTCAGGCGCGCACGGTTGCCGCGCTCAAGTGCTTCTTCCGCTTCCTCGAGGAGAACGAGCAGATCGACCGCGACCCCGCCCGGGTGCTGCGGACGCCGAAGAAGCGCGAGGCGCTCCCCGACGTGCTGGACCGGCGCGAGCTCGCGCGCCTGCTCGCAGCGACCGGTCGCGGCGACATCTGGAAGCGAAACCATGACGGTAAGCGCGAGCGCGACCGGCTCCTGCTCTCGCTCTTCGCCTATGCAGGGCTCCGTCGCAGCGAGCTGCTTGGGCTCGACTGGCAGGACGTCGACCTCGAGCGCCGCCTGCTCAAGGTCCGACGTGCGAAGGGCGGCCGGCAACGTGTCGTGCCGATCCATCCCGCACTCGAGCCCCTCTTCGTCGACTACCTCCGGGTCCGGGCGGACGATCCCGAGCCGGCGCTCTTCGTAGGCGTGCAGGGGAGGCGGCTGTCGCAGACGATCCTGACCCAGACGTTCCTCCGCTACGCGCGAGCCGCAGGCGTCACCGGGCGCAAGCACGTCACGCCGCACACGCTTCGCCACCTCTTCGCGTCGGAGCTCCTGCGCGCGGGAGCGAACCTGCGCCAGATCCAGGAGCTGCTCGGCCACAAGCATCTCGACTCCACGCAGCGGTACACGCGAGTCACCGCGCATGAGCTCAGGGGAGCCGTGAAGCGGCTCACGTTCCCGGTGGCAGGGTGCTAGCGATCCTCATTAAGAGGCTGATAAGCCGTCGTCCGAGGACGCGCCCAGTCGCGCGAAGCCGCATGGTTTCACGGGACCGACTCCGCGGCGATGGCGGCCGAAGACCCCAAGTGACAGAGGCGTAGACCCCGCGTAGGCCCCGCTGAGAAGGGAGAGGTTCAGTTGTCAGCGGAGAAGAGCCGCAGGGTCAGACGACCGCATCGCATCGATAGCGTCGGGCCAGTATTCCGGAATGACCGTTGAGCTGTCTGGCCCCAGGAGAGCGTTAGCTCAACCGGCCTAACGCCGCCGGAGGACGAGTGCCGCAACTACTCCAACGGCAGCGATTCCGATCAGGGCGGCGACGGGCGTCGTCCAAGCAGGCGAGGTGTAGGTGGTCGGCATGAGGCCGGGGCGCAGCATGGGCCCGACCCAGGCGTGCGCCTGCCGATATGTCGCGATCCACACTGCCCCCGAAGCCGCTACGCCAATGATGACTGTCGCGACTGCAAGCCGAGGTGGAGTGATGGCGAGCCGTTTCATCTCGATCATTGTACGTCATGGGACGCCGATTCGTCACAGATTTTGGGCGGTAACACCGGCCGGCTGGACCAGTGTTCCGGACTGATCCCTGCGCCGAGCTCGGCCCTGCCTTTCCGAACCTGGCGGTATTGGGATGCTTCCGAGCGGCTCAACCCGAGATCGCATTCCTCAACGGCTTCTGCGGCCGATCAAGTTGCTTCGGGTCCATCTCGTCCCTCCGACAAGGGGAGGGACGACCACTAGATTTGCCGATCGAGCATGCGGTATGAGGCGAAGCCGACGATTTATTTGCTCGAAGGCGAGCGACCCTTTCTTGGGTCGCTCGCTCCTCGTTCGCATTGGCAGGATGCGCTTATCCAAGCGTCGCTTCGATGACCTGACCACTGCTTGGATCAACGAAGACGATGTCGTACTGGAGGGCAGAAGTGCTGGGTGAGCTATAACCCGGGGCCATAGCTAGGCCTCCAATGGGCGCCGAAATGCCCTTGGGATCGATAGAGACTACCCAACAATCTTGATTGATCTCTGGTACTCGAGTGGTATCGACGCAGTGCATGTACTGGGGCGATGTCAACGTCGGGTCGTTGCCTTCGAAGCTACTAGCTGCAGCGGCGGCAGACGTGGCGCTGGTCCCCGGGGCAGCGGACGCTGCAACTGGGGTCAGCGTCACTCCCTGCCCTGCTAGCTGATCCGGTGAGACATTGGCGAAGGGCCACGATGAACCGGACTGGGCGGCGGTCGAGACCAACGTGAACACTGTCGCTGCGATGATGACCAACAGGACTAGGTATCTCCGGTAACGTCTCATGTGCACATATCCCAGATGTCAAGTTTTAGCGGGCTTCCTGATGCGTTGTAGTTCAGGTGCACGCCCGGCGTCAGATTGAACTTCCCATCACCCGCACCGCTGCATGCTGAGAATGGGTAGTCGCTTGTCGTAAATGGTGATGGGCAGAATCCCTCGGCACCACTGTTTTCCCAGCTGCTGGTGGAGCGCCAATTGTTGTCGGACGTGAAGCGAACTTGGGCGCTCGAGAGCGTCTCGTGATCGCTGGGAACCCCTGGCAGCTGGCTATTCCAGTTCTGGGTTTCACCAGACTGTTGGGCCCAGCAGCCTGCATAGCTGCTGTCGGAAAAATCGTAGTAAAGCGTGCCACCCTTGAAGAGGTGGAATGCTCCCGCCGAATACGTCACTTTGTAGTTGGGTGAGGAGCCAACCGAGTCGGCTTGAAACTGCTTGAAGTCCTGACGTACCCCGTTGACTACTAATTCGGCGAAGTTAGAGCGCGTGTAATTAGGCGTGGTGTTGAGCCAACCAATTTGACCGAGAGCTTGGTGACCCGCTACGGGGTCGCCTAGCCCCGTCCATCCTGCGACCTGCCCTGTCTCCACATATGGATTCTTCACCTCGATGTTGGCCGAGCTGCCGTTGATGCAGTTGCCGCTGATGAATGTGGGTCCGGTGTCCCACCCGGCCGAAAAGTGATATGAGCCGTTCGGCGTTCGTCCTGGATTACAAGCCGAAGCCGCGGCAACCCCTAGGACAGTGGACATCACGAGGACAACGAGTACGGTTAGCCCCGTTCTCCGTACTCGCGACACGATCTGGGGAATCATGAGCACCTGCCTTCCTCGACCCCTCACGCCGAAAGTGCCTAACCGAGACTTTGACACTCGGCCAGTTGTCACGCGGCCTTCGCCTCTAAGAGTTGCCTAAGAAAGGCGGCCGCGTCCGCAGGCCTATGAAGCTCGCGCTGCTGGCGCCGCTCACATGGGCGGGCCCGAACAGTCGGATGGCCAGCGTCCTAACACCCGAAAACTGGTGAGACGCAGATGCATCCAGATGCTCGCGTTGCCTCGCTAGACGGGGCGCACTTCAAAGTGCATCTGTGTCTCGCTGGCTATCGCTCCTCATAGGAGCGCGAATCGAGGGAGTAGGCGGCGCCTCAGCGCTCGAGCTCAAGACGGCGGCTCGGAGCGAGCTGCCGCTCGAGCTCCATCATGCGGCGGAGCCTGAGGAGGCGATCGTCGTCGACGTCTCGCCCGCTCGCATCGAGCATGCGCACGCAGTCAACTACGGAGGCGACGGCAGGGCGAAGCCCGCGTCCGAGGTTCTCGCGGCCGGCGCGGATCCGGAGGTCGTCGTAGCCACGCGTGCCCCAGGGCTCGGGCACGATTCGGAGCTCGCCCGCGCGCGTCCGCGCCGTCACCGGCTCGCCTGACGAAGGTTGCTCCGCGAGAGCTGAGTCGTGGGCGCCGAGCTGGTCGAGGGCGCGGTCGAGACGCCGAAGATTCTCGTCACGCAACGACGGCGCGATGTCGAGCCCGTCGGTGACCTCGCCGCTTCCGTGGACGACGCGGGCGAAGCCGCCGACGATCACGTAGCTGACACGCTCGCGGTCGAGCGCCGCGAGCAGCTCGTACGGGTCGAACGGGGTCCGACCGGTCATCGACCGCGCTCGAGCGTTTCGAGGAGCGCCTGGACGCGCTGCTGCGGCGCCTGCTGCACGCTCGTCTCGAGCTCGGCGTCGAGCTCGGGCGTGGGCGCCGGCTCGACGATGGCGACGTCGAGCGCGTAACCGCAGGCCTCGACGACGGCTGTGAGGTTGGCGAAGCTCGGCTCCTGGCCACCGGTCTCCCAGCGGGCGACCTGAGCCCGCTCGCGTCCGAGGCGTGACGCGAGTTCCGTCTGCGTCAGACCTGCCTTCAGGCGCGCCTCGCGGATGATCTGCGCCGCCCTCATCGTGCCGCCGATTCTAGCCTCCGTGTTGATTCCATATCACGTGCTTGATAAGTTACCCACCCTCGATGCAAGCCTCGCCCCGGCAGCTCACCCTCTTCGAGCTCGAGGCCGGCACTTCGCCCGGCCCGACCGGCGAGGACCCTGCTCCGCGGCTGCTGGCGCCGGCGCCCACGCCCGCGCAGGGGGCATCGGCAGCCGTGGACACCACCGACGCGCTAGCCCTCCTCGCAGGCCTTCTCGGCGAGCTGAGGCAGGTACCGCCGACCGCGCCCGCGCCGCCGCGACCTACGGCGCGCACGCGACGACTGGCTGCGCCGCCTCCAGGCGGGCAGGCGGAGCGAGAGCACGATCACCGCCTACCGGATCGCGATCGACGACCTGCTCGCGTGGTGCAGCGATCGCGACCGCAACATCTTCGACGAGGCGACGATCGTCGACCATCTGGCGGACTACCAGCGGCGGGCCGATCCGGCGCCGGCGACCTACTACCGACGCTTCGGCCTGCTGCGCCGGTTCGTGCGCTGGCTCAGCCGGCGAAGCGGAACGCCCGACCCATTCCTCGAGCTCGAAGCGCCGCCGAAGCCACAGCAAGAGGCGGACTGGCTATCCGAGCAGGAGTTCGCCCGCCTCCTCGCCGCTGCGGAGCACCCGCCTCGGAGACGCGCAGGCCTCGCCGAGCGAGACCGGATCGTCCTGCTCACGCTCGTCCAGACCGGCCTGCGCCGAGCGGAGCTGATCGCGCTCGACTGGGCTGACCTCGAGCTCGAAGGGCCGCTGCCGTCGCTGCTCGTCCGCTGCGGCAAGGGCGGCAAGCCGCGGCGGCAACCACTCGCACCGTCGCTCGCGCGCGAGCTCGCTCTCCTTCGCGCCGAACGGGATGCGGCCGGCGGACGCACCCGTGTTCTGCGGCCTCGAGGGCAAGCGGCTGCAGGCAACGATCCTCGCCGGGATCATCCGCCGCGCCGCCGAGCGAGCCCTGATCGAGAAGCGCGTCACCGCTCACACGCTGCGCCACACCGCCGCCACCTGGCTGCGACAACAGACCGGCGATGCCCGCCTCGTCGCCGCCTATCTCGGTCACGCCGACCTCTCCACCGTCAGCCGCTACGCCCACGTCGCCGAGGACGAGCTGCACGATGCCGCCGCGGCGCTGGCGACACGCGCCGCGATCCCCGTCGCGGCCTGAGGCGCACGTCAGGCAAGGATGAGACCGAGCAACTCGAGCGCCGCGCACAAGTCAGGATCGTCCGCCTGGATCGCCGCAGAGGTCGTCACGACGAGCGGGATCTGGCCGTCGGGAGCGGGCTCGAAGATCGCCCAGTTCAGGACGTCGTCGCCGAGCCGCGAGCGGTAGCGGATGCCTGCGAAGGCCCCTAGCTCGTAGATGTAGCGCGACGCCTGTTGCGTGAACGCTCGCGGTGCGCGCAGGCGGATCGTCGCTGCGTCGATCTCGTCGAGGCCGTGACGAATCGCAGCCGCGGCGAGCGCCGTTCGGAGCGTGGCGAGCGAGGCCGTATCGCCGACATCGACGAAGCCACCCTCGACGGTCGCCTCGCCGATCAGGCGTCCGTCGAGCCACTTTCTCGGCACGGCCGCCGGCGGTTCCTCGTCCCCTTCGATGCGGTCGAGCTCAGCGAGCACCTCGAGGTCAGGCCGGAAGCGAGCAAGCGTCTCGAGGAAGGGTCCGACTCGCTGCGAGGAGGCGTAGAGGACGCGGTAGCTCCCGCTCGGATCGTCGTAGCGGTTGCCGAAGGTGCCGTCGGGGGCGGCGTATGACCAGTCCGGCCACGCCCACGGGTCGGGCTGCCTGCCGAGCCGGTATAGGGGTCGTCCGGTTCGACGGACGCGAGCCCGTTGCTCATCCGCCGACGAGGAAGGCGCGCTCCGCACCGATGACCTCCGGGCCGACTTCATCGAGGTCGCCCTCGCGGAGCATCCGTGCAGGAGAGCGGTCGTCGAGCTGCGGATTCAGCCCCTGGAACCAGGCGCGGGCCACCTCCGGGCCGTCGACGTCGGCGATCGCGCCTGCAACCTGGAAGGCGAGCCGGAGTCGGCGCTGCACTGCGTCGCTCGGCTCGCGCGCGCCGTCGGCCCACTCGTTGACCGCGCGCGTCTCCTTCACCGAGCCGAGGTAGGCGCAGAGCTTCAGGCCAAGGATCTCGCGCAACGCGGCGATGAGCTCCGGGAAGCTGGCGCGGACGGCGCGGGTGTGGGCTGCGTAGTCGGGTCTGGCGGCGGGGCTAACTGCCATCGGGCACCTCCTGTCGTCCAATCGTGCCACAGATTGTATCCCGTGTCAATCACAGTCTTAATCACACAGCCGATAGCCGCCCTTGAGCGCCGCCGCCGCCGCTGCTAGCCTCGATCGCGCGGGGCGGGACGAAGCCGGTGCGAACCCGGGCGCCCGCGCTGAGCGGTTCCGAAGAGACCGCCGAAGGCTGCCTGACCGAAACCACGACGAGTTCCGAGCGACACGCCACAATAGAAAAAGCCCCGTTTCCAGGGCTTTTTCCGTAGCAGGCCTGTAAGCCGGATTCTGTCTAGGGTGGCCATCCATCTCTGCGGCTACCCGGCTCCTCGGCGGGCCGCGTCGGCGGAGCCTGTTCGCCTTGCACCGGACGGGGTTTGACGAGCCGGCCCTGTCGCCAGGGCCGCTGGTGGGCTCTTACCCCACCGTTTCACCCTTACCGGCCGCGACTCCGGAGATCCGCGACCGGCGGTCTGTTTTCTGTGTCACTTTCCGTCGGCTTTCGCCGCCTCCCTCGGTCGTAAACGATGTCGGGAGCGTTCTGCCCTGCGGTGTCCGGACTTTCCTCGACGCCCGAAGGCGCCGCGGTCACCCGGCCTGCGAGCCGGATTGTACCCGGGTCCCGGCGCTCTCGACTCGCCCGTGCAGGCGCATCGCGCACTCCGGGCAGCGTACGAGCGCGCCCTCGTGCAGCACGAACTCGCCGCAGACCGGGCATTCGAGGGAGGCTCCGCGCAGCACGGCGAGGAGCTCCTGCTCGAGCGTCCGGTGGAGAGGCGTTGCGGTCACAGCTCCCGGAACACCCCCACGACCTTGCCGAGGATCTGCACGTGCGGGGCATAGATCGGCTCGAGCGCGGAGTTCTCGGGCTGCAGCCGGATGCGGCCGCCCTCGCGGAAGAACCGCTTCACCGTCGCCTCGTCCGCCGTCTCGTCGTCGCCGGCGAGCGCGACGACGATCTCGCCGTCGCGCGCATCCTGCGCCCGGCGCACGACCACGACGTCGCCCTCGAGAATGCCCGCCTCGATCATCGAGTCGCCCTTCACCCGCAGCAGGAAGTCGCCGCGGAGGTTCTCGGGCACTGCGATCTCCTCCTCGACGTTCTGGTCCGCGAGCAACGGGCCGCCCGCGGCGATCTGGCCGAGCAGCGGCAGCTTCGGCAGCTCCGCAACCGTCTCCGCACTCTTCGCTGCATCCCTGGTCCGGCCGACGAGCTCGAGCGCCCTCGGCTTCGTCGGGTCCCGCCGCAGCAGGCCCGCGCGCTCGAGATTCGCGAGGTGCGCGTGGACGGTGGAGGGCGACGCGAGCCCGACGGCTTCCCCGATCTCGCGCACGGTCGGCGGATAGCCGTGCCGGTCGACGTACTCGACGAGGAAAGTCCAGATCTCGCGTTGCCGGCCGGTCAACTCGGCTGTCGTCTGCATCTCACGCTCCGGGGGTCGGGGACGGTGCCGAACGTGTGTTCGACAAGAGGGTACGGACTCCTCCGGACGGCGTCAAACGCGCCGCAAGAAAAAGGCCGCCCTGGGGCGGCCCGAACGAGTGCGCTGGAGAGGACTTGAACCTCCACGGCCTGTTAAGGCCACTAGGCCCTCAACCTAGCGCGTCTACCAATTCCGCCACCAGCGCGAGAGCCCGCGCAGTGTAGCCCGTAGGCGAGCTAGGCGAGGTAACGGAAGAGGGCGATGCTGTTGGCGAAGAAGAGCACCGTCACCACGGCGGTGACCCGCGTCAGGTTCCGCTCCACGACGTGCGTCCCGCCCTGGGATGTCGGGGTGAAGCCCAGCCCTCCCATGCCGGCGTCGCGGCCGGAGTGCATGAGGATGAGCGAGATCATGGCGACGACGATGAGCACCTGGGTGACTGCGAGGAACGTGACCATGCGCTCAGGGTAGCCGTCGCTCTGTCACTTCGACGATCGCCGCCACCAGCTCGGAGGCGATGCGGTCCTTCGTGACGTAGCCGGACGCTCCCGCCTCCCGTGAGCGGTCGACATCGGCGCGCGCGTTCGAGCCGGTGAGCATCAGGACGCGGGTGTCGTCGCTCCCCGCCCGGATCTTGCGCGTGGCCTCGAACCCGTCGAGCACCGGCATGCTCACGTCCATGAGCACGACATCCGGGCCGAGCGTCCGCGCGAGCGCGACGGCCTCGCTGCCGTCGCTCGCCTGGCCGACGACTTCGATCCGCTCGTCGGAGGCAAGGATCGCCTGCAGCGCCTCGGCGAACAGCCGGTGGTCGTCGGCGATCAGCACGCGGAGCGGCTTCTGCTTCTTCGGGCGGCGGGGCACCCGTTCATCCTCCCTGTTAGCGTCGGCTTGTGGAAGAGGACGTCCGCGAGCGGATCCAGAAGCTGCTCGTGACCGGGGACAATCGCCTCAAGCAGGGCGTCGATCCGGCGAAGGCGCGCGAGAGCTGGGAGCAGGCGCTCGCGCTCGCGCGGGAAGCCGGGCTCGAGGAGCGGATCCGTCCGCTCGTCGAGGTCAGGCTGGCCGACCTCGACCAGAGTTCGTAATGGCACGACCACGTGCTGCCTGGGTGCGATAGACGCGTGCGATGCGAGGACGCAGGGAGCGTTCGTAGCCGAGGCTACGGACGCGACTGAGGACGCTGCAGCGTGTCGTCTAGCGCGGCCGGGCTGCCCGTGGTCGGGCCGTTACGGACTCGAAACAGCGCGGCTGAGGATCGCCTCGATCCGCTCCGCCTGACGGCGGACGTCGTGGTCGGCGGTCGCCTCGCGCGCGGCGAGGTTGGGGCACGGCAGCGCCGCGGCCTGCTCGAGGGCGCGCACGAGGGCGTCGGCGTCGAGCGGATCGACGAGCACGCCGGCCTCGGGCGGGACGAACTCGGGCGGCCCTCCGATCCGGGTCGCGACGACCGAGCGCCCGCAGGCCATCGCCTCGAGCAGCGCCTGGCCGAGCGGCTCGACCAGGCTCGGCTGGGCGAGGACACGGCACTCCGAGAGCAGCCCCGGGATCTCGTCGTGGGGAACGCGCCCGAGCAGGCGCACGCGCTCGCGTCCCTCCAGCCGCGGCCGGAGCGGCCCGTCGCCGGCAAAGGTGAGCGAGCCCTCGCCGAGGCGCGCAAAGGCATCGGCGAGGCGGAGGACGTTCTTCCGCTCGTCGAGCGCGCCGACGCAGAGGAAACCGGGCGGCCCGGGCGGAGGGTCGGTGACGGCGAAGCGCTCGCGGTCGACGCCGCTCGACACGACCTCCACCTTGCCGCGTGCCTCCGGCAGCTTCGTCTCGAGCTCGCGCCGCAGATAGTCGGAGACGCAGATCACCGTCGCGGCCCGCTGCACGACGAGCCGCGTCGCGGCGGTGACGCCGGGGATCGCGCCGATGTTGCGGACGTCCCTCCCGTGCGCGGTGACGACGAGCGGCGCACCGCCGGCGAGGGCGGCGATGAGACCGGAGGGCACGAGGAAGTGCGCGTAGACCACGTCGGGCGTGCTCGCCGCGCGGGTCTTGCGAGCGAGAGCCAGGTAGCGGAGCTTCCCGCCGGCCCGCGTGTCGAGGACGGCCAGCTCGACCTCGTTGCCCCGCGCTACGAGCTCGCGCTCGACCTGCGCGACGAACGTCCCGAGGTCGGGCGCGTCGGGGCCCGGGTACATCTGGGAGACGAGCAGGATGCGCACGGGGCCAGCGTACGCGGGCCCCGCACGCGGTTCACGTCGCTGCGGCGCTGCGCACGGCCTCCACGACGAAGTCGGAGCGGCCCTCGAAGAGCACGTCGAGGAGCCGGGCCGCGCCGAGGAGGCCAGCAGGACGCCGCAGCAGGGCGACGAGCCGCGCCTCGTCGAGGCCCACGGCGCGGACGGTCCTGACGGCGTCGCGCACGCCGGCCGGGATCGAGCCGCCCAGGCCGAACTGCCAGGCCGGGTACAGCCACTCGCCCTGGTCGCGAACCGCGAAGAGCTCGCCGCGGTCGCGCAGCTGCTCGATCTCGCGCGGGTTGACGCCCAGCCGGCTCGAGAGCCAGGAGCCGGGAAGCGGTGTGGTGAGGGTGTCGTGCATCCTTCCGTTCGTCTCGGTGTCGGGAGCACGATCGGCGAGGCCGCTTAAGATCGGCTTGATGAGCGACTACACGATCGTCAACCTCGGCGACGTCGAGAACGTCGCCCCGAAGTTCCAGATGCCGGAGGGCATGGACGTCCGCTTCCCGAAGCGGGAGCTGGGCTGCGCGATCGGCGGCGTCGGCGTGGAGAAGCTCCCGGCCGGCGTGCGCCAGCCGTTCGGTCACTCGCACAGCGAGCAAGAAGAGCTCTACGTGATCACCGAAGGCTCGGGACGGGTCAAGATCGAAGACGACGTGCACGACCTCCAGACCTGGGACATCCTGCGCGTCGGCCCGAACACGATGCGCAACTTCGAGGCGGGGCCGGACGGGATCACGTTTATCGCCTTCGGGGCGCCCCTCGCCGAGGAGAGCGACGGCGAGATCGTGCCGGGCTGGTGGGCTGACCCGGACGAAGGGCTGCGCTCTTCACCCGGAGGCTAGGACACGGCGCAGCCGGACTTAGCCGCAGGCCGAACCGCGCTCGCGCCGGCCTCTGCCCCGCGCGAGCGCACGACACGAGCCTCCACCCCACAGATCCTCAAAGCAAAACAGCACGAAGCGGGCCGGAAACCGCGCTTTCCGGCCCGCGCAGTTCCTTCTCCCAGCGAGCGAAGCGCCAGCTTCGCGAGCTAGCGAACCGCGTCGTACATCCCCCACTCCTCGCGTAACGCCTCGCAGATCTCGCCGATCGTGCAGCGCGCCCGCAGCGCCGCACGCATGGGCGGGAGCAGATTCGCGTCGGCCCGGGCGGCCTCGCGCACGGCGGCGACCGCCGCGGCCGCTTCCTCCGCGTTCCGTTCCGCGCGGACTCGTGCCGTTCGCTCGAGCTGGCGGAGCTCCGCCGCCGGGTCGATCTGCAGGAGCTCGATGCGCTCGCCCGACTCCTCCGCGAAGGCGTTGACCCCGACGATGACGCGCTCGCCCGCCTCGACCTGCCGCTGGTACTCGAACGCGGCCCGCTCGATCTCCTCCTGCACGAAGCCGGACTCGACCGCCGCGACGGCGCCGCCCGCCTCGTCGACCCGCTCGATCAGCTCCCGCGCACGCGTCTCGAGCTCGTCCGTCAGCGCCTCGACGTAGTAGGAGCCGCCGAGCGGGTCGGCGGTGTCGATCGTGCCGGCCTCGGCGGCGAGGATCTGCTGCGTGCGGAGCGCGATCCGCGCGGCATGCTCCGTCGGCAGCGCGAGCGCCTCGTCGTAGCTGTTCGTGTGCAGGCTCTGCGCGCCGCCGGCCACCGCAGACAACGCCTGGATCGCGACGCGGACGACGTTGTTCTCCGGCTGCTGCGCCGTGAGCGTGGAGCCGCCGGTCTGCGCATGGAAGCGGAGCGCGAGTGCGCGCGTGTTCGTGACTCCGAAGCGCTCGCGCATGATCCGCGCCCACAGCCGCCGTGCGGCCCGAAACTTTGCCACCTCCTGGAAGAAGTCGTTGTGGGCGTTGAAGAAGAAGGACAGGCGAGACCCGAACTCGTCGGGCGAGAGCCCCGCCGCGACGGCCGCGTCGCAGTAGGCGATGCCGTTCGCGAGCGTGAAGGCGAGCTCCTGCACCGCGGTCGAGCCGGCCTCGCGGATGTGGTAGCCGCTGATCGAGATCGTGTTCCAGTGCGGGATCCGCTCGGCGCAATAGGCGAACAGGTCGGTCGTGAGCCGCATCGAGGGGCGCGGCGGGAAGATGTAGTTCCCGCGCGCGATGTACTCCTTGAGGATGTCGTTCTGGACGGTGCCGCGAAGCGCGTCCGGCGACACGCCCTGCTCCTCGGCCACCAGCTCGTAGAGCAGCAGCAGGAGCGACGCGGGGGCGTTGATCGTCATCGAGGTCGAGACCTCGGCGAGCGGGATGCCGGCGAGCAGGATCTCCATGTCGGCGAGCGAGTCGATCGCGACTCCGGTGCGGCCGACCTCGCCGAGCGCACGCGGGTCGTCGGAGTCGTAGCCGAGCTGCGTCGGGAGGTCGAAGGCGATCGAGAGCCCGGTCTGCCCGCGCTCGAGCAGGTAGCGGTAGCGCGCGTTCGACTCCTCGGCCGAGGCGAAGCCCGCGTACTGCCGGATCGTCCACGGCCGGCCGCGGTACATGTCCGGATACGGCCCGCGGGTGAACGGGTACTCGCCCGGCGGCTCGAGCTCGCGCGGCGCGTCGGCGGCCGTGTAGACCGGCTTCACCTCGATGCCGGACTCGGTGCGCCGGTCGCCGCTCTGAGC
The DNA here is from genome assembly GCA_963720065.1 of uncultured Actinomycetes bacterium. Classification (GTDB taxonomy): domain Bacteria; phylum Actinomycetota; class Thermoleophilia; order Gaiellales; family Gaiellaceae; genus Palsa-739. The sequence goes on from CAVREH010000038.1 coordinate 196,814, forward strand.
CACGCGTAGATCGTAGGCGGCTGCGAGCTCAGGTGAAGATGATCTGGCCGCCGGCCGCCTTCTCGTAGAACTCGCCGACCGAGATGATGTCCTCGACCTGGGGGACGAAGTCGTCCATGGCGAGGCCGAACATGTCGACCGTCGCCTTGCAGGCGTACAGGTGCACGCCGGAGTCATGGACGAGCTCGATGAACTCGGGGATCGGTGGGATGTCGATCTTCTCCATCTGACGCTTCATCATCCGGGTGGCGAGCGAGGAGAAGCCGGGGATCGCGCCGATCCAGGTCGGCATGTGCATGCCGGGGTTGCCGACGGTGGCGACCTTGACCTTCTCGTAGCGGTCCTTGCGGATCGCGTCGAGGCCGAAGAAGGTGAAGAAGAGGTCGGCTTCGATGCCTTCCATGCGGGCGCCGTTGGCCATGATCAGCGCGGGGTAGATGCCCTCCAGCGATCCCTTCGAGACGACGATCGCGACTTTCTCGATCGTCGCCGGCTCGTCGGTGAGCGGCTGAGTGTCTGCGAGTAGCTCGGTCATCGTCGGTTCCTCCTAGATGCAGCCTTTGGGCTTGGGGATGCCGCCGATCTTGGCGGCGAGCTTGGCCGGGCCCTTGGGAAAGAGCTGGTAGAGCTCCTTGACGGGGACGCCGGACTCCTTGCCGAGCGAACGGATCGAGGGGGCGTTGCCGGTCTGCAGGTAGCGGTCACGCATGAAGCGGACGACGAGCCAGTGCCGGTCGGTCAGCTCGGGGATGCCGTTCGCGGCGGCGATCGCGTCTGCGATCTGCTCGTTCCACTGTGCGGGGTCGGTGAGGAAGCCTTCGGCGTCGACATCGACCGGCGCGTCGGCGATCAGGGTCATGGTCATCTCGTGCTCCTCTCTCAGGCGTGGACGGGGATCCCCTTCTTGCCGGCGGTGGGCATTGCGGGCCCGATGCCGGGGATCTCGTGGCCGGGCAGCAGGGCGTGCCAGTAGACCCATTGGAAGGCGAGCTTGCCGAGGTGGTTGAGACGCGACTCGCGCAGCAGGGGAAGCGGGCCGAGGGCGGTCGGGAAGCGGCCGGGCAGGGGCTCGGTGTCGTAGTTGAAGTCGATCAGCAGCGCCTTGTGGAATCCGGTCTCGATGAAGCAGTTCGTGTGCCCGTCGAACGTCGCTCCGAGCTCGTCGCCGCGGAGGAAGCGGGCGATGTTCTCGCTCGAGCAGCTCGCCCTCGAAGTGCGCGACCGAGCCCGCCTTCGAGGTGGGGACATCGGTCGCGTCGCCGAGCGCGAAGACGTTCGGCTTCACGGTCGACTGGAGCGTGTGCGGGTCGGTGGGGACGAACCCGAGCGCGTCACCGAGCCCGGGCGAGCGCTCGATGTAGGCGGCGCCGCCGTGCAAGGGGACGGTGACGAGCAGATCGAAGGCGATCTCCCGGCCGTCGTAGGAGGTGAGCTTGCCGCCGACGCCGTCGACCTCGCCGACGCTGAATTCGGTCGTGAGCTCGATCTCCTTCTCGGCCAGCAGGTAGGTGAGGTGCTCGGAGGCGACCGGCTTGGTGAAGCAGCCGTCGAGCGGGGTCGAGAGGACGAGCTCGGTGCGCGAGCGGAGGCCGCGTTCGCGCAGGTACGAGTCGGCGAGGAAGACGAACTCGATCGGCGCGACCGGGCACTTGATCGGCATGTCGGCGATGTTCACGACGAGACGCCCGCCGTCGAATCGCGCCAGGGCGTCGGCGAGCGCGGCCGCGCCCGGCGGGGTCGTAGAAGGTGAAGACGCGCTCGTTCCAGCCCGGGCCGGTCATTCCCTCCGTCTCCTCCGGCTGCAGCCGGACGCCGCTCGCGACGACGAGGACGTCGTAGGGGAGCGTGGCGCCATCGGCGAGCGCGACCTCGTCGCGCTCGACCGATACGGAGTCGATCTCGGCCTCGTGGAAGACGATGCCGCTCGCGGAGCTGCCGGCGGCGCGGGCGCACGATCTCGTCGACCCGGGTCAGCCCGAAGGGGACGAACAGCAGGCCGGGCTGATAGACGTGGCGGTCGTCGCGGTCGACGACGTGGATTTCGGCCTCGTCCGCGTCGAAGCGGCGCCGCAGCCGGTTAGCGATCAGCGTGCCGCCCGTACCGCCGCCCAGGATCACGATCCGCTTGCGGCTCACTTCGGGCCTCCCGTCAGGAGCTGCGCCGCCTCGGGGCGCAGCGAGATCGTCTCGACGAACTCGATCCCGGTCTCGATCGAACGCCGAAGCGGGCACGACTCCGCGACCTTCTCCAGCCGCCGAAGCTGCTCGGCGGTGAGATCGCCGCCGAGCTCGATCGCGATCTCGAACCGGCGCGGGGTCGAGTGGTTGTCGTACTCGACGCCGACCGTCACCTCGCCGAGATCCCAGTCTTTCGTCCGCGCGTACATCGCGAGCGTCGTGGAGATGCAGGCGGCGAGCGCCGCCGGGAAGAGCTCGTGCGGTGCCGGGCCGCTGCCGTCTCCCCCGATGCGCTCCGGCTCGTCGGTGATCAGCCGGTGCTTGCCGTCGATCACGACCTCCTGGCGGAGCGTTCCGTGGATCGAGCGGGCTGTCGCAGTCAGGCTCATGGCTCTTCCCAGCTTCGCCTTCGTGCTCGCCCGCGGCATCGGGGCCGGCGCGCAGCCGCCTACGGACAACTACGCAGTCGAGTAGTTGTCCGTAGCTCGATCAGCGCCGGCGCTGATGCCCCGGACCGCGCGACGGGCGAGGATCCGAGCGATCAAGGAGGTCACCATGAACGGCAAGCTCCTGTGGCCCGTGCTCGTGATCGGCCTGGCGCTCGTGATCGCTCCGTTCGCGCTCGGCATGCCGGGCAAGACGGCCGCCGGGCAGCGGATGCTGAACGGCTTCCATCCGCTCATGGGCGCGACCAGCGTCCAGAGGACCGCGAACTACTACAACAACGTCTTCGTCCCGCTCGGCCAGGTGTCGACCCAGTTCACCGCCGCGGCGACCGACCCGAAGATGCAGAAGCAGCTGAAGCCGCTGATGCCGATGCTGCAGCCGGTGCTGCCGATCTTCAAGCAGGTGCCGGCGGGACTCGCCTGGTACAAGCCGCTCGTCACGACCATGCAGGCGAACGTCTCCAACTACAAGTCCGTGAACAGCCTGCCCAACTTCAACCTGTTCACGTGGTTCTTCGTCTTCCCGGGCGTGCTGCTCGTGCTGCTGGCCGGCTGGGGCCTATGGCAGGAGCACGAAGTGACCGTGCACCGCGCGCATCCGACGCCCGCCTAGGGGCGCGCGAACGACGGAGCGGGACCGTCTCTCGTCCCGCTCCGCCGGCCGGCTGACGGACTCGAACCGTCGACGCAGGCAAGATCCGGCCATGCGGGTCACCGTCCGTCTATTCGCCGGTTTGCGGGAACGCGCCGGCCGCGCTCGTCTCGAGCTCGAGGACGTCGCGCGCGTCGACGACGTGTGGCCGGCGCTCGGCCTCGGCGACGAGCCGCCGGGTCTCCTCTACGCGGTGAACCGGGAGTACGCCGAGCGCGACCGCGCGCTCGCCGACGGAGACGAGGTGGCGCTCATCCCGCCGGTCAGTGGAGGCTCCTTCCGGCTCGTCGACGGCCCGCTCGACGTAGCAGCCGTGCTGCGCGAGGTCGAGGATCCCGAGGCCGGAGCGATCGCGAGCTTCGTCGGCACCGTTCGCCGCCGCTCGCGCGGGCGCGACGTCCTGCACCTCGAGTACGAGGCATACGAGGAGATGGCCGAGCCGCTGCTCGCCCGCCTCGGCGAGGAGCTGACGGAGCGCCACGGGCTCTGCGCGTTCGCCGTCCACCACCGGCTCGGGCGGGTCGAGATCGGTGAGGCGAGCGTCGTCATCGCGGTCTCGGCGCCGCATCGCTCAGCCGCGCTCGACGCCTGCCGCGAGGCGATCGAGACGCTCAAGACGTCGATCCCGCTCTGGAAGAAGGAGGTCTACGCCGGCGGCGAGGAATGGATAGGTCGAGGCTCGTGAGCGCACAGGCCGAACAGGACCGACGCATCGACCGCCGCCGCGAGCTTGCGACGTTGATCGGGTAGTTCCTACTCTTCTTCGTCGCCTTTTCGTTCGGGTTCGGCAGCTGGAAGTTCGGGCTCGGCTTCGTCCTCCTCATACTCGTCCATGAGCTGGGCCACGCCGCCGAAGCGCGACGGCAGGGCTTGTACGTCTCGCTGCCGACGTTCACGCCCTTCGGCGCCTACGTACGACACCAGGTGAATCTGTCCCCCTGGCGGAATGCGCTCATCTCACTCGCCGGCCCGCTGGCCGGCGGGCTCGGGGCAGCGGCGATCTGGGCGGTCGGCTCGGCACAGCACACGCACTGGCTCCTGGAGCTCGCGTACTGGGGGTTCCTGCTCAACGCCGCGAACTTGCTTCCGGTCGGCTTCCTCGACGGCGGAGCGGTTCTCCGCGCGATCTCCGAGACATGGCGGCGACCGCGCATCCGCTACGAGGAAGGCGTCCCGGTGGAGGCCTACGCGCCGGAGCGCGGTCGGGCACTCCAGATCGCGACGCTCTACGTGCTCCTCGCCGTGGCCCTCGTCGCGTGCGTGCTCGCGACGCGGCAATACGGGTCGTTCTGATGCAGGACCGCGAGCTCCTCCAGACCCACCACAGCCTCGAGCATCTCCGCGTGCGCTCGAGGGAGATCGGCGAGGAGTTCCTCACCGGCTTCGAGTGTGTCGAGAAGATCGACCGTCCGGCGGTGTCGTGCTTCGGCTCGGCGCGCGTACCGGAAGGGTCGCGGCCGTACGAGCTCGCCCGCCGGACGGCGCACCTCTTCGCCGAGGCGGGCTGGGCGGTCGTCACGGGCGGTGGGCCGGGGGTGATGGAGGCGGCGAACCGCGGCTGCCGCGAAGGCGGGGGGCTCTCGGTCGGCTTCGGGATCGAGTTGCCGCACGAGCAGTCGATGAACGACTACATCGACCTCGGGCTGGTCTTCGACCACTTCTACGCCCGCAAGACGATGTTCGTGAAGGCGGCCGAGGGCTTCTGCGTCTTCCCCGGCGGGTTCGGCACGGCCGACGAGCTGTTCGAGTCGCTGACGCTGATCCAGACCGGCAAGGTGATGCACTTCCCGGTCGTGCTGATGGGAGAGGCGTACTGGACGCCGCTGCTGGAGTGGGTGCGGCGCAGCGCGCTCGCCGACGGCATGGTCTCGGCCGAGGATCTCGCGCTCGTCACCCTCACCGACGATCCGCACATCGCGCTCGAGACCGTGCTCGACGCCTTCCGCGCCGCAGACGGGCAAGCAAGTCCCCATGCGCCCGAGAAGGCCGACGCGCAGTAGCGTTCGACCATGGAGCTGCGCGACCTGCCTTCCGTGGACGAGCTCGCGCGCGAGGCGGGGGACCCGCTCGCCGTGGACGCGGCTCGGGCGGTCATCGACCGGGCGCGCGAGGAGATCCTGGCCGGGGCGGATCCGGGCGATCTCGCGGGACGCCTGCGGGAGGAGCTGGCCGACGCTCGCCGTCCGCGGCTCCGGGGCGTGCTCAACGCAACGGGCGTCGTCGTCCACACGAATCTCGGCCGCGCGCCGCTCGCCGAGGAGGCGGTCGAGCGCGTTGCCGAGGTCGCGCGGGGCTACTCGAACCTCGAGTACGACCTGCACGAGGGCGCACGCGGCTCGCGCCAGGACCACGTCGCGGCGGTGCTACGCCGGCTGACGGGCGCGGAGGCTGCTCTCGTCGTCAACAACAACGCAGCCGCGGTCCTGCTCGCCCTGGCGGCGCTCGCGGAGGGACGTGAGGTCGTCGTCTCGCGCGGCGAGCTGATCGAGATCGGCGACGGCTTCCGCATCCCCGACGTCCTCGCGCGGTCCGGCGCCCGCCTCGTCGAGGTCGGCACGACAAACCGGACGCGTGCCGCCGACTACGAGCACGCGATCGGGCTCGAGACGGCCGTTCTCCTCCGCGTCCACCAGTCGAACTTCCGCGTCGTCGGCTTCGAGGAGCGGCCACGGCTCGAGGAGGTCGCCGCCGTCGCGCGCCGCCACGGCCTTCCGCTCGTCGACGACCTCGGCTCCGGCGCGATCGCGCCGGTGGAGGCCGAGCCGACGGCGCGCGAGTCGCTCGCGGCCGGGGCCGACCTCGTCTGCTTCTCGGGCGACAAGCTGCTCGGCGGCCCGCAGGCCGGGATCGTGCTCGGCCGCGCGGAGCTCGTCGAGCGCCTCCGCCGGCATCCGCTCCAGCGTGCCCTGCGGATCGACAAGCTCTCGCTGGCGGCGCTCGAGGGGACACTCCTGCTCCACCTGGAGGCGCCGGAGCACATTCCCGTTCTGCGCACGCTCGCGCAGAGGACGGCCGAGGTGCGCGAGCGCGCCGAGCGGCTCGCAGCCGCGACCGGCGGCGAGGTCGAGGAGACGGTCGGCCGCGTCGGAGGCGGCGCGCTGCCGCTCGCCGAGCTGCCGAGCTTCGCCTGCGCGCTCGAGGAGTCGCTCGCGGCGCCGCTGCGCGCCGGTGACCCCCCGGTCGTCGGAGTCGTCCGCGACGGCCGGCTCCTGCTCGACTGCCTGACGCTGACGGACGCGGAGGCCGAAGCAGCCGCGGCCGCGGTCGGGCGCGCCCGCGCATGACCGAGCTCTGGGACTTTCTCCGCGGCTCGCTGATGACGAAGGCGCTCGCGGCGGTGGTCGACGCCGGCGTGCCCGAGGCGCTGGCGGACGGGCCGCGACCGGTCGCGGAGCTCGAGGGCGACCCGGACACGCTGCACCGGCTGCTGCGCGCACTTTCGAGCGACGGCGTCTTCCGGGAGACGGAGCCCGGCGTGTTCGAGCACACGGAGCAGTCGCGTCTCCTGCTCGCACCCGGCTGGAGCGAGTTCGCGCACCTCTTCGGCGGCGTCTTCTTCGAGGCGACGACGGATCTCGACGCGTCGACGTCGGAGGCCTCGTTCCCGGGCCGCTTCGGGAGCGGCTTCTGGGAGTGGCTCGCGGAGCATCCCGCCGAGCGCTCGGCGTTCGACGCCGCGATGGCCGGGGAGCGGGGCAGCGCCGCCGAGCGGCTTGCGGCTCTCGACTGGCGCGACGGCGAGCTCGTCGTAGACGTCGGCGGCGGCAACGGAGCCCTGCTCGCAGAGCTGATTGGCCGGCGCCCCGAGCTGCGCGGGATCGTCCTCGACCTGCCGGAGACGGTGCGGGACGAGACTGCGCTCGGCGACCGCATCGAGTTCGTCGCCGGCACCTTCTTCGACTCGGTCCCCGAGGGCGACGCCTATGTCCTCTCCGGAATCCTCCACGACTGGCCCGACTCCGACGCGGCGCGGATCCTGCGCACGATCCGCGCTGCGGCGCCGGACCACTCGCGGCTGCTGATCAACGAGTCCGTGATCGAGCCCGGCAACGAGCCGAGCGGAGCGAAGTGGCTCGACCTCCTGATGCTCGTCCTCGCCGGCGGCCGCGAGCGCGACGAGAAGCAGTGGCGCTCGCTCCTCGAGGACGCGGGCTGGGAGCCGGTGCAGTTTCCCGAGACCGGCCTGATCCAGACTCGGCCCGCGCCTAGTGCCCTGCGCCCATGAAGAGCGCGGTGAAGGCCAGGAAGAGAAGAAGCGCCGCGCTCTCCACCGGCGCCGTACGCCGCGAGAGGTGCGTGGCGGCTCCTGCAGCGAGCGCGAGACCGAGGAGCACGAAGATCCAGACCGACGAGACGAGTCCCCCGTCCCCGTAGGCGCGAAAGGTCGGCTCGTAGTACGGATCTCCGGTGTAGAAGCGGGCGACCACGAAGACCGCCGCGGCCGGCGCGAACAGCCCCGCGGGGCCGACGCGGCGGAAGACGAGCACCGCGCCTGCAAGCATCGCCGCGAGGGCGATGAGAAACACGAAACCTTCGCCGTCCGGGCTGATCGCGTGCCGGAGAGCGAGCGAGAGCTCGTACGCTCCTGCGGCAATCAGGATCCCAACCATGACCCACGCCACCTTGTTCAGCATCGTCGCCTCCGAGGTCGCCTTGCATATAGCACGTTTGCTATATAGCACTTCTGCTATGGGGATGCAATGCCTCTGACCGTCGGCACGGCAGGTCACATCGACCACGGCAAGACCGCGCTCGTCGAGGCCCTGACCGGCAAGAACACCGATCGGCTGCCGGAGGAGCACGAGCGTGGGATCTCGATCGACCTCGGCTACGCGCCGCTCGAGCTCCCCGACGGTACGAGCCTCTCCGTCGTCGACGTCCCCGGTCACGAGCGCTTCGTCCGCACCATGGTCGCGGGCGCGAGCGGCATCGACCTCTTCCTGCTCGTGATCGACGCCGGCGAGGGAGCGCGCCCGCAGACGCACGAGCATCTCGCGATCCTGCGGCTGCTCGGGATCGAGCACGGCGTCGTCGCGCTGACGAAGGCGGATGCCGTCGACGAGGAGACGCTCGAGCTCGCGCGCGCTCGAGGCCGAGGAGCTCGTTCCGGGTGTGCCGGTCGTGGCGACGAGCGCGCGAACCGGCGCCGGCCTCGACGACCTGCGCGCCGCGCTCGCGGAGGTCGCCGCGCGGGTCGGCACGACACGACGCCGGCGGTCCCGCTCGCCTCCACGTCGACCGCTCCTTCACGCTCCGCGGGATCGGGACCGTGGCGACCGGGACGCTCTGGTCGGGGACGATCGGCGAGGGCGACGAGCTCGGCGTGGAGCCGCGCGGCCGCTCCGTGCGGGTGCGGAGCGTGCAGGTGCACGACCGGCCGGTCGAGCGCGCGGAAGCGGGGCAACGCGTCGCCGTGGCACTCCCGGGCGTCGAGCGACAGGAGCTACGGCGCGGGGACGTCCTCGTCACGCCGGGCTCGTTGAGGCCGAGCTTCCGGCTCGACGTCACCCTCGAGCCGCTGGCGGAGATCCCCGCCCGGGTCGTGCTCCACCACGGCACGGCGGAGACGGCGGCCCGCGTCGCCCGCGCCGGCGACCGCTTCGCCCAACTGCGCCTGTCGCGGCCCGTCGTCGCGGCGCGCGGCGACCGCGTCGTCCTGCGCGCCGGGACGACGGTCGGCGGCGGGGTCGTGCTCGACCCGAATCCGCCGCGGCACGCCGACCTGGCGCGCTTCGAGGCGCTCGAGCGGGGCGAGACCCTCGTCCACGCTCCCGTCCGGGTGGACGGGGAGTGGCAGTGGTCGCAGGAGTGGCTCGACGAGCTCCGCGCCGAGCTGGGCAAAGCGATCGACGCCGCGGATCCGCTCGATCCGGGCGTTCCGGTTCCTGCCGCCGAGTGGGCGAAAGCCGTCGTCCCGCACCTCGGGCTCGAGCTGCGCGGGGCGAAGCTCTACCGGCCCGGTGCCGCCGCCGGGCTCGGCGGGCGCGAGCAGGAGGCCGCGGCTCTCGAGGCCGAGCTCGGCCTCGAGCCGGTGCGCGTCGACGACGCCGCGCTCGCCCGCTTCCTCGAAGAGCAAGGCCGGCTCGTGCGGGTCGGCGACGGGTACGCGATCTCACCGGCGGCGTACGAGCAGGCACGGGCGATGCTGGTCGACGGGATCACGCTCGCCCAGCTTCGCGACGCGCTCGGCGTCGGCCGGAAGACGGCCCAGCTCTACCTCGAGCGCTTCGACGCCGACGGCGTGACCCGGCGCGTCGGCGATGCGCGCGTGTTGCGGCGTCGTTAGACGAGTTCTTAGGCGTCCCAGGCGACCGGCAGCGCGACGAGGCTGCGAAAGAGCGGCACGAAGCGCCAGCGAACCTCGTCCTCCGCCACCGCCAGACGCAGGCCGGGCAGGCGCCGCAGCAGCGTCCCGAGCGCGATCTCGGCCTCGAGCCGCGCGAGCGGCGCGCCGAGGCAGAAGTGGCGGCCGCGGCCGAACCCGAGATGCCGCGCGTCCCGCTCGGCCGCGAAGTCGAGCGTGCCGGGGTTCTCGAACCGCTCCGGGTCGTGGTCGGCGGCCCCGAGCACGACGATCACCGTTTCGCCGCGACGGATCGTCTGGCCGCGCAGCTCGACGTCCACCGCCGCCCACCGGTTCAGCGTCCGCTCGACCGGCCCGTCGTAGCGGATCAGCTCCTCGACGGCCCGCGGCAAGAGCGAGGAATCGTGCTCGATTGCAGCCCGCTGCTCGGGATGCGTGAGCAGCGCAAGCATCGCATTCCCGATCAGGCTCACCGTCGTCTCGTGCCCGGCCACGATCAGGAGCACGACCATGCTGCACAGCTCCTCCTCGGAGAGCGTGTCGCCGCCGTCCTCGACGGCGACGAGCGCGCTCACGAGATCCTCGCCCGGCTCTTTCCGTCGCTCTCCGAAGAGGGCGAGCAGGTACTCGACGAAAGCGCCTAACAGAGCGTCGGCCCGCTCCATCCCGGCGGGCGTAAACGCTGGACTGACGACCGCGCCCGACCACTCGCGGAAGCGCTCGCGGTCGGCGACGGAGACGCCGAGCAGCTCGGCGATCACCGTGATCGGCAGCGGGAACGCAAACTCCGAGACGAGCTCCATCTCGCCGGCGGTGGCGACGCCGTCGATCAGGGCGTCGGCGATCTCCTGGATCCGCGGCCGCAACTGCGCGACCATCCGCGGCGTGAAGGCCTTCGAGACGAGGCGTCGGAGGCGCCGGTGGTCGTCGCCGTCGCGGTTGAGCATGTTGCTGTCGATGAAGGCGAAGAAGTCCGGGAGCTCGGGGAGCTGCTCCGGCGGCAGCGCGAGCCGCGGGTCGCGGACGAAGCGCTCGTCGTCGAGCAGCACCGCCTCCGCGTCGTCGTAGCGGGTCACCCACCAGATCGGCGTCTCGCCGTCGATCCCGGTCTGGCGGAAGACGGGGTCGTGCTCGCGCATCTGCGCGAAGGTCGCGTACGTGTCGGAGCGGAAGGCGTCGCTGTAGAGGTCGTACTTGCGCTCCGTCGACGCCATCACCGGATGCTAACTACGCTCCCCCAGTGGATCCGGCTGCCGTTCGCGACCTGATCGACCGCTACAACGCCGCGTGGAACGCGCAGGACGTCGAGACGATCGACGAGCTGCACGATCCGGACATCGTCTTCCACAACCACACCGCCGACGAGCGGTCCGAGGGCGCCGCGGCGGTGCGCGAGCACATCGCGCAGATCTTTCGCAACAACCCGACGCTGCGCTTCACGGCGCGGTCGCTCTACGCCGGCGAGGACTTCGCGGTCTGCGAGTGGACGGCCTCGACCGGCTCGAAGGAGTGGGACGGCGTCGACGTCTTCCCGCTCAGGAACGGGAAGATTGCGCGGAAGGACGTGTACTCGTCGTCGCACCGTCCACGCGAACTGTGAGCTGGAGCACGTCCGGCCGGCTGTAGTGGCCGACCGGGTCGAAGCGCTGCCGCTCGGCGAGCAGCCGCACCGGGTCGAGCTCCGCGTAGAGGATCGTCTCCTCGTCGTAGACCGGCCCGGCGAGGTAGGAGCCGTCGGGGGCGAGGATCGCGCTGCCGCCCCGGCCGATCGTCCCGGCTCCCTCGATCTCAGCGGCGAGGGGGAAGTCGCCGGGGTACGCCGACTCGAGCTGGAAATGCGCCGGCGCGACGACGTACGCGCGGCTCTCCCGCGCGATGTGGACGAGCGTCGCCTGCCAGCCGTCGCCGTCGTCGGCGGTCGACGCGACGTAGATCTCGACGCCGGACTCGTAGAGTGCGACGCGGGCGAGCGGCATGTAGTTCTCCCAGCAGATCAGGCCGCCGAGCCGGCCGAAGCCGGTCTCGACCGCGGAGAGGCCGCGGCCGTCGCCCTGGCCCCAGACCAGGCGCTCGTGGTTGGTGGGCACGAGCTTCCGGTGGTGGAGGGCCAGCTCGCCGGCCGGCGAGTGGTAGAGGAGCGAGTTGTAGATCGTTCCGGGCCGCTCGGGCTCCACCTCGTTGACGCCGGTGATGATCCAGACGCCGAGCTCCCTGGCTGCCGCGCCGATCCGCCGCTCGGCGGGTGAGCCGACCGCGACCGACTCCTGCGCGAGGCGCGCGAACGTCTCCCTCGCGCCCGTCGCCTCCCAGCCGGCGAACGCCTTGGCCCAGCGCGACGACGGGTAGACCGGGACGAACGTCTCGGGGAAGACGATGAGCTCCGCGCCCTCCCGCGCCGCCTCGGCGGCCACCTGCTCGAGCTTGTCGAGCGTCGCCTCGCGGTCGAGCACGACAGGCTGAACCTGCACGCACGCGACCTTGACGGGGCGGTCCATCTCGGGAGCCTACTCGGGCGTGCCGTGCCCACCGCCGCCCCGACAGCGCAGGCATGTCCGGGGGGCACACGGCCGGTACCAGGTACCGGCCGTATCTGATGGAGCCTCGTCCCGGCTGGACGGAGGCCTACCTCTGCGGCGACCGAGCCGGCTGCCTCGTCCCGAACGGACGCGTCCGGTACCAGGTACCGGACGTGTCCCGCGCCGACAGGAGCTATCAGGACTCGCCGTGCCCGCTGCCGCCGGGAGTCTCGACCCGGATCACGTCGCCCGCGCGGAGCTGGCGCGTCAGCTTCGGCGGTTGCTCCTCGCCGTTGACGAGGGTGCGGCCCGCCGCGCCGTCGCCCCCGCCGGCCCGCCCCGGCGGCGCGTGGCGGCGGCGCTCGGCGAGCACCGAGAGCCGGCAGTCGGCGAGCACGCGGAGCTCGCGCACCACGCCGTCGCCGCCTCGGTGAGCCCCCGCACCGCCGGAGCCGCGCCGCAGCTCCCAGCGCTCGACCCGCAGCGGGTACTCGAGCTCGATCGCCTCCGTCGGCGTCGCGAGCGTGTTCGACATGGCGACGTGGACGCCGCTCGGGCCGTCGGCATCTGGACAGGCCCCCTGGCCGCCGCCCACCGTCTCGTAGTACGTGAACCGGTCGTTGCCGAGCGCGAGGTTGTTCATCGTCCCCTGGCCGGCCGCGGGCACGGGCACGAGCTCGCCGAGAGCCGCGAAGACGACGTCGACGATGCGCGAGGAGGTCTCGGTGTTGCCGGCGACGACGGCCGCGGGCGGACGCGCGTTGACGAGGCAGCCCTCCGGCGCGGTGACGGCGACCGGCGCGAAGGCGCCTCCCGAGGCCGGGCAGGTCCGGCTCGGTGAGGCACCGGACGACGAAGTAGCAGGCCGACTTCGTCACCGCGAGCGGGCAATTGAGGTTGCCGTCGTACTGCGCCGCAGTCCCCGCGAAATCGATCCGGATCCCGTCGCCCGCGATCTCGACGGTACAGCCGATCGACAGGTCGCCGTCCACCGCCTCGACGACGTCCTCCGCCTCGCCGCGGCCGTCCGGGAGCGCGGCGAGCGCCGCACGCACCATCCGCTCGGAGTACGCGTAGAGCTCCTCCATCGCGGCGGAGACCCGATCGCGGCCGCGGCGCGCGCACAGCTCCTCGAGCCGCTGCTCGGCGAGACGATGCGCAGCTAGCTGGGCGCGGAGGTCGCCGCGCCGCTCCTCCGGCTGCCGCGTCGCCCGGACGAACCGCTCCAGCACCTCCTCGGTCAGGAGCTGCGGCGGGAGGATCACGCCCTCCTCGGAGAGCGTGTGCGAGAACGCGGGCAGGCTCGCCGGCTCGATCCCGCCGACGTCCGCGTGGTGGGCGCGCGAGACCGCGTAGCCGAGCGCGGTGCGCGAGACGAGCGTCACGTCGGGCAGGTGGGTGCCGCCGGTGTAGGGGTCGTTGAGGATCGCGACCTGCCCCTGCTCGAGCCCGAGCCCCATGACGGCGGCGACCGCGTCGGGCATCGCGCCGAGGTGGACGGGGATGTGCTCGGCCTGCGCGATCATGCGGCCGCGCTCGTCGAACAGCGCGGTCGAGCAGTCGCGGCGTTCCTTGATGTTGGCCGAGAACGAGGAGCGGATCAGGACCGCGCCCATCTCCTCCGCGATCGAGCGCAACGACGCGCCGATCACTTGCAGCTGAATTGATGGGATCACGTCACTCACGCGTCACCACCCAGCCTGCACCATCCCTAACCCCCTCCCACCCGGGGGGAATCCAGAGGGTCGAGCCGTCCAGCTCGAGCAACGCAGGCCCTGACGCACGCTGGGGCTCGCCGCTCGGCAGCTCCAGCTCCGGCCCGGGGACGACTTCGGCGGTGCGGACGGCGACGAGCTCGACCTCCCGCCCGCGGTCGGCGTAGCCGTAGCGCTCCTCGTGCGCACGGTGGAAGCGCTCGGCCAGGTCGTCGCCGAGCGGAACGGCCAGCTCGAAGGACTGGCCGCGATAGCGGAGGTCCGCCTCGCCTGCGGGCGGCAGGTCGTCCACCTCCCCGAGCGGCCGGACGTGGGAGACGACGCGGTCGCGCCGCTCGTCTCCCGCCGCGAGCCCGAGCGCCGAGAGAACGCCGGCGGCAGCCGGCACGAGCACGGCCTCCATCCCCAGCTCCTCGGCGAGCGCGCACGCGTGGAGCGGGCCGGCGCCGCCGTAGGCGACGAGCGCGAACTCGCGCGGGTCGTGTCCCCGCTCGACGGAGACGACGCGCAGCGCGCGCAGCATCTCCGCGTTCACGACCTCGACCACCGCCTCCGGATCGATCCCGTCGAGTGCAGCTGCAGCCGCCTCGCGGTCGAGGACGAGGCCCCCCGGCAGCTCCTCCGGCAGCCGTCCGAGCAGGAGGTTCGCGTCGGTCACCGTCGGGCCGCCGCCTCGCCCGTAGCAGGCCGGGCCCGGATGCGCGCCCGCCGACTCCGGCCCGACCCGCAGCGCACTGCCCGCGTCGCGCCGCACGAGCGATCCGCCGCCTGCGCCGACCGTATGCACGTCGACCGACGGCAGCCTGACCGGCACTCCGCCGACCTCGCGCTCGGGCACGCGCACGGCCCGGCCTCCCGGCAGGAGACAGACGTCCGTCGAGGTGCCGCCCATGTCGAACGCGATCGCGTCCGCGAAGCCCGCTCGCCGTGCGAGGAGGCCCGCGCCCACGACGCCGCCCGCGGGGCCCGAGACGAGCAGCCGGGCGGGGTGCGCCGCGGCCTCCTCCGCGGGCAGGACGCCGCCGGAGGAGAGCATCACCACCGGCTCCGGCAGCCCGGCCTCGGCGGCGGCCGCCGCCAGCGCGCGCAGATACCGGGCCGCGACCGGCGCGAGGTACGCGTCGGCGGCGGTGGTCGACGCGCGCTCGTACTCCCGGAACTCGGGCGCGACCTCGTACGACGCCACGACGTGGACGCCGGGATGTCGCCGGCGCAGCTCGCTCGCGACGGCCCGCTCGTGCGCCGGGTCGCGAAACGCGAAGAGGAGACAGACGGCGATCGCGTCCGCCTCGCCGAGCTCGGGGAGCGAGTCGAGGTCGAGCGGCTCGAGCTCGCCCTCCGGCCCGAGCCTGCCCTGGACGCCGTGGCACCGCTCGAGCGGGACGAGCGGCTCCGGATGCTCGGCGCAGAGGCGGTAGAGGTGCGCGCGCGTCTGGCGCCGGAGATGGAGCAGATGCTCGAAGCCGGCGTTCCCCACGTAGGCGATGCGGGCGCCGCGCCGCTCGAGCAGCGCGTTCGTGGCGACGGTCGTGCCGTGCGCGAAGCGCGTCAGCCCACCGCCTGCGCCGACCGCACGCGCTGCGGCGAGCACCGACTCCTCCTGCCGGGCCGCGGTCGGCACCTTGGCCGTCCGGATCCGCCCCTCCTCGACGAGCACCGCGTCCGTGAAGGTGCCGCCGACGTCGACGCCCAGGATCGCCACGTCCGTACTCTGCACCGGCATGCCGGTCCGCGCCTTCCTCTTCGACTTCGACGGCCTGATCCTCGACACCGAGTTCGCCGCGCGTGCCGGGTGGGAGCGGCTCTACCGCGAGCACGGCCACGAGCTGCCCACCGACCTGTGGGCGACGCTCGTCGGCACCACCCACGCGCCGTGGGATCCGATGCAGCACCTCGAGGAGCTGGTGGGCGAGCCGCTCGAGCGGGATGCGCTGAACGAGCGGCGCTACGCGCACGAGATCGCGCTGATCGAGGCCGAGGAGCTGCGCCCCGGGATCGCGGAGTACCTCGCCGCGGCCCGGCGGCAGGGGCTGAAGCGCGCGATCGTCTCCAGCGCGAGCCGCGCCTGGGTCGACATGCACCTCGAGCGGCTGGAGGAGGCCGCCGGCTGGGACGCGATCTGCACCGCCGACCGCGATCCGGCCCGCGCGAAGCCGGCGCCGGTGCTCTACCTCGAGGCGCTCCAGCAACTCGGCGTCGCGGCGGAGGAGGCGGTCGCGTTCGAGGACTCGCCGAACGGCGTCCTGGCGGCGAAGGCGGCCGGCGTCTTCTGCGTCGCGATCCCGAACGAGGTCACCCGGGAGCTCGGGCTCGCCGAGGCCGGCGCCGACCTCGTCCTCGACTCGCTCGCCGACCTGCCGCCCGAGACCTTGCTGAGCCGACTCGCGGGGGAATAGGGTCGGCGCATGGCTGCATACGAAACAGCTCACATCGACGAGATCGCCTCGAACCAGTGGCCGCACTGGATCCCGGTCCGCCACCACTTCGGGATCGAGACCTTCGGCATCAACCTCTGGCGAGGCCAGGACGACGGCACCGTCATCCCGGAGCACGACGAATCCGGCGAGCGGCGCCCCCGAGCTCTACTACGTCGTCGAGGGGCAGGCGACGTTCACGGTCGACGGCGACGAGGTGGACGCTCCGGCCGGGACGTGCGTCTGGGTGACGGATCCGAGCGCGAAGCGGACGGGAAAGGCGAACGCGCCCGGCACGCTCGTCCTCTCGGTCGGCGCGGCGGCGCCCGGCCAGGCGTACGCACCCGCCGGCTGGGACTCGCACTACCTCGACGGCGACAAGTAGCGGGAGGGCCTGGCGGGACGGTGCTCGTCGCAGGGGTGCGATGGGCGTCGCGAGGCAAGGACGCAGGAAGCGCCGATAGCGGTGTCCTATCGGCGCGACCGAGGACGCAGCAGCCGGCGTAGCCGGCCGACGAGCGAAGCGAGGAGTCGCGGCGTCCGGCGCGGCCCTGCGGCACAGCCACTGTTCCGCCAGGCCCTCCCGGGTACGCTCGGACCGGAGCGGCCGGGCCCGGTGGCCCAGCGGGTCTTCAAAACCCGTACGGTCGTGCAACCCACGGCTAGGTCGGTTCGACTCCGGCGCCGCTCCGTACGTTCGCGCCACGACGCTGGGAAGGTCGAGCGCCCAATGGCTGGCGCAGCACTACGTCGCGGATGTAAGTAGAGAACAGCGCGGGTCGCGTCGGCGTGCGAGACGGCTTACACGGTGCCTCCGTCAGAAAGTCTCGTTCGATTCCGCCGACGCGGCCCGTGCCTCTACGCCGATTCGTCGGACTTCATCTGGTCGAGCGCGGCGCGGCCCTCTTCGTGCACCTGCTGCCGCCGCTCCTCCACCGCTTCCGGGGGCTCGCCGGGCTCGGCCGGTGGTGACGGCACGTCTTCGGCGCGCGTCTCGGCGAGCTTCTCCCGCAGCTCGTCCGCCCGGTCGTCCGGCTCCGCCGGTTCGGGGGGCGTCGCCGCTTCGGGCTCGGGCTGCGCGTGCCCGCGCCAGAAGCGATAGGCGACGATCCCGCCGGCGACTCCTCCGATCCAGGCGGTCAGGCGGCGCATCGGGGCGATGCTACAGTGACGGCCGCTTCCTGCCCCGTCATCGCGCCGTTCGGTCCCGAGCGGCGCAGGCAGTCGGGGCCGACATCGAGACCATGGGAAGGGAGGACATCGGGGCGTGACGACTTACGAAATTCTGCTGCTGCTGGACCCCGAACAGGCGGAGGCTCGGCAGGACGACATCCTCGCCCGCGCGCGCGACCTCGTCGAGAAGGGCGGTGGAACGTGGCAGAGCCACGACGCCTGGGGCCGGCGGCGCCTCGCGTATCCGATCGCGCACAAGGAGGAGGGCGTCTACCACCTCGTCGTCTTCGACGCGGAGGCGGAGACGCTCGACGAGATCTCCCGCGTCCTCAAGATCGACGACGCCGTGCTGCGCCACCTGGCGACGCGCCACATCGCCGGCTCGCGCACGAGCGCGCCGCGCGACGAGGGCGCGGCACCGGTCGCCGCGCCGGCCGAGACGGCCGCGCCCGAAACGCCGGAGCCCGCAGCGGCCGAGCCCGCAGCGGCCGAGCCCGAAGCGGCCGTTTCGGAAGACGACGAGCCGGAGTACGCTGCCCCGCAAGAGGAGGCTGCCCCGGAAGAGCAGCCCGCAGTGGCTGGAAGCGCCGCCGGCGAAGCCGACGGCGCCCGGCCGGAAGATCGAGGGGAAGAGGAGTAAGAGATGGCGCAACATCAACCGCGTCGTTCTCGTAGGCAACCTGACGAAGGATCCGGAGTTGCGGCACACGCCCGGCGGTACGCCGGTCTGCAGCCTGCGGGTGGCAGTGAACAGCCGCCGGAAAGACGAGTCGGGCAGTTGGGTCGACAAGCCGAACTACTTCGACGTCTCCGTCTTCGGCAACCAGGCCGAGAGTTGCACGCAGTACCTCGCGAAGGGCCGCCCGGTCGGGATCGACGGCCGGCTCGACTGGCGCGAGTGGGACGCGACCGACGGCTCGGGCAAGCGCAGGCCGTGCAGATCATCGCCGACAGCATCCAGTTCCTCGGCAGCCGCGGCGACGGCGAGGGCGGCGGCGGCAATCAGTTCGTGCCGGCGGGCGCGGCGCAGCAGGAGAGCGCCGACTTCCCGGCGACGGCCGACGACGACATCCCCTTCTAGGAGAACCATGGCCAGAGAGAAGACCCAGCACAGCAGCGGAGACGGCCCGGCGGCGGCCCCCAGGGGCAGATCAAGCGCCGCAACTGCTTCTTCTGCAAGGAGCACATCGCGGAGATCGACTACAAGAACATCACCCAGCTGCGCCGCTACGTCTCCGAGCGCGGCAAGATCCGCAGCCGCCGCATCACCGGGCGCTTGCCGGCGGCACCAGGTGCAGGTGGCGACCGCCGTCAAGCGGGCACGCGAGATGGCGCTGCTGCCGTACGTCGCCGAGGGCGCCGAGGAGCGGAGCGGCGGGCGGCGCGATCGCGGTGATCGCGGCGACAGGGGCGACCGCTGATGGAGGTCATCCTCCTCTCGGACGTCGAGCACGTCGGCCTGCGCGGCGACGTGGTCTCGGTCGCGCGCGGCTACGCCCGGAACTACCTCCTCCCCAGGCGGCTCGCCGAGGAGGCGACCCCGGCGCTGGTCGCCGAGATGCAGAAGCGCGACACCCTGCGCGCCCGCCACGAGGCGAAGACGGCCGAGCAAGCCAGCGAGATCGCGGAGACGCTCGCGAAGACGGTGCTGCGCTTCGAGGTCAAGGCCGGCCCGACCGGCTCCCTCTTCGGCTCGGTCACGCCGACCGACATCGCCGACGAGCTCTGGAACTCGCAGAAGATCCGCGTCGACCGGCGCAAGATCGGGACCGACCCGATCAAGCGCATCGGCCGCTACGAGGTCCCGATCGGCCTGTTCGAGGACGTGCGCGTCGAGGTGAAGACCGAGGTCGTCCCCGAAGGCGGCGAGCTGCCGTCGGAGGAAGAGCTCGCCGAGATGGCAGCCGCCGAGCGCGCCGAGCAGGAGGCCGCGGAGCCCGAGTCGTCCGTCGAGATCGAGGAGGTCCTCGCCGAGGTGGACGCGGCCGAGGCCGCCGAGGCGGAGGCGGCCGAAGCCGATGAGTCCGCAGAGGCCGAAGAGGCCGAAGCCGAGGAGGCGGAGCCCGAGCCCGACTGGCGGGCCGACGCCGACGCGGCGCTCGCAGAGGAGTAGAGCCTGGGCGCGCGGCGCGCGGTCCTGACGGCCTGCGCGCTGGCGGCGGCGGCCGTCGGGCTGACCGGCGCACGCGCTTCCTCGCAGGACCTCACCGCGCAGAGGGTGAGCGGCTGGCGGGCACCCGGCGTCCGGGTGGCGGTGAAGGGCTGGGGACCCGCGAACGCGACCGTCGTCCTGAGCGACGGCGCCCGCGTGGTCGACACCACCACCGCGGGGCCGAGAGGTCTCTACCGGCTCGACTTCGCAACGTTGCAGCCGGGCCGCTACCCGCTGAGCGTCTCCGCGGACGGCGAGACGCTGAGCGCGGGCACCGTCCGCATCCGGCCCCTGACCCTCGCCGCGGTCGGCGACATCACCTTCGGCGAGCAGGTCGGCCCCACCCTCGCCCGGCTCGGCGGGCGTTACCCCTGGACGTCGGTCGCGCCGCTCCTCCGCCGGGCGGACGTCGCCACCGGGAACCTCGAGACCGCAGTCTCGCTGCGCGGCACGCCCTCGGCCAAGCAGTACACGTTCCGGGGAGCTCCCTGGATGCTGCGTCCCGTCCACTCCTACGCCGGCTTCGACGTCCTCACCCTCGCCAACAACCACGCCGTCGACTACGGCCGTGCCGCGCTGCTCGACACAGTGCATGCGGTCCGGGCGGCCGGCATGGACACGATCGGCGCGGGCGCGAACGCGTGGCGGGCGCGCCGGCCGGCGATCGTCACGCGCGGCGGTCTCCGGATCGCGTTCCTCGGCTACTCGGACGTCAACCCGCCGGGCTTCTCGGCGACGCCCGACGCGCCCGGGACCGCACGGGCCGACCCGGCCGAGATCGCCGCCGACGTCCACGCAGCCCTGCGCCGGGCCGACGTCGCCGTCTGCTTCTTCCACTGGGGGGTGGAGCTTCACGCCGAGCCCGACTCGCGCCAGAAGGAGCTCGCGGTCGCCTGCCTGCACGCGGGGGCGTCGCTCGTCCTCGGCGCGCACCCCCATGTCTTCGGCCCCGTTGTCCGGCCAACCCGGCACACCCTCGTCGCGTGGACGCTCGGGAACTTCGTCTTCCCCTCGGCCGGCGCGACCGCGCGCACCGGCATCCTCCAGGTCCGGCTCGGGGCCGACGGGGTGGAGGGCTACGGGAAGACGCCGGTGAGGATCGAAGGCTTCCGGCCGGTCGTGGGTTAGGAGAGGTTCACAACCTGTCCACGGCGGTGTGGATTGCGCAGGAAGTTCCCGCTCCGAGCAGCCTTATTCGTCCCCAGCATGCCGTCCGGCGCGCCTGCGACGATGGCAGATTCTCCTGCAAATGGCCAAAAAAGACCTGTTCACAAGCGACATTCCCACAGGGGCGGCAGCCCCTAGTAACCCTGCTCGCGACGTGCTGGAATCGCCACGCATGTCGCTTGCCCCCGTCCCGACGCCGGCCTCCGTCCCCGGCGCCGTCCCGCCCCAGAATCTCGAGGCCGAGGCTGCGTGGGCCGGCGGCCTCTTCGAGGGTGAGGGATCGTTCGGCGTACGTGAAAACCGGACCGTTCTCCTGTCGCTCGCCTCGACGGACCGGGACGTCATCGAACGGTTTCGCACCGTAATTGGTGCCGGCCGGGTGAGCTCTCAACCGCCTGGCCGTAATGGACGTCGAAGGTTGCTGTATCCCTGGCTTGGGGAGCGACGACGAGCACGCGCCGAAGAGGCCGTGGGGCTCCTGAATCTGCGAATCGCGATAGCGACTGCGGCACGCGCGTGTCCCTGCTGCGACCGGATCGTCCAGCCTCCCGTCACTCCCAACGCGGCCCGCACGCGCTTCTGTAGTCGGCTATGCGAACGACGCTGGCATTCCCAGAGACGGATAGCTCGAGAACGAGGGGCGCGCAAATGAGACAGCTCGCCGCAGTCGCTGAGCAGGCCGCTGTGCCTCCTCAAAATTTGGAGGCAGAAGAGTCGGTCCTCGGCGCGATGATGATCTCGGGGAACGCGATCGCCGCCGTCACCGAGATCCTCGACGCGAGCGACTTCTACCGCGAGTCGCACGCGAAGATCTACCGCGCCGCCCTCCAGCTCTACGGCAAGAACGAGCCGGTCGACGCGATCACGCTCACGAACGAGCTCGAGCAGCGCGGCGAGCTCGAGGAGATCGGCGGGCGCGTCCGCCTCCACGAGCTGGCGCGGCTCGTTCCGGCCACCGCCAACGCCCGCCACTACGCGGAGATCGTCCGCGAGACGGCGACGCTGCGCGGCCTGATCCTCGCGGGCGGCCAGATCGCGCAGCTCGGCTGGGACCGCGAGGGCGAGCCCGCCGAGCTCGTCGCGCGCGCCGAGCAGCTCGTCTACGAGCTCGGCGAGCGGCGCACCGAGGGCGAGCTCGTCCTCTTCAAGGACGCGCTCCTCGAGGCGTTCCAGACGATCAGCAAGCTCTACGAGTCCGGCGCCGAGGTGACCGGGCTCGCGAGCGGCTTCAAGGATCTCGACCGGCTCACCGGCGGCCTGCAGCCCTCGAACCTCGTGATCATCGCCGCCCGCCCGTCCATGGGAAAGAGCGCCTTCGCGCTGGAGATCGCGAACCACGTCGCCGTCGAGCAGCAGACGCCGTGCGCGTTCTTCAGCCTCGAGATGTCGAAGCAGGAGGTCGCGCAGCGGCTGATCTGCTCCCGCGGCAAGGTCGACGCCGGCCATATCCGCACCGGCAAGCTCACCAGGGACGACTGGCCGCGGGTCGCCCAGGCCTGCGGCCAGCTCGAGGCGGCGCCGCTCTACGTCGACGACACGCCGGCGCTCAGCCTGCTCGAGCTTCGCGCCCGCGCGCAGACCCTGAAGCGGCGCGAGCCGAACCTCGGCCTCGTCGTCGTCGACTACCTCCAGCTGATGACGACCGGCCGCAGCGAGGAGAGCCGCCTGCAGGAGGTGTCCTCGATCTCCCGCGGCCTGAAGGAGATCGCCAAGGACCTCGACCTGCCGGTCGTCGCGCTCTCCCAGCTCAACCGCTCGCCCGAGCAGCGCCACGACAAGCGCCCCATGCTCAGCGACCTGCGCGAGTCGGGCTCGATCGAGCAGGACGCGGACCTCGTGATGTTCCTCTACCGCGAGGAGTACTACGAACGTGACGACGCCGACGACTCGAAGAAGGGAGTCGCCGAGGTGATCGTCGCGAAGCACCGCAACGGGCCCGTCGGCGCATTCGACGTCGCCTTCATCAGCAAGTACGCGAAATTCGCCACCCTTGCCCACTGACCTCACAGCGAAGTGCCTCGGCTGCGAACGGGAGTTCGCGACCGAGCAGGTCGTCCTCCTCGGCCAGAAGTTTCCGGCCGAGCGGTACTGCGACCTGTGCCGGGCCACCGAGGAGGTCGTCGACGAGCAGCGCCGCGCCGACGAGCGGTGGGGCCGCGTCCGGGTCCCCTCCGCCTACGACGGCTGCACGTTCGAGAACTTCGAGCCCGTGCCCGACACGCGCAACGCGCTCGCCGTCTGCCGGCAGTGGACGAAGGAGTTCCGCGCGGGCACCGACCTGCGCCAGGGCCTCCTCCTGCGCGGCAACCCGGGCGCGGGCAAGACGCACCTCGCGGTGGCCATCCTGCGCGAGGCCATCTGGAGCGACCGCGCGCCCCGCCCCACCGCGCTCTTCCTCAACGTCCCCGGCTGGCTGAACGCCCTCCGGGAGAGCTACGGCGACGGCGAGCCGCCGCCGAACCCGAGCGGCTACGAGCTCGTCGTCCTCGACGACCTCGGGGCCGAGGACTGGTCGAGCTGGGCGCGCGACCGCATCTACAACCTCGTCAACCAGCGCGAGCAGCAGCGGCGACTCGTGATCGTGACGACGAACCACGAGTGGCGGGAACTGGCGAGCCGCGTCGGCGGTCCCACGGCGAGCCGCCTGCGCCGACTCACCCGCGAGGTGCACGTGGACGCCCGCGACGACTTCCGCGAGCGAGACCCGGCGGTCTCGCTCGCGAGTTAGCGGAACTCCGCCGGCGGGAGAGCGCGGTCTCGCGCCGGCTCCGTACTGATTGCTTTCGAACCTCTGTGGCTTCGAGGCGGAGGCGAACGACGCGCGTTACGACGCCGCGGACCAGCGGGCGAGCACGCGCAGCCTGCTCGCCCGCAACGGAACAGGGCGTCTGAACTCCCGCAAACCCAATGTGCCCTCTGCACGGAGCCCACGGGAGACCGCGCTCTCCCGTGGGCGCAGTTCCTCAGCCCAGCGAGCGAGAGCGCAGCACTCGCGAGCTATCGTCCCGGCGTGCCCGCGACTGTGATCGTCGGCGCGCAGTGGGGCGACGAAGGCAAAGGCAAGATCGTCGACCTGCTCGCCCAGGACTCCGACCTCGTCTGCCGCTACCAGGGCGGCCCGAACGCGGGCCACACGATCGTCGTCGGCGAGGAGACGTACAAGATCCGCGCACTGCCGAGCGGGATCGTCCGCGGCAAGCCGTGTGTGATCGGCAACGGCTGCGTCGTCGATCCGGAGGTGCTGATCGCGGAGCTCGACGAGTTCGAGCGGCGTGGCCATTCGACCGGCGAGGTCTACGTCTCCGGCAACGCGCACCTGATCATGCCGTGGCACCTCGCGATCGACCAGGCGAGCGAGCGGCGTCTCGGCAAGCTCGCGATCGGGACGACGAAACGCGGCATCGGGCCGTGCTACGCGGACAAGGCGATGCGGCTCGGGATCCGCGTCCAGGACATCCTCGACCCCAAGATCCTGCGCCAGAAGATCGAGGTCGCGCTCGCCGAGAAGAACCTCTGGCTCGAGCGGGTCTACGAGACCGAGGCCTTCGACCTCGAGACGGTGGCGGGACAGTACGAGGGCTACGCGCAGCGGCTGCGTCCGTACGTCGCCGACACGTCGCTCTACGTCGACACCGCGCTGCGCAAGGGGGAGCGCGTCCTCTTCGAAGGCGCGCAGGCGACGCTGCTCGACCTCGACCACGGGACGTATCCGTTCGTGACGTCGTCCAACCCGGTCGCTGCGAGCGCGGCGACCGGCGTGGGAATCGGGCCGCGGCGGATCGACCACGTCCTCGGCGTCTCGAAGGCGTATGTGACCCGCGTCGGCGAAGGGCCGTTTCCGTCGGAGATCGGCGGCCCGGAACAGGAGCGGATGCGCGAGCTCGGAGGCGAGTACGGAACGGTGACCGGTCGCGAGCGCCGCTGCGGCTGGCTCGACCTCGTGGCGCTGCGGTACGCGGTGCGCGTGAACGGGATCGACCAGCTCGCGCTGACGAAGCTCGATGTGCTCTCCCACTTCTCCGAGCTGCCGGTCTGCGTGCGCTACCGCACCCGGGACGGTTCCGAGACGCGCGACTTCCCGGCGCACCAGAGCGACTTCCATGCGGCGGAGCCCGTCTACGAGCTGCTCGAGGGCTGGCAGGAGACGCTCGACAGCTGCTCCTCTGTCGCCGAGCTTCCGCACGCGGCGCGCAGCTACGTCGAGTTCGTGGAGCGCGAGCTCGAGGTCGAGGTGACGCTCGTCGGCACCGGAGCCGAGCGCGCAGCAGTCCTCAGCCGCTGACGCCGCGCACGGCCGCGGCGGTGCCCTGCAGGGAGTAGCGGCCGGTCGGATTGCGGAGCGCCTCCTCGAAGATCACCCTGCCCTGCGCGAGCTGGTCCGGCGAGAAGGAGTCGACAGCGGCACCGCCCGGCCCGCCCACCCGGATCGCGGGCTCCCATACCTCGTCGACGGTCTCGTATTCGACCGAGACCTCGAGGCGTGTCGTCTCGACGTCGCGGAGGCCCGCCTCCTCGAACAACGCCCGCAGCGACGCTTCGTCGCGGTACCCGGTCGACAGGCTCCAGCCGCCCGGGGTCAAGCGTCGTCGAATCTCGTTGAGCGCGTTCACGACCTCGAGGCCCTCGACTTCCCACATGCACGTGGCCACGACGCCGCCGGGCCGCGTCACCCGTGCGAGCTCTCGCGCGCTACGCGGAGCGTCGTTCAGGAAGAGAACGACCAGCTGCGCGAGCGTGGCGTCGAAGCTCCCGTCCTCCCAGGGCAGCTCCTCTGCCGGAGCCTCGCGCACGTCGACGCGCGGGAACCGCGTGCGCAGCGTGGCTGCGTAGTCGGCCGAGGGCTCGGCGGCGGCGACATTCTCCTCGCCGAGACGCGCGCTGAGCTCCGCGGTGAGTGCGCCGGTCCCGGCCCCGACGTCGGCCGCACGCTGCGGCGCGCCCACGCCCGCGAAGTCCGCCAGTCCCGGTGCGAGCTGCGTCGAGTAACGACCCATGAAGCGGTCGTAGGCTTCACTCGACCCGCCGAAGACGGTTCCGGGGCCGCTCACGCGGGCGTAACCGCGGCGGCGAACGCGCGCGCGTTCAGCTCGAACGGCCCCTCGGGGCTGCTGAGCTCGCGGAACAGCTCGGCGTGCGCCTGCTCGCGCTGCTCGGCGTCGAGCGAGGCGAGCCACTGGCCCGCCGGGCCGACGCCGTGATCCATGGCCGACCAGAACTCGTCGAAGTCCCTGTAGCCGGCGGTCACGTCGAGCTCGGCGGACTCGACGGCGCCGTGCGGCGCGAGCAGGTCGTGGATCTCCTGCGGCGTCCGGTAGCGGCGCGGCTCGGTCGCGCGCGAGGCGCCGACCGCCGCCGCCGCCCGGTCGATCGCCGCGAACATGTCGACCTCGGCGACGCCCCACATGCAGACCGCGACCCGCCGGGCGACCCGCGCCATCTCCGCGATCGCCGCCGGGGCGTCGGACATGAACGCGACCACGAGCTGCGCGAGCGCCACGTCGAACACGCCGTCTCCGTACGGCAGCGACTCGGCCGGAGCCTCCTCGACCTCGAGGCCCGGGAAGCGCTCGCGGAGCACGGTGACGAACTCGGGCGACGGGTCCGCCGCCGCGACCGAGGCGCCGCGAGCCAGGAGCTCCGCCGTCAGGGCTCCTGTGCCCGCGCCGACGTCGAGAACGCGATCGCCCGAGCTCACGCCGGCGAAGTCCGCGAACAACCCCGCCAGGACCGACGAGTAGCGGCCCATGAAGTTGTCGTAGGCATCGCCGTCGACGCGGAAGGCCTGACTCACGGTGCGAGCCTATCGAGGTCGGCCGGCGTGTTCACGTTCGCGAGCAGCTCCTCCGCGAGCTCGATCCGCATGGTGTCGAGCCCGTCCAGGACGGTGCGGAGACGGCGCTCGCCGGTCTCGAACGCAGGCAGCGCGCGCCGCGCGAGCGCGCACGGGAGCGGACCGACCTGGGCCACCGCGGCATCGCGACACGCGCCGGCCAGCAGTTGCAGCGCAGCCGGCGTCAGCAGAGGCATGTCGATCGGGAATCACGACCACCAGCTCGTGCGACGGCGGCCCGCAGGCCGGCGGCGATCGCCGCGACCGGTCCCGTGCCGGGGTCGGCCAGGCCGCCGCGCCCCACGGCGAGCCGCTCGTCACACGCCTCCCCCAGCAGGCGCCAGGCGCGGTCGACGAGCGTCTCTCCCTCGTACTCGGCGAGCTCCTTCGGCGAGCCGAAGCGACTGCTCGTGCCACCCGCGAGCAGGATCCCCGTCAGGCCTGGATCCGCCACGGCTCCGTGTAGACGTTGACGGAGCCGGCCCGGACGAACCCGCAGAGCGTGATGCCCCGGTCGGCCGCGAGCTCGACGGCGAGGCTCGAGGGCGCGCCGACCGCGACGAGGACCGGGCAACCGGCGACGGCGGCCTTCTGGACGAGCTCGAAGGACAGCCGGCCGCTCACGCAGAGCACGTGCCCCGCAAGCGGCAGCAGTTGCCGGCGGAACGCCCAGCCGATCACCTTGTCCAGCGCGTTGTGCCGGCCGACGTCCTCCCGCACGCACAACGGCTCCCCGGCCGCGGAGAAGAGCCCCGTCGCGTGCAGGCCGCCGGTGGCGGCAAAGGCCGCCTGCTCCTCCCGCAGCCGCTCGGGGAGCGACACGACGAACGCCAGCGGCAGCCGCAGCTCGGATTCGACCCGCGGCGCCTCGACTGCGACCGCCTCCAGCGCGCCCTTGCCGCAGACGCCGCACGAGGACGAGGTGTAGAAGCTGCGCTGCAGACGCGCCGGGTCGAAGCCGGGCGCGTCGACGTCGACCGCGTTCGCGGCGAGATCGTCGGGGAGCCGCGCGCCGCGAGGCCGCAACCCCTCGGACAGGCAGAAGCCGAGCGCGAGCTCCTCGTCGTGCCCGGGCGTCCGCATGGTGACGGCGACCGGCCGGCCGGCGATCCGGATCTCGAGCGGCTCCTCGACGGCGACCCGGTCCGGCTCGGTCGTGCCCGCCGGGAGCCGGAGGACGTCGACGGCGGCGGCCGAGTAGGGCGGCGCGTCCATCAGGGACGCAGCGTAACCCTGCGGTCAGGCCTCTTCGGCCTCTGCCGCCCCGAGGTGGCGCGGTGGCGTGGGTCGCGACGAGGTGGCCGAACACGGCGCGGTAGCCGTTGATCGCGGATGCGACGTCGCCCGGCGAGAGCTCCGCGGCGTCGAGCTCGACCGCCACCGCTACATCGTGCGCCGAGATGTACTCGGCAATGACTTCCCGCTCCTCGCCTTCGACCACAACCGGGTCGGTCACCTCGTACCCGCTCTCCTCGAGCATCCGCGTCACGAGCCGGTCGAGCTCGGGCAGGGCCTGGGCCGGATCGGTGCGGAGATCGTCCTCGAGCGACTCCCACTCGCTCTCCCAGTCGTGCAGGCTGAGTCCGGGATCGTTCATGGCGGGATCCTGCGCGGGTGGCCGCGACTTCAAACGCGGTGTCATACGATCCTCGGGTGAGGGCGCTCGTCGTCGGGTCGGGAGGTCGCGAGCACGCGCTCGCCTGGTCCCTCTCCCGCAGTGGCGGCCTCGACGAGCTGCATGCCGCTCCCGGCAACCCGGGAATCGCCGCGCTCGCCCACTGCCATCCCGCACGGGCGGATGACCACGCCGCGCTCGTCTCGCTCGCCCGCGAGCTCCGGATCGACCTCGTCGTGGTCGGCCCCGAGGCGCCCCTGGTTGCAGGCCTCGCCGACGAGCTGCGCCATCGCGGCATCGCCGTCTTCGGGCCGAGCGCCGCAGCGGCCCGGATCGAGGGCTCGAAGTCCTTCGCCAAGGAGGTGATGGAGGCCGCCGGCGTGCCGACGGCACGGACGCTCCCCGTCGCCCGGCCGCCGTGCGTCCTCAAGCTCGACGGGCTCGCGGCGGGCAAGGGGGTCTGGGTCTGCCGGACCCAGGACGAGCTCGACTCGGCGCTCGAGGCCGCGCAGGCGTCCGACCGGCCCTTCCACGGCGAGGAGCTCCTCGAAGGGCCGGAGCTTCGCTCTTCGCCGTCGCCGCCGGCGAGGCCGCAATCGCCTTCCCGCCGGCCCGCGACTACAAGCGGATCGGGGACGGCGACGCCGGGCCGAACACGGGCGGCATGGGCTCCTTCTCGCCGCTGCCCGACGTCGCGGACGACGAGGCGGGCGAGATACTCGAGAGGGTGCACCTGCCGGTGCTCCGCGAGCTCGTGCAGCGCGGCACGCCGTTCCAGGGACTCCTCTACGCGGGACTGATGCGAACGGACGACGGGCTGCGGGTGATCGAGTTCAACTGCCGCTTCGGCGATCCCGAGACGCAGTCGCTGCTGCCCCGGCTCGAGAGCGACCTGCTGCCGCTGCTCGCGGGCGACCTCTCGTCGGAGCCGCAGGTTGCGGACCGAGCCGCGGTGACGGTCGTGATCTCCGGCGGCGCGATATCCCGAGCGCGGCGACCAGGGCACGCCGATCGAGGGAGTCGAGGCGGCCGAGGCGACGGGCGCGCTCGTCTTCCACGCCGGGACGGCGCTCCACGACGGGCGGCTCGTGACGAACGGCGGCCGCATCCTGGACGTCGTCGGCGTCGGCGAGACGGTGGCGGACGCGCGAAGCGCAGCGTACGAAGCGGCGGCGCACATAGATTTCGCCGGCATGCACTTCAGAAGCGACATCGCGGCAGATGGCTGACGGCCCGCGCGTCGGGATCCTCGTGGGCTCGGAGTCCGACCGCGAGCGGATGCAGGGTGCCACGGCGACTGCTCGACGAGGCAGGCGTCGGCTACGAGCTCGAGGTGCGATCGGCGCACCGCACGCCGGACGCCGTCGCGGAGTACGCGCGCAGCGCCCGCGACCGCGGGTTGCGAGTGCTCATCTGCGGCGCCGGGCTGTCGGCCGCCCTGCCCGGTGCGGTGGCGGCCCAGACCGACCTGCCGGTGATCGGCGTCCCCCTTCGCTCGAGCCTCAGCGTGCTCGACGGCCTCGACGCGCTGCTCGCGATCGCGCAGATGCCGCCCGGCGTTCCCGTGGCCGCGGTCGGCGTCGACAACGCGAAGAACGCCGCCGCGCTGGCGCTCCGGATCCTCAACGTGTGAGACCGGCGCCGGCCGAGCCGGCGCCGATCCCTTGGCCCCCTCTAACCGACGATGTTCGTGCCGCCGACAGGCAGCGGAACATGGCCGATCCCTTGCGCGCCCAGCGCTTGCGCAAGAGCCTGATGCGCCGCAGTCGGCCCGAGCCCGCAATCGCAGCTCGGCGTTCCCTGGGTCATGACGCCGGCGAAGCGGACGGCGCGGTGATAGCGGCCGCGCGCGATCCGTGCCAGCTCGGCCCACTCCCGCGCCATCGCGGAGTTGTAGATCTCGGGCAGCGCCTTCGTGTGGCGGAGCCCGCCGGCGACGTACCACGCCTGCCGCGCGCTCCAGATCGCGCCGACTCCGCCGTCGAGCGAGCCGTAGTCGTAGAGCGTGTGCCCGTGCACCGCCGCGCGGAAGCCGTGGAAGAAGTGCTTCGTCCGGCGGAAGCTCGGGTCCCAGGCGGGCTCGGCGTCGTCGGCCGCGGCGGCACTGACGTGCCCGGCGAGCCCCTTGCGAGCGAGCCTGCGGGCGAGCTTGTTCGTCTCGCGCGCCCAGCGGACGCCGGTCTCGTAGGCACTCGGCACCGCCGGGTGGTAGTTGCTGGTGCCGCGCGCGAGCTCGATCGACGCGGTGGAGCCCTCGGGGAGGCAGCGGACGTAGCCGTGCGCATAGGCGGCCGTCGCGTTGGTGATCCTGCGGTTGGTCGCGAAGCGGCCGGAGAAGAGGATCGTCCCGTAGCCGCCGTGCTCGTACGCGGGCTTGCCGAAGTCGAGGACGACGACGCCGTTCTCGTGCCGACGACCCGCCGAGCAGCCCTGGGCGGCGAGGGTCCGCGAGTGCGCGGTGTGCTCGTAGATCGAGAGGGTCGTCGCGCGCAGACGATGCTGCGGCTGCGCCTGCCGCTTCAGCCCCGGCCGGTGCGGCACATGGGCCTGACGGCGCTCGGCCGTGTGGCCGTTGGCGAGAGCCACGCCGGTGAAGCCGAGCGCGAACGAAATGGCGGCCGCAGCAGAGAAAACGTATCTCTTCAAAAGCACCTTCCTACAGATTTCGCGGGATAAATCCGCGCCAGAGTAGCGTCCTCTTTCGCGACTCGCGGTCCGGCGTCACAGGGAGGCGCTCCGGCAGGCGAGCGCTCTAGACTGGAGCTCGTGATCGCCCGCTACTCCCGCCCGGCCATGGCCAGGATCTGGTCGGACGAGGGGAAGCTCGCGACGTGGCTCGAGGTCGAGCTCGCCGCGACCGCCGCGTGGGCCGAGCTGGGCGTCGTGCCCGCAGACGCGGCCGCGCGCATCGCCGAGACGCCCCCGCCGAGCCCCGCCCGGGTGGCCGAGCTCGAGGCGACCTTGCACCACGACACCGCCGCCTTCGTCGACGCCGTGTCCGAGCAACTTACCGAGCAGCTCGGCGAGGAAGGCGGCCGCTGGTTCCACTACGGCCTCACCTCCTCCGACGTCGTCGACACGGCCCTCTCGCTGCAGATCCGCGAGGCCGGCGCACTGATCCTCGCCGGGCTCGACCTCGCGTTCGCCGCCGTCACGGCGCGGGCCGAGGAGCATCGCGAGACACTGCAGATCGGCCGCACGCACGGCGTCCACGCCGAGCCGACCACCTTCGGGCTCAAGCTCGCCGGCTGGGCCTTCGAGCTGGCCCGTGGCCGCGAGCGGGTCGCGCGCGCGCTCGAGGGGATGCGGGTCGGCAAGCTCTCGGGCGCCGTCGGCACCTACGCCGCGACGGATCCCGAGCTCGAGCGCCTCGCGTGCGAGCGGATCGGGCTCGAGCCCGCGCCGACCTCGACGCAGATCCTCCAGCGCGACCGGCATGCCGAGCTCCTCACGGCGCTCGCGGTCGTCGCATCCTCGCTCGACTCCTTCGCCCTCGAGGTCCGGCACCTCGCGCGCACCGAGGTCGGCGAGGTCCAGGAGCCGTTCGGCCGGGGCCAGAAGGGCTCGTCCTCGATGCCGCACAAGCGGAACCCCGTCGTCGCCGAGCGCATCTGCGGGCTGGCGCGCGTCGTCCGGGCGTGCTCGCTCGTCGGGCTCGAGAACGTCGCCCTCTGGCACGAGCGCGACATCTCCCACTCGTCGGCCGAGCGTGTCGCCATCCCCGACGCCTTCCTCGCGCTCGACTACATGCTCGACCGCTTCGCCTGGCTGGTGGGGGGGCTCGTCGTGCGGCCCGAGCGAATGCACCGGAACCTCGAGGCGAGCCACTTCCTCTTCTTCAGCCAGCGCGTGCTGAACGCGCTCGTCGAGTCCGGCCTCACCCGGGACGACGCCTACCGCCTCGTCCAGCGCGCGGCGATGCGCGCCTGGGAGGAGGAGGTCGACTTCCGCGAGCTCTGCCGCGCCGACGACGAGATGGCCTCGCGCGTCGACCTCGACTCGACCTTCGAGCTCGCCGACTACACCCGCCACGTCGACACCGTCTTCGCCCGCCTCGAAGCCCTCAAGGAGGAGCCGCTCCATGCCTGAGACCCACATCGCGTCCGGGAAGATCAGAGAGATCTACGCCATCGACGACGAACGCCTGCTGCTCGTCGCCTCCGACCGGATCTCGACCTTCGACGTCGTCCTGCCCACCGAGATCCCCGACAAGGGCCGCGTCCTGACCGGCCTCTCGGGCTACTGGTTCACGCTCCTCGGGGCGATCGTCCCGAACCACATGCTCGCCATCCGCGAGGACGGCCGCTCGATGGAGTGCCGCCGGCTCGAGATGCTGCCGATCGAGTGCGTGGTGCGCGGCTATCTCGCCGGCTCGGGCTGGAAGGACTACCGCGCGAGCGGCGAGGTCTGCGGGCACAAGCTGCCGCAAGGGCTGCAGGAGTCGGACAAGCTCCCCGAGCCGATCTTCACGCCGGCCACGAAGGCGATCGAGGGCCACGACGAGAACATCACGCGCGAGCAGGCGGCCGAGCTGGTCGGCGAGGAGCGGCTGCGCGAGGCCGAGGAGGTCTCGCTCCGCCTCTACAAGACGGCGGCCGACCATGCGCTGCGCGCCGGAATCATCATCGCCGACACGAAGTTCGAGCTGGGGGTCGACGCCGACGGCAACCTCGTGCTGGGCGACGAGGCGCTGACGCCCGACTCCTCGCGCTTCTGGCCCGGCGAGACGTACGAGCCCGGCCGCGCGCAGGACAGCTTCGACAAGCAGTTCGTCCGCGACTACTGCGAGACGACCGGCTGGGACAAGACCGACCCCGGTCCCGAGCTGCCCGCGGACGTCGTGCAGGTCACACGCAAGAAGTACCACGAGGCCTTCGAGCGGCTGACCACGATCCCGTTCCCGGCCTACCTCGAGGATCCAAGCGTGGTGCTGGGTTGAAGGCGACCGTCCTCGTGCGGCCGAAGCCGGGGATCCTCGACCCGCAGGGCGCAGCGGTCGGCTCCGCGCTCGGCCACCTCGGCTTCGAGGTGAGCGACGCGCGGGTGGGCAAGGTGATCGACCTCGAGGTCGAGGCCGCCGACCCAGCGGTGGCCAAGGCACTGGTCGAGAAGATGTGCGAGCGGCTGCTCGCGAACCCGCTGATCGAGTCGTACGAGATCGAGGTGTCGGCATGATCGGACTCGTCTCACGTCTCTGGGACGGCGCTCGCGGAGCCCGGCTCCGCCGGGCGGGAGCGAGCGGCGGCCAGAGGCGTGATGGCTAGCCCTCAGCCGCGGATCGGAGTTGTGACCTATCCGGGCTCGCAGGATGACCGGGACGCGCTCTGGGCGCTCGCCGCGCTCGACGCGGAGCCGGTCGCGGTCTGGCACGAGGAGCGTGAGCTGCCGGACCTCGACGCGGTCGTGCTGCCGGGCGGCTTCTCGTACGGCGACCATCTCCGCTGCGGCGCGATCGCCCGCTTCTCCCCCGCGACGGCCGCGGTGCGCGAGCACGCGGACGCCGGAGGGCTCGTGCTCGGGATCTGCAACGGCTTCCAGATCCTGTGCGAGGCCGGCCTGCTGCCGGGCGCGCTGCTGCGGAACGAGTCGCTCCGCTTCGTCTGCCGCGACGTGCCGCTGACGGTCGAGCGCGACGACCTGCCGTTCACCGCACGCTGCACCGCCGGCGGGCGGCTCGTGCTGCCGGTGAAGCACGGCGACGGCCGCTACCTCCCGCCGCCGGATCTCGATCCCGCACAGGTCGTGCTCCGTTACGTCGACAACCCGAACGGATCGGTCGAAGGCATTGCCGGCGTCTGCAACGAGGCCGGCAACGTCATGGGGCTCATGCCGCACCCCGAGCACGCGGTCGATCCGCTGCTCGGCTCGGACGACGGCGCGCTGCTCCTGGCCTCCCTCGTCGACGCCGCCCGCGAACGCGTGCTCGCCGCGATCTAACCCAGATCGAGCGCCTGAGCGAGTGCCGGATGCTGGGCGAGGGCGGCTTTCAGCCGTCCGATGTCTCGCTCTCGAAGAGTCACCGGCCCACGCGTGCCGCCGCCGGCGCCCGCGTAGGAGAAGCGGACGAGCCTCTCCCCCTTCGGGGTCTCGAGCAGCTGGATCTT
The DNA here is from genome assembly GCA_963720065.1 of uncultured Actinomycetes bacterium. Classification (GTDB taxonomy): domain Bacteria; phylum Actinomycetota; class Thermoleophilia; order Gaiellales; family Gaiellaceae; genus Palsa-739. Next base: position 231,080 of record CAVREH010000038.1, read on the forward strand.
CGACGCGAACCGCTTGGACCCCGCGCGCTGCGGGACGGTCAGCTCTTCCACGAGATCCGCAGGTCCCCACGGTGTCGCCGCCCTCGTCGCCATGCCGAGGACGCTAGCCCGGCAAGCGTGTCCGGTCCGTGCCGTCTTCCCGGCGAATCAGCCGAGCTTCGAGGCGCAGGGGTCGAGATAGAAGTCGTCGACCTGCCAGCTTCCCGACGTCGCCTGCGACGTGACGACCACCTGTGCCGACGTCGTGGCGAGCGGCAGGGCGAGCAGCGACGGCACGCGCGCCGTCGGCGACCAGCTCGAGTAGGAGGAGGCCGAGAGCGAGCCGACATTGAGGAGGCCGGTCAGGTTGCCGAGGAGCCCGTGGAAGAGCACCCGCACGCGCAGCGGCCCGTTGGCGCCGTTGCTGCGGGCGAAGAAGCGGACCCAGGGATCGAGGAGATTGACCGGCAGCGGAGAGCTGACCGCCGTTGCGCCGGGGCCGAGCTGAAGGGCGTGCGTGCCGGGGCCCGACACGTCCCACGGCTCGTTGGCCGCGACGATCGAGTTGCTCCCCGTCACGGTCCAGGCGGTCTTGCCGTTCTCGAAGCCGAGGTTCGGGAACGCGCAGTACGCGTCCTTGTCCCCCCACAGCGTGAACGGATACGACTTCGCGCCGCAGGAGGGCAGGAGCCCGAGCCCGTTTGCTCGTCCGGCGGAAGCCACCGGAACGGAGAGGCCGGCCGCGGCGACCACTGCCGAGACGACCAGCCAGAGACGCTTGCTACCGCTCACTCGAGACCTCGCCCTTTCCGCAGGAACACTCCGCCCATCGTGATCCGACGCTCCGCCGCGGGCAATCGACTCCGCCGGGGTACATCCGTCACTCGAACGAGGGTTATCGCGCCGGAATTCAAGCCCCCGGGGCCGGTGTGCCGATCTGGGGGGAGTGAGCGAGACCATCGCAACGGGAACTGCCCGTACGACCGACGACGCCGTGCTCGAGCACCAGCGCGAGAGCCAGTCGCGGCACCTCGAGCGCATCGGCGTGACCGGGCTGCTCGCGGCCGGGTTCGTCGCCGTCGCGCTCGGCGCTCTGCTGCTCCCCGGGCAGCGGCCGCTGTCGCTCGCCGCGCTCGCCACGAGCCTTGCCGCCTATGCCATCGCCTCCCGCGTCGAGGTCGAGTTTCCCGGGTTCGTGGCTTTGCCCACCGAAGCTGTCTTCGTCGGGATGTGGTTCGTGCTGCCGGTGCGGATGCTCCCCCTCGCCGTCTGCCTGGGGATGCTGCTCGGGAAGCTGCCCGACGTCGTCCGCGGCCGGGCGCCCGCCGACCGGCTCGTGCTCACGGTCGCGAACTGCTGGTTCTCGGTCGGGCCGGCAGTCGTCCTCTACGTGGCCGGAACACGTGGGGTCAAGTGGAGTGACGTCCCCGTCTACGTCCTGGCCCTCATGGCGCAGTTCGTGGTCGACTCCGCGGCGATGTACGTCCTCGCCCGCTCCGTCGTCCACCTGTCGCTGCGGAGCCACGTCCGGAGCATGCTCTCGGCCTACGGCTTCGACACGGTCCTCGCGCCGCTCGGCCTCCTGGCCGCGTTCGCTGCCTCGCGGCACCCGGAGGCGCTGCTGCTCCTCCTCCCGATGGTGCTGCTCGTCTCGCGGGTAGCGACCGAGCGGAAGGAGAAGAACGACAAGGTGCTCGAGCTGAAGAACGCGTACCAGGGGACGTCGTACCTGCTCGGCGACATGATCGAGGCGGACGATGCGTACACCGGCTCGCACAGCCGCGACGTCGTCGAGCTCGTCCTCGCCGTCGCCGAGCGCCTCGGCCTCGACGCCGGCGAGCAGCGGATGGCCGAGTTCACGGCGCTGCTCCACGACGTGGGGAAGATCAGGATCCCGCCCGAGATCATCCACAAGCCCGGCCCGCTCGACGCCGAGGAGCGCGCGCTGATCAACACGCACACGATCCTCGGCCAGGAGATGCTCGAGCGCGCCGGAGGATTGCTGGGCGACGTCGGCCCGCTCGTCCGGTCCTGCCACGAGCACTGGGACGGGAACGGCTATCCCGACCGGCTCGCCGGCGAGGAGATCCCGCTCGTGGCGCGCATCGTCTGCACGTGCGACGCCTGGAGCGCGATGACGAGCGACCGCTCGTACCGCCGAGCGCTCTCCCGCGACGCGGCCCTGGCCGAGCTCCGGACGTGCTCGGGGACGCAGTTCGACCCCCGGGTCGTCGACGCGCTCCTCGCGGTTCTCTAGACGATTGATTCCAATCGTCTAGCGCAGCACCAGCCCGAACGCGAAGCCGGCGGCGATCGACAGCGTCGGGCCGAGCACCCAGCCCTGAAGGATCGAGAAGAGCGTCGCGAGGTGCACGGTCTCGCGTCCGCGCGCGAACCCGGCGCCCGCCATCGCTCCCACCAGCGCCTGGTTCATCGAGGTGAAGAAGCCGAAGGCCACGGCCGCGAGGACGACGCCGGCCTGCACGAGTTGCGCCGCCGTCGCCATTGCGCGGTCCACGTCGACGATCTCGAAGGCGACCCGCCGCAGGAGCGGCTTGCCCCAGGTGAGGACGCCGAGGGCGATGGCTGCGCCGCCGATCGCCCCCGCCTCGAGCGGGCTGAAGGTGCCCGTGCCGACGAGCGCCCCGCTCGCGTTCGAGACGTCGTTGGCGCCCATCGCGAACGCGGCGATCGCTCCCATCGCGACGAGAACCGTCCCGATCCGCTCGCCGAGCCTCAAGCGGTCCAGACCGAGGGTCAGGAGGTAGCCGAGGAAGATGGCCGCGATGGGCGCGACGGCCCAGACCACGACGAGACGGCCGATCGAGCCCCAGTCCACGCCGGTGCCGGTCGCGAGCGCCACGCCGACGACCGAGAAGACGAGGATCTGGATCGTCGACGTCGGCATGCGGAACCGGTTGAAGAAGGTCGTGACCGCGAACGCGACGCCGATCACGACAACCTGCTGCTCCACCGAGAGCGGCACCGCGGTCAGCCCGGAGCCCACCCGCTGCTCGACCGCGTGGCTCGCGAACGTCGCGCCGAGGAACGCGAGCGGCGCCATCAGGAGGAGTGCCTGCCAGGCGCCGATCGCGCGCAGGGCGTGCGGCATCCCCATCACGGCCCCCGTGTAGTGGGCGCCGATGCTCCACGCGAAGCCGATCGCGAGGACGATGAGGAGCGCCGTCACGGAAGGGCCGACGCTATACGGCTTGTCGCCGCCTTGCCAGACGCTGTACGGTCAGCAGCCATGGACGGTCCCGAGCAGCGCGGCCCGGGCTACGACGACTGGTTCGACGAGCCCGAGCCCCCGACCGAGACGCAGAGTGGCGCCAACCGCGGCGTCTACGAGGACGCCGAGGAAGTGTGGATGCTGCCCGAGGACGAGGAGCCACGCTCGCCGGGCCAGCGGGAAGTCGTCATCGGCGGACGGACGTTCACGATGACGCAGGTGGCGATCATCGCCCTCTCCGCCCTCGCCATCCTCCTGGCCATCCTCGCGGCAGCGGGAGTCTTCAGCAGTGGGAAGGCGGCGGCGCCGCCGGTGTCGACGCCCACGGTGCCGCCCCCGGCGAAGACGACCACCTCGACGTCGACGAACACGACGCCCGCCGTGGAGGCGCCCTCGCAGACGCTCAGCCCGGGCGACACCGGCGAGCAGGTGAAGACCCTCCAGAAGGCGCTCGCATCGCTCGGCTTCTCGCCGGGCACGCCCGACGGTGACTACGGGCCCGCGACGCAGGTGGCAGTGGAGAAGTTCCAGGTCGCCAAGGGGCTGGCCGAGGACGGCGTCGTCGGACCGGCCACGCTCGCCGCCTTGCAGAAAGCGCTAGCGGGCTGACGAGCCGACGGGCTCGCTCGTCCCGTTTCGCTCCTGCGGGATCAGCAGCTCGAAGCGCGCGCCGCTCGCGCGCGGGTCGTAGACGAGGTCTCCTCCGTGCGCCTGTGCGTACGCGCGGGCGATGGCCAGGCCGAGGCCGTGACCCGCGTCGCCGCCGCCGCGGGCGAAGCGGTCGAAGATCCGTCCCTCGAGCTCCTTCGGGACACCGGGGCCGGCGTCCTCGATCGCAATCCGGAGATGCCGGTCGCGCCGCTGCGCCACGATCCGGATCGGCGGCGCGCCGTAGCGAACTGCATTCGCGACGAGGTTCGAGACGACGCGCTCGAGCACGAGCGGGTCGACGACCGCCGCGAGATCGTCGGGGATGTCGAGCTCGACCGCGTCCGAGATGGAGAGCGCGCCGCGGACGACGTCGGCGACGGCTGCCTTCAGCACCACCGGCCGTGGCGCGACGTTGATGGCCCGCGCGTCGAGGCGCGAGAGGTCGAGCAGCTCCTCGAGCAGCCGCCGCAGACGCTCGCCCTGGTCGACGCCGACGCGGATCAGCTGCTCCTCGCAGCTCGTCGTCGAGCTCGGGGCCCCGCTCGGCGAGCGTCTTCAGAACGCCGTAGACGGACGTCGCCGGCGTGCGCAGCTCGTGCGAGGCGATGGCGACGAAGTTCAGCTTGAGCTGGTCGAGCTGCATGAGCTCCTCGTGCACCTGCGCCCGCTCGATGGCGATCGCGACTCGCTCGGAGACGATCTGGAGCAGCTCGACCTCGTCCTGCGTGAACTGGCGCGGGGTGGAGCGTCCCGACGTGGAGGACGCCGAGCGACTCGCCCTCGGACGAGCAGCGGCACGCCGACCATCGACCTGAGCCGCTTCTCGCGCAGGATCGGGTTGTAGCACGCTGGGGTACTCGTCGACGTCGATCACCATCTGGCTCGCGCCTCCTCGGCGACCCTGCCCGGCGAAGCCGTGCGCCGACCGGGATCCCGCACGCCCAAATCGACCTCCTCCTCGATCCCGAGGCGCTCGCCCGCGCCACCAGCTCGTTCGGTCCCGCTCGTCCAGCAGCAGTGACGGCGCACGTGTCGGTGCGCAGGATGCCTCGACCTGGGGCAGGAGGATCGTTGAGGAGCTCGCCGACCTCGAGGTGCGCGAGCGCCGCATCGGTCACCGCCTGCACGTGCTCAATCCGCTCGCGCGCGGCGCGCTCGGCCTCGAAGAGCCGCGCATGCTCGATCGCGAGCGCCGCCCGGTCGCCCACGAGCTGCAGCAGCTCGACCTCGTCGTCGTGGAAGGCGCGCGGCCGGAGGGAGCCGACGTGGAGGACGCCGCGGATCTCCCCCTCCAACGACGAGCGGCACGCCGAGCATCGACTTGACTCCCTTCTCGCGCAGGAGCGGGTTGAGGACGTGTCCGTGGTCGACGTCGTCGAGGATCACCGGCCGCTTCTCGGCGGCGATCCGCCCTGCGAAGCCTCGCGCCGACCGGGACGCGGACGCCCTGCTCCAGCTCCTCCTCGATGCCGAGCGCGGCGCGGGCGACGAGCTCGTTCGTCGCCTCGTCGAGGAGGAGGATCGCGCACGTGTCGACCTCGAGGATCTGGCGCGTCACGCTCGAGCAGCGCGGCGAGCAGCTCGTCCAGGCGCAGGTGGGCGAGCGCGGCGTCGGTTACGGACTGCAGCCGCCGGACGTGCTCCGAGGTGGAACCCTCCGACCACACAACCCCTGGCTATTCCCGTAAAGCGGGGAAAGCTAAGCGTTCGCGCGCTCTTCGCTCCCGGAGTTGCGGCGGGAGAGCACCGTCGCGGTGAGCGCGAGCCCGGCGGCGAGCTCGGCCAACCAGACGGAGCGATAGCGGATCGGGTCGACCGAGGCCCTGCGCGCGAGCGGCTCGAGGCAGAGTGCGGCCGCGGTGACGAGTGCGCCCGCGATCGCGCGCCGCGTCCGCCACTGCTGGCCGAACCAGCCGAAGAGCGGGCCGGTGACGACCGCGCCCAGCAGCACCAGATGCTCGCTGACGAAGAATCCGCGCGCGTTCGTCAGCGTGTAGTGGGCTCCCTCGGCGGGGCTGTCGGTCATGAGGAAGTACCCCACGAGCGCCGCTGCGGTGCAGCCGAGCCCGACCAGGGCGGCGCGGCGTGGCTCGCGCTGGGTGCAGCCGGCGGCGAAGGCGAGCAAGAGCCAGGGCGCCGAGAGCAGGCTCACGTCCGTCGGCCAGCCGAGGCCGAAGACGTGTCCGGAGCCCAGATACTGGTCGCCCGCACCGAAGGCGGCCGAGAGGACGAGGGCGAACCCGACGACCATATCGCCGCGATGCTAGCCCGAGTTGCGGGCGAGTCCTTGCGCCTCGTCCTCGCTCAGCGCACGACCCTCCTCCCAAACCACGTCGAACCGCTCGCCGAGCCGTTCGCGCAGCGCTGCCACGGCCTGCTCGAGCTCGACGTAGTCGTCGGGGTCGGGAATCGAGTCGGTGTCGCGGAAGATCCGGTCCGCGCATGCGACGAGCCGGCACGCGCGCTCGTCGTCGCCGTCGTGGAGCGCGAGCACGCCGGCGTCGAGGAAGACGTACGGCCGCAGGTACTCGTTGTCGTTGGCGAAGATCCACTCGCCGGCGACGGCGAAGCGCCTCCCGGCTTCCTCGCGGTTGCCGCTGTGGAGCTCGACGTAGACGAGGTTGTGGTTCTCGCCTGCGATATTGACGGCGTTGCCGAGCTGCTCGTTGAGCTCGATGCTGCGGAGGTAGAGCTCGCGCGCCTCGTCGTACCGGCCTTCCATCCGCGCTGCGGCGGCACGCATGTGGAGCGGGAGCCGGATCGTTCCCGGATCGTCCACCTGCTCGGCCGCCTCGTAGCCGCGCTCGGCCCAGCGCCGCACCTCCGCGAAGTCGCCTCGGCGGAGCGCTACTCGGGCCATGTCGGCGCAGGCGTCCGCGCTCTCCGCAGGCGATTCCACGAGCTCGTACCGCTCCTGGAACGAGCGGTCGGCCGTCTCGAGGTCGCCCTGCCTGAACGCGATCGTGCCGAGCCCCTTGAGCACGGCCGCCCGGTCGCCGGCGTCCGTCGCGGCGGCGCGTTCCAGCAGCTCCCGCCCCTCGGTCATGTGCCCCTGCTGCCACCAGTAGGACCAGACCGTGGCGCAAACCTCCGCTGCGGCGGCGGGGTCGTCCGCCAGCAACCGCTCGACGAGGTGGTGCAGGTCGTCGTGCCGCGTCTCAAGCTGTGCCATGTATCGCTCCGTCTCGGGATCTGCCCGGAGCAGGTGCGGCGCCGCCTCCCGAACGAGTGCGAGCAGCTCGTCCTCGGCCACGGCGCTACTTTCCGCTGCGATCGATCAGCTCGATGCGGTAGCCGTCGGGATCCTGGACGAAGCAGATGAGCGAGCCGCCTTCGCGCACCCGATAGGGCTCGCGTTCCGGCTCGATGCCCTGTCCTTTCAGCTCCGCGAGCGACTGCTCGAGGTCGTCGACGCTGACGGCGATGTGGCCGTAGCCCGTGCCGAGGTCGTACGTGCGGCCGTCGTGGTTGAAGGTCAGCTCGAGCACCGAGGCGTGGTCGCCGATGCCGTAGAAGTAGTTCGTCGCTTCGGTCTCGCCGTTGCGGACGATGTCCATGTCGCGCTCGAAGCGGAAGCCGAGCGCCTCGTAGAAGGCGCGGCTCTGCTCCGGATCGGTGATCCGGACCATCGTGTGCAGGAAGTCAGCCATGCCCGGATCCTACGGCCAGGCGACGAGCCTGCACGGGACGTCGGCGTCCTCGTCGAGGTGGTGGCTGGCGCAGATCCGGTGGTAGCCGTCGGCGACCGTGAGCGGCAAGCCCTTGTCACCGCGGCCGCGGACGAGCAGCACCGGTGACAGGCGCTTGCCCGAGGCGACCTTCGCCAGATCCTTCTTCACATGGACGTTGTCGGCGGCGAGCAGCGCGAGACGGCTCGCGCGCAGCAGGTCCTTCGCCTGCCGGTGAGTGGTCTCGGCGGCACGCAGCGCCTCGACGACCTTCGCGACCTCGCCGGCCGGCGCAAGCAGGCTCAGGTAGTCGGCCGCCGCCGGGAAGTCGTGCTCCTCGGGCTCGTCCTGCCAGTGCTCCCGAACCGCCACGGGGTGAGCCTAGACGCCCCGGCATTGAACGGACAGCGATCCTTTGTTGCGGTCGCGTCGTCAATTGTCCGCGGCGGGGTTCTTGGGGGGACTGCGGCCGCGGACGAGGGGTTTTGGGAACGGTGAGGCTCAACCACGTCATGAGGGCGCTCGCCGCCGTTGCTGCGGCTGCGCTCGTCCTCTCGGCGGGCGCTGCGCTGGCAGGGTCACCGCCGAACAAGGTTTTCGTCAGCCACACAGCCACGCCCACGGGCACGGACACGAGCTGCGCGACGGCGTCGTTCTCGAGCGTGCAGGCGGCGATCGGCGCAGTCTCGAACGGCGGTCAGGTCTATCTCTGCGGCACGGATCCGTTCGTGGAGAGCGTCGCGATCCAGAGCAAGAACGTGAAGCTCACCGGCGACTCCGGCGCGGCGCTGCAGGCGCCTGCGAACGCCACGGCGCCGACGGACTTCTTCTCGTCGCAGGGCCTGGTGACGCCGAACGCGGTCGTCACCGTGATCGGTGACTCCAACGTCAAGATCGACGGCCTGACCGTCGAGGGGCCGTTTTCGAACACCGACTGCAGCGGCGACGACTTCGGCGTGCTCCAGGTCGGTGGAGAGCTCACCATGTCGAACGACAAGGTGCTGAACGTCGAGGCCGCAAACCAGTCCGGCCTGGGCGGCTGCCAGTATGGCGTCGGAATCCAGGTCGGCCGCGAGCACTGGGCCACGACGGCCGGCGGCTCGAACGTCGTCGACTTCGTCGGCGACGCCAAGATCACGACCACGCAAGTCAGCGGCTACCAGAAGAACGGCGTCACCGCGGACGGCTCCGGGACGACGATCGTCCTTGAGACCAGCCGGATCGACGGCGGCGGCCAGACCTCCGTGATCGCCCGGAACGGCGTCCAGGTCAGCCGCGGCGCAACCGGCAAGATCGCCGGCAACAACGTCCTCGACAACGAGTACACCGGGACGGGCAGCTTCGCGTCCGCGACCGGCATCCTCGTCTTCGGCGGCTGCGGCGACCCGCTCGCGACGAACATCGTGATCAACGGGAACGCCCTCACGAACGACGACAGCGGCGTCGTGCTCGCCAACTACAGCGCGGACCCGGACTGTGTCGCGAGCTCCACCACGCCGACCGACAACCGCGTCCACGGCAACACGATCTCGAAGAGCGACGGCGAGACGAACAACAGCCCGTTCACCGACGAGGCAGGTAACGACTACACGGGCTACCAGGTCGGAATCGGCGTCACCGGCAACGGCGACAGGATCGACGCCAACCACATCATCGGCACCGTCGTCGACGGCACCGACACCGCGTACGGCCCGCAGCACCAGCCGGGCGGCAACTTCCTCGACTGCATCGACCTGCTGACGTATCCGCCGATCGGCGGCAAGGTCACGCAGAACACGTGCGACGGGTCGACCTACCCGGTTGCGCCGAAGGCGCCGAAGTTCGCCTCGGGCAACAACGGCGACCCGAGCAGCTCCGGCAGCGCCGGCGAGTCGGGCGGAGCCGCCGTGCTGACCTCGAACGGGGTCGGCTACGGCCTCGTCAGCGCCGGCTTCCCGGGAGGGACGACGTTCTCGCAGCTCTCGAGCCTCGAGACGGACTACAACCTCACGCAGGGTGCGTGCGGCGGCGGCTCGCCGCGGTACCAGATCGACCTGCAGCCCCAGGGCGACAACAACCCGGCGGACGGAGTCAGCCTCTACCTCTACTTCGGGACGCCGCCCTACGGCGGCTGCTCGAGCGGCTCCCACACCGAGGGCGAGGTGATCGGCGGCTCGACCGCGCAGTGGTTCGTGTTCGGCGGCGGGTTCAACTCGAACACGGCGATGACCTACTCGCAGGTCAAGGCCACGTTCGGCAACTACCGGCTCCTCGACGCCCAGATCGCCGTCGACGGCGGCTGGTCGCAGGGCGGGACGCAGTCGGTCTCGATCACGAACTGGGAACTGAACGGCACGACCTTCTTCGGGAGCTGAGCTCCCTGCAGACGCCGGTCCGTCGGGTTCTGCCCCGGCGGGCCGGCGTCTCAAGCCGCTCCGGCGCCCCGCCGATAACGAGGTAGAGCGTCCAGGGAGGGCTGCCTGAATGAGCAGAAGGCTACGGAGACGGCTGACCGTGGGGACGGCGCTCGTCCTCCTCGTCCTGCCCTTCGCCGTCGGCGCCTGGGCCGTCGCCGGCTCCGAGGCGCAGCGGGCGCGCTCGCACGCCGAGGCGGCGTTGCAGGGGACGCTGCGACACGCGTCGGCCGAGTACAGGCTCGTCCTCGCCGGAGCCGCGCGGCAGGCACATGAGCTCGCGTCCTCGCGCCGGGTGCAGCACGCATTCGAGCGCCACGACCGCCGCGCGCTCCGCAGGCTCTCGCAGCCGAACGTCCACCTCGAGCTCGGGCCTTCGCTCCCTGCGGGGGCGGGCGCCGCGAGCCGGAGCACCCGCATCGTCGTCGGGAAGCGCTGGATCGGGACCGTGACGGTGCAGGTCCCGTTCGACCGCCGGCTGCTCGTGCGGCTCGAGCAGGCGACCTCGCAGCCGAACCGCGAGCTCGCCTTGGCGCACGGACGCTCGCTCGTGCTTCCGTCCGGAGCCAGGGCTTCGATCCCGGCCGCGCTCGCCGTCGACCGGCCGGCGGAGCTGCCGGTCGGCCGCGAGCGCTTCGTGGCCGTCTCGACTCGGCTGAGCAGGGCGGCGCCGGCGACGAGGCTCGTCGTGCTCGCGCCGGCCGCCGAGATTCTCGGCGGCGCCGACGCAACACGCTGGCGGCTGCTTCTGGTCGGCCTCGGCATCCTCGTCGTAGTCGCGCTGGCGGCCTACGCCTTCGCGCCACTGCTCGGGCGCAGCCGCCTCGCGCGGCAGCAGCGCGACCAGGCCGCGCGGGTGCTGTCCCACCTCGGCGAAGGCGTGTTCCTCGTCGACGCGGGCGGCGTGATCCGCCTCTGGAACGCTGCCGCCGAGACGATCACGGGCCTGGCCGCGCGGGAGATGTGCGGCCTCCGTGCGGAGGCGGCCCTCCCTGGCTGGCGGTCGCTCGCCGCCCGCGTCCCGACCTCCGAGGCCGACGGGACCTATCGGCCGGCCACGATCCCGCTCGAGCTCGGCGGCCGCGAGCTCTGGCTGTCGATCGCGGGCGTGCAGTTCGGCGACGGCGTCGTCTACGCGTTCCGCGACGCCACGAGCGAGCACCGGCTGGAGGCGATCCGCGCCGAGTTCGTGGCCACCGTCTCGCACGAGCTCCGGACTCCCCTGGCCGCGCTGCACGGCGCGGCGCTCACGCTCACCACGCGCCGTGACGAGCTTCCGGCCGAGACGCGGGAGCTGCTGCTGAGCATGATCGCCAAGCAGTCGAAGCGGCTCGCGGCCCTCGTCGAGGACATCCTGCTGGCCGGCCAGCTCGACGCCGGCTCGCTCCGCGTCGGACGGGAGCCGTTCAACGCCGCGGCCGTCGCGCGGGCGGCGGTCGACGAGGCGCGGCACCGTGCAGCCACGAAGGCGATGCTCCGCATCTCGACACCGGAAGACCTGCCGCGCGTCCTGGGCGACGAGGGGCGAACCCATCAGGTGCTCGCCAACCTGATCGACAACGCCGTGAAGTACTCGCCCGCCGGCAGCCGGGTCGACGTCGACGTCCAGCGCGAGCACGGACGCGTCCGCTTCTCGGTGCGCGACCGGGGCCCCGGAATCCCGCGCGCCGAGCAGGAGCACGTCTTCGAGAAGTTCTACCGGCTCGATCCCGACCATCGCTACGGCGTCGGAGGCAGCGGGCTCGGCCTCTACATCTGCCGGCAGCTCGTCTCCTCCATGCAGGGACGGATCTGGGTCGAGCCGGCGCCCCGGCACGGCAGCATCTTCGCCTTCGAGCTCCCGGTCGCCGACGAGCGCGCGACCGTCGCCGCGTAGGCGCGGGTCAGGCGGCTTCGCGCACCTCGCGCGCCTCGGCCCGAGCGGCGCGGAACGCCGCGAGCCGGACCGAGCCGGTCGCGAGCGCGACGCCCACGAGGATCAGCGCGAGCGCCGCGAACGCCGTCAACCCGAAGCTCTCGTTGAGGAAGATCGCGCCGTAGGCCAGGGCGATCGGCGGCACGAGGTACGTCACGAGCGTCGCGTAGTTCGCACCGGCGCGCTGGATCAGCTCGAAGAAGAGCAGGTACGCGATCGCGGTACCGACGAAGCCGAGCACGAGAATCGCCGCGATCGTCTCCCCGTGCCACATGCCGGCCGGAGCCTGGATCACCCCGGCCGGCAGCACGGCGATCGTCGAGACGGCGGTCGACGCGAGCGCCACCACGAGCGGCGGCGTCCCGCGGAGATAGCGTCCGGCGATCAGCGCCCCGATCGCGTAGCAAAGCGCCATCGCGACGACCGCGAGCGCGCCCAGCAGCTTCCCCTGCGGCTGCGCGCCCACGAGCAGCGCCACCCCGACGAAGCCGACGACGAGACCCACCAGGCGCAGGCCGACGACCCGCTCTTCCCGGAAGAACGCAAACGCGAGGAGCGCGTTGAAGATCGGGACGGCGCCCTGGATGATCGCGGCGAGACCGGAGTCGATCCGCGTCTCGCCCCAGGACAGGAGCCAGAACGGCACCGCCGTGTTCACGATCCCGATCACGACGAGCCACTGCCACTTGCGGCGAATCTCGGCGAGCGTCGCGCGCGGCCCGAGGCGCACCAGCGCGATCGCGGCCAGCAGCAGGGCGGCCGAGCCGAGGCGTCCGAGGATCAAGGTCGCCGGCGTGAGCTCCCGGTCGGCGATCTTGATCAGCATGAACGACGCGCCCCAGATCAGCGCGAGCAGCGTGAGGATGACGATCGGCCGACGCATCTACCCAGTGAATCGCAACGCGGGCGGCTCCGGTGAGATTCCGCCGCAACCCGGGTTACACTGAATCACCTGACGGAGGTCGCAGCCCAGCCCCTTCATCGCTCCCTTGGTCTGACCGACGGGGAAGCCGACCGTATCCGGGAGCTGCTCGGGCGCGACCCGAACCATTTCGAGCTTGCGGTCTTCTCGCTCCTCTGGTCGGAGCACTGCGGCTACAAGCACTCCGCCCCGCTCCTGAAGCGGCTGCCGTCCGCCGGCGAGCGCGTCCTGCAGGGCCCGGGCGAGAACGCGGGAGTCCTCGACGTCGGCAACGACACGGCGGTCGCGTTCAAGGTCGAGTCGCACAATCACCCGTCCGCGGTCGAGCCGTTCCAGGGCGCGGCGACCGGGATCGGCGGGATCCTGCGCGACGTGATCGCGATGGGAGCGCGGCCGATCGCGCTCCTCGACGGGCTCTGGTTCGGCGAGCCTGGCTTCGGGTTCCAGCAGGCGGTCGCCGGGATCGGCCACTACGGCAACTGCGTCGGTGTGCCGACGGTCGGCGGCCAGACCGTCTTCGACCCGGCCTATGCCTCGAACTGCCTCGTCAACGCGATGTGCGTCGGGCTGCTCGACGCCGGCCGGCTGCGCTCCGCCAAGGCGAGCGGCCCGGGGCGCGTGGTCGTCCTCTACGGCGCGACGACCGGTCGCGACGGCATCGGCGGCGCGTCGGTGCTGGCGAGCGCGGAGCTGAGCGAGGACGACGTCGACAAGCGCCCGTCGGTGCAGGTCGGTGACCCGTTCACGGGCAAGAAGCTGATCGAGGTCTCGCTCGAGCTCGTCGAGTCGGGCCTCGTCGAGTCGCTGCAGGACTGCGGCGCGGCGGGCCTCGCGTCGTCCCTGTCGGAGATGGCCTCCGGCGGCGTGGGTATCGACGTCCACCTCGACCGTGTGCCACTCCGCGAAGAGGGCATGGAGCCGTGGGAGATCATGATCTCGGAGTCGCAGGAGCGGATGGTGGCGGTCGTCCGGCCGGAGATGCTCGACGCGGTGCGCGGCATCTGCGCGCGCTGGGAGCTGCCGTGCACGGCGATCGGCGAGGTGACCGAGTCCGGCGGCCTGCGGGCGTTCCACGACGGCGACGTCGTGGGCGACATCCCCGCGCGCCTCTTGACCGACGAGTGTCCGCGCTACGAGGTCGAGCAGCGGGCGGAGTCGCGGCCGGTGCGGCGCATCGAGCAGCCCGAGTTCGACGTGAGCGAGGTGGTCGAGCAGTACGACCACCTCGTCGGCTCGCGCACCGTCCGGCGGCCGGGGCTCGACGCCGCCGTCCTGCGCCTGCGGCCGTCGCTGCGCGGCCTCGCGGTCGCGCTGCAGGGGCCCGCGCCGGGGGAGACGGACGGGCTCCGCGCCGGCGTCCAGGCGACTCTCGGCGCCGCGCGCAATGTCGCCTGCAGCGGCGGCGAGCCGATCGGGCTCACCGACTGCCTCAACTTCGGCAACCCCGAGAAGCCGGCGGTCGCGCACGAGCTCGCCCAGGCGATCGAGGGGATCGCGCAGGCGGCGGAGGCGCTCGGCATCCCGGTCGTCTCCGGCAACGTCTCGCTCTACAACGACGCCGACGGCTCGTCGATCCCGCCGACGCCGGTCGTGGGCTGCGTCGGGCTCGTGCCCGACGTGCGCCGGGTGCCCGGCCGGTGGCAGAGCGGGGACTCCGTCCTGCTCGCGACGTCTCCCGACGGATCGCTCGCGGCCGAGGTGGCGCTGATCCGCTTCCTCTGGAAGGCGGCTCCTCACTTGACGCTCTGCCACGACGTCGGGAGCAGCGGCATCGCCGGCGCGCTCGCCGAAGCCGTGGCCTGGAGCGGAGGCGTCGAGGCCGACGTCGAGCTTCCGGCCAACTACGACTCCCGGCGCGGCGCGGCGATCCTCGCCTGCCGTCCCGAGCGCGTGAACCGCCTCGGCTCGCGCGGCTTCGTCCAGATCGGCGAGGTCCGCTAGCCATGTGCGGCGTCTTCGGCGTCTACGCACCCGACCGCGACGTGGCGCGGCTCACGTACTTCGGCCTCTTCGCGCTCCAGCATCGAGGGCAGGAGTCGGCGGGCATCGCCGTCTCCGAGCACGGGCGCCTGACCGGGCTGCGCGACCTCGGCCTCGTCTCCCAGGTCTTCGACGAGCGGAAGCTCGGCGGCCTGCGCGGCCAGGTCGCGATCGGCCACAACCGGTACTCGACGACCGGCTCGTCGGGGTGGGCGAACGCGCAGCCGCTCGTCCAGCACGGGCGCGCGCGCACCGTCGCCCTCGGCCACAACGGCAACCTGATCAACGTCGGGCAGCTGCGAGACGAGCTGCGCGAGGCGGGCGTCCCCCTCGGGACGACGTCCGACAGCGAGCTGATCGCCGCGCTGATCGCCAACGACCCGAGCCCGCTCGAGGAGGCCGTGGCGAACGCGATGCGCCGGCTCGAGGGCGCGTACTCGATCGTCGCGCTGTCGGAGGGACGGCTGATCGGCTTCCGCGACGAACACGGCTTCCGTCCCCTCGTGATCGGACGCGTGCCGGCCGCCGCCGAAGGCGGCGGGGTCTCCCGGCCGGGCGCCGTCGGCTCCGCCGACGGCGCTTCCAGCCAGAACGACTGGGTCTTCGCCTCGGAGACGTGCGCGCTAGACCTCGTGGGCGCCGAGTTCGTGCGCGAGGTCGCGCCGGGTGAGCTCGTCGTGGCCGACGCGGACGGGCTGCACGCGACGCGGGCGCTCGAGCAGCCCGACTGCGGCGCGCTCTGCATCTGGGAGTTCTTCTACCTCGCGCGCCCCGACTCGCAGCTCGAGGGAGTCGAGGTCCACAACGCGCGCGTGCGGATGGGCGAGCGGCTCGCGCAGGAGTCGCCGGTCGAGGCCGACCTCGTCCTGCCGATCCCCGACTCGGGCACGCCGGCCGCGATCGGCTTCGCGCGGGCGCTCGGCCTGCCCTTCAGCGAGGGGCTGATCAAGAACCGCTACGTCCAGCGCACCTTCATCCAGCCGGACCAGGAGCTGCGACGGCAGGGGATCCGGCTCAAGTACCACCCCGTCGCCGAGGTGGCGGGCAAGCGGGTCGTGGCGGTGGACGACTCGATCGTCCGCGGGAACACGACCCGCGAGATCGTGCGGATGCTCTTCGACGCCGGGGCGGCCGAGGTGCATCTCCGGATCTCGTCGCCGCCGGTGATCGGCCAGTGCTTCTACGGAATCGATCTCGCCGACCCATCCGAGATGATCGCCTCGACGCGGACGGTCGAGGAGGTGCGCGAGCACGTGGGCGCCACCTCGCTCGCGTACCTCTCCCACGACGGGCTCGTCGAGGCGACGCGGCGACCGGCTTCCGCGCTCTGCCGCGCCTGCCTGACCGGCGAGTACCCGACGGACGTGCCCGCAGAGGCCGCGAAGCTGAGGTTCGAGCCGGCGCGGGCTTGACGAGATGGACGTTGTCGTAGTCGGCCGCCTCCTAAGGAACGGACGGATCGACGAGTTTCCCGGACGATGCCGGAAGCTGGGCGGGAAACTCGTGTTGAGTTCGCCGGCCGCTACTGGGCGGCGCCGCGCTTCGCCTCGCGCTCTCTCCGCCGAATCTCGAGGATCCGATCGGCGTTCGCGCGCTGCTCGGCGTCCTTCCGCCAGAACTCAGCCGTCAGCTTCGTCTTCTTCTTCGCCATCGTCTCCGAAGATCTCGAGAATCTGATCGAGCTTCACGTGCAGGTATTGACAAGAGATGAGGATAGCGTCGAGAACCTCGCTATCAGAACCGTCGGCCACGACGACAGACTGATCAGGTCGCCCCCGCTCGGCAAGATGGCTCTTTCGGACACGTCGCGGCAACGCATGTCCGCTTGGCACCATGAGTAGCGGTGCAGCTCTTCCACTACCACCTCGTGACGAGCCGCGTCCGCGAGGTCGAGGCGCGGTACATCGGCAAGCTCGCCTTCGACCTCGTCGCGCGCCACGGCCGCATCGGCGAGGAGCTCACCTCCTACGAGCCGGGAGTCGCCTGGAACGAGCTCGACGCGATGGGCTTCAAGCTGAGGCTGACCGAGCTCGAGAAGGGTGCGGTGAACGTCGTCGTCCAGCCGGGCCAGTGGCCGACGCCGCGCGTCGACCACCTCGGATTCGTGCTCGACGAGGACGAGTTCGAAGGGGCGATCGAGCGGGCGGAGGAGAACGACCTGCGCGTCCAGGAGCACGGCGGACGGCGCACGTTCGTCTCGACGAACGCCGGCTACCGGCTCGAGCTTCACCCGCCGCGCGAGTGGATCGAGGACCTGCTCGCGCAGGGCGACGAGCTGAGCCTGTCGGAGCTGCACCTGAAGGCGGACGATCCGTCGGCCAAGGCGAAGGCCCTCGCGCAGATCCTCGACGCCGAGCGCGACGGATCGAGCGTGGAGGTCGGCGAGACCGTCGTCCGCTTCGTCCGCGGCGGCCCGCAGGGCCGGCCGGAGCTCTTCGGCGAGCTGTTCGTCTAGACCGGACACGTCCGGAACCAGGTTCCGGCCGTGTCTGAAACGGACATCGTGTGGCGGCCTTAGACTCGGTCCGTGAGTGCGGAGGGACGGACGTACGACGCGGCCGGCGTCTCGCTTGCCACGGCCGACGCCGTCGTCGAACGGCTGCGCGCTGCGGTGGAGTCGACCGGTGCGCAGGGGTTCGGCGCCTTCGCGGCGCTCCACCCGCTCGGCGACGGCCGCTTCCTCGCCGCCTCCACCGACGGCGTCGGCACGAAGCTGATCCTCGCCCGGGAGCGTGGCGCGCTCCGCGCCTGCGGCGCCGATCTCGCTGCACACTGCATCAACGACGTCGCGACCTGCGCGGCCGAGCCGCTGATGCTGCTCGACTACGTCGCCGCCGGTCGCATCGAGCTCGAGGAGGTGGCGGAGCTTGTCGAAGGCGCCGCCGAGGTCTGCCGCACGGCGGGCGTCGCGCTCGTCGGCGGCGAAACAGCCGAGCTCCCGGGCATCTACCGCGAAGGCGAGCTCGACTTCGCCGGAACCTGTGTGGGCGTCGTCGAGGAGCCGCTCGACGGCTCGGCGATCGAGGCGGGAGACGTCGTGCTCGGCTTCCCGTCCGCCGGCGTCCACGCGAACGGCTTCACGCTCATTCGCCGGGTCCTCGAGGCGGAGGACTACGACGGGCCGGACCTGCTCGCGCCGACGCGGCTCTATCTCGACGTCGCCCGGAGCCTGCGCGGCCGCGCGCTCGCGTTCGCGCACGTGACCGGCGGCGGCATCCTCGGCAACCTCGATCGCGTCCTCCCCACCGGCCGCACCGCCGAGCTCGACTGGGACGCGTGGGAGCGCCCGCCGGTCTTCCACTGGCTCGCGCGCCACGTCGAGGAGGAGGAACTGCGCAGCGTGTTCAACCTCGGCATCGGCTGGTGCGCGGTCGTGCGGGAAGCCGAGCCCGGCGAGCTCGTGATCGGGCGGATCGCGTGATCGGCGTGCTCGTCAGCGGCGAGGGGACGAATCTGCAGGCGTTGATCGACGCCGGGCTACCGATCGCCTGCGTCGGCTCGAACAAGCCGGATGTCCGCGCGCTGGAACGGGCCGAGACCGCGGGCATCGAGACCGCCGTGTTCGACCATCGCGACTACGCGAGCCGGGAGGAGCGGGACGTCGCGATCGCCGAGTGGCTGCAGTCACGCGGAGTCGAGCTCGTCGTTCTCGCGGGATACATGCACCTGTTCCGCAAGCCGTTCTTCGACTACTACAGCGGCCGGATCGTGAACACGCACTCGGCGCCGCTGCCGGAGTTCCCCGGCGCGCATCCAATCGAGGACGTGCTCGCAGCCGGGGTCGACGAGACGGCGGCGACCGTCCACTACGTCGACGAGGGCATCGACACCGGACCGGTGATCGCCGCCGAACGTATCCCCGTCCGCCCGGGGGACACCGTCGACACGCTCCGCGAGCGTGTGCAGGCCGTCGAGCACCGGCTGCTGCCCGAGGTGGTGAGGGACCTGTGCGCGCGCTGATCTCGACCTGGGACAAGACCGGCGTCGACACGTTCGCGCGCGGGCTCGTCGCGCTCGGCTGGCGGCTCGTGGCGAGCGGGAACACGGCGGCCGCGCTCGAGGCGATCGGCCTGCCGGTCGAGCATGTCGAGGACGTCACGGCCTCGCCCGAGATGCTCGGGGGGCGCGTGAAGACCCTGCACCCGCGCGTCCATGCGGGGATCCTCGCCCGCCGCGACGAGGCCGACGACGTCGCCACGCTCGAGGAGCACGGGATCGAGGCGTTCGACCTCGTCTGCGTCAACCTCTACCCGTTCGAGGAGGTCACGGCCCGGCGGGGCGTGACCGAGGAGGAGGCGGTCGAGACGATCGACGTGGGCGGCCCGTCGATGCTGCGCGGCGCGGCGAAGAACTTCGCCCACTGCGCGCCCGTCTGCAAGCCCGAGCAATACCACCGGGTGCTCGAGGAGTTGCGCACGAGCGGAGAGCTCTCGCTCGACACCCGCCGCCGCCTCGCGGCCGAGGCGTTCGCGCACACCGCTGCCTACGAGGCCGCGATCGCGACATGGTTCAACGCGCGCGAGGAGTTCCCCGACTCGCTCGTCCTCTCCCTCGACAAGGTGCTCGACCTCGCCTACGGCGAGAACCCGCACCAGCGCGCCGCGTACTACGCCGAGCGCGGCGCCCGCCGCCATCTCCTCTCGCGCGTCGAGCAGCTGCACGGGAAGGAGCTCTCCTTCAACAACCTCAACGACTTCTCGGCGGCCCGCTCGCTCGCGCGCGAGCTCGCCCTGCCGGCCTGCGTGATCGTCAAGCACGCGAACCCCTGTGGCGTCGCGGTCGGGACGACCCTCGAGGAGGCGTACGACAAGGCGCTCGCCTCCGACCCGACCTCGGCCTACGGCGGCGTCGTCGTGCTGAACCGCGAGGTCGAGGCGCCGCTCGGCGAAAAGCTGGCCGAGCAGTTCGTCGAGGTGCTGTTCGCGCCGGGCTACACCGAGGACGCGCTCGACGCGCTGCGACGCAAGAAGAACACGCGCATCCTCCTCGACGGCGAGCGCCGCGCGGGCAACCCCGGCGAGCGGCACTACAAGCGGGTCCTCGGCGGGATGCTCGTCCAGGACCCCGACGCCGAGATCGAGGAGCGCGACACCTGGCAGCTCGTGACCGGCGAGCTGAGCGAGCCGCAATGGGGAGACCTCGTCTTCGCGTGGCGGGTGTGCAAGCACGTCGCGTCGAACGCGATCGTGCTCGTGAAGGACCTGCAGACGATCGGGATCGGCGCCGGCCAGATGAGCCGCGTCGACTCGGTGCGGATCGCCGTCGAGAAGGCCGCCGAGCTCGGACACGACATGCAGGGGTCGGCGCTCGCCTCGGACGCGTTCTTCCCGTTCCCCGACGGCCCGCAGATCGCCCTCGACGCGGGCACGACCTCGATCGTCCAGCCGGGCGGCTCACGGCGCGACGAGGACGTGATCGCGGCCGTCGCCCGGGCACGCGCGGCGATGGTCTTCACAGGCCGCCGCCACTTCCGGCACTAGCGCCGCGCCTCAGCGCGTTACGTGCAGGCGCTCGATCTCGTGCTCGACGTCCGCGTCGGTGATCGGCCGCCGGAAGTAGACCTCCCACGCGTTCAGCAGGAGACCGATCCCCCAGATACCGGTCAACCACGCAGGCCAGGGATAGCCCGCGCCCGTGGTCGCCCAGAGGACCCAGACCGCCGCGTTGACGACGACGTATGCGCCGAGGTGGTTCTGGAAGTCGCGCCGCTTCTTGAGACGTGCGAGCGCGGCCTCGCGCTCTCCGACGGGTTCGGCATCGTGTTCGCTCATGGGCCGAGCGTGCCAGACCGTCGAGCGGGAGCAATCGGGGTTCACCACATCGCCGAGGCGCGGTTTCTACGGACCGCCCCGGATGTCGATTTGGGCTCCCATCGTTCGTCCTCGTACGATGGACCAAGACCACAGGGGGAGGAGAACCGATGGAGGCTGCATCCGTGACGACGTCCGGGCCTGATCCGAGGCGCTGGCAGGCGCTCGCGCTCGTCTGCGTCGCGTTCTTCATGACCGTGCTCGACGTCTCGATCGTCAACGTCGCGCTGCCTTCGATCGGCCACAGCCTCCACTTCTCCCAGACCGGCCTGCAGTGGGTGATCACGGCGTACGCGATCACGTTCGGCGGCTTCCTGCTGCTGGGCGGGCGGGCCGGGGACATCCTCGGCCGCAAGCGGATGTTTCTCATCGGCGTGCTGATCTTCTCCGTCGCCTCTCTCGTCTGCGGCCTGGCGGGGTCGACGGGCGTGCTCATCGCCGCCCGCGCGGTGCAGGGCTTCGGCGCGGCGGTCGTGTCGCCGTCGACGCTCTCGATCATCACGACGACGTTCGCGGAAGGCCCGGAGCGGAACAAGGCGCTCGGGATCTGGGGCGCGATGGGCGGCAGCGGCGCGGCGGCCGGCGTCCTCTTCGGCGGCATCCTCGTCAAGTACGCCGGCTGGGAGTGGATCTTCTTCGTCAACGTCCCGGTCGGCGCGCTCGTGCTCGCGCTGACTCCGCGCATCGTCCGCGAGAGCCGCGCCCCCGACGTCGGGCGGAACTTCGACGTGGTCGGCGCGTCATCGGTCACCGGCGGCCTCGCGCTGCTCGTCTATGCGATTTCGAAGGCGCCGATCGACGGCTGGGGAGCCACGACGACGATCGTGCTGCTCATTGCGGCTGCCGCGCTCATCGTCTTCTTCGTCCTGTGGGAGCAGCGCGTGCAGAACCCGCTCATGCCGCTCTCGATCTTCCGCATCCGCACGCTCGCCGGCGCAAACGTCGTCGGCGCGCTGCTCGGGGCCTCGATCTTCGCCGACTTCTTCCTCCTGACGCTCTACGTCCAGAACGTGCTGGGCTACTCGCCGCTAAAGACCGGGCTCACGTTCCTCGCGACTGCAGGGACGGTGGTGCTCGTGGCCGGTCTCGCGCAGTGGCTCTCCACGAGGATCGGCCCGAAGCCGGTGATGGTCACCGGGCTCCTGCTCAACACCGGCGCCCTGATCTGGTACGCGCAGATTCCCGTGGACGGAACCTATGCGCACGACCTGGTCGGCGGCTACGTCATGTTCGGCATCGGGCTCGCGTTCGCGTTCATCCCCGTCTCGATCGCCGCGCTGGCCGGGGTCGGGCCGCGCGAGGCCGGGCTCGCCTCGGGGCTGCTGAACACGGCTCAGCAGGTCGGAGGCGCGATCGGTGTCGCGATCGCGACGAGCGTCGCCGTCTCGCACTACACGCACCTGTTGCAGACCGGCCACTCGCAGGCGGCGGCGCTGACCGGCGGCTATGCCCTCGCGTTCTGGGTCATCGCCGGCATCTCGGCCGCTGGGGTCGTCGCCGCTCTGACGCTCGTGAAGAACGAGATCCCGGCCGTCGAAGAGGCTCAGAGCTCGCCGGGGCTCGCGTAGCGGTAGAAGAACGGGCCGAGGCCGGCCTGGTTGACCGCGAACAGCAGCGCCAGCTGATCCTCGAGCAGGCGCGCGTTTTCGAGGCCGCCCGCGTCGACCGGGTCGTAGCCCGCGTCCCGGTTGAGCTGCTCGGTGACCTCCCGCGCCTCGTCGTCGGCGCAGTAGAGGTTTGACGGCCGGACCCGCTGCGCTGCGATCTCGCCGTAGACGTTGGCGAAGTTGAGGTTGAACGACTTCGCCGTCGGGCCGCCGACGATCGACTTGATCTCGTGCGCGTTGGACTCGAAGTCCTCATTGCGGCCGCGGACCGCGTTCGTCGCGTCGATCGTGACCTTGCCCTCGAGGCCGGTCACCTTGCCGAGCGCGTCCGCGATCTCGGGGCCGGGAACGGCGACGAGCAGGACCTCCGCCGCCGACGCGTCTCCCCCGTTCCTCCCGAGCTCCTGCACCTCGTGGCCGGCCTCGCGCCACAGGCGCGCCAGCCCACCCCCGACGTTCCCTCGCCCGATCACGGTGATCCTCATGGCATACCCTTTCGCTCGCTGTGGGTCGTGAGTATCCGAATCTCCTCGAGCTGGTCGGCTCGACGCCGATCGTACGGCTCGACAGGTTGTCTCCGACGAACGGCGCCAGGATCCTCGCGAAGCTCGAGTACCTCAACCCGGGCGGCTCGGTCAAGGACCGGATCGGGCTCGCGATGATCGAGCAGGCCGAGCGCGAGGGGAAGCTCGGGCCGGGCGGGACGATCGTCGAGCCGACCTCGGGCAACACCGGCGTCGGCCTCGCCATCGCGGCGGCCGGCAAGGGCTACCGCTGCGTCTTCGTGATGCCCGACAAGATGAGCCAGGAGAAGATCTCGATGCTCCGGGCGTACGGCGCCGAGGTCGTGATCACGCCGACGGCCGTCGACCACGACTCGCCGGAGTCGTACTACTCCGTCTCGTCGCGGCTCGCCGAGGAGATTCCCGGCGGCTACAAGCCGGATCAGTACTCGAACATGGCGAACCCGCAGGCGCACTACGAGGTGACCGCGCCCGAGATCTGGGAGCAGACGGACGGCGAGCTCGACGCGATCGTGATCTCCGTCGGCACGGGCGGCACGATCTCGGGCGTCGGCCGCTGGTTCCACGAGCGCAAACCGGAGGTGAAGATCGTCGGCGTCGATCCCGAGGGATCGATCTATACGGCCGAGGACGAGTCGCAGCTTCACCCGTACCTCGTCGAGGGGATAGGCAAGGACACGTGGCCCGACACGATCGACCTGACGGTCGTCGACGAGTGGATCCGGGTCTCCGACCGCGACTCGTTCCTGATGGGGCGGCGGCTCGCACGGGAGGAGGGCATCCTCGCCGGCGGCTCCGCAGGCTCGACCCTGTGGGCGGCGATCCAGGTCGCCGAGCGGCTCCCGGCCGACGCGAGCGTGCTCGCGATCGTCCCCGACTCCGGCCGCTCCTACATGACGAAGTTCTACGACGACAACTGGATGCTCGAGCACGGCTTCGTCGAGCGGCAGGCCTCGCTCCCGACCGTCGACGAGGTGCTGCGCGCGAAGCACGGCGGCGAGGTGCCGGAGCTCGTCACGATCACGGCGCACGCGAAGGTCGGCGAAGGCATCGACACGATGCGCCGCTACGGCATCTCGCAGCTGCCGGTCGTGCGCGACGGCCAGTGCGAGTCGCTCGCCGACCTGATCGGCTCGCTCCAGGATCGCGCGCTGCTCGAGCGCGTCTTCGGCAACCCCGACTCGGTGCACGAGGACGTCGCGGCCGCGATGCAGCCGCCCCTCGCCGCGGTCGAGGCATCGGCGACGCTCGACGAGGTCTTCGCCACGCTGACCGGCGGGATGAACGCGGTCGTCGTCGCCCGGGAGGGGAAACCCGTCGGCGTCCTCACCCGCAGCGACCTACTCGATTTCCTGGCCCACCAGCGGTAGCTACGCTCCGGGCATGCCCGTCGACCGCCTCGAGTTGCTGCTCCGCAACGCGTTTCCCGACGCGGCCGAGCTGCGCGTCGAGGACCGTACCGGCGGGGGCGACCACTTCCAGGTGACCGTCGAGAGCCCGCGCTTCGACGGGCTGCCGCTGCTCGAGCAGCACCGGCTCGTCAACGACGCGCTCGCCGAGCCGCTGCGTGACGGCACCATCCACGAGTTGCGAATCAAGACGAGGGGGACCGGATGAGCGAGATTTCTGAACGGATCAAGGACGTGATCGAGAACGAGCAGGTGGTGCTCTTCATGAAGGGCACGCCGCAGTTCGTGATGTGCGGCAACTCCGGCCGGGCGCTCGAGGCGCTGCGGGCCGCGGGCGCGCCGGTGACGACTGTCGACGTCCTTCCCGATCCGACGATCCGGCAGGAGCTGTCGGAGCTGTCGGGCTGGCCGACGATCCCGCAGGTGTTCGTCAAGGGCGAGCTGGTCGGCGGCGCCGACATCACGCAGGAGCTGGGCGAGAGCGGCGAGCTGCGGACGATCCTCGCGGAGAAGCTCGGCCCGAATTACGGCGACGGCGCCGAGGAGCACGTCGTCGACGTGCTCGGCGGAACTCGCGCTTAATTCACGCCGCTCCCGGGAAGCTCACCCACATGGCGCGGCTTCTCTACAAGCCTCTCGGGCTCTTCGTCGGCATCCTCGGCGGCATGCTCGCCGGCGCGATCTTCAAGCGCGTCTGGACCAGAGTTGCGCAAGAGGAGGATCCGCCTGAGGCGACCGATGCGACCAAGAGCTGGCCCGAGGTCGTCGCCGCGGCCACGCTCCAGGGCGCGGTGTTCGGAGGCGTCAAGGCGGCGATCGACCGGGCGGGCGCGCGAGGCTTCGCCAACCTCACCGGTGCCTGGCCCGGCCAGACCGAAGATTGAGCCCTCAGTCTCGCCTTAGCCGCTGGCGTAGCCAGTTCACGACGACCGGCGCGAGCGCCAGCGCGACACCGACGCTCAGGTACGGGTCACCGGTGCCGTGGCCGGTCGCCCACAGGATGGCGCCGGCGACGATCAGCGCGAGCACGCCGGCGTAGTAGATCCCGAGGAGCGTCCTGTGGCTCATCGTCACGGCGCTCGGACCGTACCGGAGGGCGGGGTAGGCTTTTTGCGATGGTCGCCCTGACGATGGTGCGGAGCGAAGCCGAGGCCGAGGTGCTCTGCGGGATGCTGCGGGCGAACGGCATCGCGTGTGGGTACCAGCAAACCAACGTCGGCGCCGGCGCTGCGGACGGCTTCACCCGTGGAGGCGTGTTGGAGGTATTCGTCGCCGAGGACGACGCGTCGCAGGCGAGGAAGCTGCTGAGCTCGGACGCCTAGTTGGTCGAAGGCTGCGGCTGCTCGCCGCTCAAGTGTGTCCAGAGGTTCCCCACGAGGGTCGAGATCCCGGGCCAGTCGGCGCTGGCGCCGAAGTTCATGACGCCCGCATCGAAAACGGTGGCGCGGCGTCGCCGGTAGACGGTCATCTGGGCGGTCTTGCCGGGGCCGAACTCGCCCGGAATAGCCGCGATCACCCGCGTGTCCGCCGGTGACGCAGGCGTCCGCTGGTCTATCTCGACGCCGTAGTGGCCGAAGCGGCTGCCGTGACGAAGGTGGCTGCCTGTGAACAGCCAGGGCGCAGCAGCCAGGTCGACCACCCGGTAGGGCCGATTCGGAAACCGCGCCTCGTCCCAACCGACGTACTGGGCTCCAACCAGCGAGGCCTCCGGCCGCCCGAGATCGCGCCAACGCGTTCGTCCGACCATCGTGTCGCCCGAGACCGAGACGCGGTAGAAGAAATTGTCGGCCGAGAGGAAGGCGAGATTGCCACCCAGGTTGCGATAGCTCTCGATCAGGTCGTAGACATGGCTCGTCACGTATTCCTCGTGGCCGGCGAACACGATCAGCCGGTAATGGTGAAGGAGGCGCGCGCTCAGCCCGTGCTCGAGATCGTCGTCGGAGACGAAGTCGGCGCTGAAGCCGCTGCGCCAGTACCAGCGCAGGAACCCGAGCCCGTAACCGACGAACTGCGACGGCAGCCCGCTCCGCGGATACGGCCGCGCGAGGTCGATGACGTGGACGCCGGGATCGAGGTACCAGCTGTCCCCGTCCTCGAAATTGTACGCCTGCCAGGTGTTGGTCGGCTCGACGACGAGAACACGAGCAGAGCGCAGGCGGTGGGGTCGGAGGACGAACGGGGCATAGCGGGTCACTCCGGCCATGCGCAGGCGCGCGACGTAGACGCCGCTCGGCCAACTCGCGGGGAGACCGATCCGCAGGTGCCACGAGCGACGGCCGTCGCGGCGAGACAGCGACCGCGGCGGCGTCATTGCCTCCCCGCTCGTCCGCCGATCCCACGGGACCTCCGCCGCGCCCGGCGCCTCGTGACCGCCCACCAGGAACAGCTGCAGGCCCACCCGGGTCGGCCCGGCGTCGATCCGCAGCACGGCGACCCCGCCGGCCCTGTAGCTGCGAGCCTCGAACGTCGCCGCCGGCGAGCGCTGGACGGCCCCTCTGACCGGCGACCCGGCGAACAGCAGCGCGGCGGACGCGAGTCCGGCGACGACCGTCACGCGGGTCACGACCCGAGTCTAGACCCGAGGGCTGTGACGGTTCGTGGCGCGGCGACGTACCTTGTGCGTGATGAGACGCGCCGGGGTGCCCGCGCTACTTGCAGGGCTCGCCCTGACGGGAGTGGCCGCCGCGCCCGGTGTTCACGCCGGCCGCGGTCCGTTCGTCCCCACCGGCACGTTGGAAGGCGGCGCTACGAACGGCCACCTGGGAGACTGGTCGTCTCGGCGGGCCGGGGATGTGCTCGGCTGCCTGTCCCGACGGCACTACTCATTTGCGATCACCGTCCGGAACCGGTCGGGCCGATCCGTGACCTTGACCGGCGCTCGCGGGCCTGATCCTCTGCCACGCGTCCTGGATCGAGTCGCCATGCAGGTGCGGCACGCTCCGCCGCCCCCGGTCGGCGAAGGGCTGGCACCCCCGCTGATCGAGCACTGGAGCGCAGCTCCCGCCAGGCCCGTGACGATCCGGCCGGGCCGGAGCGCCGTCGTGCAGTCGAACTTCCTGATGCGACACTGCAAGTCCCTGGCGCGCAAGCAGAAGGTCGTCGTGCCGGGATCGTTCGTCCTCAGTTATCGCGTGTCCGGTCGCGTCGGCCGGCAGCATGTCGTACAGCGGAGCGCGGGATTCAGCCTCGTGCCGGGCCCGATCATCCGCAACTGCCAGCCCGTCGCGGGCTCGGTCAGCGTGATGTCGGGCGACATCGGATGCGCGCTTGCACGCCAGGCTGCAACCGCCTGTCGGCACATGTCACACGGAACCTGGGGGAACTGCCTGGCCGGAGGCCGCCGGTGGGGCTGCCACCTTCACTCCTCGTGGGTCCAGGAGTGCACCTTCATCTACAGAACGTCGCGCTGGTACCGAGTTCGCTGGGCCAAGTAGTCGAACCCGACCGACCCGGGACCAGGACGCTACCAACGGTCGCCCAGAGTGTGCTTCGGGAGCTCTTCGCCTTCCGCGGCCCGGCGTTCGGTGAGCCTCTGCTCGGTGTCGTCGAAACCCTCGCCGTCGGAGAGTTCGGGGTGCTCATCCCGCCACTTCCCGGGGTTCCACCAGCGTCTAATCCGATCGCTCGGCTTCATTGACAGAGGATATGCAGGCGCCGAGGGCGTAAGCACTCTCGCCTGGGCCAGCGTCCGGAATGACCCTGAGCGCCCAACTCGGGCGACTTCCGCGGAAGGGCTATCATGGAGCATCGTCAAGTTCTCGCTCACCGTCGGAGCCGCGACTCCGCGGTTGCCTGAGCCTTGTGGACGCATGGCATGAATGGACGGGTCAGGGGCACTGCGTCGCACCCGCGTCACGCATCTACACCCTCCCGAGCTATACGTGTGTCGCGGTCATTGGTCCTGGACATCTGAGTCCGGCGATATACCTGGGTCTTGGCCTCGGCTGCGCCGTGGTGGGAGCGTGTTTGTCTGTGTTCGCTCGCAGGATGCGACGCGATCGACGGTCTCGTCGGCTGAGCTCAAGCGCAGCCCGCGAGTTCGTCAGGACGTAGTGCGCTGGTGGCCAGCGTCCGCCTGAAGGGGCTAGGACTTCGCGGTGCCCGAGAGGATGAAGGCGACGAGGTCGTTCAGCTGCGTCGGCGTGAGGGACTGCTTGAACGTCGTCGGCATGATCCCCTTGCTGAAGCCCTTCGCGATGTAGGCGTCCGGATCTTCGATCGACTGCTTGATGAACGCGGCGAGGTTCATGTTGTTGTCGGCCTTCGCGTCCTGGGCGGGCGCCGTGTCGAGATTCGGGCCGATGGTGCCGGTCGCGTTCGCAGGCTTGAAGGTGTGGCACGAGGAGCAGCCGTTCGCGGCGAAGACGGCCTTCCCGGCGGCCACGTTTCCGCCTCCCGAGGCGGAGGTCGTCGTGGCCGCGGAGGTTGTCGTGGCGGCAGACGTCGTCGTCGCCGGCGCGGACGTCGACCCGATGGTGACCGTGTGCACGACCGTCGACGACGAGCTCCCGATCGAGGTGTAGTGCCCGACCGCCCAGCCGGCGAACCCGGCGGGGAAGAGCAGCGCGGCGAAGAGCACCCAGACGAAAACCTCGCCCGTCGAGGTCCACGGATTCCGGCGTCTCGGGCGCGGCACGGGCAGGAGGCTATCTACTCGGGCGGCGGAGCGCAGCGGCTACCTGCTAGGTAGAAGCCGATGGCCGCCACCACCGTCAGCCTGACCGCGATCCGGCGGCTCACCGTGTCGACGCAGGGGTACGCGCCGCGCTTCCGCCGCGCGGCGGCAGGCGAGGTCGAGGGAGCGATCCGCCGCCTCGGCGCGGTGCAGCTCGACTCGATCTCGGCGGTCGAGCGCGCCCACCGCCTCACGCTGTCGAGCCGCATCGGCGCGTATTCCGAGCAGGAGTTGCAGGAGCTGCTGATCTCCGGCCGCGTCTTCGAGTACTGGGCGCACGAGGCCTGCCTCCTCCCCATCGAGCTCTGGCCGCACTGCCGCCTCAACATGGAGGGCAAGGGGCACTGGCGCTTCCACGAAACCGCGCTGGAGAAGCACGCGGATCTCGTCGAGCCGGCCCTGGGGCGGATCCGTGCGGAGGGCCCGCTCGGCTCGCGCGACTTCGAGGGCGCCGGCGACGGCACGGACATGTGGAACTGGAAGCCGGCGAAGATGGTGCTCGAGGCGCTGTGGGACCGCGGGGTGCTCGCCGTCGCCGGCCGCCGGTCGTTTCAGCGCCGCTACGACCTCGCCGAGCGGGTGATCCCGCGCGCGATCCTCGACGCGCCGACTCCGGCGGAGGACGAGACGCTGCGCACGTTCGCGCTCCTCGCCGTCCGCGCCCGCGGCGCGCTGACCGAGCCCGCCATCCGCGAGCACTGGCGGCTCAAGGGCGGCCGCGCACGGCTCCACCACCACGTCTTCGCGCTCGTCGACGAGGGGCTGCTACGCGAGGTCCAGGCGGAAGACGGAGGCGCCCCGTTCTACGTCGACGCCGACGCGGAGCTCGACGGCGACCCCGCGCCGCCCGTCCTCCTCTGCCCCTTCGACAACCTGGTCTGGGACCGGCCGCTGCTCGAGCGCCTGTTCGGGTTCCGGCACGTGATCGAGGTCTACAAGCGGGAGCACGAGCGCGCCTACGGCTACTACGTGCTGCCGCTGCTCGCCGGCGACCGGATCGTGGGCCGCGCCGACCTCAAGGCGGACCGGGCGGAGGGCGTTCTCCATGTGCGCCGCTTCCACTCCGAGCCTGGCGTGCGCGGGAACGTGACCGCGAAGCTCGAGCGAGCCGCGGCTCGCCTCGCGCGCGTGCTCGGGCTCGAGCAGGTGCGGCATGCATGAGGTTCCGGTCGAGGAGGCGCGGCGCATCGCGGTGCGCGCGCAGGGTCTCGACGGCACCGCGAGCGGAGTGCTGGAGACCGTGCGCCGGCTCGGCTTTCTCCAGCTCGACCCGATCTCGGCAGTCGCGCCGCCCCAGCATCTCGTCCTGTGGAGCCGGCTCGGGCGGTTCGACACCGCGGAGCTCGACCGGCTGCTCTGGCGGGAGCGGAAGCTCGTCGAGTGGCGCGCGTTCGTCTACCCCGTCGAGGACCTGCCGCTGCTGCGAGCGCGGATGCGGCGCTCGCTGAACCGCAACGCGAGCGAGTGGCTGAAGGAGAACCGATCGTTCCGCAGGTACGTGCTGCGCGAGCTCGACGCGCGCGGGCCGCTCCTGTCGCGCGAGATCGAGGATCACAAGGGCCTAGAGCGCGAACAGCACGACTGGTGGGGCGCGCGGAAGATGGGGCTGATGCTCGAGATCCTGGCCGCGCGCGGCGAGGTCGCCGTCGTGGGTCGCCGCGGCAAGCAGCGCGTCTGGGATCTGGCCGACCGCTGGTATCCGGAGACGGAGACGATCGCCTGGCCGCGGGCGGAGAAGCTGATCGAGGAGAAGCGCTTCCGCGCGCTCGGCGTGCGGCTCGCGCGCGGCCGGCTCGTCGCCCACCCGGAGGCCGAGGACGGTCCGGTGCCGGCGCGGACGACGTTCCTCTCGCCGTTCGACCGGCTCGTCCACGACCGCGCTCGCGCCGAGGCGCTCTGGGGCTTCCACTACCGGCTGGAGATGTACGTCCCGGCCGCGAAGCGCGAGTACGGCTACTACGTCCTTCCCATCCTCCACGGCGACCGGCTCGTCGGCCGGATCGAGCCGGTTTTCGACCGCAAGACGCAGGAGTTGAGCGTCAAGGGCGTCTGGTGGGAGCCCGGCGAGCAGGAGCTCGACCTCGCGCAGCCGCTGGACGACCTCGCACGCTGGTTAGTGATGTAACCGCCAACGTTCGCCGGGCCACCGGCCCGCGATCACACGGCGCGCTGCGGCGTCCTCGGTCGCGCGCATAGCTTTGGCTATGGGCGCTCCCTGCGTCCTTGCATCGCTTGGTGCTCGCGACCCGGGGAACCGGGCAACGTCACCGGTCACATCACTAGCATCGCCGTGATGGACTTCGAGACGCGCGCAATCCACGTCGGCCAGGAGCCGGATCCGGCCACCGGCGCGATCATCACGCCGATCTACCAGACGGCGACCTACGTCCAGGACGCGGTCGGCGAGCACAAGGGCTACGACTACTCGCGGGTCGCCAACCCGACCCGCCGCGCGCTCGAGACGGCGCTCGCCTCGCTCGAGTCGGCCGAGCACGGCGTCGCCTACTCCTCGGGGCTCGGCGCGACGACGACGCTCATGCACCTGCTGAATCCCGGCGACCGCGTCGTGCTCATCGCCGACGTCTACGGCGGGGTCTACCGGATGACGTCCCAGGTCTACGAGCCGAAGGGGTACCGCTTCGAGTACCTGCCGGCGGAGGAGTTCCCGAACCTCGCCGAGCACCTCGACGACTCGACGCGGATGGTCTGGATCGAGACGCCGTCGAACCCGATGCTGAACCTCGTGGATATCGCCGCCGCGGCCGAGGCCACGCACGCGGCCGGCGCGCTCCTCGTCGTCGACAACACGTTCGCGACGCCGTACCTGCAGCGGCCGCTCGAGCTCGGCGCCGACGTCGTCGTCCACTCCACGACCAAGTACCTCGGCGGCCACTCCGACGTGGTCGGCGGTTTCGCCGCGACGAACGACCCGACCGTGGCCGAGCGCCTGCGCTTCCTCCAGAAGTCGCTCGGCGCCGTGCCGGGGCCGTTCGACAGCTGGCTCGTGCTGCGCGGGATCAAGACGCTCGCGCTGCGGATGCGGCAGCACTGCCTCAACGCGATGGAGATCGCCGCGGTGCTCGAGCGGCATTCACGCGTCGGGCGCGTCTTCTATCCGGGGCTCCCGTCGCATCCCGGCCACGCGATCGCCGCGCGCCAGATGCGCGATTTCGGCGGCATGGTCTCGTTCCTCGCCGAGTCGGCCGAGGAGGCGGAGGCTATCGCGGGGCGCACGCAGCTCTTCCAGCTTGCCGAGTCGCTCGGCGGCGTCGAGAGCCTGATCGAGGTGCCGGCGCGGATGACCCACGCCGCCACGGCCGACGCGCCGTTCGCCGCACCGCCGAATCTCATCCGCCTCTCGGTGGGGATCGAGTCGGCCGGGGATCTCGTGGACGACCTCGAGAACGCGCTCGTCCCGGCCGCCGCGCGGGCATGACCGACCAGGCGGTCGTCTTCGTCGAGATTCCCTCGGGGTCGCGCAACAAGTACGAGTGGGACAAGGAGCTCGGTGGCCTGGTGCTCGACCGGCGTCTCTTCACGGCGATGACCTATCCCGCCGAGTACGGCTTCGTCGAGGGGACGCTGGCCGAGGACGGCGACCCGCTCGACGCCCTTGTGCTCGTCTCCGACCCGACGTTCCCGGGCTGTCGCATCCGCGTCCGCGCGATCGGCGTCTTCCACATGTCCGACGAGAAAGGCCCCGACGAGAAGCTCCTCTGCGTGCCGACCGGCGCCGCCGAGTTCGAGCGGATCGCCGACATCCACGACGTCCAGAATGAGCTGCGCGACGAGATCGAGCACTTCTTCCAGCGCTACAAGGACCTCGAGCCGTCGAAGCAGACCGAGACGCGCGGCTGGGGCAACCGCAGCGAGGCGGAGAAGATCCTCGCCGCAGCGCGCGAGCGCGCCTAGGCCGGTTCGAGCGCCGCGAGCCGCTCGCGCACTCGGCGCACGAGCGGGACGACGCCCTTGCGCTCATAGCGGTCGAGGGCCTCGCGCCAGGCGTCGATCGCCTCGTCGCGGCGGCCGGCCGCCGCGAGCACCTCTCCGAGGTCGCAGTAGGCGTCGCCTTGCAACTTCAGTGAGTCGGTCATGTTGATGTGCGTCAACGCCTCTCGCGCCAGCCGCTCGGCGTCGTCGTGCTCACCGCTGTGAGCGGCGACGAGCGCCGCGACCTGTCGCCTGAGCGCCAGGCCGTCGCGCGAGCGATCGAAGTTCTCGCCGATCTGAGCGACGCGCTGTTCCGCCTCCTCGTACCGTCCGGCGAACGCGAGCTCGCGGCCCTGCCAGGCGGAGATGTAGCCGAGTTCTCCCGTGGAGACGTTCTCGCGAATCCAGTCGAGCATCCTGTCCAGCTGCTCCACGGCCGCCTCGTGATCGCCTACGACACTGTCGATCTCCGCGAGCGGTTGGCTAGCGGTATTGCCCCGCTCACGCACCTGTTCCGCGGCCGTGCAAGCGAGCTCGCGCGCCTCGTCGATCCGGTCGCTCATGGCGAGCAGAACCGCTCGTATCAGGTCGACCCTAGACGAATACCCGGGCGCTTCGAGACGCTTCAAGGCCTCGGGAACCGGACAGGGCCCCCACAAGAGCCCTGCCGCAGACAGAAAGGCCGAGCCCTCGTGCGGCCGCCCTGCAAGTGCCTCGTAGTGTCTCGCCCGTTCGGCCGCCTGAACGCCCTGCTCGTTGCGGCCGCTGAAGTTGTACGGGCCGTTGGCCAGCGAGAACCATGTCTGGGCGAGGGCTGCGTGGTCCCGCTTCGCCTCGAGCAACGGCAAGGCGGCGGTCAGAAGCTGCTCGGCTTCCTCGCTGGTGCCCTCGCCGGTCCAGATTCGCATCTGAGCGGCGAGCCCGCGAGCGAACGCTGCGCCGGCCGCGTCTGATCGGGCGTCGGCTCGTCGCGCGGTTTCTTCGAGGAGCGGCTCCGCGTCGCGTGCGGCGATGTGGCTCAATGCGAACCTGACGGCGAGGTGAATCTCCGGCTCGTCGACCAGTTCCACCGCTCGCCGTAGCAGCGAGTGCGCCGCTCGTCGGTCGCCGCGCCAATACGTGCGCTCTCCGGCGGCCCCCAGCCGCCTCGAAGCTTCTTCCGCAAGAGCCGGGTCGGGCATGCCGAGCTCGGCCAGGTAGAGGGCGGCCTGTTCGAGGTGGTAGCCGAGGATCTCGTCGAGCTCGACGAGGCTCTGGCCGTGCTCCTCCAGCCACTCGGCGAAGCGCCGGTGCAGGTCTGCGCGTGTCGCCTTCGGCAGGGCGTCGTAGGCGGCGTCGCGAATCAGGAGATGGCGGAAGCGGTATGCGTCCTCGCGCGGAAGCTGTGCCCGGTCGGGACGGACGAGGTCGCGCCGCACGAGCGCCGCGAGTCGCGATGTCACCTCTTCCTCTTCCGGTGCGAGGGCCTGGACGGTGCCGCGGTGGAAGAGCTCCCCTTCGACCGCGCCGCGTTCGAGCACCTGACGCTCTGGCTCGTCCAGCTGGTCGAGCCGCGCCGCGAGCAGCGCGCGTAGCGTCGCGGGCACCTCGACCTCGCCGCCATCCGCGCCGCCGAGCGCGGCCATCTCGGTCAGGAACAGCGGGTTGCCACCCGATGCGCGCAGGATCCTGTCCCGCAGCTCGCCGGGCACGGCGTCTCCGACGAGTGCACCGGCTTCGTCATCGGGCAGCGGCTCCAAGCGCAGCACGGCGGGCCACCCCGGACGACGATCGAGGAGCTCCGGCCTGGCCATGCAGAGAAGGAGCAGTGGCGCGCCGGCCGAGAGCAGCGCGGTCGAGTCCACGAGCTTCAGGAAGGTCTCCTCCCCCCACTGGATGTCGTCGAAGACGACCACGAGCGGCGCCTGCTCCTCGATCAGCTTGCGGAACGCCCAGCCGATTTCGTCGGTGCCGGAGCCGGCGTCGTTCTCCCCGAGCAGCGACCGAATCGCGGTCGCCGCCGCTTCGTCGCTCGGCAACGCGCCGACCTGCTTCACGACCTCGACGACAGGCCAGTACGTGATGCCCTCGCCGTAGGAGAGACAGCCGCCACGCACGACCCGACCGTCGATCCGCTCGAGCGCCTCGGCGACGAGCCGCGACTTGCCGACGCCGGGGTCGCCGACGACGGTCACGAGCTCGCAGCGCGGGCCGGCGAGTGCGCGATCCCAGGCATCGGCCAGCTGTTGCAGCTCGCGTTCGCGGCCGACGAAGCGGGAGGCATGTGAGCGCTCGGCTCCTTCGCGCGCCGCGACGAGCGGATGACCGGCGACCGGCGCGGCCTTGCCCTTCAGCTCGAGCAGCCGCTCCTCTCCAACCTCCACAGCGGACACGACGAGTGCGAGCGTTTCCACGCCGATCAGCACCTCGCCCGGCTCCGCCGCCTGTTCCAACCGCGCGGCGACGTTGACCGCATCACCGGTGGCGAGCCGCTCCTCGGTGCCGACGAGCACCTCGCCGGTATTGACGCCGATCCGCCCCTCGACGCCGAGCTCCGGCAGCGCGTCGCGCATCTCGACCGCGGCGCGGCACGCCCGCAGCGCGTCGTCCTCGTGCGCCACCGGCACGCCGAACACCGCCATCACCGCATCGCCGATGAACTTCTCGACCGTGCCGCCGTGCGACTCGACGATCCCGCTCATCCGCTCGAAGTAGTTCGCGAGCAGACTCTGCAGCGCCTCCGGGTCGACCGACTCCCCGAGCGCGGTCGAGCCGACGACGTCGCAGAACAGCACCGTCACGACCTTCCGGTGCGCACCATTCGTCACGAGCCGAGGCTTCAACGATCGATTCCAAAGTGGCGTGCCGGTCGGGGGCGTCACTGACCAAGCGGGGCGACGCGGTCGGCTGCAGTTCGTAGCAGCGTTACGGGCTGCGGTCGAGCGTGGCGATCCCGCGCCGTGTCAGGGACGTCATCCGGCCCCGCTGCAGTTTGGAATCAATCGTCTTGGCCCGCGTCAGAACCAGGTCAAGCACTCAGTAGGCCGGGCGTACCGGCGGGATGATCGCGCCGATGATCCAGAACAGGGGGATGAAGAACCCGAGGATGAACATGACCCAGTGACCCTTCCGCAGGCAGCTGAGGCCGAGCACGATCATCAGCACCAGGTACAGGAGTCCTCCGAAGCCAATTCCCCACCACATGCAGCAACCATAGGGCCTGCAGCGCGAGGGGGACATCATCCCCTGAGGGTGATCGGCACTTAGGATCTCGCGGATGTCCCCGGAGCCCATCGACCTCCACCACCTCGGCCGCGAGCGGATCATCGCGAGCTACCTGCTCGACACCGACGACGGGCCTGCGATCTTCGACTGCGGTCCCTCGACCACGATCGACGCGCTGAAGGCCGGCCTCGCCGACCGCGGCCTCGCGCTGACCGACGTCCGGCACCTCCTGCTCAGCCACATCCACCTCGACCACGCGGGCGCCGCCGGCGTCCTGGTGCGCGAGCACCCGGGGCTGCAGGTGCACGTCTCGCCGATCGGGGCGCCGCACCTCGTCGATCCGTCCCGGCTGGAGCAGAGCGCGCGCCGCCTCTACGGCGACACGTTCGACTCGCTCTGGGGCGAGCTCGCGCCGGTGCCGCAGGAGAACGTCCACACGGTGGAGGATCGCGTGCTCGGTCTCGAGTGCTTCCCGACGCCGGGCCACGCGTCCCACCACGTCTGCTTCCTCGATCCCGACGGGACGCTCTACGCCGGCGACGCGTGCGGCGTGCGGGTCCTGCCCGGCCGCTTCGTGATGCCGCCCACGCCTCCGCCCGAGGTCGACGTCGAGGCCTGGGAGGACTCGCTCGACGAAATCGAGCGCCGCGGTCCCGAGCGGCTCGCCCTCGTCCACTTCGGGGTCGCCGAGGACGTCGCGCGCCACGTGACGGAGCTGCGCCTGAACCTGCTCGACTGGGCCGAATCGGTCGAGGGCGGCGCGACCGAGGAGGAGTTCGTCGAGTACGCGCTCGCGGAGCTCGCCGACTCGCGCGAGGACGCGCCGACCTACGACTTCGCAATGCCGCTCTGGCAGTCGTACCGCGGCCTCAAGCGCTGGGCCGACAAGCGGGCGGCGGCCTTGTCAGCCGACGCGTAGCACGTCACGATTCCGGCCATGACCGGACCGCTGCGCCTCCGCGACTTCCGCCTGCTGTTCTCGGCGCGGGCGATCTCCTACGTCGGGACGTACCTCGCGCCGATCGCGGTTGCCTTCGCGATCCTCGACAACGGCGGCGGCGCGACCGCCGTCGGGCTCGGCTTCGCCGCGTGGACGGTGGCCCAGGTCGCGATGCTCGCGGTGGGCGGCGTCGTCGGCGACCGGGTGCCGCGGCGCGTGGTCATGATCGGCTCCGACGTCGCGAGCACCGCCGTGCGCACCACCATGGGCGTGCTCCTCCTCTCGGGTCACGCCGAGGTCTGGCAGCTGATCGCGCTGCAGGCGTGCGGCGGCGCGGCCGTGGCCTTCTACTCGCCCGCCTCCTACGGCCTCATCCGCGAGGTCGTCCCCGAGGAGATGCTGCAGCAGGCGAACGGGCTGCTCGCCATCGCCCGCTACGCCGCGTTCCCGGTCGGCGCCGCCGTCGGCGGGGCGATCGTGGCCCTGATCGGCCCGGGGACGGCGATGCTCGTCGACGCTGCCACCTACGCGACGAGCGCGCTCCTCCTCTCGCAGATCCGCGTCGTCTCGATCGCGCGTGCGGGCGCCGGCTTCCTGCAGGAGCTCCGGGAGGGCTGGAGCGCCTTCGTCGAGCAGACCTGGGTCTGGGTGCTCGTCGTCTACGTCTCGCTCTACTTCCTGATCACGTACGCGCCGTTCTTCGTGCTCGGCCCCTATGTCGCGAAG
Organism: uncultured Actinomycetes bacterium; assembly: GCA_963720065.1. Lineage (GTDB taxonomy): Bacteria > Actinomycetota > Thermoleophilia > Gaiellales > Gaiellaceae > Palsa-739. The sequence goes on from CAVREH010000038.1 coordinate 268,645, forward strand.
CACTCGATGGACGGAGCGCGCTCCTGGGCGTTCGTCGTCACCGGCGAAGGAGTCGGCGCGCTGCTCGGCGGGCTCACAGGGATCCGCTGGCGGCCGCGACGGCAACCAATGGTCACGACCGGCTTGCTTCTGATGGTGAGCGCCGCGCAGAACCTCTTCCTGGCGTTCCACCCCACGACGCTCCTGCTCTCGCTCGCCGCCATGGGCTCCGGGTTCGCGTTCGCCCTCGGCTCGGTGGTGTGGGACACGACGCTGCAGCGCAGGGTTCCGCCGGAGAAGCTCGCGCGCGTCGCGTCGTACGCCTGGATGGGCGCGATGGTCTTCCTGCCCGCGGGCTACGCGCTCGCCGGGCCGATCGCGATGGCCATCGGCCTCAAGACCTACCTCCTGATCGCCGCCGCCTGGATCGTTGCGAGCACGCTGTTCGTGATCCGCCTGCGCGCCGTGCGCGAGGTCGGGATGGACGACGACGGGACCGACGCGGTGCCTGCACCGGCTCAGTAGGCTCGGCGCCATGCCGCGCGTGCCCGTCCCACCCGAGGTGGACGCCTTCCTCGCCCGGCCGAACCCGGCCGTCGTCGCGACCGTGAGCCCGGCCGGCGAGCCGCACACGGCGGCGACCTGGTACGACTGGGAGGACGGACGCGTCCTCCTGAACATGGACGAGAGCCGCTTGCGGCTGCGCTACCTACGGCGGAATCCGGCCGCCGCGCTGACCGTGCTGGGAGAGGACGACTGGTACGCGCAGGTCACGCTGCTCGGCCGCGTCGTCTCGATCGAGGACGATCCAGACCTGGCCGGCATCGACCGCCTCTCCATCCGCTACCTCGGCAAGCCCTACCAGAGCAGGGACGCGCGCCGCGTCACCGCGTGGATGGAGCCGGAGCGCTGGACGGCCTGGCCTCTTCCTCGCTGAGCTCCTCCGTCTCGACGACCCACAGATCGCCGTCTCCGCACTCGAGCCGTCGCGCGCCCTCGACCTCGGTCAGCGAGGTGGCGAGGACGCGCACGGGCGTGCCCTCGAGCTCGAGCAGCGCGCCGCGCGTTCCGTTTAGCGCCATCGCATAGCGCCAGGCCCACGCGAGCCGGTGCAGCTCGGCGGCCGGGCGAGAGAGGTCGAGCCAGGCGTCCTCCTCGCTGAAGAACGACTCGTAGCCGCCGCCCTCCGGCTGCGGCGTCCCCTCGTCGCCCGCCGCGAGCCGCTCGACCGCCTCGGCGAGCGCCTCGCCGACCGTCGGACCGAACTCGGGATAGAACGTGTCCGGCGGCTGCAGCTCCCCGACCGTGTAGCGCCGCTGCGCGAGGATCGGCCCGGTGTCGAGGTCGGCGTCCATGCGGTGGAACGTGATCCCGATCTCCTCGTCGCCCTCGCGGATCGCCCACGCGACCGGCAACGGGCCGCGGTGCCGCGGGAGCAGCGACGGGTGCCCGTTGAGCCAGCCGAGGCGCGGTATCGCGAGCGCGTCGGGCGGGATCTTCCACGGGAAGCCCATGCAGACGACGAGGTCGGGCTGCGTCGAGGCGAGCAGGGGCGCGACCGTGCTGCGGCGCGCGGGCAGCAGGACGTCGAGCTCGGGCGCGGCGCTCAGTACGAGCTCGCCGATCTCGGGCAAATCGCCGTACCGGCCGTCGTGGTCGCGCATCGACAGGAACGCGACCGGCTCGTTGCCCGTGGCGCGGACGACGGCGTCGAAGGCCGCGAGCACCGGCGCGATCCGCGTGACGATGACGACGCGCAGGCTCATTCGTCGCGGACGATGCGGGCGCCGGATGCCTGGTTGCGCGCCTTGACGACGATCTCGTCGACGTTCACGTGCCACGGCCGCGTGAGGGCGAAGACGATGCACTCGGCGATGTCCTCGGGCCGTAGGGGCTCGACGCCGCGGTAGACCGCGGCGGCCTTCTCCTCGTCGCCCTTGAAGCGGACGATCGAGAACTCCGTCTCGGTCAGGCCGGGATCGACCGTCGTGATCCGGATCGGCCGGCCGAGGAGGTCTTCCCGCAGCGCGTAGGTGAAGCCGCGCTCGGCGAACTTCGCGGCCACGTACGTCGCCCCGCCTTCGTAGGCCTGGCGGCCGGCGACCGAGCCCATGTTGACGATGTGACCCCAGTCGCCGAAGTGCGGCAGGCAGAGCCGGGTCATGCGGACGAGCCCGGTCACGTTGACGCCGAAGACCGTGGCCTCGTCCTCCTCGCTCGATTCGTCGAACGGGGCGCGGCCGAGGGCGAGACCGGCGTTGTTGACGAGGATGTCGAGGCCGCCGAGACGCTCGACCGCCTCCGCGACGAAGCGGCTGCAGCTCCCGGCGTCGGTGACGTCGAGCTCGAGCGCGACCTCCGTCTCGAGCCGCTCGACGCGGCGGGCACCGCCCGCGACGCGTGCGCCCGCGGCTGCGAGCGCGGCAGCCGTGGCGCGGCCGATGCCGGACGAGGCGCCGGTCACGATCGCCCGCTTGCCTGTCAGCTCCACGGCCGCCACGAGCCAGACTCTACGTCCGGGCCTCCGCCCAGCCGCGGCCGAGCGCGAGCCGTTCCGGTGGGGTTGGATGGGTGAATAGGAGAAAATATGCGAGGCGCGGCGGCTCGAGGTCGAGGAGGTTGCGACGCGCCAGCTCGACGTGCGCGCGGGCGAACGCCGCCGGCTCCTCCGTGAGCTCGAGCGAGCAGCGGTCGGCGGCGCGCTCGAAGCGGCGCGAGAGCCAGGCGGCCGGAGCGAGGGCCGCCAGCTCGAGGGCCAGAAGCAGGAGCAGTGCCTCCGGCAACGTGCGCGGGTCGGCCACCCGCGTCCCGAGCACCGCCCAGAGGAGCGCGACGGCGCCGGCGGCTCCGGCCATCGCGAGCACCGTCAGCTTCACGACGTGCCCGTCACGCCGGTGCCCGAGCTCGTGCGCGACCACGACCTCGACCTCGGCCGGACCGGCCGCTTGCAACAGCGTGTCGAAGACGACGACGCGGCGCGTGCGGCCGATCCCCGACACGTAGGCGTTGACCTTCGTCGTGCGGCGGCTCGCGTCGGCGACGAGCACGTCGCGCACGGGGACACGGGCGCGTTCCGAGAGGCGGCGGAGGCTCCCGGCGTGCGTCGCGTCGTCCAGCGGCTTGAAGCGGTTGAAGAGAGGCTCGAGGACGACGGGCGCGACGAACGAGAGCAGGAGCACCGCCAGCGCGAGCGCCGCTGCCGCCGGCAATGCCCACCAGCCCGGCAGCGCCCGCGCGAGCGCGACGGCCGCCGCCCACGCGCCCGCTCCGAGCACGACCGAAACGGCGAGGCCCTTGGCGCGGTCGCCCAGCCAACCGCCGGCGCCCTGCGTCGAGAAGCCCCACTTTCGCTCGCGCCACCAGCCGCGCCAGCAGGCGAGCGGGGAACGGACGACGCTCGAGAACGCTGTGACCAGCGCCGCGTAGGCGGCCGCGGCGGCGACCGGCGAGAGCGACGTCAGCGGAGAGAAGAGCCGGTGCCCGAGCGAGGTCCAGGCGAGTGCCGCGAGCAGGCCGGCGCCGAGCGCGACGTCCAGGAGCAGCGCGAGGTAGAGCGGCCGGTGGTACGCCCGGGCTCGCGCTCGCTCGTCCGCCGAGAAGTCGCTCTCCATACGCTGAGGGTACGTCCGTAACCGCAGCTGGGCCTTTGTCGTTTTCAATGCCGAACCCGCAAACGAGCCCTTCATCTCGGGCGGAAGGAGGGGTAGAGGATGCTGTTGCTTATTGTCTTGGCGATTCTGGCGATCATCTTGTTCAGCGTCGGTTTCGTCGTGCACTGGCTGTTCATCATCGCCGCGATCGTCGCGCTGATCTGGTTGATCAGCCTGTTCACCGGCGGCTTTGGCCGCGGTAGCGGCGCTCGGCTGTAGGCCCGAAGCGCTTCAGGAATGAGTCGGGCGGCCCATTGCGGGCCGCCCGTTCCTGTGTCACCGTGCAGGGGTGTCGCAGACCGCGATCCTCCTCTGGATTCTCGCCCTCCTCGCGCTCGAGGTCCAGCACCTCAAGTGGATCTGGTGGGAGCACTGGGACTGCCGCAGCTGCTCCGCGAAGCACAAGGACTGCTCATGCGGCGCGACCCGCAATTGGGTCATGTTTCTTTAGGCAGATCTTTAGGCCGCTCTCACGTCGCTCTCAAGTAGGCGGCATAGCGTCGTCCGCGCCTTGAAGCGGCTCATGGTCATCGTCCTCGCGGGCGTCTTTCTCCTAGGGCTGCTCCTCGGGTCGGCCGAGCTTCCGGGCCATCGACACGTGGCGCGCGCGGCCTTCCGCGAGGGGGTCCACAAGATCCGGCACGTGGTGATCATCATGCAGGAGAACCGCTCGTTCGACTCCTATTTCGGGACCTATCCGGGAGCCGACGGCATCCCGGGGCTCGCCGGCCACCCGGGGACCGTCCCCTGCGTTCCCGACCCCAAGAAGCACAAGTGCGTCGAGCCGTACCACGACACGTCCAATCGCAACGCGGGCGGCCCGCATGCCAACAAGGACGCGATCCGCGACATCAACGGGGGCAAGATGGACGGCTTCGTGCGACAGGCGCGCCAGGGCCGCTACCTCGCGTGTCACCACACGGACAATCCCGGCTGCTCGCTGACGCCGTCGGCGCCGGACGTGATGGGCTACCACGACTCGCACGAGATCCCGAACTACTGGGACTACGCACGGAACTTCGTGCTGCAGGACCACATGTTCCAGGCAGACAACTCCTGGAGCCTGCCGGCGCACCTCTCCCTCGTCTCCGGCTGGTCGGCTCGGTGCTCGCAGCACCACAACCCGCTGAGCTGCAAGTCGGCGCTCAACGCGCCGTTCGGCGCGACGAGCAGACCCGGGAAGGTCGACTTTCCCTGGACCGACCTGACGTACCTCCTGCACCGGGACCACGTGAGCTGGCGCTATTACGTGGCCAACGGCAGCCAGCCCGATTGCTCCGACAACAAGATGTTCTGCCCGCGCGTCCATCAGGGCACCAAAACAGAGAGCGAATGGAATCCGCTGCCGCGCTTCGACGACGTCTCGCGGGACCATCAGATCGGCAACATCCAGCCGATCGGCAACTTCTACGGCGCCGCGCACAAGGGCAAGCTCGCCGCGGTCACGTGGATCGCCCCGAACCAGGCCGAGAGCGAGCACCCGCCCTCGCTCGTCACCACCGGGCAAACGTACGTCACCCGTCTGATCAACTCGATCATGCGCGGCCCGGACTGGAAATCGACCGCGATCTTCCTCTCCTGGGACGACTGGGGCGGCTTCTACGACCACCTCGATCCGCCCGTGGTCGACCACAACGGGTACGGCATCCGCGTGCCGGCGCTCGTGATCAGCCCGTACGCCCGGCAGGGGTACGTCGACCACCAGGTGCTCAGCTCGGACGCCTACCTCAAGTTCATCGAGGACGACTTCCTGCACGGTGCGCGGCTGAATCCGCGCACCGACGGCCGGCCCGACTCGCGTCCTAGCGTGCGCGAGAATGCGAAGATCCTCGGCAACCTCGCCAGCGACTTCGATTTCGACCAGAAGCCGCAGCCGCCCCTGATCCTCCCGCTGCACCCGCCGTTCAGCTGAGACGCGCCCTGACCGCCACGCTCTTCCTGCTCGCCCTCGGCGTGTCGGCAGGGTGCGGTTCGTCGTCCTCGTCGCGGGCAACTCGGTGCAGTTCCTCGGCCCGCGGCATCCACAAGATCTGCCACGTGGTCGTGATCATGGAGGAGAACCGCTCGTTCGACTCCTTCTTCGGCACCTACCCGCACGCCGACGGGATCCCGATGAAACACGGCGTGCCGACCGTGTGCGTGCCGAACGGCGTCGGACAGTGCGTGAAGCCGTTCCTCGACACGCACGGTGCCGACGATTCGGGCGGCGCCCACGGCCCGCTCGCCGCCAAGCTGGATGTCAACGGAGGTCGCATGGACGGCTTCATCCGGGTCTCCCACTACGCGCTGATCCGCGAGTGCCGCCGCCACCCGCACAGGGCGGCCTGCGCCCACCTTCGCCATCCCAACGTCATGAGTTACCACGACGCAGCCCAGATCCCGAACTACTGGGCGTACGCGCGGAACTTCGTCCTCCAGGACCACATGTTCGAGCCGAACTGGGGCTGGAGCCTGCCGGCGCACCTCTGGCTCGTTTCCGGCTGGTCGGCCGAGTGCAGCGATCCGTATAGGGCGAGCACCTGCACGACCAATCTCCGGGCCGGGCCGATCGCGCCGCTCCGTCGCTATCGGCACGGTCCGCTCTACGGCTGGACCGACCTCACGTACCTGCTCCACAAGTACCGCGTCACGTGGGCGTCGTACGTGCAGAAGGGCGCGGCGCCCGACTGCCTCGCAGGCCCGATCAGGTGCTATACGCGGCTGACAAGAACGAGCACGCCGGCATTCTGGAATCCGCTGCCGGACTTCACCGACGTCCACCAGGACCACCAGCGTGCGGCTGCGGAGACGCCGCTCTCGGGCTTCTACTCTGCGGCGGCGAACGGCACCCTGCCCAACGTGTCGTGGGTCACGCCGGACTGGGCCGACAGCAACCATCCCGGCGCGCCGATCGACGCGGGGCAGGCGTGGGTCACGAAGCTCGTGAACGCCGTGATGAAGGGCCAGGCCTGGAAGAGCACGGCGATCTTCGTCGCCTGGGACGACTGGGGCGGCTTCTACGACCACGTCAAGCCGCCGGTCGTCGACCGCAGCGGCTACGGGCTGCGGGTGCCGGGCCTCGTGATCAGCCCCTACGCGAGGAAGGGCTACGTCGACCATCAGGTCCTCAGCTTCGACGCCTACCTGAAGTTCATCGAGGACGACTTCCTGCACAGCCGGCGGCTCGACCCCAGAACCGACGGGCGCCCCGACCCGCGTCCCGACGTCCGCGAGAACGCGAGGGTCCTCGGCGACCTCGTCCACGACTTCGACTTCGGGCAGCAGCCGCGGCGGCCGCTGCTGCTGCCGCTACATCCCGCCTAGGTACGTTCGAGCAGCGCGTTCCAGCGCTGCTCGAACCGCCTCGTCTTCCAGAGCGCGATGGAGCACAGCCAGGTGGCGACGAAGAGGCCGACGACGAGATAGCCGAGGCGGCCGAGGTCGAGGCTGTTGAGCAGCGTCCAGAAGGCGCCGTGCAGCTCGAGCTTCGCAGCGAGCACCTGCAGGAGCTCGATCGCCCCGACCAGCCAGGCGACGGCGATCGAGAGGCTCGTGACGCTGATGTTGTAGTAGACCTTGCGCACCGGGCTCGAGAACGCCCAGCCGTAGGCGTGGCTCATGAACGCTCCGTCGGCGGTGTCCATCAGGCTCATCCCGGCGGCGAAGATGAGCGGCAGCGAGATCACCGCGAGGAACGGGACATGGTGCGTCGCGACGCCGGCGGCGACCGCGAGCAGCGCGATCTCGGTCGCCGTGTCAAAGCCGAGCCCGAACAGGACGCCGAGCGGGTACATCTTCCAGCTCGCGTCGATCCGGCTCCCGACCCGCTTGAGCAGGAAGCGCGCGAGGAACCCCTGGTTGGCGAGCGCGCGCTCGAGATCCTGCTCGTCGTAGTTGCCTCGCTTCATCCGGCGGAAGACCCCGACCACTTCCAACAGGACGAGGAGGTTCAACGCTCCGATCAGCAGGAGGAAGACGCCCGAGACGGACGCGCCGATCGTCGACCCGTACGCCTGAATCGTCGGAATCTGCGCGTTCACCGACGCTGCGGCCACCGCCAGGCCACCGGTGAGCGCGAAGACGATCGTCGAGTGGCCGAGGGAGAAGAAGAAGCCCGTGCCGAGCGGGCGCTTCCCATCCTGCAGCAGCTTCCGCGTCGTGTTGTCGATCGCGGCGATGTGGTCGGCGTCGAAGGCGTGGCGCAGCCCGAACGTGTACGCGAGCGTGGCGAGGCCGGTCAGCGCCGGGTTACGCGGCAGGTAGTAGAGGAAGAGCCCGAAGCCGAGCACGTGCAGGAGCACCACTCCGCCCGAGAAGCCGCCGAGGCGCGTCCACTCCGCTCGCGTCATGCCCGCTTTCCGCTCCATGACCAGACTCCCCATAATTGCGAACCATTCGCTGCAAGGGCCGGATCGGTTCGGACCGACTCGCCGCTGGCATGATCGGGTCGTGACCGACGACACCGCAGCGCTGCGGCGCACCGGCCGGCGGCTCACCCGGCAGCGGCGCGTCATCTGGAACGTGCTGCTGGCCGAGCCGGACCGGCACCTGAGCGCCGAGGACGTCGTGGAGCAAGTGCGCAAACGACTACCGCGCGTCAACACGTCCACCGTCTACCGGACGCTAGAGATCCTGGTCGACGACGGGCTCGTGCTCCGGACCGACCTCGGTGGCGACCGGGCCTATTACGAACCCGTCCGCGAGCATCACCACCACCACGTGATCTGCGAGCGCTGCGGAAGGGTCACCCACCTCCACGACGACACGCTCGGCGACCTCGCGGCGCGCATCGAAGACGACTCCGGCTACCGGCTCGGCGAGCGGGAGATCAGCTTCTTCGGGATCTGCCCGTCATGCCTGCGCGCCGGCGACTGAGACCCTTGCGGAACGCCGCTCGGCGAGGACGGCGAGCCAGATCGAGCCCTCGAACAGCGCCCACATCGGCAGGAGCTCGAGCAGCGTCGTCACGGGGTCGGGCCCGGGCAGCGCGAGCGCCGCGATGGCGACGATGAAGTAGCCCTTGCGCCGGTTCCGGCGCAGCATCCTCGACGAGAGCACGCCGAGGTTGACGAGCACGAGCACGATCAGCGGCGTCTCGAAGACGCAGACGACGCCGACCAGGATGGTGACGATGAACGAGTAGTACGTGCTCGCCCGGATCAGGAGATGGAAGTTCGTCGTGTCGTAGTTGGTGAGCCAGTGGATGGCGCGCGGAAGCAGGATCCCGTAGCCGAAGGCGAGACCCGCCGCCCCCAGCACGAGGCCGAAGGCGGCGAGGACGAAGATCCGACGCTCGGCCGCAGGGTCGAGCGCCGGAGCCAGGAACGACCAGACCTGGGCGAGGATCATCGGCAACGCGAAGAGGAGCCCGGCGTACAGGCTCACCATCAGCGACACCGAGAACGGCTCCGTCACGGAGAACGCCGCCAGGTGCCGGTGGTCGGGCGGCAGCGGACGTGCGAGCCAGTCGAGGATGCGGTTGTGGAAGGCGAACGCGACGGCGGTCGCCACCGCGATTGCCGCGACCGAGACGAGGATCCGCCCGCGCAGCTCCTCGAGGTGCTCGACGAGCGTCGCCTCGTCTTCGCGTGGGAGCCGGCGCGGCCGCATCAGTCGGTCGTGGTCGTCGTCTCGTGCTGCTCGGTCGTCTCGGTCAGGGCGTCTGTGTGGTGCGTCACGGAGTCCTTGAACTCACGCATGCCGGATCCGAGCGAGCGTCCGATCTCCGGTAGCCGCTTGGCCCCGAAGAGGCAGAGCGCGATCAGGAGCAGCAGGACGAGGTGCGTGGGGTTGGTCAAGCCGATCATTCGTGTTCCTCCTCGATCGAGATGTCGGTGACGGCCGCGCCGGCCACGGCGACGTGGCGCCGCAGCGGCTGGTCGTCGAGCCAGAGCGTGTACTCGCCGGCGGGCAGTGCGTCGAAGACGGCTCCGTAGAGCGGACGGCCGGCGATCGGCCGCTCGTGGACCTGCTTGTGGGAGCGCTCTTTGTCGTGCCCCACAGGGCTGATCTCGATCTCCGCGCCGTGCAGGTCCGGACCGGTGCGGAGAACGAGCGCTCCGACGCCCGCCCCGAGATCGAGCATCACGTGCTCGGGGCGGGCGTCCTTGGAGTGGTCGTGGTTGTGGCTCACGACGATGGCGTGTCGTAGCCGTCGTGCGGCGTGCCGAGGTACGGGAACGTCGACTGGTAGCGGCCGTTCCCCGGAGTGAGGTACGACGAGACCGCGCCGACCGCGCCGTCCGGCGTGAAGCTCGGATCGACGAGCGGGATGGTCGCGCCTGCGATCGCCTTCAGCTCGATCGAGACGATGTCGTCGAACACCCGCCGCCCGTTCGGGAAGCCGGCGGCGTCGCCGCCGATCAGGCCGAGCGCGTTCGGGTTGGAGGTGGTCGGTGGGATCGCGACGTTCAGCCGCAGCATGTCCGACGGCTTCGTGGTCGTGAAGTTCTGGAACCCGTCGACGACTCCCGGCGGAATCCCGGTGAGCAGGATCGCCTCGAGGTCCGCGCGGTCCTTCGTGTACGCCGCGAGGTTCGGGAACGCACCGGGGTAGAGAACCGGCAGGAGCTTCGCGAGCTCCGGCTGCTTCACGTACTTCGCGAAGCCCTTGTCGTCGATCGGGTCGACGGCGTTCCAGCGGTCCTTGTCCCCGATCGGGACGATCACCTCGTTGAAGAGCGGGTTGCCGAGGCGCGAGACCTGCGTCCAGGGGCCGGACTTCTGCTTCTTGTGCCCTTCCTGGACGTAGACCTTGCGACGGCTTGCTCCGGCCCAGATGCCCAGCACGGCGACCGCCTGCGACGGATCGGTCGGAACCGAGCCGTCCCTCGTCAGCAGGTGGATCGGGACCTTGATCGCGATCGTGTGGATGTTCATCGTCTTCAGCGGGTCGACGCTCGTCCCCGTCGGCGTCGGGATCAGGTGGAGGCTGTTGAGCTCCCTGATGTCGCCGAGGTCGAAGATCGCGCCGAGGTCGACGAAGAAGCCGTCGTTCCGCTGGCCGGCGAACACGGAGATGCCGCCCGGCAGCGAATGCACCGCCGCCGCCGCGAGCGAGTTGTAGCTCGGGGTCGAGCGCGGCCCGACGTTGCACGGCGGGCAGGCGAGCTTGTGGCCGAGGACCTTGCCCTTGCCGTCGTGCGAGTGGTCCTGCTTCTTGCCCTTGCTCTTCTCGTGGACGACCGAGACCGAGTAGTGCTGGCGCTTGTTCCAGTTCGGGTCGGTCAGCGACCCGATCGGGCCGGTGTTGTAGAGGAACGTGTCCTCGTTCTGGTATGTCGTGCCGAAGCGGAACTGGTAGGTGATCTCCGGCAGGGCGTCCCCGTCGTTGTCGATGAAGAGCGAATAGAGGACGTCGTCGCCGAACTCGAAGAAGTTCGGGCCGCCGGGCGGTGCCTGGAGCGGCACGTAGTTCGAGATGATCGTGACCGTGGTGGGGTCGTCCGGGCTGACGAACGCGTAGACGTCCGCGCTGTCGGCAGCCGGGTCCTGGCTGATCGACGGGGCTTCGCGATGGGAGGACATCTAGCTCACGCCCTTCCTGCCGGCCGCCCGCAGCAGGCGCTGCACGAGGACGCGGTCGCGATAGGTGTGCTCGGCGGTACCGGAGGTGACGGTCACCTCGCCGCGCTGCGCATCGCGCACGTACGCGACGAGCGGCTCCTCGGGCACCTCGGCGGTGGGATGGGTGCGCTCGGCTCCCTCCTCGCCGACTGCGGCCCGCGCGATCGGCGGCGCCGCGGCCAGTGCCGCGGCCCCGGTGGCCGCGCCGGCGATCTTCATGAACGAGCGCCTGCTCAGGCGTTCCATTTGCCCTCTCTTTCCCGGCGGCCCCCTGGCCGCCGTGTGAATCCGGTCGGCGTGATTCGTCCGGGGGGCCGGACCGGTTCGATCGCTCGAACCGGTCCGGCCCCGTGCGGGTCACGACGACGGCGTGTCGTATCCGTCGTGGGGTGAGCCGAGGTACGGGAAGCTCGACTGGAAGCGGTCCAGCCCCGGCTCGAGGTACGAGGACAGCAACCCGACCGCGCCGTCCACCGAGTAGCTCGGGTCCACGAGCGGGATCGTGAGGCCCCCGAACGCCTTCAGCTCGATCGAGACGACGTCATCGAACACCCGCCGCCCGTTCGGGAAGCCTGCGGCGTCGCCGCCGAGCAGGCCGAGGGCGTTGGGGCTCGAGGTCGTCGGCGGGATCGCGACGTTCAGCCGCAGCATGTCCGACGGCTTCGTGGTCGTGAAGTTCTGGAACCCGGGGACGATTCCGCTCGGAATGCCCGTCAGCAGGATCGCCTCGAGGTCGGCCCGGTCCTTCGTGTAGGCCGCCAGGTTCGGGAACACGCCGGGGTAGAGGATGGTGAGCTTCTGCGAGAGCTCCGGCCGCTTGAAGTACTTCACGAACTGGTCGTCGTGGATCGGGTCGAGGCCGTTCCAGCGGTCCTTGTCCCCGAGCGGGACGACGACCTCGTTGACGAGCGGGTTGCCGAGGCGCGAGACCTGCACCCACGGACCGCTCCCGTGCGTCCCGTTCTGGTCACGGACGACGGCGCGTCGCCGGCTGGCGCCGCCCCAGATCCCGAGCACGGACTTGGCTGCCATCGCGTCGCTCGGCATGGAGCCGTCCCGCGTGAGCATCCGGATCGGGACCTTGATCGCGATCGTGTGGATGTTCAGCGTCTTCAGCGGGTCGACGCTCGTCCCCGGGGCCGACATGATCAGGTGGTGCTCCTGGAGCTCCCTGACGTCGGCGAGGTCGAAGATCGCGCCGAGGTCGACGAAGAAGCCGTCGTTCCGCTGGCCGGCGAACACCGAGATCCCGCCCGGGAGGTGATGGACGGCCGCCGCCGCCAGGGCGTCGTAGCTCGGCGTCGAGCGCGGTCCGATGTTGCACGGCGGGCAGGTGAGATCCTTCGCCAGGAGCTGGCCCATCGGCCCGGGAGGACCGGGCGGTCCGCCGTGCCCACCGGGGCCGTGCCCGCGGACGAGGCCGACGGAGTAGAGCTGCCGCTTGTTCCAGTTCGGGTCGGTCAGCGAGCCGATCGGCCCGGTGTTGTAGAGGAACGTGTCCTCGTTCTGGAGCGTCGTGCGGAACTGGAACTGGAACTCGAGCTCGGGCAGCGCGTCCCCGTCGTTGTCGACGTAGATCGAGTAGAGGACGTCGTCGCCGAACTCGAAGAAGTTCGGGCCGCCGGGCGGCCCCTGCAGCGGCACGTAGTTGGTGATGATCGTGACCGTCGACGGGTCGTCGGGGCTGACGAACGCGTAGGTGTCGGCGTTGTCGGCAACCGGGTCCTGGCTGATCGACGGAGCTTCGCGATGGGAGGACATCTAGCTCACTCCCCTTCCGGCTGCACGAAGCAGGCGCCGCACGAGGACGCGGTCGCGGTACGTGTGCTCGGCGGTGCCGGAGGTGACGGTCACTTCGCCGCGCTCGGCGTTGCGGACGTACGCGACGACCGGCTCCTCCGGGACTCCGGTCGTCGGATGGGTCGGCTGCGTCCCCTCCTCACCGACCGCTGCCCGCGCGATCGGCGGGGCCGCGGCGAGTGCCGCTGCGCCGGTGGCCGCGCCGGCGATCTTCATGAACGAGCGCCTACTCAGGCGTTCCATTGCCCTCTCCTTCCCGGCAGCCCCCTAGGCCGCCGTGTGGAATGCGGTCCGGCGCTGATTCGCTCGAACGGGTGAACCGGTTCGATCGCTTGAACCGACCGCCCTCCGCGCGCGAATATCGGACGCTGTGAACCGGCAGCTCGCCCACCTCTCCGACGAAGCGCTCGTCGCGCTCGCCGCGCGGTCGGAGCAAACGGCGCTCGCCGAGCTGTACGACCGCTACGGCCGCACCGCCTACGGGCTGGCGCTGCGCATCCTGCGCGACCAGGAGCTCGCCGAGGACGCGGTGCAGGAGGCGTTCCTCACGATCTGGCGGACGGCCTCCCGCTTCATGCCCGAGCGCGGCAAGGCGAGCACTTGGATCCTCACGCTCGTGCACCGGCGGGCGGTCGACGCCGTCCGGCGCGAGCAGCGGCGGCGCGCCGACTCGCTCGACCGGGCTCCCGAGCCGTCCGTCCAGGGCGTGGAGGAGGACGCGTTCCTCCGCCTCCAGCGCGAGCGCGTGCAGTCGGCGCTGCGCCATCTTCCCGACGCGCAGCGGGAGGCGCTCGAGCTCGCCTACTACGGAGGGTTCAGCCAGTCGGAGCTCGCCGAGAGGCTCGGCCAGCCGCTCGGTACCATCAAGAGCCGGATGTTCGGGGGGTTGTCGCGGATGCGCGAGCTGCTCGGGGAACCCGGGACGGAGACTTCATGGACGCCCACGACCTGACCGCCGCCTACGCGCTCGACGCACTCGGCCCGGACGAGGCCGAGGCCTACGAGCGCCACCTGAGCCAGTGCGAGGAGTGCCGGGAGCAGCTCGCCGAGCTGAACGAGACCGCGGCGGCACTCGCCTTCAGCACGGTCGCGCCCGCTCCGCCCGCGCGTCTGCGCGCGGCGATCCTCGACGCGGCGGCGGCGGAGCGCTCGAACGTCGTCCCGCTGCTGCGGCGCCGCTGGGTGGCGCGCGGGCTCGCGGTGGCCGCGGCCGCTGCGGCCTGCGTCGCGGTCGGCCTCGCCGTCTCCCTGAGCCAGTCGAGCAACTCGAAGAAGCTCACCATGTCGGTCTCTCGCGACGCGTTCGGCAATGCGACGGTGCACGTCTCCGGCCTCGGCGCCGCTCCCCGCGACAAGACCTACGAGGCGTGGGTGATCCCGGCTGGACGCTCGCCGAGGCCCGCAGGCCTCTTCCCCGGTGGAGCGAGCACAACCCTGCATCTCGCGGGGGTGCCACGAAGCGCGGTCGTCGCGGTGACGCTGGAGCGCGCCGGAGGCGTGAACAAGCCCACGGGCGCACCGATTCTCAGCGCGCCGGCGTAAGGCCGTCAGCCGCCCGGCACTCCCTCGGCAGACCGAACGAGCCGCCCGCCGGGTCGACGCCCTTGCCCGTTTTCCACGCGCCGATCAGCAGTTCCCCGGATGCATCCCCGCGGCCGAAACGGCACTCTCTCGCTAGGCGGGAGGCTGCCCATGAGGAAGCTTTGGACAAGCTCGCTGGCACTGGCTGTTGCGGTCGGTTGCCTCGCTGTTGTCACGAGCGCCGCCGGAGCGACGCCGATGAGTCGTGTCCCCACGACGCGTCAGCTGCTGGTGCCGCCCGGCAGCGCCTCGAGCCGCTACGTCGTCGTCGGCAACGGCCCCGTCCTCCGGTTCGGGAACGCCGTCTACGTCGGAGGGGTGTCCCGGCTGGGGATCCCGACCGGCTCTGCCGTCGTCGTCTCCCCGCAGACCGGGCAGGCCCTGCCGATCAAGGCCGAGGTGTCCGGCGGCTCGGTTCAGGCCGCGATCCCCGACGGCGCGGGCGGCTGGTACATCGGGGGGACGTTCACGAGCGTCGCCGGGGTCGGCCGTCCCGGGCTCGCGCACCTGCTGAACGACGGAACGCTCGACACCGCCTTTGCGCCGCCGGCGCTGGGGCAGGTGCGTGCGCTCGCCCTCGACACGGGGCGACTGTACGTCGGCGGCGTCCAGACGCTGTCGGCAGACCCGTGGTTCCTGCCGGCCCTCGACGCCCTCGACCCCGCCACCGGAGCGGTGCTGCCCATCACCTATCCGCTGCTGGCGCACACCGACCAGTCGCCGGCGTTCGGCGTGATTGCGCTCGCGGCCGGCGGCGGCAAGCTCTTCGCAGCCTTCAACGGAGACAACGGCATCGCCGCCTATGACGGGAGCAGCGGCGCGCTCCTGTGGAGCCAGCCCGGAACGCAGTCCTACGGCCAGTACAGCGGCCCGGTTGCGATCGCGCTCGCAGGCGGCAAGCTGCTCGCCGCGGGTCGGATCTCGACTTCCAGCGGCCCGGTCGATCTCGAGGAGCTCGACCCCGCCGGCGGCGCACTCGTCGGGGAGCCCGCGCTCGACGGCCCGGTCGCAGGGATGGCCGCCGGCCCGACCAATGCCTACGTTCTCGTCCGCAGCCCGCACGTCGTGGGCGTGAGCGTCTGGAAGCTCGGCCTCTCGACCGGGGCACTGACCCGCCTCGCCCTCGTCAAGGGCGCCTCGGCTATCGCCCTTAACAGCCCGAACCTCTACACGGCCGGCCAGGCCGCAGTCGGAGGGGACGTGCGTGTCTACGCCTTCGACACCCGCCAGGCGAAGCCGACCGCCCGCGCACTGTCACCGGTCTTGATAGGGGGCGGCGTGGGCTCACTCGCGGTGCAGAGCGGTCGCCTCCTCGTCGCGGGCTCGTTCCTCGGGACGGGAGGGCCCGAACGAGACGGGCTGGCGGCCTTCGACGCCGACACGGGAGCATTGCTTCCCTGGAATCCCGCAGTGCCGTCAGGTCATGTGGCCGCGCTCGCGGGCTCCGGGAAGACGATCTACCTCGCGGGAGCCTTCAAGCGCGTCGCGGGGCAGCCCCGGCTCGGCCTCGCAGCGGTCAGCGCGGCCGGCACGGGAAAGCTGCTGTCGTGGCATCCCCGGCTCTCCCAGGGGTCGTTCGGATCGCTGGTCGTCACGCAGGGACGCGTGTTCGCCGGGGGGTCCGCCAAGCCGCACGGAGCGAAGGCCTCGACACCGTTCCGGCACCTTCTCGTCTTCTCGGCGAGGACCGGGAGACAATTGCCCTGGACGTCCCGGATCGGCCGTGTGAAGCTCCTGGCCCTGGGTCGCGGCCACGTGTACGCCGAGAGCGCCTGCCCGGTAAAGGGCACGACCGGTGCCTGCCTGACCGCCTTCCGCGTCAGAGGTGTGGGTCGGCGGCTGTGGAGGAAGTCGATCGACGGCCCAGTCTTCGCTCTGGCGACAGGAGGGGCCACGCTCTTCGTCGGGGGCCAGTTCTCGAGCGTCGCCGGACAGCCCCGGCAGAACCTCGCGGCACTGGCGGTCGACCGAAGGGGCACGGTCCTCGACTTCTCGCCGGACATACCGTTGCCGGTGACCGCCATCGGGGTGACCGACAACGGGATCGCATTCGCCACCGACGCTTTCGGCGCGGGGAGCAGCGGCCCCTACTTCGTCGGCGCGCAGGCGCTCGGCGCGGTCGACTGGGACGGAAGCGTCCTTCCGTGGCAGCTGACCTTCCCGCCGAACGACGTCCCGCTCTCCGCGAGCGACACGGCTGCACTCGCGGGGAACTTCTCGGTCGAGGATCTCGCCTCCGCGCCGGGCGGGCTCGTGGCTCGCGGGGACTTCTCCTGGATCGGCCCCCCGGACGACCCGGCACCCGGCAGTCTCGTCTGGCTCCGCTAGATCCCGGGGCGCCACACGCAGTAGCTGCCCCGCGGCGCTCCGCGGTGGGGCCGGAACCGCACCGTGCGCGCCGGGAGTGACGGCCCCGTCGTCTGGATGCCGGCCAGCCGGAGGACGCCAGGGCCGTGGTCCCAGAGCGCGTGGGCGTGCTTCAGCTCGGTCACGTAGCCGCTGACGGGACGGCCGAGGATGGTCGCGAGCTGGGCGAGCCAGCGCGCGTTCGCATCCGACGAGCACGTCGCGCCCCGGAACTCGTGGGTTTCCGACCGCGCGACGCTCCACACGTCGATGAATTGCATTCCCGAGTGGATCTCGGCGGCGAGCCGCCCGAGGTGGTGGCTCGGGGAGCGGCGCGCGTAGGCCCCCGGAACGCCAGCCGGAGTGCCGCCCACCGACCGTTCGATCTCGGCCCGGGTGGGGTGATTCAAAGGCAGCGCGTCGAAGCGAGCGGCGAGGTCGAGGTGAGCTGTCGATCATGACCAGCGCGGCGGGATGCAGCCGTGGCTGCGAGGCGACCAGCTCGGCATTCGCGAACCCCGAGTAGGACACGCCGACGACGACGAGCTTGGAGACCTTCACGCCTTCAGCTTCGACTCTTGCGGGGAGCCGGGCAACGGCGGCGTCGTACGCCGAATCACCCCAGTCCTCGAGCCGACCACTCCGTTCGCCCGGCCGCTCGTAGCGGTCCGGTCCGTAGTCGGTGCACAGGAGCGACGCGTCGAGGCGGCGGGCGAGATTGCGTAACTGCATGCAGTAGATCGGCCCTCCGACCGTCAGCAGCAGCAAGTGCGGCGACACCCGTGCCCCCGGCGCCACGGTCAGCTGCTCGCGGACGAGCGGCGACCTCGATCCAGCCCGGTGGGCCATCGCTGCAGAGGCGCCGAAGACGAACAGCACCGCGCACACGGCAGCCAGCGCAGCCGGAAGGTGACGGGAGCGCAAGGGTCAGAGGCTAGCGCAGCCGCCGGGCGGCGATGCGTAGATCAGGGCAGCCTCGCTCGGGGCAGGCCCCGATGCCGCGCGCCCCCTCGACCACGACCATGTCGGTGGAGGTCTGGACGATGAAGAGCCTCGTTGTGGCGGGGTTGTTCCTCGCGCTCTTGCTGTTGCCGACCACGCAACTCGCGAGGGCAGCTACTCCTTCGTCCTCGTCCCACCAGCCGCGGACCCGTTTCACCTACCACTGGCCCGTCAAGCCGTTCGACCGTCAGCACCCGATCCGTGGTGCCTTCGGCGACCCGCGGATCGTCAGCCGTGATGAGCCCTTCGGCTGGACGGGGCCGGACGAGACCAGCAGCCACTCCTTCCACAACGGCGTCGACGTCGTGGCTTCGCCAGGGACACCCGTCTACCCTGTCGTCTCCGGCCGCGTGGCGAAGGCCAAGACGGACGAGATCGTCGTCGACACCTACGACGGACGCGCCTTCCAGTACTACCACCTGTCCAAGGCCCGGGCCATCCGACCGGGCAAGTCCGTCGCCGCCGCCCACACGGTCCTCGGGTGGATCCGAAATCGCTTCGGCCACGTCCATCTGGCCGAGATCGACCACTACGTCGTCCACAACCCGCTCGACCCGGGGCACCTCGAGCCCTACCGCGATTGGACGAAGCCGGTGGCGACCGACCTCTACGTCGACGACGGTCCGGTCCCGAGCCCACTCGCCGGCCGATCGCTCGGGCCTGGAGACATGCTGTCGGTCGCAGCCGAGGACCCGCCGTCCATGTCCTCGCCGGGTGAGTGGTTCGGTCTGCCCCAGGTCCCCGCCCTGGTCGAGTGGCGGCTGTTCCATGGAGGGACTCGCACTCCGTGGAAGGTGGCCGTCGACTTCCGCAAGACCGAGCCTCCACCGAAGGACTTCTGGCAGGTCTACGGCGCCGGCACGTACCAGAACTCGCCGATCTTCGCGGATAAGATCTATCACGGCACAGCGGGCCGCTACCTGTTCCGCCTCCACATCCACCCGAGCCGCCTGCGGCCCGGCGCCTATCAGATCGCGGTTCGAGTAGCCGACGTCCGCGGAAACCGGTCGACGGCCTGGTGGCCGCTCGAGATCGTCCACTAGGAGGGTTTGCGAATGACCGCTCGTCGTCGGCGTGCGATGGTCGTTCGCTGACAAGGACGCAGGGAGCTCGAATAGCAGCGCTATTCGGGCGACCGAGGACGCCGCTCAGCGGGCGAGCAGCGTGCGCCGGCGGCACAGACTGATTTCGCCAAGCCCTCCTAGCGGCTGCTGCGCACCTCGCGGCGTTCCGCGAGCGCCGGCGAGAGGCTTGCGGCCCAGACGATGATCGCCGAGCCGATCGCGATCCAGAAGTAGAGGGCGAGCACGACCCCGAGGCCGCCGTAGTCCCTCGCGTAGAGATCGACCCAGAACTGCATGACCCAGCGCGAGACCACCATCAGCGCGACGAGGCCGAGGGCCGTGAGGACGGCGCCCGGCAAGAGGTCCCGGGCCGCGAGCTGCTTGTGCGTCAGCAGCCAGGGAACGACGACGAAGAACAGGATCAGGAAGCCAACCCAGCCGAGGCCGAGCAACGCCTTGACAACGGCAGAGTGCGGATGGAAGTCGTTCAGCTGCAGCAGCAACAGCATGAGCAGCCCGTAGAGGCCGGCGAGGACGGCGCCGTAGCCGACCTGGTCGGAGACGCCGGTCTCGAGCTCGAGCCGCCACGCCCGCGCATGGACGAGCTGGAGAACGCGCCCGAACCCGATTCCGAACACCAGCGCGCCCACGATCGCGAGCAAGGCCGACCCGAGCTCGTGCGAGCGCCCCTCGCCGAGCACGTTGTGGATCAGCTCCGAGGTCGACGCGTTCAGCCGGTAGTGATGGACGAGCGAATTCGCCAGCGAGTTCGGATGCGGGTCGAGGTACTCCTCCATGACCAGCAGCGCCGGCACGACAGCCACCAGGATGTAGAGGGACAGGAGCGCCGTCTGGAGTGGCCCTTCCACTGCCCGGTAACGCCGCCAGACCCCGATCGCGACCCCGCGACGTGAGCCCGGGTCCTGGCGGTCGACCCACTCCTGCCCGCGTTGCGAGGCGGCACCCAGTTTGGCTCGTGCTCTGGAAACCGGCCGCGCCAATCCGGCAACTATTGCCTAGCGGGCGGACCTCTGCCAGAAGTCGGCCAGCCATTCGGGCGAGAGGTCGCGCTTGTCCTCGACCCGCAGCCACCGATCGGCCACGTGCGCCTTCCTCGCCGCCGTGAGCAGGAGAACCACCGTGTCGGGGTAGCGGCGGCGGATGCGGAGCGCGGTCTCGATGCCGTCCAGCTCGGGCATGTACAGGTCGAGCAACACGAGGTGCGGTCCGAGCGATTCGACGAGCGCGAGAGCTTCCCGCCCCGATGATCCGTCGCCAACGACCTCGAAGCCCGGCGTCGCGGCCACCACGGCACGCATGACGTTGCGGAACACGTCGCTGTCGTCGACGACGAGCACGCGCACGGGTGTCTGAGCCGGGGCAGCCACGAGACCACGGTGCCGCCGGCCGGCTGCCGACCGTTGAGCGCAGCTTGGTCAAATCGGAGACCTAGGCCCGGGCGACGCAGCGAAAGCCGATGTGGGAGGTCGAGGTGTCGACGGTCTCGCTCTGGCGGGCAGCCGGGCGATACCGCAGGCAGTAGTTCGGGGCGCAGAGGTGCGACCCGCCCTTGATCACCTTGCGCTGGTACTTCTCGAGTTCGCCGGCGAGCGGCATCTGCGGCGCGCAGCACGGGCGGCCGCTGGCGCGTGGCTGCACCCAGTCGTCGACCGTCCACTCCCAGACGTTCCCGGCCATGTCGTAGAGGCCATAGCCGTTCTCGGGGAAACGCCCGACTGGCGAGGTGCCCTCGTAGCCGTCGGTGCGGAGGTTCTGCCAGGGGAACTCGCCCTGCCAGGTGTTGGCCATCATCCGGCCCTTCGGCGCGAACTCCTCGCCCCACGTGTACGTCGCTCCGTCGAGCCCGCCGCGAGCGGCGTACTCCCACTCCACCTCGGTCGGCAGCGACTTGCCGGCCCAGTCCGCGTAGGCGACCGCGTCGGAGTAGGCGACGTGCGTGACGGGATGGTGCTCGCGGCCGCCGACGGTGCTGCCGGGGCCTTCGGGATGGCGCCAGTCGGCGCCCGGCCTCCACCTCCACCAGTTGCGGTAGTCGTGCAGGTCGACCGGGCCGGCGGTCTTGTTGAAGAGGAGCGAGCCCGGCACGAGCAGCTCGGCGGGGGCGCCGGGATAGTCCTCGGGCCTCGGCGGCACCTCCGCCCACGTCACGTGCCCGGTGTCCTTCACGAAGCGGCGGAACTCGGCGACCGTGACCGGGTGGCGGTCGATCCAGAAGCCGTCGACCGTGACCTCGCGGACCGGCCGCTCCTCCGGATAGAAGCGCTCGCAACCCATGCGAAACGTCCCGCCGGGCAACTCGACCATGTTCCGGTGTGTGTCGGGCACCGCTAAACGGTAGCCCGGGTGACGCGGTAGGTCAGGTGTACGACGCCGAGCCCTTCGACCACCGAGGTCTGCTCGAACTCGACCGACGTGCGCAGGCCGTCGAACAGCCGCACGCCGCCGCGGAGGAGCACGGGCACGAGATCGAGCCCCAGCTCGTCGACGAGCCCGGCCTCGAGGCATTGTCGTCCCACCGTGGCGCCGCCGCTGATCAGCACGTCGCGCCCGCCGGCAGCGCCGCGCGCGAGCTTCACCGCCGCCTCGGGGCCGTCGGTCACGAACGTGAACGTCGTCCCGCCCTCGCACTCGAGTGGGGGTCGCGGGTGATGGGTGACGACGAAGACCGGGAGATGGAACGGAGGATTCTCGCTCCACCAGCCGTTCCAGGGCTCGTCGCCCCACGGCCCCGGCCCGCCGCCGAACATGTTCCGGCCCATGACATGGGCGCCGAGGTTCGCGCCGGCGGCCTCGAGAACCTCGCTGCTCGCGGTCTCGACGCCTCCCTCCAGGCCGTGGCTCCTTCGCCAGGCCGCGAGCTCGCGCAGCCAGTCGTGCAATTGCATTCCGCCGACGCCGAGCGGGTTCTCCGGGCTCTGGTCCGGCCCGGCCGTATAGCCGTCGAGCGAGATCGAGGTGGTGTAGCGGATCATGTCCCGTCGACTCTCCTGGCGCCCGAGAGTAATCGGTCTAGCGCAGCTCGCCGCGGAGGAGCTCGCGGCCGCGCCGCTTCTGCACCCGGCGGTAGGCCTCGATTGCGAGCGCGAGCAGGAGCGCAATGCCGAAGGCGAACAGCAGCGGCTTCCAGAGGCTGTGCGCGAAGCTCGACCCGCCGGCGTAGCCGAGCATGGTGGCGTACACGGCCCAGCACGCTGCGGCAATCGCGTCGGCGACGGCGAAGCGGCCCCAGGGCATCTCGAGCGTGCCGGCGGTGAGCGTCGTCAGCGTCCGGCCGATCGGAAGGAAGCGGCCGATGACGACGACGAGTCGCCCGTGATCCCGGATCCCGACCTGCGCCTGCTGGAGCCTCTTCTTCCGCCGCTCGCTGCGATTGAGCCTGGCTGCGATCGGCCCGCCGACATGCCTGCCGAGCAGATACGAAGCGTTGTCGCCTACGAATCCGGCCACGGCGACGAGTGGGATGAGCGGCCAGATCAGCAGATCCCCCTGCGCCGCTAGCACGGCCGCGGTGATGACGACCGCTTCCGCCTGGGCAAACGGGAGCAGCGCGTCGATCGCGACAACGCCGAAGACGATCGCGTAGGTCGCGGGCGACGCCGTGACGAAGTGGGTGACGAACGACATCCCAGCCCGAGGCGTAGCCGTCGGCGCAGACCCGAAACCGACCGCCCGCTACCGCTTCTCTGGTCGGTGTGTCTAGAAGGCCGGCACCGGAGCGTGCGGGACTTCGCCGAGCGACGCATTTGCGGGCGGCTCCCGCCCACCCAGATCCAAACGGAACGGTGGGTACTCCGGCGTCATGAGCAGCGCGTAGGCGCCGACGCGGGTCGCCCAGCGGTTGAAGCCCATCAGGAGGTCGAACACGTCCCGCGGGTAGCGGTTCTTGAAGAGGAGCAGCACCGCGACGACGAAGACGAGGATGCCGACGAGGCCGGGGGCGCGGTCGCCGCCCGAGAGCACTCCCGCAATGGCGTATTGCGGGATGCCGAGCAGCCACCAGCCAATCAACGGCAGGCCACGGCGCTGCCGCTCGGGATGGTCGATCTCGAGCCGCGCCGGATAGTCCGGCACCTCCCCCATCGTGAACGGCGGGTAGCGGTCGGTGCCAAGCGCGCTGTAGCCGTAGAAGGAGACGCGCCACGTCCAGCGCAGCACGCCGACGTTCCAGTTGAACAGCCCGCGCGGGTACCGGCCGGTGAAGAGCAGCACGAAGAACGCGGCGATCGCGGAAAGGACGAGCGTGAGCCAGAGAAAGATCAGGCAGATGAAGTGCGGAATCAGGAGGAACCACTTGACGAGCCAGAGCCAGCGCGAGAGCTGCGGCTCGAGGTCGCCTTCAAGTCGAAGCGGATAGACAGATGGCGAAGGGGCGGCACCGGCCATTTCTCCTCTTTCGGGTTGGGGAGCAGCTGACTTCGTTGTCAAGATGCCCCTGCAGCCGTCCAGCCGCATCCGCGAAATTCCCGATTCGCCTCCGCACGTTCCCGCGCGGTCGTCCAACTCCGCAGTCGCGCTGAGCCTCCTCGCGTGACCCGGTAGCCTGAGTCCTCCGTGGCCCCCATCGACTAGCGGTCCAGGTCGCGGCCCTTTCAAGGCCGTCGCACGGGTTCGAATCCCGTTGGGGGCACCTCGTCCGACTAGGCTGATCTCGTGGCAAAGGTTGAGAAGAGCGAGCAGGAGTGGCGCGGGGAGCTGACCCCCGAGCAGTACCGCGTGCTGCGCGAGAAGGGGACCGAGGCGCCGTTCAGCGGGGAGTACGACCACGTCTTCGAGCCCGGCACCTATCGCTGCGCCGGGTGCGGCGTCGAGCTCTTCGACTCCGATGCGAAGTACGACTCCGGCTGCGGCTGGCCCGCGTTCTCCGCGCCCGCCGGCGACGGCGCGGTGGAGGAGGAGACCGACACGGCCTACGGCATGGTGCGCACCGAGGTGCTGTGCGCGAGCTGCGGCGGCCATCTCGGCCACGTCTTCCCGGACGGCCCGCGCCCGACCGGGCTCCGCTACTGCATCAACTCCGCCGCGCTCAAGCTCGACGAGAGATAGCGCTACCGTTCGCGGGGCGCGGGCGGTTAGCTCAGCTGGGAGAGCAACGGCTTTACACGCCGTAGGTCGCAGGTTCGAGCCCTGCACCGCCCACTTTGGCGCGAGAATCCCGGCCATGAGCGAAGTCGAGAAGGTCGGCAGCGAGCTCGAGAAGGGGCTCCACCTGCACCATCACCTGGGGCCGCGGCGGGAGCGCGTGATGTTCGCGACGCTCGGCTTCACGATCGCGCTCGCGCTCACCCGCGGGGTCACGACGCTGCTCCACGAGCGCGGCGCCGGCCCGAACGGCGGGCTCATCGTGGGCGGCGTCCACATCCACCACTTCGTGTTCGGGATGTTCGGCCTGCTGCTGCTCGCCTACGTCTGGTTGTTGCTGCTCGGGTCCGAGGACAAGCCACCACGGCACTGGTTCCGCCTCACCGCCTTCGCCTATGGAGTCTGCGCGGCGCTGATCCTCGACGAGTTCGCCCTCTGGCTCAACCTGCGCGACGTCTACTGGCAGCGACAGGGCCGCGAGAGCGTCGAGGCGCTCGCGATCTTCGCGGGGCTCCTCTTCTGGGCCGTCCTCATCTGGCCGTTCGCGCGCGCGGTGTGGCGACACCTCCGCGGACGTCCGCCGGTACCGGCCCGTCACCTAAGACGGGGAGACTGACGGGTGGAAGCCGCCCAGGTGAGCCTCCTCCGCTGGCTGCGCCGGCAGCTGCGGCAGCCGATCCCGGTGCGCGAGCACCTCGAGGCGGCGGTCGAGAACGACGACGTCGCCGAGGCTCGGCGCCTCCTCGCCGGCTTCGAGTTCAGCGACGACCAGCGGCGGAACGTGGAACAGCTGCTCGACGCCTGGGAGCGGCAGAGCGCTTAGTAGAAGCCTTCGCGCCGCCGGTACCGCTCGGCGCGGGCCTCGTCGTACTCCTCGACGTCGAGCTCCGGGTCGGCCACGGCGCGCAGGATCTCGCCCGAGCCCGGCAGCTCGGAGCGCTCGACGTGCCGCTCGGGGTTCCAGAGGTCGGAGCGCAGGAGCGCCTTCGGGCACTGCGTGTAGGCCTCCTCGACCTCGACGAGGATCCCGAGGCGCGGCACCTTCCCGGCCACCTCGCTCGCGGCGAGCAGCTCCGGATCGTCGACGATCCGCGCGCGGCCGTTGACGCGGAACGTGTCGTCGACACCCGGGATCAGGAAGAGGAGCGCGATCCGGTCGTCGTCGAGCAGGTTCGTGAGCGTGTCGGCGAGCTTGTTTCCCGGCCGGTCCGGCAGCAGGAGGGTTCGCTCGTCGAGGATGCGGACGAAGCCGGCCGGGTCGCCGCGCGGGGAGACGTCGAGGCCGCCGTCCGGGCGCCCGGTCGCGACGACGACGAACGGCGACCGCTCGACGAACTGCCGCGTCAGCGGGTTCAGGCGGTCGGCGATCTTCTTCCGCACGAGGTCGGTCGGCTCGCCGCCGAGCACCTCGCGCAACTCGGCCTCGTTCACGACCCGAACCTCGGCGGCCGCTTCTCGCGCACGGCGGCGACGCCCTCGCGGACGTCCGGGCCGGTCAGGTCCAGGAACTCGAGCTCGAGCGACGCGTCGAAGATCGGCCCGGCCCTGAGCAGCCACTCGTTGAGCGCGGTCTTCGTGTGCGTAATCGCGGAGCGCGAGCCGGCGGCGAGCCGACGGGCGATCTCCAGCGCCCGCTCCTCGAGCTCCTCCTCCGGCACGCAGAGCGAGACGAGCCCGATGCGCTCGGCCTCCACCCCGTCGACGGGCTCGCACAGCAGGAGGAGGTACTTCGCCTTCGCCATCCCGCAGAGCAGCGGCCAGACGATCGCCGCGTGGTCGCCGGCGGCGACGCCGAGCTTCGTGTGGCCGTCGACGATCCGCGCCTTCGGACTCGCGATCGAGACGTCCGCGAGCAGTCCGACGACCAGGCCGGCGCCGACGGCCGGGCCGGTGATCGCGGAGACGATCGGCGTCGGGCAGGCGAGCATGTTGTAGACGAGGTCGCGGGCCTCGTGGAAGACGCGGCGGCGTGTGTCGGCGTCGTCGGCGATCGCGAGCACGAGGTCGAGGTCGCCGCCGGAGCTGAACGCGCCGTCCGCCCCGCGGACGAGGACGGCCCGCGTCTCGGAGTCCTGCCCGATCGCCTGCCAGACGCGCGCGAGCTCGCCGTGCTGCTCCTCGCTGACGGCGTTGAGCCGCCCGGGCGCGTTGAGCGTCAGCCGCAGGATCCCGTCCTCCGGCCGGTCGAGGTCCAGGGACGGGAACTCTGTCTCGTACGGGTACGGCGCCACGAGGCAGATCCTACGGCGCGGCGCTACGCTCGCCGGACGCGGGCCGGTAGCTCAGTTGGTAGAGCAGCGGACTTTTAATCCGAAGGTCGCAGGTTCGATCCCTGCCCGGCCCATCTACTTCACCGCGAGGACCTCGACCGTGCGGATGTCGGGGTCAGAGGCGAGCAGGTCCGGTCCCACCTGACCGAGCGCTTTCGGGATCTCGCCGTTCAGATGGGCCTGACGACCTTCCTCGGACTCGAACGTGTCGAAGATCCCGTATGTCGTGTCTCCGAGCTTGAACGCGTACCAGGTGACGGTCTCTTCCTCGCGCGCCGCGATCTCGCGACCGCTGCGCAGGAAGTCGGCCAGATCGTCGCCCTTCCCGGGCTTGGCTTCGAGGAGAGCGAGGATCCCCAGCGTGACTGCCATGACCAATTCCTCCTTTGTCGCTACGTCTCGAACTATCGCACCGCGGAGCGGGGCTAGGATCCTCGCGTGTCCTTCCCGCTCCGCATCCTCGTCGCCTGGGCCATCGACGCCGCGTCGCTCGCGATCGCCGCGTGGATCTTCACCGGCATCTCGGTCGGCGGATCGGCCGGGACGCTGATCGTCGCCGCGCTCGTCTACGGGATCCTCGCCACCTTCGTCAAGCCGATCCTGAAGCTGATCACGTTCCCGCTCGCGATCGTCACGCTCGGCATCGCGTGGTTCTTCGTGGCGATGTTCATCCTCTGGCTGACCGACGTGATCGTCAGTGGGCTTCACATCAACGGCTTCTGGACGCTCGTGGGCGGGACGATCGTCGTCTGGGCCGTCGGGGCCGCGTCCGACCGGTGGCTCTTTCCGCGCCAACGCGGACTGAAGGCGCTCGTCGGCGGCGCGTCCTCGCGTTTCGGACGCGCCTGAGCGGAAAACAGCGCCGGAGCATGCGGTCGGCTTCGGTGGTGTGCGTGCGGGACGCTATGCCGCCGAGGCCGATCGCGGCTTAGAGCTCCTAACGCAATGAAGCACGGGCCGCCTGGACGCGCTGTGCGGCGCGCTGCGGCGTCCTCGGTCGCGCGAATAGCGCTGCTATTCACGCTCCCTGCGTCGTTGCATCGCACTCGCCCATCACGCCCAGTCAGCGCGCGGTCATTTCGTTAGCAGCTCTAACCTCCCGCCATGCGGCTCTTCCTCTTCGCCCGGCACGGGCAGTCGCTCTTCAACGTCGACAAGATCGTGAACGGCGACCCGGCCCTCGACCGCGGGCTCTCGGAGCAGGGAATCGAGGAGGCGGAGCGGCTCGCCGGCCAGCTCGCCTCGCTGCCGCTCGACCTCGTCGCCGTCTCCCCCTTTCCACGCGCGCTCCAGACCGCGAACATCGCGCTCGCGGGCCGCGAGGTTCCGCACCTCGTCGACGACGACCTGGGCGACGTCCACGTCGGCGCTCTCGAGGGCCAGACGCTCGAGGCGTACCGCGAGGCACCGGCGCACTCGAACCGGACGGAGCGCTTCCCCGGCGGCGAGAGCCTCGACGAGGCCGCGCTGCGGTACGCAGGCGCGTGCGAACGGCTGCTTGCGCGCGACGAGGCGACGACGCTCGTGGTCTGCCACGAGTTCCCGGTGCGCTATCTCGTCAACGCCGCGGGCGGCAGCGACGAGCTCGACGGACCGCTCCGCTACGTCGCGAACGCGACCCCGTACCTCTTCGACGAGGCTGCGCTGCGCGGCGCCGCCGAGCGCATCCGGGAGCTCGCGGGGTAGCGTCGGGCCATGACCGCCGCGGACACCCTCTCGCTGCTCGACTGGAAGCGGCGCGTCTTCTCCCTCTACGCGGCCGTGCGCGCGCTGGAGCCGGAGGCCGGCTGGGAGCTGTGGCGCGAGACCCGGGACGAGCTGTTCCGCTCGCATCCGCAGTCGCCTCGCCGGGCTACTCCGGCCTCGTCTACTACGACTACGACCCGGAGGTACGCGTCCTCGCAGACCTCGAGGATGTCGAGGCGCCACCGCAGGCGATCGAGACGAGCGGGCCCGAGGCGATGCTGTTCAAGCCGTTCGCGCGCGCGCACTTCACGCTGCGAGGCGAGCAGCTGGCCCTGGAGCTGGACTGGCTGGAAGGCTACGGCGGCGGCGTCTTCCTCTGCTTCCGCGACGCGACGAGCGGCCAGCAGAGCTACGGCGGCGGCCGCTACCTCCTCGACACGGTGAAGGGAGCCGATCTCGGGGAAGACGAAGGCCGGCTCGTGCTCGACTTCAACTTCGCCTACAACCCGTCCTGCTCGTACGACCCGGGCTGGGTCTGCCCGCTGGCGCCGCCGGCGAACCGCCTGCCGGTCGCGGTGGAGGCCGGCGAGCGGCACACGGCATGAGCGAGCTCGAGGCACTCCGGAACGAGATCTCCGAGCTCGACCGGCGGCTGCTCGAGCTGCTGAACCGCCGGCTCGAGCTCGTGGCCGCCGTCCGCGACTACAAGGACTCGGCCGGGGAGCGCTGGATCGACCCCGAGCGCGAGGCGGAGCTCCTGCAAGCGCTCGTCGCCGCGAACCCTGGGCCGCTGTCGGACCGCGGCGTCACGTCCATCTTCTCGGCCGATTCTCGACGTGCTGAAGCAGGAGGTCGCGGCCGACCGGAGCGCACCGGCGTCGCCGGGACGAACGGCCGAGCGGCCGCGCGCAGTCGAGCGTCTCGCCGTCGTCGGCACCGGGCTGATCGGCACGTCCGTCGCGCTCGCCGCCGCGCGGGCGGGCACCCGCAGCCGCGGCTTCGACTCGGACGTCCGGCGTGCTCGAGCGGGCGGCTGCGCTGGCGGCGATCGAGCCCGCCTCGTCGCTCGCCGAGGCGGTCGCGGACGCCGAGCTCGTCGTCGTCGCGGTTCCGGTCGGCGCGGCTCCGGCCGTCGTGCGGGAGGTGCTGGACGCGGCAGGCCCGGACGCAGTCGTCACCGACGTCGCCTCGACGAAGCGCCCGCTCGCCTCGCTCGCGGACCCGCGCTTCGTCCCCGGCCATCCCGTCGCGGGCGGCGCCACCGGCGGCCCCGCGCGCGCCGCGGCCGACCTCTTCGACGCGGCGACGTGGTTCCTGACCCCGACCGAGACGTCCTCGGTGGGGAGCGTCGAGCTCGTGGAGCGCTTCGTCGCCTCGCTCGGCGCGCGCACGGTGCGGACGGACGCCGAGGCGCACGACCGCCTGCTCGCGCTCACGAGCCACCTCCCTCACGCGCTCGCGAACCTCCTCATGCTCCGGGTCGCGAAGGCGGCGGCGGAGGACGACGCGCCGCTCGCCTTCGCCGGCGCCTCGCTGCGCGAGATGACGCGGCTCGCCGGCGCGAACCCGGCGATCTGGACCGACATCTTCCTTGGCAACGCCGACGAGATCGCCGCGGCGCTGGCCGGGCTCCGCGCCTCGCTCGACGAGCTCGAGCAGGCGCTGCGGAATGGCGACCGCGAACAGATCGAGGCGACGATCGCCACCGCCGCGGCCGCGCGCGAGCGGCTGGAGTCGTTCGCCTACCGCACCGCCCCGGCGCAGCTGAACCGGATCCGCATCCGCGTCCCCGACCGGCCCGGCGTGCTCGCCCGGATCACGCAGATCCTCGGCGCGGCGCAGATCAACCTCGAGGACTTCGAGCTCCGCCACGTCTCGCCGGAGTACGGCGGCGTGCTCGTGATCCTCGTCGCCGGAGCCGACAACGCAGCCCAGGCCCGCGAGCTACTGCGGCGCGAAGGGTTCGCTGCCGCGTAGGCCGGTCGCAGCCACCCACGCAGAAGTGTGACGTGACACGCCGCCATAGAGACCCGGGCGTGACACGCTCGCGAGGAAGCCGCCACGCTTATGTAGCGGTGGCTGCCACCGGTCGGGAGCCGTGA
The DNA here is from genome assembly GCA_963720065.1 of uncultured Actinomycetes bacterium. Taxonomy (GTDB): domain Bacteria; phylum Actinomycetota; class Thermoleophilia; order Gaiellales; family Gaiellaceae; genus Palsa-739. The sequence goes on from CAVREH010000038.1 coordinate 298,770, forward strand.
GGACGAGCTAGCTGCTCGAACCGAGCGCCGCGCGGATGCTGTCCAGCGCCTGGTTCTCCTGCGGCGAGACTCCCTTCGCCGCCTCCGCCACCGACTGGGCGACGTCGAGGACGACCTGCCGGTAGGCGGCGAGATCCTCGGGCGACTTCGCCTCGAGCGCCGCGACCGCCTGCCCGAGCGTCGCCACCGTGCTCTGCTCGATCTCCTGCGGCGACGCGGTCATGCCGAACGGCCGGTCGTGGCCGGTTGCCAGGTCGCGGATCAGGACGCTGTCGCTGTGCTCATGCGCGTCGCGCAGATGGTGGGCGAGCGCGTTCGCCTCCTTGAAGCTGTCGAAGAAGCCCCGGTCGACGGTCGCGACGAACATGCCCGCGCCGGTGATCCCCTCCTGCATCGCCTTCCATTCCGCGTCGGTGAAGTCAGCTCTTGTGGCCATGAGAGGAGTATGGCGCAGTTCGGGGAAGGAGCCGAGACGTGAGGCGCAGATGACAGGCATGCAGACACCTGCTCCCGAGGATCCGGCAGCCGTACGGGTCGCGTTGCCGACCTTCTTCGCGGAGAAGGAAGAGCACTTCCTCCAGGCGATCGCCGACTTCCAGGATCCCAACCAGGAGTGGCGCCGTCTGTTCTCGGAGCTGTACGGCACCTTCTTCCTCGTCCTGGTCGCGGCGGGCGGCGGCATGATGGGCCAGGCGTTCCCGAACACCATCACCCGCACCGCCGCGGTCGTCGCGCCCGGCCTGATGGTGATGGCGATCATCATGTTCATGGGCAAGATCTCCGGCGCCCACCTGAATCCCGCGGTGAGCATCGCGTTCAGCCTGCGAGGCGACTTCCCGTGGCGCCGCGTGCCCGGCTACGTGATCGTCCAGCTCCTCGGCGCGACGCTCGCATCCCTCGTCCTGTGGGGCGTCGTCGATGTCTCGGCGAAGTACGGGAGCAACTATCCCGCGCACGGGTACTCCGACTGGCGGGCGCTCGCGATGGAGACGGTGCTCACCTTCGGGCTCGTGAGCGTGATCCTCGGCACCGCCTCGGGGGCACAGAACCTCGGGATCATCGGAGCCATCGGCGTCGGCTCGTACATCGCGCTCGCCGGGCTGTGGGGCAGCCCGATCTCGGGTGCCTCGATGAACCCCGCCCGCACCTTCGGGCCTGACCTCGCATCCGGAACGTGGACGGGTTACTGGCTCTACATCGTCGGCCCGCTCGCCGGAGCCTGCATCGCCGTGGGCTGTGCCTACGTCCTCCGCGGCCCCGGCGGCGGCCGGGCCGGATCGGCCGCGGCGCAAGGCGGGCTCTTCACCCGGGTTCGGCGGGAGCAGGCGTAGCGCTCACGGGATCGCGCACCGCGCTCGTCGACGCGGTCGGGCGGCTGGTGGACGCCGCCGTCCACCGCGTGCTGCTCGGCGACGACCGCGTGACCTCGGCCGCCGACGCCAAGCTCCGACTGTCGGGGCAGGAAGGGACCGAAGAGCTCGCCGACAAGGTGCAGCGGGTCGTCGTGCTCGCAACCCCGGTCGTCCGCCTGGCCGCCCGCGGCGCGAAGTTCACACGCCTCCCGTGGGCGATGGTCGCCTCGAGCTCGGTCTCCATCGGAATCGCTGTCCGCGCCGGCGTCCGCGAGATCCAGCTGCTGTCCTCGCTCGTCGCCCATCGGATCGAGCAGGCGACCGGAGCACCCGCCGACCCACGGCTCGTCGAGAAGGTCGCCGTCGACCTCTATCTCAACCCGAAGCGGAGGCCCGACCTTTCGGACGACCGGCTTCGGCTCGTTCGACTCACCCGGAAATGGGTGCTGCTGGGAGCGTTCGGACGCACTACCTCGAAGCGCGCCGGCAAAGCACTCGACGCGGCAGACAAGCTCGACGGCAGCGATCTCGCGAGACGCTGGGACGCGCTCCAACCCCCGGACGAGCGCCGCCGCGCCTGACGAGCCTGGCAGCTTGAATCTCGCCCGGCGCGTTGCCGCTAAGCCGCGTCGAGCTCGCCGACGCCTTCTTCGGCGGCCGTGACGCAGCGGTCGAACTCGGCGAAGGCGTGCGCCCACGTCTCGGGGTCGCGAAGGTCGACGCCCAGCGGCGCGAGCAGATCCTGCGGCGAGCGCGAAGCTCCGCTCCCGAGGAAGTCGAGATACGCCGGCGCGAAGCGCTCGGGATCCTCGCGGTAGCGCGCCGCGAGCGAGAACGCCACCAGGTGGGCGAACGCGTAGGCGTACGTGTAGAAGCGGACGTGGATGAAGTGCGGGATGTACGACCAGCCGAGCCGATAACCCTCCGGCAGGTCGAGCGAGTCCGCGTAGTAGCGCTCGTTCTCCTCGATCCAGATCTCGGCGAGCCGGTCGCGGGTCAGCCCCTTCCCTTCGCCGCGCGCGGCGTAGGCCCGCACCTCGAACCGCGCCATCATCGTCTGGCGGAAGATCGAAGCCATCGCGCCCTCGGCGCGGTCGGCGAGCAGCATCACGCGCGTCGCGGGATCCTCCTCCAGGTCGATCAGCCGCTCGACCGCGAGGAGCTGCGCGAAGGTGGAGGGCACCTCGGCCAGCGCGAGGCCCGTGTGGTACGAGCGGTACGTCTGCCGCTCGAGCGCGAGCGTCCCGTGCACCGCGTGGCCGAACTCGTGCGCGAGCGTGACGACGTCGCGCAGCTGGTCGGTGTAGTTCATGAGGACGTACGGGAGCACCGTCTTCGAGACCGTGTTGCAGTACGCGCCGCCGACCTTGCCGGGGCGCGGCTCCGCGTCGACGTGCTCGCGGTCGAGGCAGCTGCGGAAGATGTCGCCGAGCCGAGGGTGGAAGTCGCGCAGCGAGTCGTCGACCATGGCGACGGCCTCCGTCCACTCCACCCGGCGGTCGCTGCCGACCGGCGCGTACTGGTCGGCGAGCTGGAGCCGGTCGAGCCCGAGCGCCTCGGCCTTGCGGACGAACCAGCGACGACCGAGCGGGTAGTGCTCCTCGATCGCGCGCATCATCGTCTCGACGACGTCGCCGTCGAGCTCGTTGCGCTGGTTCGTCGGCCACATCGCGTCCGGGATCCCGCGCAGCCGGTCGAGCGAGAGCCGGTCGCCGACGATCGCGTCGTAGCAGGCCGCCTGCACGTCGGCCACGTCGTCGAGCGCCTCGTAGAGGACGGCGAGCGCGGCGAGGCGCAGCTCGCGGTCCGGGTGGTGGATGTAGGAGAGGAGGCGGTCGATCGTGTGCGGCTCAGGCCCCGCGCCACCGTCGAACTCGACGGTCAGCGTCGCGAGCTCGCGGCCGTGCAGCGACTCCCAGGCCGAGATCGCGGGCCGGCGCGCGTTGAGCGCCTGCTCCTCCCCCTCGGGCAGGACGTACGGCTTCTCCTCCCGCGCCACCCGGAGCCGGTGCCGGTACGGCTCGAGCGCGTCGGCCTCGAGCAACGCGTCGGCCTCGGCATCGTCGAGCGCGAGCCACTCGAGCTCGACGAAGAGCAGGAGGCTCTCGAGATCGGCGGCCCGATCGCGCGCGAGCGTCGCGAGGTCGTTCGTCTCGGCGTCCATCGCATCCGTGTGCTCGCGGGCCGTGGCGTAGAAGTGGACGCGGGAGATGTACTGCGTGAGCTCGTCGAGCTCGTCCAGCAGCTCGCGCAACCCCTCGGCGCCGGCCGCGCCGACCGTGCCGCGCCGCCGCTCGGCGAAGTCGCGCGAGCGGGCGAGCAGCTCGTCCCAGTCGCGGCGCGCCTGCTCGGCGTCCGGCTCGAGATCGCTCAGGTTCCAACGGATCCCGGTGGCGCTGAGGGATGAGCTGACAGCCACGGCCGGAGAGCGTATCTGGCTCTCCATCGCGGTGCCATACTTGGGGCGGAGTGTCGCGCCGGCTGCACTGGATCATCCTGGGCCTCTCGCTCGCCGTGGGCGTCGGCATCGGCGCCGTGATCGCGGTCGCCCGCCCGGGAGGAGGCCCGGCGACTCCAGCGTTCGCCGCCGCAGCCTCGGGCGCACCGGTCACCTGGCCGACGGGGAAGAGGCGTGCGCCCGAGTTCTCTCTGCGCAACGAGAACGGCGGACGGATCTCGCTGCGCCAGTTCCGCGGCCGACCGGTGATCGTGACCTTCATCGACCCGCTCTGCCGCAACCTCTGCCCGTTCGAGGCGAAGACGCTGGACAAGGTCGTTGCGAGCCTCCCGGCCGGGCAACGCCCCGCGATCGTCGCGGTCAGCACGAATCGCTGGGCGGACGCGCGCAAGAACCTCCTGCTCGACAAGACCAAGTGGCGCCTGCCGAGCGAGTGGCACTGGGCGGTCGGTGCGCCGTCGGCGCTCGCGCGGGTGTGGAAGGCGTATGCGATCGGGGTCAGCGCGGCGACGCAGACGATCGCCGGCATCAAGGTGCACAGGATCACGCACACGGAAGCGTCGTATGTCGTCGACTCGAGCGGCCACGAGCGCGCGCTGTACCTCTATCCGTTCCTCGCGACCGACGTCGCGCAGACGCTTCGCTCGCTTTCAGGTGCGTAGAGCCGCAGTCGTGCTGGCGACGGCACTCGCTGCCGCCGCCCTGCTGCCGTCGACCGCGTCCGCGCACGTCGGCCGGGTTCCGCCGGCGGCGACGAATTACCTCGCGCGGATCTCCGGTGCTCCACCCGGGCTCGACGTGCGGGTCGTCGACGGCGACCAGGCGCTCTGGATGCGCGCGAAGCCGTCGCTCACGGTCGTCGTCACAGGACTGCGAGGGGAGCCGTACCTCCGCTTCTCCTCGGCGGGAGTCGCCGTCAACACGCGCTCCGCGACGTGGTTCATCAACCGCGTGTACCCGCAAGCGATCCCCCGAGGCGTCACGTCGTCCACACCCCCAAGCTGGAAGCCGCTGACCTCGGGGCACTCGTGGATGTGGCACGACGGCCGGTTGCAGGCCGCTGTCCTGGCGGCCCATCCGTCCGGGAACGCCTACCTCGGGCGGTGGGTCGTGCCGCTCGTGGTCGATGGACGCGGCACAACCATTCGGGGCGGTCTCTGGCAGTCGGCGCCTGCCTCGCTGCTGTGGTTCTGGCCGCTCCTCGTGATTGCGGCCTGCCTCCCGGCCCTGCTGATGCTGCGCGAGGCGCGCCTGGAGGCGCACGTCGCGGCGGCGCTCGCGGGCATTGCGCTGACGTCGGCGACGGTCGCACGGCTCGGCCGAGAGCTCTACGGTCGGCCCGGCGTTTCGTCATGGCAGCTCGTGCTCGTGGGGACGACCTGTCTTGTGGCCGCCGCGCTGGCCGTCCTCTACAGCCGCCCCGACTGGCGCGCCCTCGGGGGGATCCTGATCGGAATCGTCGCGGCCTATCAGGGGCTGGCGCTCGTCGCGACCCTTCGCGACGGCTGGGTCCTGGCGGCGGTTCCGGCCTGGCTCGAGCGGAGCGCGACCGCGCTCTCGCTGGCCTCGGGAGTCGCTCTGGTCCTCATCTCGCTGCGCGTGGAGATTGCCGACCGTGCCGCCAAACCCGAACCGCTAGCGCATCGCTGAGCGGGCGGCGCGACGCCGGACCAGGAAGCTCGCGGCGGCGCCGACCAGGAGCGCGGCGACCGCCGCACCGATGATCTCGATCCGGCTGGTGCCGCCGCCCCCGGACTTCGGAGCCGCCGGTCCGCCGGTCGTCGAGACCTTCACGCCCGCTGCGGCGGCGAGCTTGACGACGGCGGTCGTCGCCGCAGTGGCCAGGCCGGCCGGCGTGCGCGTCACCTTGATCCCTGCGAGTGTTCGGTAGCCGGCGGCCGGCTTGTGCTTCCACTGCGCGAAACCGAGGCCGTTCGGCATCACGACGACCAGTCGGGTCGTGGTCTTGAACCGTCCGGCGCCGCAGCTCCCTCCCCACCAGCATTTCGAGTCCTCGACATCGAGGAACCGCGCGTACGTCCGCGGCTTGCCGAACAGCCCCTCCAGCGCGCCGAGGTCGTAGCCGCTCCAGATCAAGGCGACCCGGATCGGGTAGCCGTTCCTATTCGCGGAGGCCACCGCTGCGAGGAGCTTCTGCTGGGCCTGGGACGGGATCTTCGCGTCGTAGGAGAGGAAGACCTGCTGCGAGACCAGGTAGTCGCTCGCCGGGTCGCCATCCGCCTTCGCGGGCGGAGCGGCGAGCCCGAGAGCGACGGCGCCGGCGAGCAGGCAGAGGATCGCGCGCGTAGCCTGAAGGTGATGCATGCGGGCGACTTTTCGGTCCTGGCGTCGGTCGCGGTGCTGGGGCTCGTGCCGACACCGGTTGGAATCGGCCCCCGCTATCGCCCGCCGCCGAAGTCTCCGTCGTCGCACTTCGTCTGCCGGTCGGCGCCCTTGCACGAGGGCTCGCGCGTTCACATCGAGCTGTTCGCGCGCCGGCGGGTGGTGATCGTCCCGACTGCGATCGGGCTCGTTGGCGCACACCGCCGCCTTGGCCGTGTGACCTCCGCCGACTGCCGCGCCCGCGTCTGGACGCTCGACCCGAGCGGCATCGTCGATTACGAGGGGCGAACGACGCTCGGCCGCCTCTTTCGCGTCTGGGGCACAACCCTCCGTCCGAACCGCCTCCTGTCGTTTCGCGGATCGGTCTCTACGTACGTCGACGGCACCCGCCGGCGCGGCGATCCGCGCACGTTGCGATTGAGGCCGGGCGCGGAGGTCGTGCTCGAGGTCGGCGGCCATATCCCGCCGCATCACACCTTTCTCTTCCCGCTTCGCTGAACCGAGCCGCACGGTCATCCTCCGAGGACGGTTCGCAGGACATTGACGGCGACCACCGCCGCCGCGACGCCGCACCCGAGAGCCGCGAGTGCCGCGAACAGGACGAGCGACGTGGCTGGTCTGGCGTTCACTTCACGTGGAGGGTGAAGGGGACAGTAAGGACGTGCCCTCCCAGGTACGTGAGCACGAACAGGCGCCAGATCCCGGACTCGGGCAGCAGCACACCGATCTTGAGTATGCCCGGGGCGGTCGAGTGCCCCGTCACCCGTATGTTCCCGAGCGCCGAGAAGCAGTAGATCGCACCAGGCTTGCAGACGTGCGTGTGCGAGTAGGCGAGGGAGCCCCGGTGGAAGAAGATGGCGTGAGCAAGCGCGCCGCGCCAGTTCGTGAAGACAACCTTGCGTCCGGCCGCGTCGGTGACGTGGATGACGAGGAAGCTCGGCTCGATCGCCTTCAGGTGCGGCTGCCCCCGAATCTGAAAGTGGTAGCCGTCGACCACCTGCGTCGAGCGGAATGGGGGAACCGGCTTCGGCCGGTACCTGCCTCGCACTGTCACCCACTTGAACAGCTGGAAGTTGAACGGGCTGGTCGGACTCGTGAGCTTCGGATAGGCGTCGATGGTGATTCGGTAGCGCCCCGGTGTCGGGAACACGACCGGCTCGCTGATTCTTCCGTCGGAGTCGGCGTGGGTATCGAGGTATTGGATGTGGCTGTCGTCGCTGCGGACGACGATCAGGTCGACGCCCTCGTGCGGCTCGCAGCAGTCCTTGTACTCGGTCAGAGGCTTCCCCGAGGGCGTCCGGATCGTGAAGGAGACATCGGTCGAGCGCCCCGGCAGGATCGGCCCGGGCGGCTCGAAGTGCGAGAGCCCGAAGGTGCGCGCGGGCAGAATCGTCGGGCCTGTCGCAGCGCCGCCTCCGCCGCAACCGGCGAGCAAGGCTGCGGCGGCGAGCGTGACGAGTGCGATCAGCGGGCGAGGGTGGCGCATCAACAGAAGTCTCCTTCCTCTCTCCTGTGTCCGTTCAGTCGCCGGCGTGGTCGACGACGAGGGTCGTGAATGGCAATCCGCCCTTCGGGGTGATCGTGAAGGTCAGTCCCCAGTGGCCGACCATGACGAGCGCCGGGGTCTTGCGCGTGTACAGGCCGGGGCCGGTCTGCGCGAGTTGGTACTCCTGGCTCGGCATTTGCATGTCGAGCATCGCGAACGTCAGGGTCACGCTTGCGCCATTGACCGGCTTGCCGCCGCGCGTCAGGCGCAGGCCGAACGTGTCGGGCGCCGCCGCCTGGTTCGGGTCGACCAGAACCTGAAGTTCGTAACTGCCTCGAGTCACCGTGGAGGCGACCTTGCCCGGGCCGACGCGTGCGAGCGCCGATCCCTCCTCTGCGAATGCCGGAGGCGGTGGGGCCAGGCTGGAGAGGATCGCGGCGGCGAGAATCGCCGCGGTCACGAGCAAGACCTCGCCCGACATCAGTCGGCGCAATAGCCTTGCCGACGACTCGCTCCCCTCGGCGCGGGCGAGGCCGGGCTTCGCCCGCAGGAGATTGCCGGACGCGAGCAGCATTGCAGCGAGCAGGATCCCGGCCTTGATCAGGATCACCTTCCCGTACGAGGTCAGCCAGAGGGCGTCGAGCACGGGGAGGTGAATGACGGCGGCACCGACGCCGGTCCCGAGCAGGACGAGGACCGAGACGAAGGCCACGTTCGAGAAGCGCGGCACGCAGACGACGAGACCGGCGATGCGCTTTGCGGCCGGAAGGCTCCGCCAGACCACCAGCAGCCCGATCAGGCCTCCGATCCAGATCGAGCCGGAAACGAGATGAAGCCAGTCGAGGGACACGGCGACGCCTCGTGGGGACGTCTGGCCGGCATGGCCCACCGCCCCCGGCAGAACGAGAACGGCTGCTGCGGCAGCGAACGCGCCGCTGAGGGCCAGGAGCGCGGCGACCGACCGGCCCTCGCGTTCGGGCCGATCCACCCAGATCGCGACCGCTGCGGCGGCGACGAAGAGTGCGAAGCAGAGCTCGATGTCGACATAGCCGCGGCCGAACGCGGTCAGCCGCCAGAGCGGAACGACTCCGGTCACGTCCCAGAAGGAGCGCAGGGAATCGATGGCCACCGCCTCCTCGAGATAGGCGGGAATCGCGATCAGGCCGAGTACGGCAGCGAGCGCGAACGCGATCGTCAGCGCACGCAGGTTGGTTCCCGAGACACGGCGGACGAGTGGTCGAGCGATCACGATCCGCAGCACGAACAGGCCGATCGCGACCATCAGCGTGAGGAAGGCGAGCCACTTCGCGATCACGAGCGGAGCCGAGGTCGCGGTGCCGGCGATGTGCGGGATGGTGAACTGCGGTGCGGGGCCGGCGTTCGGCCCGACCGCGAAGGTAAACGCACCTTGGACCGGGTGCCCGTCGACCGAGATGGCGCGCCAGTAGACGAGATACCAGCCCTCGCCGACGTGCTTGATGGGGACGACGAGCGTGTCCGGATCGGACGGCGACCGCGTCACCGGGCCAGTCGTCTCCTGGCGCGCGTGAACGTCGGTGACGGAGATGATCGCGAAGCGAGGCTCGACGGCCTCGTCGTATGTCAACTGCACACTCTTCGGCGGGCTGCTCAGGATGATGCTCGCAGCCGGGAGGGTCTTGATCAGGTACGCGTGCGCAGACGCCGCCGCCGGCACGAGCAGTGCCAGTGCGACGGCGGTGCCTGCGACGAGTGCACGCCCTCTTGCGGTCACGTCAGCGTCCGGCCTCCGCGGGAGAAGAGCGCGATGCCGCCGACCAGAAGCCCGAGCGCTCCGAGGACGAGCGCCACGATCGTCAAGGTCGAGGTTCCGCCTCCGACGGAGCTCACGACGTCGATGGTCGGCGCCGGTGCGGCGGAGGACTCGGGCCCCGACCAGTCGACGATCGACCCGTCCGAGTACGTCTGCTGCACGTGGAACGTGTAGGTCCCTGCCGCAGACGGCTGCGCGAGGAACTGGAACAGCGAGTCCTCCTCGGTCGGCACGTGGCCGCCCGTCCACGTCACCTGGGTCACGACGGCGTTGTCGCCCGATCCGGTGGACTGCTCGACTCGCTTCCAGCCCGGGCTCGGCACGAACGAGTCGATCGAGAATCCCTTCGGCAGGGTCAGGACGATCTTCTTCGTCACGGCGTTCGCCTTCTCGGTCGGGATCGCGAGGCTGTAGAGCTGTAGCTCGTTCGCGAGGGAGACCGACGGGCTCATGCGGGCGTGCGCGGACGCGCCCGCGACGGCAACCAGCCCGAGGATCGCCGTGCAGGCGAGCACGACCAAACGACTCTTACGGTTCAAGTGTCTCTCCTTCCTCGACGGGGCCCGCCGCCGTGCGGCGACGGGCTCAGCTCAGCCGGCGAGGAGAGGAGGCCCGCGCCGGCCGAGGCTGCGCGAGAGCAGCGAGGGAAGCGGCGGCAGCGGTTGCGCCACGGGGCAGAGCACGGGGCGCGGGGCAGGCCGTAGCCGGGGGGGCGATCCGGGTGCCAGGCGACGTCCGAGTCGCTTGGCGCTGCGCAGCAGGAACCGTGCGGCGAGGTAAGCGAGCGCGCCAACCGGGAGCTGAAGCGCGATGCCGATGAGAAACGTGGGCTGCTCCGCCGCGTACCACGGGAAGAAGCCCCAGGCGAGCCAGCGCTCGAGGTACTCCTGAATGGCGAACCCACCGATGGGCAGCAGAGCGAACGCCCACGGCGGGACCGTCCGGACCCCGCGCCCGCGCACCGCGTCGAGGACGCTGGCGACCAGCGACAGGGTCACGACTGCTCCGGCGATCCCCAGGACGAGCGGCAGCAGGCTCATGTAGCCGTGTCCGGTCTCGATGAGCGCGTGGAGCCGGATGCTCGCCTCTGGGTAGACGATCCGATAGGCGAGCACGTGCGCGACCTGCGAGCCCGCGAGCATGAGCGGGATCGCAACGAGCCACGCGAGGCTCCGGCGCATTCCCGTAATGCTGCCAGAACGGCAGCGAGGCGCGATCGGTGTAAGGACTTTTCGCCGAACCTGCATCAACCTGCCGGAAGCTGTGCCGCCTGACCCGTTCGGGTGACACGAGGCCCGACGTCGTGTGCTGAAGTGCCGTCCACGCCGAAAGCGAGCGGCCGCACTCTGCGACGGCCGCGCACCATCGACGGGAGCTCACAGTTTCCTTGCGGCCACTCCGCCTCCTCATACTGCTGCTTGCCATTGCCCTCTCCCTGGTGCTCGCGCTGCAGGGACGCGCGACCCGGGCGACGAGACGGCATGCGGCGCACGCGGCGAGATTCGTCCAGAGGCCCGAGCCGAGGAGGCATCTGCTGTGGGTGTCGCGGGAGAGCCCGCAGCAGAGATTCGGCCTCCACGTCGTCTCCTACGCGCGCCACTTCCTCGGCGTCCCGTACAGCTGGGGCGGCTCGACTCCGCGCACGGGGTTCGACTGCTCCGGGCTCGTCCGCTTCGTCTACCGCCGCTTCGGCATCCGTCTTCCCCACTCGAGCTGGGGTGACCTCTCGCACGGCCACCGGGTCGCGCGCCGGTCACTCCGGCCGGGCGACCTCGTCTTCTTCTACGGCGCAGGCCACGTGGGGATCTACGTCGGGCACGGCCGCTTCCTCGACGCGCCGCACACCGGCGCACGCGTGCGCATCTCGACGATGGGTGCGTACTCGGGCTACTACGGCGCTCGGCGCTTCCGCGCGAGCTAGACGATTAGCGCATCTTCTGGGCCATGGCCGTGAGCAGCTTCCAGGCGATCGCCGAGTTGCTCTCGACGAGCGGCCGGAAGTCCCAGGGCGTCATGCCGTAGCAGAGCATGTCGGTTCGGGCCGTCAGGGTGGCGGTGCGGGGCGACTCGTTGATGAGGGCGATCTCGCCGAAGTAGTCGCCGGGGCCGACCGAGCCCTTCGCCTCGCCGCCGACGGCCACGTCAGCCTCGCCTTCCTCGACGATGAAGAAGCCGACTCCGCCCGCGCCCTCCTGGGTCACGGTGTCGCCCGCCTTGAAGCGGCGCTCGCGCATGCTGCTCGCGATCTCCTCGAGCTCCTTGTTGTCGAGCCCCGCGAAGAGCGGAACCTTCTTCAGCGTGTCCGTCGAGGCTCTGGCCACGGCGCAGTTATACACAGCTGCGCTTCTCCGTGCGAGTACCCGCCCGTTGCAGCGAGGATAGGCCCGTGCAAGTCCATGTCGTCGGCTGCTCTCCCGCCTGGCCGAACCCGGGCGGCGCCCAGTCGGGCTATCTCGTCGAAGAGGACGGCCGGCGGCTGCTGCTCGACTGCGGCCCGGGTGTGCTGCCGCGCCTGCGGCGGTTCGAGCCGTGGCCGCGGCTGGACGCGATCGTGATCACGCACTTCCACCTCGACCACTGGGGCGACCTCGTGCCGTGGGCCTTCGGCGGCCTGTTCGGCGCGGGCCGCGAGCGGGAGGCGCCCGAGCTCTGGCTGCCGCACGGCGGCCGCGAGGTGATCCACGGGCTCGATCCCGTGCTCTACGCGAACGCGATCCTCGAGCTGTTCGACGTACACGAGTACGAGGAGGAGACGCCGTTCACGGCCGCGGGCTTCGATCTCGTCGCCTACCGGATGCTCCACTACGCGCTCGAGAGCTACGGGCTGCGCGTCGCCGACGGCGACCGGACGCTCGCCTACAGCGCCGACTCCGCGCCGTGCGACGGACTCGTCGAGCTCGCACGCGACGCCGACCTCTTCCTCTGCGAGGCCACCCTCGCCCAGCCGGAGCAGGGCATCCGCGGCCACCTCACTGCCGACGAGGCGCTCGAAGCCTTCACGTCGTCCGGCGCGCAGCGGCTCGTGATCATCCACCGGCCGGACGAGCTCGGGCTGCCCGACGACGTGGAACGCGCCCACGACGGGATGGAGCTAGAGGTCTAGGACGGAACGCCTGCTCGCCGAGCAGGCGGTGACCCTCGACGGAAGGGTGGTCGCCGTCGTCGGTCAGGCTATCGCGCATGCGGCTCGGGTCGGCCGGATCGGCGAGCGTGTCGTGGAACGGGAGCAGCGCCGCGTCCAGCCGCTGGATCAGCGCGTTGAGCCGCCGGATGTCGTCCGCCGTCCGCTCGTCGCCGTTGTTCCACGGGAGCACGTCGGTGACTGCGAGCGCGAGCCCGGCGGCGCGGCCGCGGCCGAGCATCGCCTCGATGTTGCGCGCGGCGTCCTCCACCGGCCGCCGTTGCACCACGTCGTTGATGCCGCCCTGCACGACGAGCACGTCGGCGCCGTCCAGGACGAGGTCGAGCCGGCGCGCGATCTGGTCGGTGCGCTCGCCGTAGACGGCAGTCGTCCGGAACTCGAGGCGGGGGTCGGCCTGCGCCGCCCACCACTGCCACTGGCTCCGCTCGTCGGGCGCCGGGATCCGCGCGAGCACGGCCGGATCCGGATCCCACAGCGGCGAGCCGGCCGAGATCGAGTCGCCCACGACTGCCACGACGATCCGGGACATGTCCAACTTAGTAACAGTCTGTTACTTGCGCGGCTCGAGCTCGACCACGAGCTCGCAGTCGAGCGCCTCCGCGATGCGGAGCAGCGTGTCGATCCGCGGCGGCCGGCCGCCGCGTTCGAGCCGGGCGATCGCCGACTGCGTCGTGCCGCAGAGCTCCGCGAGCTCGCGCTGCGAGAGCCCCTTCGCACCGCGCTCTTCGGCGACCCGGTCGGCGATTCGCGCGAAGAACCAGCCGCGGTCGCCCGCGACGATCCGCTCGTGCAGCCGCTCGACCGGCCCTTTTGCCTCAGCGCGAGTGCGTGCCGCCATGTCCGAACAATAGCAATTCTGCTATGTCCGCACGGCGGCGGGCGCCGGCCGCACTGCGTCGCCGACGCGCACCCGTCCCTGCACGGCGACGTCGCAGTAGACGCCGAACGGCAACGGCTCGACCACGCCCTCCCGGCGGTAGCGGGCGAGGAGCTTGAGCGTGTCGAAGTCCGACACGCCCGAGTCCGGGTCGCGCGTCGTCACCACGCAGCGGCCCACGTCCCCGAGCGGGACGATCACCGCGTCGCCGATCGCGATCTGCTTGCCGAGCCAGGTGTCCTCTTCATGTGGCTCGACGCCGTCGATCTCGAACAGCATCCGGAAGCGGCGGCCGTCGACCCGCTCCGTCGCGCCGGCCTCCTCGCCCAGGCGGTCGAGCGAGCCGCGCGAGACCAGCGACGCCCAGCCGCCGCGATCGTTGCCGCGGTCCTGGGCGCCTCCCTCCGACCAGAGCAACGTCAGCGGCTCGCCGGCGAGCTGCGACAGCGCCTCCTGCCACGGGCCCGGCACGAGCCGCGACGGATGAGGCGTCCCGTACAGCTCGGCCGCGAACGGCTCTCCCGGCTCGACCGTGCCCTCGACGACCGAGCCGTCGGGGAACGCCAGCGCAAGTCGCCGCGAGCCCTCGTCCCACTCCGGTCGCACCCGCATGAGCTCGGGATGGTCTTTCCCGTTGACGAGCCTGCGATTCGCGTCGACGATCCAGAAGCGGCGGTCGCCCACGACGCCGGCGCGCGTGAGCTCGACCTCCTCGGGATTCAGGATGTGGAGCGCCTTGACCGGCGCGATGCAGATCCGGACGACCCGGCCTTCCATGCCGCCCAACGTAGCTATTGCGGCGGCTCGCGCACTTCGACGACCTCGCCGCCGCGCCGCACGCCGCTGCCGTCGAGCTCGACGATCCAGAAGTTCCGGCCCGTGACGTGGACGGCGACGTTGTAGACGGGGATGTCGCCGATGCGGCCCTCGAAGGAGCCCGCATGGGCGTGTCCGTGGAGGACGAGGTCGGCGCCGTTCTCGGCGATCGGCGTCGCGAGGCGCTCGCTGCCGAGGTAGGTGTGGATGCCGGGCGGCTCGCCTTCGAGCGTGTCCACGACCGGGGAGTAGTGGAGGAGGACGATCCGCACGTCGCAGTGGACGATCGCCTGCAGCCCCCGCGCGATCGCGTCGGCCTCGGCGCTCGTCTCCGCGTAGACCTTGCGGAGCAACGGCTCCCCGAAGTCGGGCAGGGCGGAGCCCGGGAAGCCGCCGACGAAGCCCTTCGCCCCCACGACGCCGAGCTCGAGCCCGTCCACTTCGCAGGTCGCGCACTCGCGGTCGAGCAGCCGGATGCCGGCCCCGGCGAGCACCTCCCCGAGCTCGTCGGTGCGCCCCGCGTGGTGGTCGTGGTTGCCGAGCACGGCGAAGATCGGCAGATCGAGCCGGCGGCACGCCGCTGCGATCACCTCGGCCTGCTCGGGCTCTCCGCTCGTCGTCAGATCGCCGGCGAGGAGGACGACGTCGGCCTCTCTCTGCAGGTCGGCGAACGCCCGCTCGACGCGGTCGGCACTCACGTCCGAGGCATGGATGTCGGCTGCGGCCGCGATCCTCACGCCGGTCCATGTTGCGCGATCGGACAAACCGGAAACGACCCGGCGATGCCGGAACCCAGCTTCGAGGAGCTGATCGAGGCCATGAGGGACGCCGTCGCCGTCTTGCAGCGCACGGAGATCCCGTTCGTGCTCGGCGGCGGCCTCTCGGCGTGGGCTCGCGGCGGTCCGCGCAGCGAGCACGACGTCGACTTCCTCATCCGGCCGAACGACGTCGACACGGCGCTCGCCGCGTTCGACCACGAGGGCTGGAAGACGCAACGGCCGCCCGAGGGCTGGCTCGTCAAGAGCTGGCATCCGAACGGCGCGCTCGTCGACCTGATCTACAACCCGGCGAGCGGACCGATCACCGACGAGCAGATCGAACGCGCACCGCTCGCCGAGGTGATGGCCGTGCGCATGCACGTCTCGACGCTCGAGGACGTGATGGTGGCGAAGCTGCTGGCGATCACCGAGCAGGAGCCCGACTTCGGCGCGCTGCTCGAATGGACGCGCGCCCTGCGCGAGCAGATCGACTGGGACGAGGTCCGGGCTCGCACGGAGGCATCGCCGTTCGCGCGCGCCTTCTTCACGCTCGTGGAAGGGCTGGGCGTCGTCTCAGAAGAAGAAGCCCGACCAGGCCGCCCACCAGTCGTCGCCGCGGACGACGAGTGAGCTCGCGCCGGTCACCTCCACGCCCCTGCGGTTCGCGAACTCCTGCAGGCGGTCGGGCGTGGTGAAGTCGATCGCGATCTCGCATGGCTTGCCCGGGTCGTAAGGCGGCACGGCCGAGAGATCCGAGAGCGCGTTCTTCGCGCCCGCCTCGATCAGCTCGCGCGCCTCCCGCGGCGTCTTCATCCGCGCGCTGAAGCGGCCGAGCCCCTGCTTCACCTCGACCGTCGTGAGACCGTCGCCGAGCAGCTCCTTCGCCTCCATGCACACGGCGCGGTCGCCCGTCACGAGGACGACCGGGACGCCCCAGTTCCCGCAGAGAGCCGCGTTGATCCCGGTCTCGCCCACCAGGGTCCCGTTGAAGCGGAGGCTCTGCCACGCCTGCCCCGAGACCGTGTGCGAGAGGACGCCGTCCGCGGTCCCCGCCATCGCGTGCATGCCGACGAAGAGCGCCGCGTCGCAGCCCGACTCGAGGAAGCTCGTGTACTCCGTCCACTCCTGCTGGACGACGTACTCGCACGCGGGATCGAGGAGCTCGGGGACGAGCGAGTTGAAGCTCGTACGCGCCGCCGGCGCCGTGGTAGTCCATGACGACGATCTCGGTCGCGCCGGCGGCCTTCGCGCCGCGCACGGCTGCGTTGATCTCCTCGGTGTAGAGGACGCGGCCCTCGTCGTAGGGCTTCTCGCCGCCGCTGGTCTGCTGCCACTTGACGATCCCGGCGACGCCCTCCATGTCGCTGATGACGTGGACGCGCACGGCGGGGACGATAACGTCAAGCCGTGGAGACGGGACTGGCCGGGAAGCGCGTCCTCGTGACCGGCGGCGGGGGCGGGATCGGCTCGGCGTGCGTGCGCGCGTTCGCGGGCGAGGGCGCCCGGGTTGCGATCCACTACCGCACGAGCGCGGACCACGCCGAGGAGCTCGCGCGCGAGACCGGCGGCGTCGCGCTGCAGGCCGACCTCACGGTGGAGGCCGAGGTCGACGGATTGTTCGCGGCGGCGGACCGGGAGCTCGGCGGCGTCGACGTCTGCGCCGCGGTCGCGGGCTTCTGGCCGCGCGCCGACGAGCCGGTCTGGGAGCTGCCGCTCGAGCGGTGGGAGGCGACGCTGCGCACGAACCTCACGGCGACGTTTCTCACGGCGCGCGGGTTTCTCCGCCTCGTCGAGCGCCAGCAGCACGGCAGTCTCGTCCTCGTCGGGTCGACCGCGGGCCGCTTCGGCGAGGCCGGCCACGCCGACTACGCGGCGGCGAAGGCGGCGATCCAGGTCGGGCTGCTGCTGAGCCTGAAGAACGAGATGGTGCGGATCGCGCCGCGCGGCCGCGTGAATGCCATCGCCCCCGGGTGGACGTATTCCCCGATGACGCGCGGCGAGCTCGAGCCGGAATTCGTCGACCGGCTGACCCGAACGATGGCGCTGCGCAAGGTCGCGCGGGCGGAGGACGTGGCCCGCGCGGTCGTCGTGCTCGCCTCCGACGAGCTGTCCGGCCACGTCACCGGCGAGCTCGTGACCGTCGCGGGCGGCATGGAAGGCCGCACCGTCCACGAGCCCGCATGAGCCGGTTCGAGGAGCGGCTCGCGCAGGAGACGCCGATCGTCGCGGACGGCGGCATGGGTGCGTTGCTCTCGAGCGCGGTCGCCGGGCTCCGCTGCCCCGAGGAGGCGAACCTCCGCGCGCCCGAGAGCGTCCTCGAGGTGCACCTCGGCTACATCCGGGCGGGCGCCGAGCTGATCGAGACGAACAGCTTCGGCGCGAACCGGGCCAAGCTCGCGCGCCAGTTCCTCACGGACGAACTCGAGCAGATCAACGCCGCCGCCGTCCGCCTCGCGCGCGAGGCGCGAGAGGTCGCCGGCCGCGACGTCTTCGTCGCGGGCTCGATCGGCCCGCTCGGCGACTACGAGCTGGCCGGCCACGACCCCGGCGAGCTGTACGCCGAGCAGGCGCGCGTGCTCGAGGGGCGCGGCGTCGATCTCTTCATGGTCGAGACCTTCTACGACCTCGACGAGCTCGAGACGGCGATCGGCGCGGTCCGTTCGGTCTCGGCGCTGCCGCTCGTCGCGCTCCTCACCTTCGCCGCGGGCGGCGAGACGCTGGCCGGCGTGAAGGCGGAGGATGCCGCGGCGCGGTTGCGGCCGCTCGGCCTCGCCGCCTTCGGCGCCAACCACGGCGCCGGGCCGGCCGCCGCGCTCACCGCGCTCGCGCAGATGGGCGGCGACGACGGAGCGGTGCTCGCGGCGCTGCCGAACGTCGGCCTCGCGAGCATGAGCGGCCAGCGGATCGTCTTCCCGCACGCGACCCCGGCCTACTTCGCCGAGTTCGCGGCGCAGGCCCGCACGCTCGGGGCGCGGCTGATCGGCGGCTGCTGCGGCACGACGCCGGCCCAGGTCGCGGCGATCCGCGGGGCCGTCGACGCGAACCGCCGGCCGGCCGGCTCCTTCCTCGTCCAGCAGCGCGAGCAGGCGGCTCCCTTCGAGCCGGCGACGGGAGAGACGCAGCTCACCCGGATGCTGCGCGACGGCGAGTTCGTGCTCTCGGTGCAGGTCGACCCGCCACTCGGCGCAAATCCCGAGGCGCTGATCGAGACAGCCCGCGCCGTGCGCGACTCGGGACGCGCGCAGTTCGTCGACGTCAACGACAACCCGCGCGCGCGGGCGCGGATGAGCGGGATCATGGCGTCCGTCGCGATCGAGCGCTTCACGGGCGTCGAGACGATCCCGCACCTGACGCCGCGCGACACGACGATCGCCGGGCTCGAGTCGCTCCTGCTCGGAGCGCACGCCGAGGGCGTCCGGAACATCCTCGCCGTCACCGGCGACCCGCCCGAAGCCGGCGACTACCCCGGGACACACGGGGTCTACGACGTCGACTCGATCGGGCTCGTCGAGCTGATCGCGAAGCTCAACGCGGGCGAGGACTGGCACGGCCGCGCGATCGACGCGCCCACGACGTTCTTCCCCGGCGCGGCAGTGAGCCCCACCGCCGACGACCTGGGCCTCGAGGCCGATCGCTTCCACCGCAAGGTCGCGGCCGGCGCGCGCTTCGCCATGACGCAGATCCTGTTCGACCTCGAGGCTCTGGAGGCGTTCCGGGAGCGGATCGGCGGCTGGCCCGTGCCCGTGCTCGTCGGCGTCTGGCCGATCAGGACGAGCGAGACGCTCGTGCGCGTCCACAACGAGGTGCCGGGGATCGTCGTCCCCGAGCACGTGCAGGAGCGGTACCGCACGGCCGGTGCCGGCGCGCGGGAAGTCGGGCTCGCACTCGGCCAGGAGCTGATCGAGGGCGCGCGCGAGCTCGCGAACGGGGTCTACGTCATGGCGCCGTTCCGCCGGCCGCTCGACGTCGTCGAGCTGTTGCCCGAGACGCGCTAGGGCGCGCAGGAACCGCTGGGCACCGCGTGTGCACCGGCGTGCGCGAGGTCGCTGCGGATGATCGAAGGCGGGACGCCGTAGCCGCTCGCCGAGCCGACGCGCGCGGCGAAGATCATCGACTCGACCCTGCCGGCGGCGTCGACCGCGGGGCCACCGGAGTCGCCGTGCTCGACCCGCCCCGCCACGGCGGTGATCGTCCGCGCGACCGGCCCGTGTCCGAGCGCGTCCTGGGTCAGCACCGTCGCCGTCCGGCCGATGCGGGCCGGAGTCGCCGCGAGCCCTCCGTCGAGCGGGTAGCCGAGGATCGCGGCGGCGGCGCCGGGCCGCGGGTCCGCGAGCCGCAGCGGCGCGAGATCGACTCCGGAGACGCGCAGGACCGCGACGTCGTTGTGCACGTCGAGCACGACGATGTCGGCCAGGTGCGGGATGAGCTGTCCGGGGACGCGGACGATCGTGTCGTTCTCGCCTGCGACGACGTGCGCGGCCGTCACGACGAGATTCCGCCGGGCGAACCAGCCGCTGCCCTCCACGCCGACACCGCACGCCGTGCCGAGGATCTTGACGATACGCGTCGTGTCCGCCCGGACCGCGGCATTGCCGACGATGCCCTTGCCCGGGGGCAGTGACGGCGCCCTCGGGCCGGTGATGGAGAGGAGCGGGTCGATGCGCTCCAGCAGGTCGAGCAGCGTGCGCGGCGGCAGAGCAGCGTCGAGCTGCTTGACGATCTCCGAGCCCTCGACCTCCTGGCGGAACCCCGTCTGACCGGGCGAGAGGAGTGCGGCGGAAGCGCCCACCCAGACGATCGCGACGCCGAGCGCGCCGCCCAGAAGGAGGCCGCCGGCCGAGTCGAGCAGCCGCAACGGCGCGAACCGCATCCCACCGCGGATGAACGAGCCGGCGACGAGCGCGGCGAACTGCAGCACCACCGCGCCGAGCACCGCTCCGATCAGCACCGCGAAGGGCGTCCACCCGGGGCCCGAGCCGCCGTGCAGCACGTGCCGCGCGAGGCGGGCGCCGATGTAGGCGCCTGCCACGAGCCCGACCAGGGAGAACGCGCTGAGAACGAGACCGCGCCGCAAGCCGGCGACCGCCGAGACGAGCACGATGGCGATCGCGATCCAGTCGGCGGCGTTGAGCCCCACCTCGGCAGGGTAGAGGCCGGGCTGCACTAGTTCGCCCGCGGGGGCGTAGTTCAGTTGGTTAGAACGCCGGCCTGTCACGCCGGAGGTCGCGGGTTCGAGTCCCGTCGCTCCCGTTCAGGCTCTCTTCTTCACTCGGAAGCTTGTCTTGGTCGGCTTGCTTGCGAGCCCGTTCGAGTGCGCGACCTCACGGAGCACATATCGGCCCGGCGCCAGCGCGTGCCCTTTGACGCGCCCGCTGAAATGCAATCGGTTCGAACCGGCGGTGTCCGTGTGGCTGAAACCGCCGACGTGGACAAGCCGAGTGCAGGAGTTGCCCGTCTGATTGCCGTGTTGTGCCACACACTTACCGTGCCGCCTGATCCCGGGTTCCCTGCGCCAGAGCGTGAACGTCGCCTTGGCCGCCTCGGTGTCGCGGTACGCGACCGTCGAGCCGTAGCGCTTGGCCGAGGCCGTGGCGGAAGGTGCGGCGAGGAAGGTCTTCGGCTTCAGCGTAAGTCCGGAGAGCACCGGTGCGGAGGGCAGACGCGAAACGACGACGGTCGGAGCGGAGGTAGCGGCGGTCGAGCCGCCTGCGTTGGAGGCCGACTCCTGCACGCGGATCGTGTGACCGACGTCTGTGGCGGTCAGGGTGTACGTCTGGGCGGCGGCACCCGCGATCGGGCTGCAGTTGTTGCCGCCGGTGTCGCAGTCGAGCCACCGGTAGACGAAGCCCGTCGGGCTGTTCGTCCAGCTGCCGTGGCTCTCCGTGAGGGTGTGAGCCTGCATGGCTGTCCCCGAGATCGTCGGCAGGCCAGTGCTCACCGGCGGCGGGAGGGTTACTGTGGTCACGGCGGAGGTTGCGCTGTCCGTGCCGGCCGCATTGACCGCCGTGACGTTGCACGTGTAGCTGCCCGCGGTCGGTGCCGCGTAGCTGCTCGACGTGGCGCCGGTGATGGATGTGCCGTTGCGCTGCCAGAGGTAGGAGAAGCTCTGCGGCGCCCGGTAGAAAAACTCGCCGAGCTGGTCCGGCGCCCAGGTGCCCGTGGAGCAGTGGAGGGTGGATCCGGCTGTCGTGCCGCCTGTGATGACCGGCGCTGTGGTCGACTGCGGCGGATACAGCAGGGACGGGAATCCTGGCCCGGTCGGGGTCGTGCCCGGAGTCGAGAGCGTTCCGCCGCTCGAGCCGAGCGTCAGGTAGGAGATCGAGTCGTCTGCCTCGTTGGCCCACCAGATCTTGTTCTGCGTGGGATCGATGGCTATCCCGCCCGGCTGGTCGACGGTGGCACCGGGCGTGGTGAGATTCGCTCCGCCGGACTCGTCGAGGTGGGCGTAGGAGATCCGGTTGTCGCCTTCATTGGCCCAGTAGACCAGCCCGTTCGCGGTGTCGATCGCCAGCCCGGTCGGGGTGTCGACCGAGGCGCCGGTCGTGTTCAGGTCGCCGCCGCCGCCCGAGCCGTCGAGGTTGGCATAGGAGATCGGGTGGGTGCCTG
The DNA here is from genome assembly GCA_963720065.1 of uncultured Actinomycetes bacterium. GTDB lineage: Bacteria > Actinomycetota > Thermoleophilia > Gaiellales > Gaiellaceae > Palsa-739. Next base: position 320,400 of record CAVREH010000038.1, read on the forward strand.
CACCGTTCGTCCAATAGATCCGGCCGTTTGCAGGGTCGATCGCGACCGCGTCCGGCTTGTCGATCGTCGCCCCCCCGGTATGGGCGCTTGTGTAAAGGTCGCCGCCGCCGCTGCCGGCGAGGCTGGCCCAGGAAATCGTATCGTCCGTGAAGTTGGTCCAGTAGATCCGGCCGAGGCCCGGGTCGATCGCCACCCCTTGCGGGCTCCCTAGGTCCGCGCCGGCAGCCGCCAGCACGCCGTTGCTGCCGTCGTCGAGGCTCGCCCAACTGATGGCGCCGCCGACGTCGGCCCAATAGATCCGGCCGGCCTTGGCATCGATTGCTGTCCCTACCCCGGAGTGCGCCAAGTTCACTTGGCCCGACCGCCCCAGCGAGGCACCTACCGAGCCGTCGGTACGCGCGAATTCGATGGTGGAGGGGCCGGGCCGGAGATTGCCCCAGTAGATCCGCGGACCAGACCCGACCACAGGCAGCTTCGCGGTTGCGGCGGCCACGCTCAGGCCCTCATTGAACGTCACAGGGCCGGTGCTGCTCGTCTGCAGGCCGTTCGCCGTGGCGACCACATCGACGGTGACCAGACAGATGGAATCCAGAGGCGGGTTCAGCAGGTCCGGGGCGGGGGCGAGGGTCGCGCCGGACAAAGCGAGCGTGTTGCTGCTGGGCAACGTGACCTCGCCGGGCGTGCAACCTCCTTGCACCGTGAGCCCGCTGGGATTGGCGATCGCAAGACCGGACGACAGCGTGTTGGTGAAGCCGACTCCGGTCAAAGCTGTGCTTGGATCCTCGTTGTCGACGTTGACCTGTAGCGGAACGGTGACGCCGGGTGCGACCCAAGACGGGAATCCGAATACGGGGTCGCCGAAGACGGCGAAGACGTCTGGGGCCGCCACTACGGTCAGCGTGGCGCTGTGCGTGTCACCGGTCCCCGCGCTCGACGTGACGTCCACCGAGTCGACGAGCGCGCCCGGTTCCGCGCCGACCACGTTCACCGAGACCACGCACCCTGTCGTCGGCCCGCCCGCTCCGAGGCTGACCGTGGACGAGCCCGGGTTCGCAGTAGCCGTTCCGCCGCAGTCGCTGCTCAATCCGCTCGGGCTCGCCACCACCATCCCGGACGGCAGGTTGTCGGTGAAGGCGACGCTCGACACGCCGAAGTCGTTCGGGTCGAGGATCGACAGGTTCAACGTTGACGTGTCCCCGACCTTGATCGAACTAGGTGCGAAGGACGGATAGATCTGCGCGGGCAATGTGGTCACCGCTCTCGCTGCCCCCGACGTGCCGAGACAGCCGAACGCAGCCAGAAATGCGACTACGTATCCTCGGACCCAAACCCGCGTCATGAGTCGTCCCCCGTCTTTTCGGCGCTCCGCGCCTCGACCAACCGGTCGACCGACAGGTCTGCGCGGCGCGCTACCTCACGGACGGTCCCGGCGAAGTCAGCCTCATAGACGTAGAAGCAGGTCTCGTCGTCCGGCACGTAGATCGAACGAACGTACTGGACGTGAGGGCCTTCGGAGGCGAGCGAGTCCGCGGCGGCACGGGTTCGTCGCGCCGCCTCGCCTACGGCACGCGAGTCCGTCCGTGTCGCGTAGACCTCAAGTAGGAACTCCGCCATGCGGACGACGGTAGACCGTCCCCCACCGGGACGCAATACCTGAAAGCTGGAATCCTTCGCCTAACGGAGGGCCGGCGCGAGCTGCTCGCGCGACCGCACTCCGAGCTTCGCGTACACGTGAGAGAGGTGCGTTTTGGACGGTGTACACGGAGACGACGAGCTCCGCGGCTATCTCCCTGTTGGAGAGACCGCGGCGACGGCGAGCTGCCGGCCGGCTGACCCTGTGATGGCTTACGCGGCCTTCGGGAAGCCCTGGGCGGGGAGAACGCTGAACGGAAGCGTCCAGCCCTCCTCCTGGCCGCCGTCGATCGTGAGCCGCCACTCGTAGATCGTGCCGGGCTGGAGCGGCAGCCCGGGTCCGACGTTGACCGCGAAAGGCCAGCCGAGCGAGGTCCCCGGCTTCACGTGGGGTCCGATCGTCGGGCGGTAGCGGGGCGGCTCGACGGCCAGCGGCTGCTCAGCGCCATCTGGCATCGGGACCATCACCGGCTCACCGTCCGCGTCGATCAACTCGAGCTTCAGCGTGTGCCAGTCCGTCGCCTTGTCCCACGGAATGTCGATGATTCCGCAGACCGCGAACGGGCCGCCGGCGACGATCATCGACCATCCGCCCCCGAGCACGTAGAGCTTTCCGCCGGCCACCTGCGCCGAGTCGGCCAGCATGAGGTTTACCTTGAACACCGCGAGTTCTCCTTCCGTCAGCCGTGTCCGACCCCGGCGCGGTCCACCGGTGGAAGTGGTCGGGTCGACCGTCGCGGCCGACGAGGGCACCTTGGCAACCGGGTCGGACGGATACCTCTCGGGGATCGCCGGTCCGGCTGTTACCGTCACCCTCGTCCCGTCAGCCGGACACCCTGCCTCCGCCTTATGCGAGGCATTTGACCGAGGGCCGTTGGAAGCGGCCCTCGGTCGTTCTCAGACGGTGCCAAAAGCCATGAGCGAGCAGCCGCTCGCGCGCCTCGTCGCGCTCCCGCCTTCCCGAATGACCGCGCGTAGCGCTTCGCGAGGGAGTGACTAGTGATCTGCGTCGGCTCGACCGGGTCGACGCGAAGCCCCGGCTTTCGAGCTATTCGCGTGGGTGGTAGCGGAGTCCGTCGAGCGCGAGCTCGAGCAGACGTTGCTTTTGCTCGGGGTCTTCGGTGGGCACCATCGCGATTGCCCCGACCATCCGCACGATGTCCATGAAGGTCGTGTCGTTGCGGACGACCCCTGCGCGTTGGGCGCGTTCGACGAGTGTGGTCCCGGCGCCGGTGATCGCCGTGCGGCACGTGAGCAGCACGTTGGAGCTCGGATCCGTCTCCATCAGCGCCTCGTTGAGCGCGCGCTTGGTGGCCGCGAAGCCGACGTACTGGTGCAGCCACTGGGATAGGGCATCCCACGGCGGCAGCTCCTCGAGCTCAGCGGCGGCCCGCGCCATCGCCTCGACCTCGTCGACATAGACGGCCTCGAGGAGCGCGTGGCGTGTGGGGAAGTGTCGATAGAGCGTGCCGATTCCGACGCCGGCCCGCTCCGCCACCTCCTCGAGCGGTGCGGAGGTGCCTTTCTCGGTGAAGAGCGCGCGGCCCGCCGCCACGAGCTTGGCGTGGTTTGCGCGCGCATCGGCGCGTTGAGGGCGCTGCAGTTGTTGAACTTCGGGTTGGCTCATTCGATTTGACAAACGGAGGTTGCCTCCGTATATTACCGGAGGCTTGCTCCGGATGTTTCGGAGGTCGCCTCCATTTTACCCACGTCAAGGGGTCGGTATGCAAGAAGTTCACCACGAGGAAATGCGGAAGGAAAAAAAAAAACTCGAAAGAAATAGCGAAACGACGAGAACATGCGCTAGCGGCGGGAGCGTGACCGCTAGCCGGCCGGTATCCCGCTGTCGCCGCCATGGTGATGCTCGCGCTGATCCCGTACCTGGCGCTCTCTGCAGCGCTTCAACCACTGGCACCGATCATCGGCGAGCAGCTGCACATGAGCGCGCAGACGCTGAGCCTCAGCTCCGGCCTGGCCAACGCCGCCTACGCGGTCGGCACGGTGCTGGCCGTCCAGTTCGCCATGCGCCTCCCGCAGCGCAGGATGCTGGTCGGCTACGCGCTGCTGCTCGTGATCGGCTCGATCCTGGCGGCCTCGGCGCAGGATCCCTTCATGTACACGGCGGGGCGTGTGATCCAGGGGCTGTGCACGAGCCTGTTGCTGATCGCTGCGGTGCCGCCGCTGGCGATCGGCTATCCGGCCGACAAGCTTCGCGACACGGCGGTGATCATGAACATGTGCATCTTCGGCGCCGTCGCGCTCGGCCCGTTCATCGGAGGACTGCAGGCGCAGGCAGGCGGCTGGCGGCCGTTGTTCTGGATCGTCGCCGGGATCTCCGTGGCCGCCCTGGTGCTGTCCGTGTTGACCTTCGAGGACGCCCCGCCTGCCAATCTCGACTCGCCGCGGGACCTCAGGGCGATCGCCCTGGCGGCCGTGGGTTGTCTGGCCGCGTTCTTCGGCGCCTCGCAGCTCACGAGCCACCGCTTCCTCGACCCCATCGTGATCGTCCCGCTGCTCGGCGGCCTCGCGGCGATCGTCATCCTGGTCGTCTACCAGTACCGCGCAAAGCGACCGCTCCTGACGGTTCGCACGATGCTCACGAGCACGATCCCCGTCGCAGGCATCTCGGTGGCGCTGTTCGCCGCGGCCGCCTCGGTGTCGGCCACGGTCCTCACAGCCGCCGCGCTCACCGGGCACTACAGCCCCCTCCACATCGGCGTCCTCTACCTGCCCGAGGTCGCCGGAGCGGTGATCACCGCCGTCGTGCTCGGGCTCGTGATCACCAAGCGCGCGATGCACTATCTCCCGCTGGTCGGGATGGTGTTTCTGGCGGCCGGGATCCTCGTCTTCGCCGTCCAGGTGCCCTCGAGCCAGGCGGCGACCCTGGTTGGCTCGGGCCTGACCGGCATCGGACTGGGCGCGACGGTCGCCCCCGCGTTGTTCGTCGCCGGCTTCTCCTTGCCGTCGGCCAACCTGCAGCGAGTGTTCGCGATCGTCGAGCTGTTCCGCGCGGTGGCCGCATTCATGGTGGCGCCGATCTTCGTCTACCTCGCCGCGAACCTCGGCGGCAAGCCGCAGGTCGGGACGCAAATCGCGCTCTGGATCGGCTTCGGGCTCGCCGTCACCGGCGCGCTGGTCGGGGTGGCTCTCTACGCGCTCGGCGGCGCCCGCCCACAGACCCCGGACCTCGACCGTTTCCTCGCCGGCGAGCGCGCAGCGTGGTACTCCCCGCCGCTGCTGGCGAAGGTCCGCGCCCGCATCGCCGCGACGGAGATCGCGACCGAAAGGGCCGACTGACATGGCATCCACAAACCCCCAAGCTCCGGATTCCGAACCCGTCCTCTTCGCCTACGACGGCTCCGAGCTCGCCCAACTCGCGATCGAGCAAGCCGCCGATCTGCTCACTCCCGGCCGGACAGCGCTCGTCCTCTGCGTCTGGCAGCCCGCGGACGTCGGATTCGTGCCCGTCGACGACCGGCACTTCGACTCCCAGAACGCGACCGAGGTGAAGGAGGCCGCGCAGCGGACCGCCGCACACGGAGCAGCGCTCGCGCAGCAGGCCGGGTTCCGGCCGCAGAGCATCGCAGTCGAGGCAGCGCCGACCTGGAAAGGGATCCTCGAGACCGCCGAGGAGCACAAGGCAAGCCTTATCGTGCTCGGCTCCCACCGCCGCAGCGGGCTCGCCGGGCACCTGCTCGGCAGCGTCGCCGCCGCCGTCGTCAGCCACTCGGCAACCTCCGTGCTCGTCGTGCGCCGGCGATCCTGAACCCGCGCGCTGATGCAGTGGGGTGACGTCTCACCCACGCCGCCGCGCCTCCTCCGCCGCAAGTCCGACGCCGAGAACGTCGCCGCGCGAGCAGCTCTAGTGGATAGCAGCCTCTACGGCCGCCGGCAGCTCGCCGTCGGGAGAGCTCGTCGTCGGCTTCGTCGCCGTGGCGCGGCCGGCCAGCGCGGCGACGGCTAGCGCTGCCATCACGAGCAGGGCAAGCGTCTTCGGCAGCCCTTCCCGATCGGCGAGAAGGCCGATCAGCGGCGGACCGACGATGAAGCCGGTGTAGCCGATCGTGAAGGTGGCGGCCAGCGAAGGGCCGGGAGGATCGAGCCGGCCCGCCGCGCTGAAGAGCAGCGGCACGGCGTTCGCGATGCCGAGACCGCAGACGGCGAAGCCGACCACCGCGGGCACCGTCGCGCTGATCAGCAGCACGCCGCCGAGCGCGACCGCCACCAGCGCCATCCCGCCGCGGATCAGCGTCGCGGCGCCGAGCCGTTCATTCAGCAAATCGCCGCCGAGGCGCGCGACGGCCATCCCGAGCGAGAAACCGGTGAACGCCGTCGCCGCCGCCGCCGCGCTCGCGCCGGCGTCGTGACGGAGATAGATCCCGCTCCAGTCGCCGATCGCGCCCTCCGTCATCATCGCCAGGAAGCACAGTCCGCCGAGCAGGAGCACGGCGCGCGAGGGCAGCGCGAACCCGCTCCTCGCCTCGGAATGGGCCGACACGCTCCCCAACCGCCGAGTGATCCACAGCGCGGCCACCCAGAGCGCAACTCCGACGACCAGGCTCTCCAGTCGCGGGTCGATTCCCGCAGCGGCGGTAAGCGCGACCAGTCCCGCCGAGAGGAATCCGCCCACGCTCCAGCCGCCGTGCAGCGACGACATGATCGGACGACCCAGCTCGCGTTCGACGGCAACACCGTGCGCGTTCATCGCAACGTCCATCGCCCCGCCGCTCGCCCCGAAGACGAACAGGATCGCGGCGAGCTCGATCGGGCTCGTCGCCAGCAGCGGCAGCGGCAACATCAGGCAGAAAATCAGGGTGGCGACGCGCGTCACCGAGGCGCTCGAGCGACCGTCGAGGACGTGGCCGGTCACCGGCATCGAGACGAGCGCGCCCGCGGCGATGCACAGCAGGCACAACCCGAGCGTGGCCTTCGAGATCCCGAGGTGGTCCTGCAGCCACGGGATGTGCGCGACCCACGTTCCCATCATCGCGCCGTTGATCGCGAAGACGCTGAACGTCGCCGAGCGCGGGGTTATACGACCACCACGTCGATGCCGGCGCTCGTATACGGGCGCGTCAAGCCGGCCCCACCGTCGGTGACGAGGTAGTCGATCTCCGCCAGCTGCGCGACGACCCACGGGCTCGCGGTGCCGAGCTTGTCCGCCGTCGCGAGCGCGATCACCTCGCCGGCGGAAGCCACCATGGCGCGCTTCACGTGCCCCTCGTCGGCGTCGGACGTCGTGACTCCCACGTCGGGATGCAGCGAGCAGATGCCGAGCACGCAGAGGTCCGCCCGCACCGTGTGGAACGCCTCGACGGCGGCCGCTCCGACCGCTACCTGCGCGTCCTTCAGCAGCCGGCCGCCGACGAGCACGACCTCGGCCTTCGGGTGGTTCGCCAGCGCCGACGCAACCGGCGGCGAGTTGGTGACGACGGTGCCGTCGTAGAGCAGGGGGAGACGGCGGGCCAGCTCCAGCGTCGTCGTGCCGCCGTCGAGGACGATCACGCGCGCGCCGGCCAACAGCGGTAGCGCCGCCTCGGCGAGCGCGGCCTTCTCCTCGGGTGAGACCTCGAGCCGGTCGGTGAACGAGCCGGTCGGCGGCGCCGAGGCCAGCGCACCACCATGCACGCGACGGACCAGGCCTTGCTCCGCGAGGTCCCGCAGGTCGCGGCGGACGGTGTCCTCGGACACGCCGAGGCGGGCCACCAGCTCCGAGGCGACGCCCCTGCCCTCCCGCTCGACCGACGCGAGGATCGCCTGTCTGCGCTCGGCCGTCAGCACGCTGCGTGTTATAGCACGAACCTGCAGGTTTTTGCGGGTTAGTGTCCCGCCGCCGCGAGCAGCATGTCGACGATCCGGTCGGGAGCGACGCGGCTCGCGTCGAGCACGACCGTGTACAGCGCCGGATCGTCGACGCGGCCGCCGAAAGGGCGTGAACCCAGACGCGCTCGACGTGATCGGCCTTCTCCAGCTCGCGGGCGGCGCTCGCCCGGTCGACCAGCTCCGTCCGGGAGTAGGCCGTGACGCGCCACTCCTGCGGCGCCCACAACCGAGCGTGGACGGCTGCCGGATGATCGGGCAGAGCCTGCGCCGCCGCGGCCGCCAGCGGGGCGCCGTAGGTCATCGCCATCGCCAGCGTCAGCGCGTTGAGCCGCCCACCGAAACGGCCTTCGACGTCGTCGAGGTCGCCGAGCTCGGGACTGAGCTGCTGGACGAGAGGCTCGAGTGCCTTCCGGTCGAAGAGCGGAGCCTCGACGCGGGCCGCAAGATCCGCTGCAACTTCCAGACCCGGTGTCCCAGGCTGCGCCGAGATCGTCCAGACAGCCACGATCGTGCTTGTATCAGCCCTGTGGATCGAGTGGCCGTGGTCACGGGCGCGTCCGGGGCGCTCGGCGGGGCGATCGCGCGCGGGCTGGCGGCGGCCGGTGCGCGGGTCGGGCTCCTCGCCCGGCGACGCGACCGTCTGGAGGCCCTCGCCGGCGAGCTCGACGGCGCGTTCGTGCTGGAGGCGGACGTGCTCGACCGCCCCTCGCTCGAGCGTGCCTGCGCACAGCTCGAGCGCCTCGATGTGCTCGTGAACGCCGCCGGAGGGAACGTCGCCGCCGCCACCGTCGGCGAGCGCTCGTTCTTCGACCTGCCGGTGGAAGCCCTCGACGAGGTGGTGCGGCTGAACTTCCATGGCACCGTCCTCCCGACGCAGGTCTTCGCGGCGGCGATGGAGGGCGGCTCGATCGTGAACATCTCCTCGGCGGCGGCGCATCGCGCGCTCACGCGCGTGGTCGGATACGGCGCGGCGAAGGCGGCGGTCGAGAACCTGACGCGCTGGCTCGCGGTCGAGCTCGCGCCGCGCGGCATTCGCGTGAACGCCGTCGCGCCGGGATTCCTCGTCGGCCAGCAGAACCGGGCGCTTCTCCTCGACGAGTCCGGCGCGCTGACCGAGCGCGGCGAGCGGATCATCGCGACGACCCCGGCCGGGCGCTTCGGCGAGCCGCACGAGGTGGCGGACGCCGTCGTGTGGCTGTGCGGCGACAGGGCCTCCTTCGTCACGGGCGCGGTGATCCCGGTCGACGGCGGCTTCGACGCCTTCAGCGGCGTCTAGTCGAATCGTCTAGTTCAGACGGTACGCGCGCCGGACGAGGTCATACGCGAGCTCGTGCGCGAGGCGGTGCGCCTCGGCCTCGCCGATGAAGCCGGCGTCGACCTTGCGCGCGAGCCAGCCGCACGTGCGCCGCCGCCAGAGGTCGTGGCGCGCCGGCAGCGCCGTCAACGCGCGCGCGTCGTCGACGAAGCCCGCGAGGTTGTAGATCCCCGCCGTCTCGACGACCCGGTCGAGGAAGCGGTCGATGCCGGCCGGGCTGTCGTGGAACCACCAGGGGCAGCCGAGCGAGACGGCGGGGTAGTGCCCGGCGAGCGGCGCGAGCTCGCGACTGTACGTGCTCTCGTCGAGGGTGAACAGGATGAGGCCGAAGCGGGGATCGCTGCCGTACGCCTCGAGCAGCGGACGGAGCCCACGCGTCCAGTCGGTCGCCACCGGGATGTCGGCGCCGATGTCGGCGCCGAACCGCTCTGCGAGCGGGCCGTTGTGGTTGCGAAGGCTGCCGACGTGCAGCTGCATGACGAGCCCGTCCTCGAGGCTCATCCGCGCGAATTCGTTCAGCATGTGCGCCTCGAAGCGGCGCGCTTCGTCGTGCGTGATCTCGCCCGCGCACGCGACTGCGAAGAGCGCCGCCGCCTCGGCCTCGGAGAGGCGCGCCGTGTCGGCGCTCGTCACCGCGTGGTCGGTCGCCGTCGCTCCCATCTCCTTGAAGGCGGCCCGGCGCTCGACGAGCACTTCGATGAAGGAGGCGTAGTCGTCGACACCGAGCGCGGCGACGGCCTCGCGCCAGCCCGGCGCGTCGAGCGCGACGACCGCGTCGGGACGGAACGTCGGACGGATGCGCGGCGCGAGTCCCCGCTGCTGCGCGAGCGAGGAGCCCGCCGGATCGGTCGTCGCCAGGCATTCGACGCGAAAGCGGTCGAGGAGCGCAGGAGGGGCGAAGTCGGCCGACGCGAGCCGCGCCTCGATCACGTCGTACACGTCCGCGCTGAGCTCGTCGACGCCGAAGACGCCGGCGAGCGTCTCGCGCAGCCACACGCCCGACGGCGTCAGCGTGAGCAGATCGGCGTGGTCGACGAGGAGCTGCCAGACGGCGCGGTCTTCGCCGCGCGTCGCCTCGAGCGGGACACCCCGCGAATAGAGCATCCGCACGACGTAGTGGTCGCCGGTGACGAAGAGGCGTCCCGGCGGGTCGAGCCGCGCACCGGGCTCGCTGAAGAGCTCGACCGGGACGTGCCCATGCGGGCTTACGAGCGGCAGGTCGGCGACGCCCTGATACAGCTCGAGGCCGAGCGGCGACGCCTCGATGTAGCGGCCAGCGCTCAGGCCCGGAGTGTCTCATGCGTTGTTCAGACGCCGATCCGGTCCCGCTAGAACTAGAACCGTGGCTGAGAGAATCGCGTCTCGACTCGAGATCGAGGCCGACTCGGGCGGAGTCCGGCTCGCCGGGACGCTCTGGCGGCCGGCCGGCGAGGCGGTGGCGGGCGTGCTCATGCATCCCGGCTCCGGACCGTCGGATCGCGACAACGACTGGTTCTTCCCGCCGATCAGGGAGCACCTGCTGGAAGCCGGGATCGCCGTGTGCTCGTTCGACAAGCGTGGAGTCGGCGGCTCGGCCGGCAGCTGGCTGGAGGCCGGGATCGCCGAGCAGGCCGATGACCTCCTCGCCGGGCTCGCGGTCTTCGAGTCCGAGAGCCCTCGCGGCCTCCCCATCGGCCTGTTCGGCCACAGCCAGGGCGGCTGGGTCGTCGTCGAGGCGGCCTCGCGGAATGCAACGGTCGCGTTCGTGATCCCGAGCTCGGGAGGCGGGGCGTCGCCCGCCCGGCAAGAGCGCCACTCCCTGGCCGGCAAGCTGCCCGCCGGCGAAGAAGCCGAGGCGGCGCTCGCGACGTACGACGCCGTGGTGGTCGTGATCCGCGAGCGCCCGACGCTCGAGGCCGGGTTGGAGCAGCTCGACGCGGCGGGCGTCCCCTACCGCGAGCTCCCGGGGCTCGAGTTCATGTTCGAGGACGAGGCGATCTGGCGTCTCTGCGCCGAGATCTTCGCCTACGACCCGGCGCCGGCACTGGCCCGGATCACGGCGCCGCTCCTCGGCCTCCTCGGTGCGGTCGACACGGTGAATCCGCCCGAGGAGAGCGTCGACGCCTTCCTTGCCGCGGTCCGGCCCGAGCTCCTCCAGATCGAGGTCTTCCCCGAAGGCGACCACCGCCTTCACCACGGGGACCCGCCACGGTTCGTCGACGGCTACCTCGACCGCATCGCCTCGTTCGCGCAGGCAGCCGCGGCATGAGGGCGACCCGCCTTCTGCTCGCGGCGGCGGTGCTGGCGGCGGTGGTGGTGGCGCCGGCAGCCGGTGGGTCTGCGCGTCACCGCTCGCCGTACGCCGGCCTCGGCACCTGGCTCGACCTCTACGCAACCCCGTCCTGGGCGCATCCGCGACAGGAGGTGGCGGCGATGGCCCGCGACGGAGTCCGGACGCTGTACCTCCAGAGCGGCAACTACGAGCAGCGGGACGACCTCGTGCGCCCGCACGCGCTCGGGCAGTTCGTCGACGCCGCCCACGCAGCGGGGATGCGGGTCGTCGCCTGGTACCTGCCGTCCTTGCTCTATCCGGCGCAGGACACACGGCGGGCGCTGGCCGCGATCCGGTTCCGGAGCGCGAACGGCGAGCGGTTCGACTCCTTCGCGCTCGACATCGAGGCCAGCCTCGTCAAGTCCGTGCCGCTGCGGAACAAGCGCCTGCTCCAGCTCTCCGCTCGGCTGCGAGCGGCCGTCGGCCGCCGCTCTGCGCTGGGGGCGATCATTCCCTCCCCGGTCGGGATGCGCAGACATCCCGCGTACTGGCCCCACTTCCCCTACCGCTCGCTCGCCCGCTTCTACAACGCCTTCCTGCCGATGGCCTACGCGACCGACGACGGCGTCCGCGGCCTCGGGGCAACGCGCGCCTTCGACGCTGCCGGCGTCGCCATCATCCGCACGCGCACCGGGAAGCCGCACGTCCCCATCCACCTGATCGGCGGGCTGGCGAACGCGATGGGCAGCAAGGAGATCGCCGGCTTCATGCGTGCCGTCGCCGACTGCTCGCCGCTCGGCTACAGCCTGTACGCCTTCTCCGTCACCAGGCAGGCGACCTGGAAGGCGCTCGATGCGCTGCCCGCCGGCGACGGCCGGCCGTGCACCTGAGGCGGTGTTAGGTTCGGCCGAATGCAGCCGCTGAGCGGAATGCTGGTCGTGGACTTCAGCCGGTACCTGCCCGGCGCCTTCGCGTCGCGTGAGCTGCTGGAGCTCGGGGCACGTGTCGTCTGCGTCGAGCAGCCCGGCGGGGATCCGCTGCGCACGAGCGCTCCCGCCTGGGACGCCGCGCTGCGCGCGGGCAAGGAGTCACTCGAGATCGACCTGAAGCGCGACCCCGCGCCGGCGCTCGAGCTCGTGCGCGAGGCCGACGTCGTGCTCGAGTCGTTCCGCCCCGGCGTCGCGTCGCGGCTCGGCGTCGGCCCCGAGCACGTGCCGGAACGCACCGTCTACTGCTCGATCACGGGCTTCGGGCTCGGCGGCCGCCACGAGCAGCGCGCCGGGCACGACCTCAACTACCTCGGCTGGGCCGGGGCGCTGTGGGACACCGCGCCGGCGTTGCCTCCCGTCCAGATCGCCGACCTCGCGGCGGGTGGGCTCAGCGCCGTGACCAGGATCCTCGCAGCGCTGCTGGAGCGCGACCGCACCGGCACAGGCGCCCGCCTCGTCGTTTCGATGACGCACGGCTCGCACCGGCTCGTCGCGCACCGGCTCGGTGGTGAGACCGTCCCGCGCATGCTGACCGGAGGCCTGGCCTGCTACCGCATCTACGAGACCGCGGACGGCCGCCACCTCACGGTCGGCGCGCTCGAGCCTGCCTTCTTCCGCCGCCTGACGGAGCTGCTCGGCCGGCCGGGGCTGGCGGATCGTCAGTTCGACGCCGACCAGGAGGCGCTCGCAACCGAGCTCGCGGCGATCTTCGAGACCCGCCCGCTGGCCGAGTGGCTGGAGCTGTTCGACGACGAAGACGTCTGCGTCGGGCCGGTCGCCACGCTCGCCGAAGCAGCGTCAGACCTCGGGTAGCGTTCAGGCGCCATGGTGATTCGGCGGGCTCCGGCAGCGCCGCTCGCGGGGCGGGTGACGTCGTACTACGGCTTCGGGACGGAGACGCCGGAGCCGGTGCGCCAGCGCGAGGGTCCCGGCGTGGACGTCGTCGTCATCCTCACGTTCGAGGAGCACTGGCTGATCGACGGCGAGCGGCACACCTCGTTCGTCGGCGGCCTGCACGAGCGCCAGGTGACGACCGAGCACCCCGGCCGCTCGCTCGGTATGCAGGTCAATCTCGATCCTCTCGCGGCGCGGGCTCTGGTCGGCGGGCCGCTCCACGAGCTCGCGCACCGCACCGTGCCGCTCGAGCAGGTTCTCGACGCGCCGTTCCTCGTCGAGCGGCTCGCCGAGTCCGACTGGGACGCTCGCTTCGCGCTGCTCGACGAGACGTTGGCGCCCAGGATCTGCGACACGCACGCGTCGCGCGAGGTCGCGTGGGCGTGGCAGCGGCTGCGCGCGACGCACGGTCGCGTCGCGATCGGGACGCTCGCGGCCGAGCTCGGCTGGAGCCGCAAGCGGATCGTCGCCCGCTTCCGCGACGAGATCGGGCTGCCGCCGAAGGCGGTCGCCCGGCTGCTCCGCTTCGAGCGCGCACGAGAGCTCGCGGGGACGATGTCGTGGGGAGAGCTCGCGTTCGAGTGTGGCTTCTCGGACCAGTCGCACCTGATCGCCGAGTTCCGCCGGATCACGGGCCGGACGCCGGAAACATTTCTCCAAGACACGGCGGCGCAGGCGGCCTAGCCTGCGCGCCATGGAACAACGAGTCACTCCCTATCTGCTGTACGAAGACGGCGCGGCCGCAATCGAGTTCCTCACGCAGGCGTTCGGGTTTCGCGAGGAGATGCGCACGACCGGCGACGCCGGCGGCATGCACGCCGAGCTCGAGGTCGCGCCCGACGGCGGTTGGATCCATCTCGGCCAGCCGCGGGAAGGCTTCCGCAACCCGGCCGTCGGCGGCAAGACGTCGCTCGTGTACGTCGTCGTCGCCTCCGGCATCGACAGCCATTACGCGCGGGCGAAGGACGCGGGCGCACGCATCGTCGAGGAGCCTGCCGACCAGGACTACGGCTACCGCCGCTACGGCTGCGCCGACCCCCAGGGTCACGAGTGGTACTTCGCCCAGCCGCTTGCGGAGGCCGGGGCGGATGGCTGACGTCGTCCCGTTCCTCGGCTACGAGGACTGCGGCGCGGCGGCCGACTGGCTCGTGCGCGCGTTCGGCTTCGAGGAGATCGAGCGGTTCGAGGAGGACGGCGAGATCACGCACGTGACGCTGCGCTGCGGCGACGGCCTCCTGTTCCTCGGGCATCCCGCCGGTTACGTCAATCCGCTCCACCTGCGCGAGCAGAGCGAGGCGGTGGCGCGGATGTACGAGGTGCCGTGGATCGTCGACGGCGTCTGGGTGGCGACGGACGACCTCGAGGCGCGGGCCGGGCAGGCGCGAGGAGCCGGCGCGCGCATCCTCAGCGAGCCGGAGGACACGCCACACGGCAAGCAGTGCCGCATCGAGGATCCCGAGGGCCACCGCTGGATGCTGCAGGAGCGACCCTCGTCAGGAGCGTAGGGTTGGCTCCGCGTGAAACACGTCGTCATCCTCGGTGCCGGGTTCGGCGGGTTGGAGCTCGCGAGCCGCCTCTCCGACGCGGTCGCAGACGAGGTTCGCGTCACGCTGATCGACCAGAACGACGGCTTCACGTTCGGCTTCTCGAAGCTCGACATCCTGTTCGGGCGCCGGGACGCGGCCGCGGTCCGGCTCCCCTATCGCGAGCTCGCGAAGCCGGGCGTCGAGTTCCGGCAGGAGCGCGTGACCGCGATCGACCCCGCCGCCCGGCACCTGACCACCGACGGCGGCTCGTACGACGCCGACATCCTCGTGGTCGCGCTCGGCGCCGAGTACGACCTCGCGGCGACGCCGGGCTTCGCGGAGGGTGGGCTCGAGTACTACTCGATCGCCGGAGCCGAGCGGATGCGCGACGCACTCCCCGCGTTCACGGGCGGGACGATCCTGATCGGCGTGCTCGGCCAGCCGTACAAGTGTCCGCCCGCGCCGTTCGAGGGTGCGTTCCTGCTCCACGACCAGCTCGTGGAGCGCGGGATCCGGGAGCAGACGGAGATCCGGGTGGTCGCGCCGATGACCGCGCCGGTTCCGGTCACGCCGGACGTCTCGCAGCGGTTCCTTGACGAGCTCGCGGCGCGCGGGATCGAGTACCTGGGCCAGAAGCACGTCGTCGAGCTCGATCCGGCGGCCAAGGAGGCGGTGCTGGAGCGCGGCGAGCGGCTGTCCTACGACCTCTTCGTCGGGATCCCGGTCCACCGCGTGCCGGCGGTCGTCGCGGAATCCGGCCTCGCCGAGAACGGCTGGGTCGCGGTCGACCGCGACACCCTGCTGACGCCGTTCCCGGACGTGTACGCGGTCGGAGACGTGGTCGGCATCCCGATGGCCAAGGCGGGCGTGTTCGCCGAGAACGCGGCCGGCGTCGTCGCCGACGGCATCGTCGCACGGCTCCGCGGCGAGGCGCCCCCGCGACGCTACGAGGGCGAGGGCAACTGCTACATCGAGTTCGGCGGCGGCCGCGTCGCGCAGGTGCAGGCCAACTTCCTCGGCGGCCCTTCGCCGACGGCGACGGTGGTCGGCCCGTCCGCAGAGCTCGCCGCCGAAAAGGAGACGTTTGCCCCGGCCCGGCGCGCACGCTGGTTCGGCGAGTAGCGACCGTTCATCATTCGTCCCGTGAGCGCGCTTCCGCAGGGGACGGTGACGCTGCTGTTCACCGACATCCAAGGCTCGACACGCCTGCTGCACGAGCTCGGGCCGGCGCGGTACGCCGATGCGCTCGCGGAGCACCGGCGGATCGTGCGCGAGGCGGCGGCGGCGCACGACGGCATCGAGATCGACACGCAGGGCGACGCGTTCTTCATCGCGTTTCCGACTCCCGGAGGAGCAGCGGCGGCAGCCGAGACGGCGCGTCGAGGGCTCGCCGCAGGGACGATCCGGGTGCGCATGGGGCTGCATACGGGCACGCCGACCGCGACCGAGGAGGGCTACGTCGGCGAGGACGTGCACCGCGGAGCGCGCATCGCAGCGCTCGCGCACGGCGACCAGATCCTCCTCTCCCCGACGACGGCGGCGCTGCTCGACTCGGAGCCGCTTCGCGACCTCGGCGCGCACCGGCTCAAGGACTTCGAGGGCTCGGTCCGCATCTACCAGCTCGGCGACCGCGAGTTCCCGCCGCTCCGCACACCCGGCAGCGTCGAGCTGCCGACTCCGGCCACGCCTTTCCTCGGCCGCGAGCAGGAGCTGTTCGACGCGGTCTCGCTCGTCTACGAGCGCGATCCGCGAGTGCTCACGGTCGTGGGTCCGGGCGGAACCGGCAAGACGCGCTTCTCGATCGAGCTCGCGCGCCTGCTCGGCGACGACGCGGAAGGAGGAACCGTCTTCGTTCCGCTCGCCCCGCTCCGGGACGCGGAGTTCGTCGTGCCGGCGGTGGCCGACCGGCTCGGCGCATCGTCGCCGGAGCCCGCCGCGATCGCCGCGCGCGTCGGCGAGCGCCGCACGCACGTCGTGTGCGACAACCTCGAGCACCTCCTGCCCGGCGCCGCGCGTCCGCTGGCCGAGCTCGTCGCCGCCGTCCCCGCCTTGAGACTGCTCGCCACCAGCCGCGAGGCGCTGCGGATCCAGGGCGAAGCCGAGCTCGACCTCCCCCCGCTCGTGCGCGACGAGGCGGTGGCGCTGTTCTGCGAGCGTGCGCAGGCCGTGCGGCCCGACGTCACCGCGACGAAAGCCGTCGTGGAGCTCTGCGACCGGCTCGACGGTCTCCCCCTTGCGCTCGAGCTCGCGGCCGCCCGGACGAAGCTGCTCACGCCAGAGGCTCTGCTCGACCGCCTCGCCGACCGGCTCGACGCGCTCAAGGGAACCCGCGACGCCGAGGAGCGCCACGCGACGCTGAGGGCGACCATCGCCTGGTCGTACGACCTGCTCGACGAGGACGAACAGGCGCTCTATGCGAGCCTCGGTGTGTTCCGCGGCGGCTGCACGCTCGAGACCGCGGAGGTCGTCTGCGACGCCGAGCTCGACACGCTCGCGTCCCTGCTCGACAAGAGCCTGCTCCGACGCCGCACGGGGCGGCTCGGCGAGGAGCGCTACTGGATGCTCGAGACCATCCGCGAGTTCGCGCTCGAGCGACTGGGAGAGTCGGGGCGCGAGGACGATCTGCGCCGGCGTCACGCCGAGCACATGCTCCGGATCGCCCTCGACTCCCACCTCGGCGCGGGCGACACCGAGGGGAACATCGAGATCGCCCTGGCGGAACGTGACGATCTGCGTGCGGCGATGGACTGGGCGGAGGCGAACGACGCGAGGTTCGGTCTCGAGCTCGCCGTGGAGCTCATGAACTTCTGGAACGTGGCCGGCCCGGAGGAGGGCCTCGGGCGGGTCCGGCGCCTGCTCGACTCCGCTGCGGAGGTCTCACCGGAATTGCGCGCGAAGGCGCTGCGTGTGTGCGCCGCCGCCGCCGACCTCGCCGGTCACGACGAGCTCGCCGAGCAGGCGGGCGCGGAGAGCCTCGACCTCTACCAGCAGCTGGGCGACGACGAGGGGGTCGCGATGCTCGAGCACATGATGGCGGTGGGCGCCTGGCGGCGAGAGGACTGGGACCGCATGCGAGAGCTGACCGAGCACGCCGTCGCCCTCGCCCGCGACCGCTTCACCTCTCTCGAGATAACGAGCTACTGGCTGTCGGGCCAGCTGGCACTCCACGACGGCGACATGGAGGGCGCTGTCGATTTCACGCGACGGAGTGCGGAGATGGCGCATGACGCCGGCTGGGTGTGGTGGGAGTCGGGCCAGCGGCACGAGCTCCTGATGCTCGCGCTGCGCCGCGAGGATCTCGACGAGGCCGAGCGAGAGGGCCTCGCCGCGCTCGAGATGGAGCGCACCCAGGAGAACCGGCTGTGGGCGCTGTACACGCTCGCCGGGCTCGCGCAGGTCGCGCTCGCCCGGGACGACCTCGAACGGGCCGGCCTCCTCTGGGGCGCCGCCGAGAAGGAAGGCGAGAGGCTGCCGCGCTGGCCCGACGAGCGCGCCCGCCGCATCGGCAGCCTCGTCGAGGAAAACCGTGAGCCGGTGCTCGCCGCGCGCGAGTCAGGGCGTGCTCTGGACCTTTGGGACGCGGCCGCGCTCGCCCTCGGCGAGTTCTAAGCCCGCCTCGAAGCGGCGGAGGCAATGGTCGGAGCAGAAGTAGACGGCCTCCCCGTCGCGTTCGGCGCGTGCCGGAGCGTTCGCCACGTCCACCTGCATCCCGCAGACCGGATCGATCGCGTAGCCGGCGCCGCCGCCGAGCCGCTGCTGGTTCCGCGCCAGCCACCACAGGCCGGCGAGCAGGAGCAGGAAGACGATGTTGAGGAACGTCGTGTAGTTCCAGCTGAGCTCGGTCGGCACCACGGTCGCCGGACGTTCCGTCGGCACGATCCCCGCGCCGCGGAAGAGGTATTCGACCGCGAGCCCCGCGAGCGCTCATCACGGCCCAGAACGTCAGCAGGAGCTTCAGCGCCAGCCGGCCGCCGTAGTAGCGCCGGTAGATGAAGAGCAGGGGCAGGGCGATCAGGTCGGCGAAGATGAAGCTCATCACGCCGCCGAAGCTGATCCCGCCGTGCCAGAGCGCGGCGGCGAGCGGCACGTTCCCGATCGAGCAGACGCACGCGATGAGCGCGATGAACGGCCCGACGACGACGTTCTGGAGGGAAGTCCAGAAGCCGTGCCCGGGGACGAAGACGTCGTTCCAGACGCTCACCGGCACGAGCACGGCGAGGAAGCCGGCGACGAGGTAGCCGCCCGCCATCTCCTTCCGCAGCATCTTCGCGTCGGCGAACGTGTAGCTCGCCGCGTCGGCCCAGCCCGCCGGCGAGCGCAGCCGGTCCCGCCAACGCCTCCGCGTCGACGCCGGCTCGTGCGCGTGCCCGCCGTCGCCCAGCCGCTCGCGGGCCGCCTCGAGCTCGCGCCGCTTCAGGACGAGCCTGGCGAGCCCCGAGAAGAGGACGATCATGATCACGCCGCCGACGAGCTCCCCGAGCGCGAACTGCCAGCCGAGCAGCACCCAGATCACGATCCCGAGCTCGATCACGAGGTTCGTCGAGGCGAACATGAAGACCATCGAGCTGACGAAGTCGGCACCGCGCTGGAAGAGCGTCTTCGCCATCGCCGACGCCGCGTACGAGCACGACGACGAGGCGGCTCCGAAGAGCGTCGCCCGGCCGATCTCGCGGGGGCCGCGCCGGCCGAGCACCCGCTCCATGTCCACCCGCGGCACGAACGCCTGCACCGCCCCGGAGATCCCGAAGCCGAGGATCAGAGCCCAGAGCGTCGCCCAGAACATGAAGAACGCCTCACGCAGGGAGTGCGCGACGTCGATGAGCACGTGCACGTCTAGACCGACGGCAGCTCGGCCGGCTCGCGGGCCGCCCCGCGCAGGAGCAGACCGCCGACGAAGAGCACCAGCAGCTCGACCAGCGTCAGCGCGACCCGGTTGAGCGCCACCGCGCCGAGCGCCTGCCCGGGCGTGGCGACCGCGAGCATCAGCCCGTACATCGACGCCTCACGCGGCCCGAGCCCCGAGGGCGCGAAGATGAAGAGGACCGCGACGATCGCTCCGACGGCGGCCACTCCGCCGAGGTAGACGATCGTCACTGCGTCGGGACGGGCGCCCACCGCACGCAGCAGCAGCCAGAGGGCGAAACCGCCGAGGATCCACGACCCCGGCATAGAAGACGAGCAGCCCGCTGATCGTCCGGCCGCGCATGTCCGGCAGCTCCTTCGTGTAGCCGAACTTGTGGAGCACCTTCCCGGCGAGCGGCCGGAAGACGCGCGGCTGGACGAGGACGGCGAGCACCGCGCCGAAGGCGACGAGCGGCCCGAGCGGTGCGTTCACCTCGTCGACGAACGGGAGGCTGACCACGAAGACGATCACTCCGGCGACCGCGGACAGGCCGGCCTCGAGCAGCATCGAGGAGGTGACGAGGGCAGCGTCGGTCACGCCGGCGCGCCGAGCCGCGAGTACCCGCGCGGCCGGGGCCCAGATCCCGCCCGGGATGTACTTCGCGAGCATCGAGATCATCTCCGCCCGCAGCGCGACCGGATAGGACAGCTGGACGCCCCACTCGTTGAGGATCCACATCCAGCCGAGCACGAAGACGAGGTAGTACGTGGCGAGCGCGGCGCAGCCGAGCGCGAACAGGACGAGGTTCGCGTTCTCGAGGTCGCGCGCGGCGCCGTGGACCGAGCCGCGGAGCGCCCAGGCGAGGCTGGCGAAGAAGACCACCAGCACGATGAGCTGGACCGCGCCGAGCAGCCGGCGGTGCCGGGATGCCCAACTGGCGACGTCCGAGAGGCGGCTCATGGCATCACAGGTCCAGATTTAGCACGGCCGCCCCCTGTAACTCACCTCGCCGCAGGCGATCCAGAGCTTCGTTCGCGTCCCCGAGGGCGAACACGCTGACCTGCGTCCGCACCGGCACGCGCGGCGCGAGCGCGAGAAACTCCTCCCCGTCGCGGCGCGTCAGGTTCGCCACCGAGCGCACGACGCGCTCCTCCCAGAGCAGCTCGTAGGGGAAGGTCGGGATGTCGCTCATGTGGATGCCGGCGCAGACGACGACGCCGCCCCGGGCGAGCGCGCGCAGCGCCGCAGGGACGAGCTCGCCCGCCGGCGCGAAGATGATCGCGGCGTCGAGCTCCTCCGGTCCCGGCTCGTCGGACGGCCCCGCCCACTCGCAGCCGAGCTCGAGCGCGAACGCGGCGGCCGCGTCGTCTCCCGGCCGGACGAAGCCGAACACGCGCCGTCCTTCGTGCCTGGCGACCTGGACGACGATGTGCGCCGACGCGCCGAAGCCGTAGAGCCCGAGCCGTTCCGGGTCGCCCGCCAGGCGCAGCGAGCGGTAGCCGATCAGCCCGGCACAGAGCAGCGGCGCCGCCTGCAGGTCGTCGTACTCATCCGGAATCGGCAGGCAGTAGCGCTCGTCGGCCACCACCCACTCCGCGTAGCCGCCGTCGAGGTCGTAGCCCGTGAAACGCGCCGACGCGCAGAGGTTCTCGCGGCCGGAGAGGCAGTAGCGGCACGTGCCGTCCGTCCAGCCGAGCCAGGGGACGCCGAGCCGGCGCCCGTCCTCCGTCCGGCCGACGATCTGGTGTCCGGGGACGAGCGGGAGCTTCGGGTCCGGCAGCTCGCCGTCCACGACGTGGAGGTCGGTACGGCAGACCCCGCAGGCCGAGACGCGGAGCAGGACCTGCCCAGGCTGCGGCTCCGGCCGCAGCAGCTCCTCGAACCGCAGCGGCTCGCCGGCCGAGTGAAGCACCATCGCGCGCACTCTCGCATCGTCCCATGCGGACACGGCCGGAACCAGGTTCCGGCCGTGTCTCGAGAGGACGGTACGCTCGCGCCGTGGAGACGACGCTGCCGTATAGCTGGTACACGGATCCGGAGATCCTGCGATGTGAACGCGAGCGGATCTTCCGCCCGGCGTGGCAGTACGTTGGCCACACGGGGCAGCTCGGGCAGGCTGGAAGCGGCGCCTCCTGCGCCGCTGGGCCGGGCTACTTCGCCGCCGCGGCGGCCGGGGCTCCCGTCGTCGTCACGCGCGACCGCGACGGCGTCCTGCGCGGCTTCGTCAACGTCTGCCGCCACCGCGGCTCCCAGCTCGTCGAGGGAGAGGGCAGCCGCGAGACGCTGCAGTGCCCGTATCACGCCTGGACGTACGGGCTCGACGGAAGCCTCCGCGCGGCGCCGCGCAGCGAAGAGGAGCCGGACTTCCCGCAGGACGAGCTCGGCCTCGTCCCCGTCGCGGTCGACACCTGGGGGCCGTTCGTCTTCGCGAATGCCGGCCCCGGCCCGGAGCCGCTCGCCGACGCGCTCGGCTCCCTCCCGGCGCAGGTGGCGGAGCTCGGGCTCGACGTCGCCTCGCTCGTCCACCACTCGCGCTGGGAAGCCGAGGTCGACGCGAACTGGAAGATCGTGACCGAGAACTTCCTCGAGTGCTACCACTGCCAGGTCGCGCATCCCGGCTTCAGCGAGCTCATCGACGTCTCGCCCGAGGCCTACGTGCTCTCGACCGACGGGCGCCTCTCGACCCAGCACGGCCCGCTGCGGACGCAGACGCCCGGCGACGAGCTGCCGCGCGCCCAGTTTCACTTCGCCTGGCCGAATCTCGGGATCAACATCTTCGGCGGCCGACCGAACATCTCGATCGGCCCGATCGTGCCGCTGGCGCCCGGGAGGACGTACCGGTTCCTCGACTACTTCTTCGGCCCGGACGTCGAGCCGGCCTGGATCGACGACCTCCTCGCCTTCGACGACCAGGTCGGACGGGAGGACCGGGCGCTCGTCGAGCGCGTGCAGCGCGGCGTCGCGTCGGGCGCGCTCGAGCACGGCGTGGTGATGGGCCGGAGCGAACAGCTCATCGCGCATTTCCAGTCGCTCACTGCCGCCGCGCTCGCGTTGTAGAGTCGGCCTCTCTCGCCGGTTCGACATAGGAGGGCAATCCGTGAAGCGTCTACTCCCGCTGCTGGGGATCGCAGCACTCGTCGGCATGCTGGCCGCCTGCGGCGGTGGCGGCGGCGGTACCAGCACGCCGACGACCACCTCGTCATCGTCAGCGGTGCCGACACTGCATCCGGGCAAGCTGGTCGTCGGGTTCGACCTCCCGGCGCCCGCGTTCTGGAACGGCCAGGCGTCCGGCACCACGATCAAGGACCCGTCGGGCTTCGAGTACGGCCTCGCCCTCGACGTCGCGGCGCAGCTGGGCATCAGCAAGAACAACGTCACCTTCCTGCGCGCGCCGTTCGCGACCATCCTGCTCGCGGGCAAGAAGCCGTACGACTTCGCGATGGAGGAGACGACGATCACCCCGGAGCGCGCGAAGGTGATCGGCTTCTCGTCGTCGTACTTTGACGCGAACCAGGGCGTCCTGATCGCGAAAGGCGTGAAGAAGCCGACGAGCATCGCCGACCTGAAGAGCCTGCAGACGTGCGCCCAGGCGAGCACGACCGGGCTCGACTGGCTCCAGCACCAGCTGCGCCCGGCGAAGCAGCCGCTCGTCTACTCGGCGTCGTCGGACGCCGCGTTCACGGCGGTGCAGCACGGCGCCTGCCAGGCGTTGATCCTCGACCTGCCCATCATCGAGGCGCAGAACCAGAAGGTGCCGGGTGCCTACGGCGGCGTCGTCGGCCAGATCGACACGCACGAGGGCTACGGGGCGGTCTTCGCGAAGGGCAGCCCGCTGATCCCCGACGTCAGCAAGGCGATCAACAAGCTGCAGTCGAACGGGACGATCAGCCTGCTGACGAAGCAGTGGTTCAACTTCGACCCGGCGAAGGTACCGGTCCTCAAGTAATGCGGATCTGAGGCGCAGGGCGCGGAGGAGGTCGAAGTGGGCCAGTTCCTGCACGAGTTCTTCAGCCCGCTCGACTTCATCCGCGCCGTGCCTCAGGTCTGGAACGGCTTCATCTTCAACGTCAAGTTGATGCTGCTGGCCGAGGCGCTCGTCCTGCCTCTGGCCCTGCTCGTCGCGATCGTGCGCGGCCTGCCCGGGCGCGCAGCCGCTCCCCTGCGCGCGGCGGCGATCGTCTACACCGACTTCTTCCGCGGGACGCCGCTCATCCTCACCCTGCTGATCGTGCAGGGCTTCGCCCAGCTCGACTACGCGGGACTGTCGAGCCAAACGCTCTTCCGCACCGGCCTCATCGCGCTCACGCTCACCTACACCGCGTACGTGACCGAGGTCTATCGCGCGGGGATCGAGTCGGTCCACCCGAGCCAGCGGATGGCGGCGCGGTCGCTCGGGCTGAGCTACCTGCAGGCGCTTCGCTACGTCGTGCTGCCGCAGGCGATCCGGCGCGTCATCCCGCCGCTCCTGAACGACTTCATCGGCCTCCAGAAGGACACCGCTCTGGTCTCGGTCATCGGCCTGACGGAGGCGGTCGCGCAGTCCGGCTTCTATTCCAGCGACTTCGCGAACGACAGCGCGTTCATCGTCGCCGCCGTCTTCTTCATCTTCCTCACCATCCCGCTCGCCCGCTTCACCGATCACATCATCCGGCAGCGCGAGCGGCGCGAGCGGGCGCAGATGGTATGAGCGAGAACGGGCACTTCGTCTCGCTGCAAGGCGTCACCAAGCGCTTCGACGACCTCGAGGTCCTGCACGGCATCGACCTCGACGTGGCCGAGCACAAGGTCGTCTGCCTGATCGGCGCCTCGGGCTCCGGCAAGTCGACGCTGCTCCGCTGCATCAACCTCCTCGAGCAGGTCGACGCCGGCACGATCGTCGTCGACGGGCAGACGATCACCGGGACCAAGGTCGACGTCAACAGGCTCCGCCAGAAGATCGGGATCGTCTTCCAGGCGTACAACCTCTTCCCGCACATGACCGTGCTCCAGAACGTGACGCTGGCGCCGCGCAAGGCGCTCGGGATCTCGCGCCGCGACGCGGACGGCCACGCGCGCGCGCTCCTCCGCCAGATCGGGCTCGAGGACAAGGCGGACGAGTTCCCCGACCGGCTCTCGGGTGGGCAGCAGCAGCGCGTCGCCATCGTCCGGGCACTGGCGACCGGGCCGAAGCTGATGCTGCTCGACGAGATCACCTCCGCCCTCGACCCACAGCTGATCGGCGAGGTGCTCGAACTCGTCCGCGAGCTCGCGGAGACCGGGATGACGATGATCCTCGCCACCCACGAGATGAGCTTCGCGCGCGAGGTGGCGAACAAGATCTGCTTCCTCGACGCAGGCTTCATCCGCGAGGAGGGACCGCCCGAGCAGATCTTCTCGTCGCCGCGGGAGGAGCGGACGCGCGAATTCCTCGCCCGCGTGCTCGAAGGCGGCCGGCTGTGAGGCGGTTCCGCGGAACGTCGAAGGCGCCGCTCGCAGTCGCGGCGATCCTGGCGGTGCCGCTCTTCTTCGTGGCGCTGATGGCGTTCACGCTGAGGGTGGACAAGCCGTCGCACACCCTGTCGAAGGGCGGCGCCGTCGTCCTCGGCGACCCGACGAAGGGAACCCTCGGCAAGATCTACCTGCTCTCCTTGGCCGCGGCGGCCGCTCTCGTCCTGGTGGGAGTCCTCGCGAGAATGCTCCGCTCTCGCCTGGCGGTGATCGTTCCCGCCGTCGCCGCCATCGTGCTCTCCGTCCTCCTGCTGCTCCCCCTCAACACCTGGGCGGCGGGACACACGAAGCGGTACCCGCTCGGAACCGACAACATCCCCGACGGGACGCCGCAGAAGCCCAATCCGACGAACCTCGTGAACCGCGGCGAGTGGGAGCAGGCGGCGAAGACGACAGCGCACCAGATCGGGCTCGTGACGATCGGGCTCGCGCTCGCGGCGATCGTGCTGACCATCCTGCTCGAGCTACGGCGCCGGCGGGGACGCGAAGCGCCTCTGATCGAACCGCCGCCGATCGAGCTGGAGACGGGAGGCGCCCCGCTACTGTAAGGAAATTCAGTTAGCCGGGTTAGGGGTTTTGCTAACCTGGTTAACGAAATGTCCACTCAGGCGACGAAGCAGCAGCTCGATGCGATGGCGGTGGCCGATAGCCTCCGCCCCACGCTGCTCCGCCTCGCCCGCGAGCTGCGCCGGGAGAGGATCGCCGGCGTCTCGTCCCAGCAGGTCGGTCTGCTCGTCTCGATCAAGTACGCGCCCGGCATCACCGTCGGCCAGCTCGCCGCGGAGGAGCGCGTCTCCACCGCCGCGATGTCGAAGCGCGTCTCGCGGCTCGAGCGCGACGGTCTCGTCGCCCGCACGAAGAGCGAAGCCGACCGCCGCTGCACAGGTCTGACACTCACCGAGGACGGCCAGCGCACCCTCCGCCGCGTCCGCTCCCGCCGCACTGCATACCTCGCGAGCCGTCTCGGCGCTCTGACGCCGGCCGAGCTCGCTGCGGTGGGAGCGGCCGCAGAGCCGCTCGCGCGCCTCCTCGACGGCGAGGTGTCGCGCGCGTGACGAAAGCCGCGCGGCGCACGTTCCACAGCCTCCGCTACCGCAACTACCGGCTCTTCTTCGGCGGCCAGATCGTCTCCCAGACCGGCTCGTGGATGCAGCGGATCGCACTCGGCTGGTACGTCCTCGAGCTGACGCACTCCGCCGTTCGACGTCGGCGTGATGGCCTTCGCGCAGTTCTGCCCGTACATGTGCTTCGGCCTGTTCGCGGGGGTCCTCGCCGACCGGCTCGACGCGCGCCGCACCGTGCTCGCGACGCAGACGGCGCAGCTGATCACGGCCTCGGCGCTCGCGTGGATCGCGCTCGGCGGCTTCGCGCAGCCGTGGATGCTCTACACGATCGCGTTCATCAACGGGACGGTGCTCGTCCTCGACGTGCCGTCGCGCCAGCAGCTGACGTACCGGATGGTCGGCCGCGAGGACCTGCCGAACGCGATCGCGCTCAACTCGACCCTCTTCAACGCGTCGCGGATCTTCGGGCCCGCTGTCGCCGGCGTCGTCCTCGTCGCCGGCGCCGGCGTCTGCTTCCTCGTCAACTCGATCAGCTTCCTCGCCGTCCTGATCGGCCTGCTCGCGATGCGGGTCTCGGAGTTCTTCCCGCTCGAGGAGTTCGAGCGGCCGAAGATCCTCGCCGGCACGCGCGAGGGGCTCACGTGGATCCGCAGGCAGCCGCGGATGCTCATCATCCTGTCGCTCGTCTTCG
>CAVREH010000039.1:0-16813 GCA_963720065.1 uncultured Actinomycetes bacterium
CTCGGGCGGCCGTGCGGAGGCGGCGCGCAGGAGCGCGACGTCGAGACCCACCCGCTGCGGCTCGGGCAGTCGCACGAAGAGCTCGTCCGGCACGTCGGCGAGCAGGTCGGCGAGCCCCGCGAAGGCGAGCCGGGCCTCCGACTCGGTCGGCCGGGCGATCAGCAAGCGGGAGCCCTGCGCTCGAGCACGTGCTCGACCGCCGCCTGCCACAGCGTCGTCTTGCCGATTCCCGGCTCGCCCACGATCGCGACCAGACAGGGCAGCTCGGAGCGCAGGAAGGTCTCGACGGCCCCCAGCTCCGATTCGCGCCCGACCAGGCTCGACACGATCAGAGGGTATGTGCCGAGGCCCGACGAGACCAGCCACTTGCGTAGCCGGGCTCTGTTCGGTAAAAACCGAACTGAGATGGGTGCACTCGGCGAACCGATCGACTGCTGCGCTCCGCTGTCGGCTCCTGTTCTCAGCGTGGAGGAGGCATCGGCGACGGCGAGCTTGTTCGCCGCGCTCGGCAACCCGACGCGGGTGCGGCTCGTGAATCTCCTCGCCGGTAGCGACGAGCCCGTGTGCTTCTGCAACCTCGCTGAGCCGGTCGGCCTCGCCCCGGCAACCGTGTCGGAGCATCTGAAGAAGCTCGTCGACGCGGGGCTCGTCCTGCGAGAGGAGCGCGGCAAGTGGGCCTACTACTCGATCAACAACGACGCCTTCGAGCGTGTCGCCGGGCTCGCCGATCTCGCGACGGCAGCGTGCTGCTGATGGCCTCGACCGCCAACGAATTGCGTGAAGAGGTCCGGCGGCGCTACGCCGAGTCGGCCAAGGCGGTGACCGGCGAGGGTGACGGCTGCGGCTGCGGCTCGGGCTCGTGCTGTGGCGACGACTCCGCGGCGAGTGCCGTCGGCAGCACGAAGTTCGGCGAGGTGCTCTACGAGACCGAGCTGCGCGGCGAGCTGCCGGAAGCTGCCGTGCTCGCCTCGCTCGGCTGCGGCAATCCGACCGCGGTGGCCGATCTGCGCGAGGGCGAGACGGTTCTCGATCTGGGCTCGGGCGGCGGCCTCGACGTGATCCTCTCGGCGAGGCGGGTCGGCCCGACCGGACTCGCCTACGGGCTCGACATGACCGACGAGATGCTCGCGCTCGCTCGACGCAATGCAGACGAGGCGGGCGTCGAGAACGCGATCTTCCTCAAGGGGTTGATCGAGGAGATTCCGCTCCCGGCCGCCTCCGTCGACGTCGTGATCTCGAACTGCGTGATCAACCTCTCGACCGACAAGGCCGCCGTGCTGTCCGAGATCGCTCGCGTGCTCCGGCCGGGCGGGCGTGTAGGCGTCTCGGATGTCGTCGCCGAGGATCGCCTGACGGCCGAGCAGCGGGGCGAACGCGGCAGCTACGTCGGGTGCATCGCGGGCGCGCTCTCGAGGAGCGAATACGTCGCGGGACTCGAAGGCGCCGGGTTCGAGGAGGTCTCCGTCGAGTTCACCCACGAGGTCGCCGACGGCATGCACGGCGCCATCGTCAAAGCAGTCAAGACAGACATCGGAGGAGGCTGATCGTGTCCGAGACCCTCGACCCCGTGACCCGGCATCACATCCACAACGCTGCGGAGGCGCTGAAGGAGGAGTTCTCCGGGATCTTCTCCGTCGAGACGATCGAGCGATACATCGCCGAGTCGGTCGATGCGCTCGGCAACTCACGGATCACGGTCTTCGTCCCGGTGCTCGCACATCGTTTGCCCGCGAGCGGCTCATGGCGCTGGCCCAGGCGCAGGATCTCGTGTCCACCGATCAGCCCGAGGTCTTGTTCGTCTGCGTCCACAACGCCGGCCGGTCGCAGATGGCCGCCGGCCTGCTGAAGCTCCGCTCGAGGGCCGGATCCACGTCCGCTCGGCCGGCAGCGCGCCCGGCGAGGAGATCAACCCGGCCGTGGTCATGGCGATGGAAGAGGTCGGCGTGGATCTGAGCGAGGAGTTCCCGAAGCCGCTGACCGACGAGTTCGTCCGCGCCGCAGACGTCGTGATCACGATGGGCTGCGGCGATGCCTGCCCGATCTTTCCCGGCAAGCGCTACGAGGACTGGGAGCTGGACGATCCGGCGGGGCAGGACGTGGAGGCGGTGCGCGTCATCCGCGACCAGATCGACGAGCGGGTGCAGCGGCTGATGGCCGAGCTTCTTCCCGCCAAGCAGTGAGCATCGAAAGCCTCCGCGCGCTGGTCGCCGAGGCGATCGGCACGTTCGCGCTCGTCTTCGCCGGGTGCGGCGCGATCATGGTCGACGCCAAGACGCACGCGCTCGGCCACGTGGGCGTGGCGATCACGTTCGGGCTGGTGATCATGTTCGGGATCTACGCGGTCGGCCACATCTCGGGCGCCCACTTCAACCCGAGCGTCACCTTCGCCTTCGCCCTCAGCCGCCACTTCCCCTGGAGCCGGGCGGTCCGTTACTGGGGCGCGCAACTCATCGGCGCGATCGCGGCCGCGGCGGTGCTGCGAGGCTCGCTCGGCAAGATCGCCGACGTCGGCGCGACGCTGCCCTCCGGCTCGCAGGGCCAGTCGTTCCTCTGGGAGTTGGTGCTCACCTTCTTCCTGATGTTCGTGATCATGGCCGTCGCCACCGACACCCGCGCGGTCGGCGAGGCGGCGGCGATCGCGGTGGGGGGCACCGTTCTGCTGGACGCGATGTTCGGCGGCCCGATCAGCGGCGCCTCGATGAATCCCGCCCGTTCGATCGGCCCGGCGCTCGTCTCGGGGAACCTGCACGCGCTCTGGCTCTACATCGTCGCGCCGATCTGCGGCGCGGCGCTCGCGGCGCTCGCCTACCAGTTCGTGCGCGGCGAGACGGCGCGCCCGGCGCCGGTCGAGGAGGAGCCACCGCTCGGCGATCCCACTATCCTCGGCGCAGGGCGCGGTGGTCAGCCCTGACGAGATCCGGGCGATAGCGCAGACGCTTCGTCGTAGCTACGAGGTCTTCGTGCAGGGTCAGATCAAGTTCCGCGTCGGCCAGATCGTGTGGCTCGCGCTGTCCAAGAACGGCGAGCGCATGGGGTGCGGCTTCCCGAAGGAGATGAGACAAGCCGCCGCCGAGGCGGAGCCCCATGTCGCATCGGAATACGGGCAGACCCAGGGGTGCAGGTAGACGCGTCGATGGCCGGGGGTCGATAATGGGGGAGAGGGCAAGTGACAACCGAGCCGCTCAAAGAGGCTGGAGGCGAACCCACCGGCAATCGTGTCCAGCGCATTCTGGGCTGGTTGCGCGAGGGGTCCGACAAGCCGCTCGGCCGGCTCGGGCTGCAGTGGTTCCGTCGGTACTTCGCCGCCAGCCGCAACTCGGGCTGCGCGATCTCGATCTACTCGTCGTTGTCGGTGCTCCCGGCCGCGCTCGTGTTCGTCGCCGCCGTGTATGCCGTCGGCGGCAACGTGAACGTCTTCGCGCAGCATCTGGTCAACCACCTGAACCTGACCGGCGACACGGCGACCCTCGTCCAGAACAGCTTCGGCAGCGCCTCGTCGAACGCCCTCGCGGCCACGCTCACCATGGTGGTGACCTTCTTCCTCTGGGGAATCGGCATCGGCCAGCTCTACCAGGACGTGTACGCGCGCGCCTGGGGCATCAGCGTCGCCAGGCCGGCTGATCAGGTGCTCTACGCGATCTTCTTCTTCGTCTTCGCCGGCGCGCTGACGCTGGTCGTGATCGCGCAGTCCGAGTTCGGCGACACCGGCCGCTGGGCCGTGCTCGTGCCGGCCTGGATCGTCGGCTCGCTGGTGTTCTGGCTGGGAACGCCCCACTTCCTGCTCCACCGGAGGATCGGCCTGCGCAGCCTGCTGCCCGGCGCGCTGCTGGCGACGATCGTCCTCGGCGGAACGGCCGCGGTCTCGCCGCTCTTTCTCCCGGCGACGCTGACCACGAACGGGAAGGCCTTCGGCTCCTTCGGAGTCGCTCTCACGCTGATCGGCTACCTCTTCGTGATGGTGACGCTGTCGCTCGTCTGCGCCGTCTTCTCTCCCGTTTGGCTCGAGTGGCGCGCAGCCGAGAAGCGCCGCGCGCCGAGCGAGTGAGCGCCGGCGAGCACTCCGAGTCGCGCCGCCAGATGGCCGCGAGGCAGCGGCGGGCGCTGATCGAGGCGATCCGCGAGAACGACGAGGCCGCAGTCGAGGAAGCGGTCCTCGCGCTGAGCCGCTCGCGGCGGATTTTCGCTCCGCTCGTCTTCGCGGTCGGCGCGTTCGTGATGCTCTTCCAGGGGCTGAGGACGCTGTTCTTCAACTGGCGGTTGACGCTGATCCAAGTGCTGCCGGCGATGTGGATCTGGCTCGCGCTCCTCGACCTGAAGGAACATACGTTCAAGGGCAAGGAGTTCCAGGCCTGGCACGGCGGCGTCGAGGTCCTGCTCGTGCTGGCGATCACCCTGGTGACGGCCGCCTGCTTCTACCTCAACGCCGTCTTCGCCTTCGCGATCTCGCAACCCGGCCGGCCCACGATCCGGCCCGCGTTCGCGCTCGCCCGGCGCCACCTGAGGGTGGTGCTCGGGGTCGGGCTCGTCGTCGGAGTTGCGCTCGGCCTCTCGGTGATCGTCGTCCCACATTTCGGCCACCCGTGGTTCGGCCTGTCGCTCGGGATCGTGATCGGTGTGATGATGCTCACCTACGTCACCGTCCCGGCCCGGCTAGTCGGGATCAAGCCGGTCGGCTCCCGACGGGACAAGATGGCCGCCGCGGCCATCGGCGGCGCCCTCGGCGCGCTCATCTGCTCGCCCGCCTATGTGATCGGGCGGATCGGGATCCTCTCTGCTCGGCTCCAGTGTCCTCTTCCCGCTCGGCGTCGTCTTCCTCGTGGTCGGGTTCGCCCTCGAGGCAGGCGCGACCGGCGCCGTCAAGGCGATCAAGATGAGTGCCAAGCTCGCTTCAGGGCAGACGGCCGAGCGCGAAGGCGGCGACGCCTAGGCCGGAGTGGCGCTGCGCGCCGCGAGCGCCCGCTTGAGGAGCTCGAGGGCCAAGTCGCCGTTGCCCTGCTCCTCGTGGATCTCGGCCATGGCCGTGAGAGCCGCGACGACATGCCGGTCCGCGACCGGCGCCTGCTCGACGGCAAGCTCGTAGAGCTCGAGAGCGCGGGCGGTGTCTCCTTGCTTCCGGAAGATGTCCGCGACCGCGGAATACGCGCGGGCAGCATCCTTCGGTGCAGCGGCGTTGAGGCGAGGCAGGATGCCAAGCAGAAGCTCCGCTGCTTCATTCCTTCACCCAGAGCCGAAAGGCGCGCGCCCGTTCGACCGTGAACATCGCGGCGTCCGACGTCTCGCCGGCGGCCACGAGGATCGGCTCGCCTTCCTCGACGAGCTCGAGGGCGGCTCTCGGGTTACCGCGGTCGTTCTCGATGAAGGCAAGGAGCAGTAGGGCGCCTGCGGCTGCGAGCGTCTGCTCGCTCGCCTTCAGCGTGGCGATCGCGAGCTGCGCGTACTCCGCGGCGCGATCCGGCTCGCTCCGGGCGAGATGGACGCGCGACTGCGACCAGTAGAGGCTTGCGCGGAACATCGGGTCGGTGGTCTTGCGGGCCGACGTTGAGGACCTGGCCGAGCACTGCGTGGGCGCGGCCGTGGTCTCCGTGGTCGATGTAGGCGTTGGCAAGAAGACCGAGAAGCGAACCTCTTCGAAACGGTCTCCCCTGTTCCGCGCCTCATCGAGGAAGCGGTCGAAGATGGCGAATGCTTCGTCGTAGCGGTTCTGAACATGTAGCCACGACCAAGAGCGTTTGCCGCGGCGGACGCGTCGCCCGAGCCGAGCTCGCGGGAACCCAGGGCCTGCTCCAACAGGTCATCCTTCGGAAATGTCGTCGCGGCGGAGCGCCAGCCGGCCGAGCCCCAGACGCGCCGGGCAAGTGCGGTCGGACGAGTGTGCATCTGCGCGCGCTGCCTCGTAGAGTCCCGCGGCGCGGTCTTCGTCGCCCAGCCGTAGAGCGATCTCGGCTTCCAGCAATTCCGAGCTCACGCCCTCGCCGGCCAGAGGCCGGTGGCGAGGTACTCGGGACTTGACTCCTAGCCGCCTCGCAAACTCATGGAGGATCTGGAGGGAGGGGACCCGCGCGCCGGCTTCGATACGCGAGACGTAGGCAGCAGTACAGCCTTCGAAAGACAGTTCGCGCTGAGTCAGTCCTGCGGCTTCGCGCGCCTGCCGCAGGCGATGACCGACAGCGATGGGATCGTCGACATGGTTGGATGGCCGACGCGGCATCGTCGGCTCAGACTACAGGCATATCCGGGAAAAAACGAGCCTCCGATGGGTGGGTGGCGGCGGCGTCGGTTCACGCCGCCGCCACGGCTGAGGCAGCCTAGCCGACTCCTGGCCAGACGCCGTCGGCAGCGGCGAGCGCAAGCAGCACTGAACCTAAGACGACGGCCAACAAAACGATCCTCGCTTTCACGCGGACTGTCCTTTCGATTCGATTGCAGAACAGCCCGGCCGGGTGACGCGTGTTGTAGTTCACGCGTCGGACGTTGCTACCTATTGTTCTGGCGGTCTCGAGAGCAGTAAACTCGTGGCGAGTCGGAACCTGCTGGGGAGGCAAGGATCGCCGAGTACCGGATCGTCTGCGTCGTCCGTCGAGCCGACGGGCACGTCCGTGCGGTCCGCTACTCGACAAACGGGGACGGTGCCCAGAACGAGAGTCTCTGGACGCTCGAGGAGACCCGGCACGCCATCCAGGAGGGACTCCGGCTCTTTGCCGTCAGCCCGTCGACAGGCGTCGAGGTCGAGCTCGAGCTCCACGGGGAAGGCATCCGCCTGAAGCCCGGCGAGAGCGCCGATCTCGACCTCGACGACCTGCCGACCTGTGGTTAGAGCTCGCATCGAAATGAAGCACGGGCTGCCCGGTCGCGCCGACCATCGCACCCGGTCAGCTCGTGGTCATTCCGAAACGAGTTCTTAGCTCGAAAGCTGCTCGAGGCACGCGCGCAGTCCGTCGCGCCAGTGCGGTAGCGCCGGCGCGTCCGGACGCCCGCTGCGCAGCACCGAATACGCGGGCCGGGGCGCAGGCCGGTCGAGCTCGGCGGTCGTGATCCGCCGGACGCGGCACTCGAGGCCCGCGTCCTCGAAGATCGCCTCCGCGAGCTCGGCCCACGTGCAGTCGCCGCCGCCCGAGAGGTGCCAGAGCCCGCGCGGGAGATCGACCAGCTCCCGCACGGCGGCGGCGAGGTGGCCGGCGTAGGTCGGCGAGCCGCGCTGGTCGTCCACGACCGCCACCTCGTCGCGCTCCCCGCCGAGCCGGAGCATCGTCCGGACGAAGTTCGTGCCCGTCCAGCCGTGGAGCCAGGAGGTGCGCACGATCCAGGCGTCTTCGCCGGCCGCGGCCTCGGCCTGCAGCTTCGTGCGGCCGTAGACCGACAGCGGGCTCGGCGCGTCGGACTCGACGTAGGGCTCGCGCTTGCGGCCGTCGAAGACGTAGTCCGTCGAGAAGAGCACGACCGGCGCGCCGAGCTCGACCACGTGCTGCGTCCCGCCGACGTTCACCGCCGCCGCGTCCTGCGGAGACGACTCCGCTCCGTCGACGTCCGTCCAGGCCGCCGCATGCAGGACGAGGTCGACCTCCGGGAGGCCGGCTGGAGGCGGCAACGTCACGTCCCACTCGGCCCGGGTCAGCGCGACGACGCGCGTCTCCGCCACGAATTCCTCGCACAGCGCCGCCCCGAGCTGCCCGTCGGCGCCCGTGACGAGGACGCCGCGGCTCAGCTCCACTGGGTCAGCTCCACTGGGTCTCGCGCACGGGTGCCCGCTCCCTGAGCGGCGCCCACCAGTCGCGGTTGGCGGCGTACCACTCGGCCGTCGCGCGCAGGCCGTCCTCGAACGAGATCGCCGGCTCCCACCCGAGCTCCTGCCGGAGCTTCGCGGAGTGGAGCAGGTAGCGGCGGTCGTGCCCGGGCCGGTCGGGGACGATCGTCTTCAGCGACTCCGGCTTCCCCGTCAGACCGAGCACGAGGTCGGCGATCTCCTCGATCGAGCGCTCGACGGCCGAGCCGACGTTGTACGTCTCGCCCTCGCGCCCCTGCTCGAGCACGAGCTCGATCGCGCGGCAGTGGTCGTCGACGTGCAGCCACTCGCGCCGGTTCTGCGTCGAGGCGTACAGCGGCAGCTCCAGGTCGTCGAGCGCGTTCGTGACGAAGAGCGGGATCACCTTCTCGGGAAACTGCCGCGGCCCGTAGTTGTTCGAGCAGTTCGTGATCGTCACCGGCAGGCCGAACGTCTCGGAGTAGGCCCGCACCGCGTGGTCGGCCGCGGCCTTCGAGGCGTTGTACGGCGTCCGCGGCCGGTACGGCGACTCCTCCGTGAACGCGTCCCCCGAGTCGAGCGGCAGGTCGCCGTAGACCTCGCACGTCGAGACGTGGTGGAAGCGCGCGACCCCGTGCCGGCGCGACGCTTCGAGCAGCGCCTGCGTGCCGAGGACGTTGGTGCGGAAGAAGCGGCCCGGGTCGACGACGGCGAGGCTGTTGTGCGACTCGGCGGCGAAGTTGACGACCGTGTCGATGCTCTCCTCCGCGAGGATCCGCTGCGTCGGATCGAGGTCGCAGATGTCGCAGACCGCGAGCCGCACGCCGAGCCCGTCGAGGTTGCGGGGGTCGCCGGCGTAGGTCAGCTTGTCGAGCGCCACGACGTGATCGTCCGGATGGCGCTCGAGCCACCAGCGCACGAAGTTCGAGCCGATGAATCCGGCCGCGCCGGTGACGAGGATCGATCTGGCCATGGCCCTATCGTGCCGTTTCCTTTAGGACAGGATCCTCGATCCCGGCATAGCGAGGGCCGATACGCTGGGCGCGCTCGGGAGAGGTGTCCGAGCGGTCTAAGGAGCGCGACTGGAAATCGCGTACGTGCTGAAAGGTGCGTCGCGGGTTCAAATCCCGCCCTCTCCGTTGCGGACATGTCCGGTAGCTGCTACCGGACATGTCCGTTTTAATCGTGGATGCGGGCGAGCAGCTCGACTCGGCGCAGCACTTTCTGCTCGGTGCCGCCGAGCCGGATGTCGTAGCCGGCGCCGCTCGGGAAGAGCACCTTGTCGCCGGGGACGACGCCTTCCACGTCGGAGCCGACGGCCGTGACGATGCCGCTGCGGCACTGGGCCTCGGCGCTCGCGGGGAGGATCAGCCCCGCCCGCGTCTCGGCCTCCTCGTCCGTCGGCTGGACGACGACGTAGTTGTCCAGCGGCTCAAGCGAGAGGCGGAGCGGGCGCGTGTCCTCCAGCATGCGTCCACGATACTCCCGGCAATGCCCGAATCTCCATTCGTCGAGCTCGAGGTCGAGTCGCGCACCGTGAAGGTGACGAATCCCGACAAGGTCTTCTTCCGCGCGCGCGGCGAGACGAAGCTCGACCTCGTCCGCTACTACCTCTCGGTCGGCGAGGGCATCGTGCGCGCCCTCTACGAACGGCCGACGCAGCTGAAGCGGCACCCGGACGGAGCCGAGGGCGAGGCGATCTACCAGAAGCGCGTGCCGAAGCACCGGCCCGAGTGGATCGAGACGGCGACGGTCACGTTCCCCTCCGGCCGCACCGCCGACGAGCTCTGCGTCACCGAGCTCGCGCAGGTCGCGTGGGCCGCCAACCTCGCCACGATCGACTTCCACCCCTGGCCGTCGCGGCGCAGCGACGTCGAGCACCCCGACGAGCTCCGCATCGACGTCGACCCCCAGCCGGGCACGGGATTCGCAGAGGCTAGGCAGGTCGCGGCGATCGTCAAGGAGACACTCGACGAGCTCGGCTTCGTCGGCTGGCCGAAGACATCGGGCAACCGCGGGATCCACGTCGCGTGCCGCATCGAGCCGAACTGGGGCTTCCGCGACGTGCGCCGCTGCGCGCTCGCCTTCGCCCGCGAGGTCGAGCGGCGCGCGCCGAAGCTCGTGACGACCGCGTGGTGGAAGGAGGAGCGCGGCGAGCGCGTCTTCATCGACTACAACCAGAACGCCCGCGACCGGACGATCGCCTCGGCGTATTCCGTCCGCGCCCGCCCCGACGCGACCGTCTCTGCGCCGTTCCGCTGGCAGGAGCTCGACGACCTCGAGACCGAGGACTTCACGCTGGCGACGATGCCTCGCCGCTACGCCGAGCTCGGCGACGTCCAGGCGGGCATCGACGACGCCGTCTGCGACCTGCGCAAGCTGCTCGAGTGGGTCGAGCGCGAAGAAGCGGAGGGAGCCGGCGAGGCGCCGTATCCGCCCAACTTCCCGAAGATGCCGGGCGAGCCAAAGCGCGTCCAGCCGTCGCGCGCGAAGAAGTCGTGACGGTTCCGTAACGGTGGCTGCCACCGTGCCGTGAGTGTGACGCCCTCTAGCGGAGCAGATCGTCCACTGCGAGATCGTCGCGCCTCCGCGGCGGCCGTACCTCGCGCCAGGTGCAGTCCTTCGCGTCCTTGTCCGGCCGGAAGCGGAGCAGGCGCGTCCCGTGCCGGAAGCGGTGCTTCTCGAGCTTGTCGAAGCGCACCTCGACGACGAGCTCGGGCTTCAGCGGCGTCTCTTCGAGCTCCCCGCTGCCCCACCGGTTCGGCTCGCTGAAGCGCCGGTCGCTCTTCTTGTCGACGAGCGGCAGCACCTTGGCCGCGATCTCGGCCTGGTTCTTGGCGCCGACCGCGG
Organism: uncultured Actinomycetes bacterium; assembly: GCA_963720065.1. GTDB lineage: Bacteria > Actinomycetota > Thermoleophilia > Gaiellales > Gaiellaceae > Palsa-739. The sequence goes on from CAVREH010000039.1 coordinate 10,589, forward strand.
CCGAGCCGACGTAGTTGAGCTCACCGTCGTCGGTGTAGAGCCCGAGCAGAAGCGTGGCGATCGTCTCCCGGCCGCCCTTCTTCCAGCGGATCCCGGCCACGACGCAGTCGGCCGTCTTGTGCGGCTTGACCTTGACGACCCCGTCGCGCGAGCCGGGGAGGTACGGCAGCCCGAGCTTCTTCGCGACGACGCCGTCGAAACCCGCAGCCTGCAGCGTCTGCAGCCACTCGGTTCCCTGCTCGACGTCGTCGGAGACCGGCGACAGCTCGAAGCCCTCGCCGATCTTCTCCAGCTCGGCGCGCCGTTTCTCGATCGGCCGCTCGTGCACGGGTTTGCCCTTCCAGAGCAGCAGGTCGAAGGCGACGAAGGTGGCCGGGATCTCCCCCGCGAGCCTGCGGACGCGGCTCTCGGCCGGGTGGAGCCGCATCTGCATTGCGTCGAAGTCGAGCGCGCCGTCCCGCACGATCACGATCTCGCCGTCGAGCGCCGAGTGCGGCGGCATCAGCTCACCGAGCGGCCTCAGCTCGGGGAAGTAGCGGAGCAGCGGCCGGCCGTTGCGCGACCAGAGGGCCAGCTCGCCGCCGTCGTTGTCGAGCACGCCGCGGAAGCCGTCCCACTTCGGCTCGTACCGCCAGCCGCCGCCGGCCGGCAGCTCGGAAACGAGCTCGGCCTCCATCGGCGGGAACGGGACGTTGGGGCCGCGCGCGTCAGCCATCCGACCAGGAACCTAGACGAGTCGCTCGTAACGCGGGATACTCGACGGCGTGGGGGGCCTGGGCCGAACGACGCGCGTGCTGCCAAGGTGCAGGACGGCCTGTACCGCGTCGCCGAACTGGCGAGCGCGGCCCAGGACGTGCCGGGAGTTCTACCGGGCGGTCCACGAGGTCGTCGGCGAGCTCATGTTTGCCGGCAACTTCTACATCGCGCTCTACGACGAGCAGCGACAGCTCATCAACTGGCCCTACTACGTCGACGGGAACGACCCTGCCGTCCCTGATCCGCACCAGTGGTTCGAGTTCGGTCAAGGCGAAGCGCGCGGCGTAACGGCTTACGTGCTTCGCACCGGCGAGCCGCAGCTGCTCACGTACGGGTCGATGATGGAACTCGTCGACCAGGGCGAGATCGAGCTCGTCGGCGTGACCGTCGAGGAGTCGAGCTGGGTGGGCGTCCCGCTCAAGGTCGAAGGTCGGACAATCGGCGTTGTCGCCGTACAGTCGTACACGTCCGAGCACCAATACACCCAGCAGGACAAGGAACTGCTCGCCTTCGTCGGCCAACACGTCGGCTCCGCACTCTCCCGGGCTCGCGCCATCGAGGAGACGCGGCAACGTAATGCAGAGCTCGCGCTGATCAACAGCGTGCAGTCGGCACTCGCGGGTGAGCTGGAGATGCAGGCGATCTACGACGTCGTGGGCGACAAGATCCAGGAGATCTTCGACGCGCAGGGCACCTGCATCACGATCATGGACGAGGCGACGGGGCTCGCGACCTTCCCGTTCCTGGTCGAGCGCGGTGCACGGCTGCCCGCGGACCCGACGCTCTTGAGCAGCGGCTTCACGAGGCACGTGCTCGAGCGACGCGAGCCGCTGATGATCAATGAGGATCTTGCCGCCGAGGCCGAACGCCGGGGCAGCTTTCTGGTGGCCGGCGAGCTGCCGAAGTCCTGTTTGTTCGTTCCGCTGGTCACGGGTGCCCGTGCGATCGGTGTCATCTCGCTCGAGAATTACGACCGCGAGCATGCGTTCGACGACGCGGATCTGCGCCTGTTGACGACGCTGGCCGGCAGCCTGAGCGTGGCGCTCGAGAACGCGCGGTTGGTGCACGAGACGCGGCAGCGGAACGCCGAGCTGGCGCTGATCAACAGCGTGCAGGAGGCGCTGGCCGGAGAGCTCGAGATGCAGGCGATCTACGACGCGGTCGGCGACAGGATCCGGGACGTCTTCGATGCAGAGGTCGTCGACATCGGCATGTACGACGAGGCGTCCGGGCTGATCCACTTCCCGTACGCGATCGAGCGCGGCGAGCGATCCACGGACGAGCCGATCGAGCTCATCGGCTTCCGCAAGCACGTAGTGGGGACCCGTGAGCCGCTGCGGCTCGACGCGAAGCTCGCCGAAGTGGCCGAGAAGTACGGCAACCCGGTGCTGTCCGGCGAGATGCCGAAGTCGGTGCTCTTCGTGCCGCTGGTCGCCGGCGGCAAAGCGACCGGGGTGATCTCGCTGCAGAGCATCGAGCGGGAATACTCCTTCAGCGACTCCGACCAGCAGCTCCTGGAGACGCTCGCGGCCAGTCTCAGCGTCGCGCTCGAGAACGCGCGGCTCGTGCACGAGACGCGGCAGCGAAACGCGGAGCTGGGGGCTGATCAACAGCGTCCAGGATGCCCTGGCCGGGGAGCTCGAGCTCCAGGCCATTTATGAGGCCGTCGGCGACGAGATCCAGGAGGTCTTCGACGCGCAGGTCGTCGACATCGCGATCTACGACGAGGCGTCCGAGCTACTCCACTTCCCGTACACGATCGAGCGCGGACAGCGGCTGGACGAGGCGCCCGAGCTACTGATCGGCTTCCGCAAGCATGTGATGGAGGCGCGGGCTGCCGCTGGTGATCGAGGAGATCACGCCGGAGCTGCTGAGCACTACGGCAACCCGCCCGTGCTCGGCGTCGGCGAGCCTTCGAAGTCGGGGATCTTCGTGCCGCTCATCAGCGGCGGGAAGCCGAGCGGCGTGATCTCACTACAGAACGTCGACCGGCCACATGCCTTCTCAGACTCTGACCAGCAGCTTCTGGAGACGCTGGCCGGCAGCCTGACGTGGCGCTCGAGAACGCGCGGCTGGTGCACGAGACGCGGCAGCGGAACGCCGAGCTGGCGCTGATCAACAGCGTGCAGGAGGCGCTCGCGGGCGAGCTCGAGATGCAGGCGATCTACGACGTCGTCGGCGACAAGATCCAGGAGATCTTCGACGCCCAGGTCGTCGACATCGGCATGTTCGACTTCGCGGCCGGGGTGATCCGCTACCCGTACGCGATCGAGAGGGGCGTCCGCTTCCCCGACGAGCCGACGCCGATCGGGCACTCACCGTCCGTCCAACAGATGATCGAGACGAAGGCTCCGGTCCTCGTCAACGACGTCCCCGCACGAGACCGGGAGCAGGGTTATGTCTCTCCCGTCGTGCAGGGTGAGCCCGCGCTGTCGGTGCTGTTCGCCCCGATGATCTCCGGCGACGAGATTCGCGGCCGGATCTCCCTCCAGAACCTCGACCGGACGAACGCGTTCTCCGAGAACGACGTCCGCCTGCTGACGACGCTCGCGGGTAGCCTCAGCGTGGCGCTCGAGAACGCGCGGCTCGTGCACGAGACGCGGCAGCGAAACGCCGAGCTGGCGCTGATCAACAGCGTGCAGGAGGCGATCGCCGGCGAGCTCGACCCGCAGGCGATCTACGACATCGTCGGAGAACAGATCCGCGATGTCTTCGACGCTCAGGTCGTCTCCATCGCGACGCTCGACGACAAGGCCGGGCTCCTTCAATACCCCTACGTACTCGAGCGCGGCGAGCGGCTGCAGGCAGAGCCGGGGTCGCCGCTCGGCTTCTCGAAGCACGTGCTGGAGACACGCGAGTCGGTGCTGGTCACGGAGAACGTCGAAGCCGAGGCCAAGCGCTACGGCAGCGTCGTGATGGAGGGGGAGCAGGTGAAGTCGGTCCTGTTCGTCCCGCTCGTCACCGCGGCAGGGCGGTCGGCACGATTTCCCTCCAGAACGTCGACCGTGAGGGCGCCTTCACCGACTCGGACCGGCAGCTGCTCGAGAGCTATCGGGAAGCCTCAGCGTCGCGCTCGACAACGCGCGGCTGGTGCACGAGACGCGGCAGCGGAATGCCGAGCTGGCGCTGATCAACGGCGTGCAGGACGCGATCGCGGGCGAGCTCGATCCGCAGGCGATCTACGACGCCGTCGGCGACCGGATCCGGGAGATCTTCGACGCGCAGGTCGTCTCGATCCGAACGGTCGACGAGGCGACGGGGCTCATTCACTTCCCGTACATCATCGAGCGCGGTGAGCGGCTGCAGGCGAACCGCTGCCACTCGGCGACGTCGGCTTCTCGAACCACGTCCTGCAGACGAGAGAGTCGCTCATCGTCGAGAACATGGATGCCGAGGCCGAGCGTTACGGGAGCCCGACCCTTAGCGGCACCGAGGACACGAAGTCCTCCTCTTCGTCCCGCTCGTCACCGGCGGCAGGGCGACGGGCGTGATCGCACTGGAGAACATCGATCGGGAGCACGCCTTCAGCGAGTCCGACCAGCAGCTGCTCGAGACGCTGGCGGGAAGCCCTCAGCGTGGCGCTCGAGAACGCGCGGCTGGTGCACGAGACGCGGCAGCGCAATGCCGAGCTGGCGCTGATCAACGGCGTCCAGGAGGCGATCGCGGGCGAGCTCGATCCGCAGGCGATCTACGCCGCCGTCGGAGACCGGATCCGCGACGTGTTCGATGCGCAGGTCGTCTCGATCGCGACGCTCGACGAGGCGACGGGGCTGGTGCACTACCCGTACCTGATCGAACGGGGCGACCGGCTGCAGGCGGAGCCACGGGCCGTTGGCCGGCTTTGCGAAGCACGTGCTCGAGACGCGCGAGCCGCTGCTGATCGCCGAGAACCTCGACGCCGAGTCCGAACGCTATGGCAGCCACGTGGTGGCCGGTGAGAGGCCGAAGTCCGTCCTGTTCGTCCCGCTCGTCGCCGGCAACAAGGCCTGCGGGTGTGATCTCGCTGCAGAACATCGATCGTGAGCACGCCTTCGGCGAGGCCGATCAACAGCTGCTGACGACGGTGGCCGGAAGCGTCAGCGTCGCACTCGAGAACGCGCGGCTCGTGTCGGAGACGCGCCAGCGCGTCTCCGAGCTCGCGACAGTGAACAGCGTCGGCCAGGCGCTCTCGTCGCAACTCGAGCTCGACGCCCTCATCGAGCTGGTCGGGGAGCAGGTGCGGGAGACATTCGAAGGCGACATCGCCTACGTCGCCCTGCACGACGAGGCCGCCGGCCGGATCGAGTTCGCCTACTACTACGAGGGCGGCGGACGAGGAACCGAGCCGCCGATCGAGTACGGGACGGGGCTCACGTCACAGATCATCCACTCGCGGGAGCCGCTCCTCCTCAACCGCGAGGAGCATTACGAAGGCCAGGCTGAGCCTCGGCACGCCTTCCCGCTCCTACCTCGGAGTGCCGATCCTCGTCGGCAGCGAGGCGATCGGCGCGATCAGCGTTCGAGCCTGGAGCGGGCCACGAGGAAGGCCGCTTCGGAGAAGCCGATGCTCGCCTCCTCGCGACAATCGCGGCCAACGTAGGCGTCGCAATCCAGAACGCACGCCTCTTCTCGGAGGTGGAGCGCCAGCGCGGCTACCTCGAGTCGCTCGTGTCCATCAGTCCTGCCGCGGTGGTCGTGATGGACGCCGCCGAGCGGGTGACCGACTGGAACCCCGCGGCGGCGGAGACTGTTCGGCTACTCGGCGGAGGAGGCGCTTGGCCGGCCGAGTCGGACGAGCTCGTCTTCGGCGACACCGGCAGCGGCGAGGGCCGGGAGATCACCCGGGAGGCGATGAAGGGTGGTCGATGCGCAGCGGATCGGCCGGCGCCGTCGCAAGGACGGAACGCTCGTCGACGTCGAGCTGATGCTCGTCCCGCTCACGGTGGACGGCACCCACGCCGGTTTCCTCGGCGTGCTCTCACGACGTGACCGAGCTCCAGCGCGCCCGCCAGGAGGCCGAGGCTGCGACCCAGGCGAAGAGTGCCTTCCTCGCCACCATCAAGAGCCACGAGATCAGGACGCCGATGAACGCCGTGATCGGCATGACGGACCTCCTGCTCAGCACCGAGTTGACTGCCGAGCAGCGGGAGTTCGCAGAGGTCGTTGGCGCGAGCGGCGACGCGCTGCTGCACGTGATCGACGACATTCTCGACTACTCGAAGATCGAGGCCGGCAAGCTCGACCTCGAGCACCAGCCGTTCAGCCTCCGCGACTGCACTCGAGGGTGCGTTGGACATCGTCGCACCGCGCGCGTGGGAGAAGGAGCTCGAGCTCGGCTGCCTGATCGACGAGGCCGCGCCCGCCGGAGTCGTCGGCGACGAGGCACGTTTACGGCAGGTGTCCCTGAACCTCCTCTCGAACGCGGTCAAGTTCACGGAGCGTGGCGAGGTCGTGGTGCTCGTCGACGCCGAGAAAACCGAGACAATGTGA